>NZ_CALGWU010000056.1 GCF_937936315.1 uncultured Capnocytophaga sp. | reverse complement strand
TCTCATACGTATCAGGCAGGGATAGGCAAAAGTCTCTAAATTCTTCTATATTCATAGTGTGAGCCCCACGGGCAGTTTAAGGTTTATAATGTTTTAATCGTAATGGCAAAATCTCACTTGAAAAGTTCTAAAGCAATATGTGCGCAAGCCTCGGCATCGGCTAAGGCGTGGTGATGTTGCTTGAGTTCAAAGCCAAAATAAGCGGATACAGTGTCTAACTTATGATTCACAAGCTGTGGGAGGCTCTTGCGCGCTGCTCTCAAAGTGCAAAAGAAAGGATTGGTGTGCTGTGGGAGCGCGTAATAAGCTAATACTTCCCGCAAACAGCCTTCATCAAACATACTATTGTGAGCTACAAGGGGTAAATCTTTTATTTTTGGTAGTATTTCTTTCCATACTTCAGGGAAGAGAGGAGCCTTTTCGGTGTCGTACTGCGAAAGTCCGTGTACTTGGGTACAGAAAGGGGAATAATAGTTAGGAGCTGGTTTTATCAGTTGGTAATAAGTATCGACAATCTCGTTGTTTTCTACAAAAACGAGTCCGATACTGCAAACACTGCTGCGGTATTGATTAGCGGTTTCAAAGTCTAAGGCTGCGAAGGTGTTCATTTTAGAAAAGTAGTTTATTGAAAGGACAAAAGTACGAATAATTAGTAAATATGTAAATTATAAAAAAATCCCCACTGATAAGTTGTTCTACAAGTGGGGATTTACTATTTTGCATTTTTATAAACTATCGTTTTGTTAAGATATAAATATAACACTTGCTTCATCCTCTAACATCGAAAACAATACGCTATACTGACGCTGCGCAGCTTCTGCATTTTCTTTTGGACAAAGCCCTATGATATAACTATCGCCTCCTATATCTATTTGATAAAAAGCAAATTCACTTTTTGCTGCCAAGAGCTGAAACACCTCATCGGGAGGCGTGTTGTTGTCTATTTCCAAGTCTATTTCTTTGCCTTTTAGCTGTTTACTTAGCAGATTGTAGTTATAGACGACATCTTCTGCTTCTGTTTTCCAATCAATTACCTGCAAGTAGTTTGAGGCTATCATCTCGGAAAGGAAAGCATCGGGTAGATCTTCTTCGCCTAATACACTCATACAGATTCTATTGGCAGCGCGAGAGGGAATGGAGAGTAAGTCTGCCAATGACAGCCATTCTTTCTGGAACTTTTTGGATATTTGAATGTTTTGAGGAGCTATTTCTCCTTTGCCCTCTTGCTTTTTCAATAAGGCGATTTGTAAATCTACATAAACAGCAAGGCGTTTTTTGAGTCGTTCGATGGTGCTGCTATCGGTTACAGGATCGTTTTTTCCTATATAATCATACGATCTATGACCTTTTTTGTCAGAGATAAAATAGGCATATCGCACCCACTCGCATTTGTCCTTAACACGACAGATAGCATAGCGTACATTTTCGTTAATATCTTCAAATATAATGCTTTGAGGGATAAAACAAGCGTAACTTTCTACGAGAAAACTGCTCTCCTCCAAACAAATAGAAATCATCCCTGAGGTATCCTTTTCACGGATTGTCCCAAGTAGCAGTTCGGTATTATGGTCGTTTAGTTGGGTATAGTTATTCATTATTTTTTGGAAGTCTTCCAAAGGATAGGGACTGCCTCCGATGCATTCTTCTTTGGCGTAAAAGACCCAGCAGGAGGTAGGTTTCTTTTTAGGCGTGTTCATACCCAACAAATTGGATATTTTTTCTAAAATATTTTTAAAAAACATAGCTAAAGTTCTTTCTAATATTTTTTTATAAACTCTGTAATTTCGGTAGCAGCTTTGATGCGGGCTTCTTCAGAAGTAAAGCTGTGGTCTACTTGGGGAAGGAGTATTAATCGACTGTTCTTGTACCCTTGGTGGTAGCGCTCGCCATAGGTATAGGGGACTACCACATCCCAAGTGCCGTGAATAACAAGGGCAGGTCCTTTGTACTCTTTGGCAATTTCGTAAATAGGGAGCGTTTGAGCTGTGGCGATATAGTCGTGCCCCATACGCAATCCTCGGGGGAGATCGATATATTCAGGGATATGATGAGGGTCGTAAGTAGCGCCTTGTGTGGTGCCACGTAGCGCATCGTCGCGCAATACTGCTGCAGGGGCACAAAGAGCTACGCTTTTGATAGTTTTTTTCAGCTGACCGGCTACCATCGAAGCAACTACACCCCCTTGTGAATGTCCTACGATACTGATGCCACTCACCCAAGGGAGTTTTTGGGCGTAGGCGATAACTTTTTTAGCGTCTTCAATTTCGTTGAGTACGGTCATATCTTGAAAACGACCTTCGCTTTTGCCACAGCCGTTGAAATCGAAACGGATACTGGCGATACCTCCCTCTTGCAGTTTGTCGGCGATAGTGCGCAATAGGGGTCTGTCTTTATTAGAACCAAAGCCGTGACAGATAATCACCATTCGCACCTCTTTGCCTTTCTCTATCTTAGGCATTTGCAGGGTGGCTGCTAATTTACCTTTAGCCCCTTGTAAGGTAAGGTCTTCTGTTTGTTGTGCTTTTGCTGAGTGTATCACTGCCATAGCTACTAATAGTAAAGTTATAATGTTGTTATTCATAAGCATTTTATTTTGGTGCAAAGCATAAAAAAATAGCTAATGTGTCAATCAAAAAAAGATTTCATCAAGGGTAAAAATATGTATTCCTTTAGTAGCAGTGGCTACCTCATGACGCATTCTCGCGGCGAGTATAGCTGTAGGCATAGGGCGATAACGTTTTAAAATACCTAATTTGTTTAAAAATTTGAAGGCTTTTACGGTGAAGTTCTCAGTATTTCTATCGCTGTTAGAGCGAATGAGTATAGAGGGTTGGAAGATGAGTAAGTACGAAAAGTGGAGCGTTTTCACAGCGTCTTCTAAAGCCCCTTTCATACGGTTGTAGAACAATTTAGACTGCGTTTTAGCTCCTGCTGCCGAGACGAGCACAAAAGTAGGCACCCCATTGGATTTACACTGCTGGGCAAAGGTGTACTGATAGTCATAATCTACGCGCCATTGAGCATCCTCATTACCTGCGACAGCTAAAGTGGTGCCTAAACAAGAGAAAGCTACATCGCCGTGCAACAAATCTGCCCACGCCTCGGGAGTCTCGAAATCAACCACGTGAGCGTGTAGCTTGGGGTGGGTGAGGGCTAAGGGTTTGCGCACGAAGCAATGCACTTCGGTATAAGTGTCGTCAGCTAAAAGTTGCGACAATAAATCTTTCCCGGTGGCACCTGTGGCGCCGATGATAAGGGCTTTCATTTTATAGATAAAAGAATAAGATATGATTTTTTACTTATATTGGCTTAGTAACCAATCTCGTACACTTTTTAGCTGATAAGCATAATCAAAAGCATACATATGCTCACCAGCTTCAGCTCTTTTTGTAAATCCGTTGGGCAATACGGTGCCTTTTATGAATTGTACAATATTTTTATCAGCACCTTTTTTTAGTAACTTTTTAATAGCTTCTTCTTTCTGCTTTTCAGGGAGATTGGCAGCAAACTTTGTGGTTGCATAGGTGATGTTCTCTTCAGTAAAGAAAGTCTCCATTTGTTGCATAATAGGAGCCGCTTTGTCTAATTCAGAAGCTATATAAAAAAACTTTTGCTTGGGTAAAACTTCTTTGAGTTGCTGAAAATCCCAATGTGTACCTGCATACAAAGAAGCTGCAAACAAGTTGGGGTAATGTACATTCAGATAGAAAGAAATCATCCCTCCCATAGATTGTCCGGTAGTATATACCCTACTACGGTCAATAGCATAAGTACTAAGAATTTGTTGCAGAAGATGATAAGTAGTAGGTACTTCATCGCTTACCTCGTAGGCATCATTGGTAGCTGCTTCTTTACCACTGTATGAAGGTACTAATACGAAACAAGGGTGCTCTTTTTGAGTTTCATCAGTAGCCCAAATAATTCCACCATAACCTTGTTTAAGAGGAGCCATCACCCCTTTGCCTACAGTACTTGCATCTGCCATAAAAAGGACTAAAGGGTATTGCTTGTTAGGGTCGTAATTCCTAGGAGTGAATAGGTTGTATTCCATAGTTCGCCCAGTGAGGGTATCGGTAAAAGACAATTGTTTGAACTTAGGGGCAATTTCTTCTCGCAAGGCAAAAGGTTTATCATCGTAACTCTTATCAATTCCTCCATATTCACCTGTCCAACGACTTACCTCAGGCAAGGTTGGTGAAGTAGTTTGCTTTTGAGTATTGCAACCTACGAGAGCAAGAGCAAGACTTATGGCTAGTTTGCTTATTTTTTTCATAAAATCTATTTTAAAAATTAATTTACTATTTGTTGGTACAAAGATACAAAAAAAAATACTTATCAATTATGATTAAAAAATATTTTTTACTATTTTTGTCCCCTCATAATTAATGACCTATGGTGCAGTATTTCCCTTACTTATTACTTTTGATGGTGGCTATTATGCTGCTGATTATGCTGGCTAACCGACTTAAAGTGGCATATCCTATTCTCTTGGTTTTAGGAGGTTTAGCGATAAGTCTTATCCCTAATATGCCAGCTATTACACTCAACCCCGATTTGGTGCTCATCATCTTCCTGCCTCCACTCTTATATGCTGATGTTTTTTCGCTATCGCTAAAAGAGATGTGGAAATGGCGACGCATTATCTTTAGTTTTGCCTTTATTGTAGTTTTTATCACAGCTACTGCCGTGGCTTGGGTAGCCAATATGGTATTCCCTGGGTTTTCATTGGCGTTAGGATTTCTTTTAGGGGGCGTGATAGGCTCTACTGATACGGTGAGTGCTTCAGCAATTATGAATTTTGTAAAGGTGCCTAAACGCATCAGTACAGTAATAGAAAGCGAGGGTTTGCTCAACGATGCCTCTTCACTGATAGTGTTTAGGCTTGCTGCTTTGGTGGTTACTACCGGTCAGCTGGTGTGGACGGATATGGCGCTGAATTTCCTTTGGGTGGTTATTGGGGGAGCTCTTATAGGATTGGCTATTGCTTGGGTGATGCGCAAGTTGCACAGATTCCTACCTACCGATGCTAATATGGATATTATCCTTACCCTTATTGCTCCTTATATAATGCATATTATAGCTGACGAGTTAGGGGCTTCGGGAGTGTTGGCAGTAGTGGCTGGGGGTATGTATATGTCGCTCCACCTTACTAGCGTTTCTATTGCCTCCACACGCAACAAAGGGGTGGCGGTATGGGATATTTTAGGTTTTATACTCAATGGTCTTGCCTTTATGCTGATAGGACTTGCTTTGCCTGAAGTACTCGAAGGGATAGAAGCCGAAGGAATGAGTCTTACTACTGCTACCAGCTATGGGCTCCTCATCACAGGGGTAGTAGTAGGGGTACGACTGCTATCGTCATATGGAGCTATACTCATTACTCAAGTAATGAAACACTTTATCACAGTAGCCGACAGACGGAACCCTGGCTTTCGGGTACCTTTGGTATTAGGTTGGGCAGGAATGCGCGGGGTGCTTTCACTAGCAGTAGCCCTTTCTATCCCTCTAACTTTAGAGAACGGCGAGCCTTTTCCGCATCGCAATCTCTTTCTCTACATCACTTTTATCGTAATATTGGTAACTCTACTCGTACAAGGGCTTAGCTTGCCGGCTCTTATCCGTTGGGCAAATTTCCCTGATTATGAAGATCACATTCCTGAAGCTGAAGCGGAAAGCCTTATACGCAAAACCTTAGCCCAAGCTGCTTTGGATTATATGCAAGAGCATTACAAAGAAGGAATAACTGATAGTTTTCTGTTACAGAATCAAAAAGATATATGGCAATACCAACTCGATACCTCCAAGTGTAGTACTACTGCCGAAGTGCGGAAGATATACATCGCTATTTTGCATCATCAACGGGAAGTTTTGCAACAACTAAATAAAAACCCACGTATTGATGAGGAGCAAATACGCAATTTCCACCGACAGTTGAATTTAGAAGAAGAAAAACGGTAAGTTTGGGTTTTAATATTATAGGGGGCGAATGGTAATTCGCCCCCTATAATATTAAAACCCAAACTTACCGTTTTGGTTTTGCCACGTTTCTTTTTTAGCAATAGGCTCGATAGTATCCCAATGTTCTGCTATTTTGCCGTTCTCTACGCGGAAAAGGTCGTAGAATGAAGAATGTACACCGCCCAAATGTCCTTCGCTTACTACAAGCACAAAGTTACCTTCGCCCAGTACTTTGTGAATGGTGTCGTACTTCATCGTGATACCTTGTTTAGCCATAGCCTCTAACGCACTGCCCAAGCCTGAAAGGTTATCAGGTATTTGTGGGTTGTGTTGCAAATAATTGTCGCCATCGAAATACCCTGCGAGCTTTTCCATTTTACCATTTACCAAAATGTCCTCTACAAAGTTGCGGACAAGGGTTTTATTAGCTTCCGTCTTATCCAAATCTTTTACTTCGGTAGTACCGTCAGTCATTGTGCGACCGCTGGGGTTAGTTCGAGTAGGTTTTTCTTGTAGGTTGTCCCAGTGCTCTACGATTTTGCCATTCTCGAAGCGGAAGATATCAAAACCTATCTTATCGCCAAAGAAGTTGTAATCGGTGTGGGCGAATACATAGTCGCCATCTTCGAATACGCGCACGGTATTCACGCGGGCAGAGCCAGCAGGTAGTGCTTGTAAGGCAGCCCCAAAGCCAGCCAAGCCATCGGCAATAGCGAGGTTGTGTTGTTTGTAATGCTCGGCATTGATATAGCCTACGGGCTCAACGGCACCTGTTTCGATAGCTTTTAAAAGCTCGGTTACTTGTTGTTTTTGAGATTTCTGTGTCATCATTTCTTCTGTTTTTTGATTATTAAATTTCCTAATTGATTTCGGGTGCAAAGGTACGGCGGGTTAGGGGTGGAAAACATTGAACTAGTTCAATAAGTGCAAAATGTATAGAAAAACTTATTCCTTTTCAGATATTGTACAAGTTTTATTAACATCATATTATTTTTCTAATTTAACATACGGGCTTATGCTTTCAAACTCTTCAATACTCATAGGCTCGGTACTGCGGATAAGGTATATATAAGTGTCATAGCGAAATATCCTTAGGGTTGTTCCTTCATAACAGAAGATGTTGTAAGAAAAATCGTATAAATCGTATTTGCTCTCTAGTAAGCCTTTGCGTTTAGTAAGTTCATATACCAATTGATAGGTATAATACACCGTTTCTTGCGAAGCTCCAAAAGAAGCTTCTTCATAGATAAAGGAACGTCCACCTTGCTCAAATTTTCGCAAGATGTGGTCTTTGCCAAAAGAGAGCCAATGCTCTTCGCGTTCGCGAAAAAGCACTCCTAAGAGAATAATGCTGAGTATTAATATAAAAACTGCCATACTTTTACAACGTTGATTTCACGGTGCAAAGGTATGGCAGGTTGGAGTTAAAAACATTGAAGTAGTTCAATTAATTAGCAAATTTGCTAATTCTTTTTCTAATCTTGCTTACAAACTCGTGAGTAACCCCAAGATAAGTAGCCATTTGTATATTAGTAAGCCGATGGGCAATGTGTGGGTATTGGGTAAGGAAGTCGTGGTAACGTTCTTCGGCAGTTTTACTCAGCATATCAATCATACGGCGTTGTAAGGCGATATGGGTACGCAACCCCATTAGGCGGAAAAGTCGTTCGGTAATAGGGATATGCTCAAAAGCATATTGCTTATCTTCGGGAGTGATAATAAGCAGTTCACTATCTTCTAAGGCTTGTATGTAAAGCCTTGAGGGGGTTTGATGCATAAAGCTATCAAAATCGATCACCCACCAATCTTCAGTTCCAAAGAAGAGTACTTGCTCATTGCCATTGCGGTCTATATCGTAAGTGCGCAAGAGTCCTTTAGTAATAAAAGCTTCTGTCTTACAAATTTCTCCTTTTTGCAAAAGGAATTCTTTCTTCGGTAAGAAGTGCTTAGTATAGAGGGCGCAAAGGGCTTCTATTTGCTCGGTTTCTCCTGAGATATATTTAGCAAAGTGTTGTTGTAAGGTCATAAATCAATTTATAATTCGCTTATATAGTGCAAAGATATAAAAAATTGGGCATACAAATATCTTTTGTACTACCCAATTATATGTGGTTCTATCTGTTAAATTATTATTTTACCATATAGATATCATCCTTTATTTGTAATAGTTGATAACCGAGATGTTTATTAGTATATAAGGTAATCGTGCCAAAAGATTCTATTATTTCAGAGTCGTTCTCGTAATAGGTTGTAGGCATTTTTGAAAGTTCTTTTTGATTTTTGGTGTAAGGAAATTTATTTTTAAATCTGAAAGTGTAAGGCTGGGTTTTTACCTCAAAATACAAAATAGTTTCATATTTATCTCCTTTAGTTTTATAGCTTTCTACATACATAGGTTTGATATTCTTGCGATCAAGAGTTTCTTTTTTAAGGAAACGTTGTGAATTTCCGTCAAAAATATTAGGAATATCTTGTTGTACTTCCAAGGTATCACTCTCCTGCATACGCTTTCCTAAGGAATTGTATTTCTCTATATGGTTAATAATAGATGGTTCGTTGCGGTCCATAGGTATTGATTTATCATAGATGACCAGCTCGTTTTGAGGGTTGAGGTAGATACCTTTTGCAATGTGATGAATATCTTCAGGCAGTCTCACAAGGTGTTTTTCTCCTTCTAAGTTATATATCTTATAGTCTGATGTATAATGATAGTTTTTATAGATCTTGGGCAGGGTTAATCTCTCATATACTTTAGAAAAAGTAACTCCCAGAGTCCCCATCATAAATTTAAAGAAAACAATTGTGCAGATTATAGCAATGGTACCTACTATTTTTTGATTATAAGCAAAGGAATAGCATATCCATACCCCCAATAGCAAAGGAATAGGGAAAAATAGCATAGAAATATCCCTATCGTAACTGCTGGTAAATCTCCTAACAAGGAAGAGGTAGAGAGCAGCCAAGGCAATTCCTGCCAGTAGAGAGAGAACGAGAACTATGAACATTTTTTTAGTATCATTACTCATATTTTTCTATATAGGCATTAGGGTTGTACATTTCGATAAGGCTTGTAAAATAAGGATAAACACTATTATACACCTCAAATTTGGTAGTTTCGGGCGATTGAATTTCTACCAAAAGACTTCCTCCCCTTGCATAGTGCCAACGTACTTTTTCAACCTTTTTAGGGTCGATATTCTTGATTTTGAAGGGAGTAAATAAATAAAGTTGCTCACAACAAAGTACAAATGTGGGGGCGTGCTTGTAGTAAAAAGATAAGGAAGATTGTATTTGCAGTAAGAACAGAAACTCCTCTTCGCTCATCTGCTCTATGAGTTTTTGTAGTTTTAGGGCTCTTTGTCTTCCTCGATAAAGAATGAAGAAAAAGAATGATAATATTAAAACTATTACCGAAAAAAAAGGGTTGTAGATAATGTCGGCGAGTTTTCTGTGATTTATAATTGTATGAATTACAATTAGGATTGTTAGCACTATCACCGATAGTGCTATTGTAGTGGTAGCTACACGTTTTGCGTGTTTTTGTACACCTTCAATATAGTTTAGTTTGTTAGAAGAAAGCATTTATGGTTAAGAAATTAAAAAATTGATTAACGCCACAAATATACATCATTTTTTTTAAATTGCAAAAAAATGTTACTGAAAAAAATATCAGCTAAATATACTAAGCCATTCCTCAATATTTTCAGGGTTATTAAAGGATAAAGCTCTTTGTAGGTCGGTGTCATCAGGGGGCATTAGTTCTACGTTGATATACACTTGTTCTCGTGGTTGGTTGAGGGCAAAAATACCAGTCTCGTCGAGTTTTTTCATCGCATATACCATAGCAGCAAGTCGGAGGTTGTATTCCTCGTTCCATTGCTCCTCATTGTTGTAATCTATAAGAGAGTCACGCTGCTCAAACAACTGCTTTACCTGCTGAAAATATTCCTCATAACCAAAAGCGTAATAGGGGCTATCGGCAAATGAGTATTTATAGTATGGTATTTCCTCTTGGGGGATAGCATTTTCATTTACGAATCGCTCTAAAGCTTCCACCGACCACGCCGCAATACAAGGAGTAAGCGCCTCCCCCGTAGTGAGTAACACACAATAGTAATAATGCTCTCCGTTTTCAAAGAGTTTTAAAAATGCTTTTTGAGCAGCCTCAAAAATAGCATCGCCTAATGGTTGTAGTTCGGGGGTCATTTTGTTTATTTAAAAAAAAATCTTCTACTTCTTCTATTAAATCATCTAATTCACTTTTGAAAATCTCTTTATAACGCTCCTCACTCTGTATCATTTGGAGCAGGCTCTTTAGTTGTACTCCGTCATCAAGTTCATAAGTGTAAGCAAGAAAATAGATTTCTCTAAGTATTTTTTCATCTAAATAATAACCTCTAAAAGGAAAGGTTGATATCTTTGTAACTACAATGTATTTTAATATATTTTCTTTGTCTAATAGAAAGAACAAATTATCAGTTACTTTTTTAACATCCAGATTAAATATTGTACCTTGTGTGGTATAGCTAAAAATGAGCATATCATCACATAAATACTGACGAATATTGTCAATCTCCTTTCCTTCAAAGCTAAAATCTCCTCTTTTTATCTTAGAAATGGGTAGATTTTCATCTATTTCAGTATAGAAAGGTGGTATGGGAAGAGATAAAGAACCTACATTATGTAATAACTGTATTTTTAGATAGCATAATTGTTGTTCGCAGTCAAAAGCAAAGACATCTTGAAATGCTTCCACATAGTTGGTAGCTTTTCCCCATTCCAAAATAATATTTCTGTATATAATCTCATTGGTTATCATACTTTCTTTAATAGTTTCTTAAAGCCATTTTTTGATATACCTCCCGCATTTTAATAGCTTCTTAAATATTTCACAATCAGTGATTTACTTATAAAATAAGCTATTGTTTTGTCGCAAAAACACATTTTTTTTGCGACAAAACAAGCGTGTTTTTTAATTTATCCTTTCAATTTGTCCCAATCCTTTTTAGGGTTAAGGAGTTCGGTGGAACGATACAAGAGAGATCCTTCGTCATTTTCGTCGTAATCATCTATATAGAAGGCAAAAAGAAGTAAGCCGTTTTCCTCGCGATTGCCAAAAAGCCCTTCTTTATCACACTCGGCAAGGGCATTGAGCAGACAATCCTCAAAGTCTTTGCGCAAAGCATTGTATTGTTCTTCTTCATCGTCACCATCTAAAGCCTGTACCAAGAGATAAGTCTCTTTGTACAAATGACTTTGGTTGTCGAGCCAGTTGTCGGCATTTTCTTGTACAGGCACATAAGAACCATCGTAGTCCTCTTCACATTCACCACTCCATATAGCCTCTACTATAGAAGCATTAGGGTCATAAGCCTTAATAGCTTCCCGACTGATAGCTGCATCACTAACAGCAAAAAAATCGTCTACTAAGAATAGATAATAAGCCTCTAAATGAGCTCCTTTACTATCGGCTTTGGCTTTGATGTGAGAAAATGAGTAGCGAAAGTGTTCTTTTGCTAACTGCTGAATGTGGTTTTTTTGTTCTTGAGTCATTTTATTTTTAGTTATAATTATACTTTCTTCAAAAAAGATTCTTCTTCATCGCTTACTACCACTACAAAGTCATCGATGGAGGGAATGCCCAGTGGTGCCCATTCTTCTTTGAGGCGTTTGGCGCAAGCGACTAATAACTTCGTGGCAGCACTGCTCTTTTCTTGCATTTCGGTTTCTTGGTTGAAAAGGTCGAAGAGGGCAGCGTCTTCTTCGTTGGGTTCTATATCTATGGTATGAGCATATTCGGCAGTGTTCCAAAGGTAGTGTTTTGCCTCTTTGCCATATTTTTGGTATTCTTGTCTTTCGTTTTCAGTACCAAAACCTATTCTTGTAGGTAGTATGTTTTGGTAGTCAAACGATAGATTGATGCAATACAAAGGCTCTTTCACAGGATATGCCTTAATGGTAGGCACCAATAGGGCATAGTAGCGTTCCGCAGCTTTTTCAGAGAGGGCTTTATAACTAATTTTCTTATCCTTCTTCTGATAACGTACATAGCCTGTTCCGCTGGTAATACTATTGAGTTCCCCCAATATATCATAGGTGTAGAGGAGTGTATTATCAATGGGTTTTAAATAATAATCTAATCCTTTTTCCTCTTGGCGAATGAGTTTGTCCCCCTCATAAAACATAGTCCTTTCGCTCCAAGTATTATTATCGTAAGCGGAGTGGATTGATTGCAAGAGTCCGTCCTTATAAATGAATATCCTAGTATTTATACATTCTTTCTCAGGAGCAGAATCAAAGTGATAACTAATAATTTGTTTTTCTTCACGAAAATAGAACTCCTCATCATATAGACCTTCAAACTCATTATAACTGCGTTCCACGATAATCTCATCTTTTTCATTTACCCCATATTGATACTTATTGTCAGTATCTTCTGGAGCATCTTTAAGAATTCTAGACTTCGAGAAATGGTTTTGTTCAAAATAAAAAGGCTCTAAAGAAAAGAGTCCCACGCCTCCTGATGCCCAAAACCAGCGCACTACTTGTGCCTCTATTTGGGTTTTTAACTTTGGGTAATCCGCTTGGGCTTGGTCATAGAGTTTTCTTGCTTGCTCGTTCATAAGGTTTTATTTGCAAAATGATTAAGGGTTATTAAGTTTTTTCCAGTCTTCAAGAGCTTGTTTGTTTGCCCGATGTTCTGATAGAGGATAGATAAGATCTTCTTCCTTTAGCTTTTTAAGTCGGGTAAGATACATTTTTTCATATTTTGCCATTAGTTTCTCGTCACCTTTTTGCTTGTATATCTCTTTAAGGTAGAAAAAAGGTTCCCAATCTTGGTTCGCTACAGTAGCTTTACCTACTTTCACCGCATTAAGTAACTCTTCTTCGGCTTCCTCGGTACGTTCTAAGTAAAACAAAGCTATCCCTAATTCAGTTCCATATCTTGCTGCGCTTTCTCTGAAGAGCTGGTCATCCTTTTCTTTATCTCTACCTAAGGCTTTTTTGAGCCAAGGAATGGCTTCTTCCCATTTTCCCTGTAAAAGGTACATATGTCCATAGTTAAAGGGAATATATCTCAGTACATCATACTTATCGCCTTCGGCTTTGTAATGAAAGGCTTTAGCAGCCATAGCTTCCGCTTTGTCATACTGGGCAACATCTGCCAATGCTCCAAAGTAATCCCCAAAAAACATAGCTTTGTCAAAATTATCCGAAAGTTCTGTCTCTACCTTTTGGTAAAGAGCCTCATAAATAGCCAGTGCTTCCTTATATTGGTAATCTTTTATTAGAGACTTAGCAGTGTCCCATTGTTTGATTATTGGATTCATTTTATTTACTATTATTTTACATATTTAGCGGTATAATAGCTCCTACAGAAAGGCGAAATTTGCCTGTGTCAAAAGGATAGTTGTCACTCATTTTACCCCAAGAGAATGCGTAGCCTGCTTTTATGTAGAAAATAAAAATTTGGATACCTGCTTCGGGGGCGAAGTAATAAGGGGAGAAATTCAGTTGAGGGCGCAACATTAGCACAGGGATATCTATAAAACCGCTGTGAGAGTCATCAGCTCTGATCCACGCCGAGAGTTGCGCTTCGGGGATAGCGACTAATCCGTTTTCTGAACGGAAGTTGCCCGCAAGTCCCACCGATAGTGCCAACTTATTGCTGTCATAATAGTTGAGATGCACTCCTAACTGTCCGTAGCTACTACCTTGTTTGAGGTAACTCGCATCTATAATCAGGGTTTTGTCTTTCGAGGTTTGCGCTACAGCAGGGAGTGTTGCCCATATACATAGCAGTAAAAAAAGTTTTTTCATTTTAATTATTGTATTTTTCAAGTATATTACTCACTATCAAAGCTATCAAATAAGCTATCACCAAACACATATCCCCTACAATTGCCAATGGAAACAAGAGGATTGTCCTTAGCATACTCCCAAAGGTCTTTTGGCGTTTCTCTAAAAGGTGTAGGGTAATGAATATGTTCAAATTCATAGTGTATTATGTGTTTTTACTAATCCTTTTTCACATCCATACGATAGCTGCGGTGGCAGGCTACACAGTTGCTGAGTAGGGCAGTTACTTGTTGTTGTGTAACTTTAGGGTCGAAGTTCTTTTCGGCGCTATTGGCAATGCTATCGAATTTAGCGTGCGTGTCGAAGCCTATAGTTTTGAATCCCATAGGGATAGAAGCTATGAGTCCTGCAGGAGCGTGATGAGCTACCGAACCTCCTGAACTGCGTGCTGCTTCCACTATCAGTGAGGAATCGTTTTGCTCAATTCCCATATTGATTTGATGTAAGGTTTCTACGAAATTGCGCATTTCGCTCATCACAAAATCACGATTCGGCTGACTTACCACTATACTTATACGTGAGTCGCCTTCAATTACTTGGGTATTTCCTACAAATAATTTGCGTACCAATACTACATTGGCAGCGAGTGATAGCACCAAAAGAGCTATAAAACTCATCTTTTTCATACGTTATTTTAATTTGTTGATTTACTAATATTAGGGCAAAGATAGTAATAATTAGCAAATTAGCAAATTAAGGAGTTAGCAAACTTTAATTTGTAGTGAGCCCGCCATCAACGGCGAGTACAGTGCCTGTAATCCACGAAGCATTATCGCTGGCTAAGAATACACAAGCTTTGGCTATATCTTCAGGCGTGCCAATGTGTTGCAACGGGTAGATTTCCTTTACCATAGTCTCAAAAGCGGCTTGTTTTTCGGGGGTGAGAGTATAAAAAAATACTCCTCATCAAAGAACTCCTTGATGAGGGGTACACGTTAGATGCTTCGGTAGAGAAAGTAAAGAAGCGTATGGCGATGATAGAGGAAACGCTTACCAAAATGAGTCAATTAGTTACAATCTAAAAATATCTTCAGTCGATACATAGAGTTCAGGAAAATTAACTGATTGAACCATATCGCCTTCTACAATAGGAGGGAGGGCGCGGTATTTGCCCTCCAAACTTTATTTGTTAGTTCTCTGATAAAATCGTACCCAGTCTACGTACATTCTTACGGGTTTGGTGAAAGGTTTTACTTCACCTACCCAACTACCACCTAATTGCATATCGATGCGCAACATATAGGGGCGGTTGAAAGGGAATTGCCCTTGATCTTCTTTTCCAGGTACGCGGGCATAACTAAAAGTTTGTGTGCCATTTACATAAAAACGCACCTCATCGGTGTCGAGTTCTACCGCATAAATATTGTAATCATCGGGGTTGATAGGGGCAGTAGCGGTGCTTGGGGGAGTACGCTTAGATTTGTCTTTTTTGCCCGCTTGGGTGTAAGTGGAGTGTACTGTATGGTGTACAAAAGGCTCGTAGTTGAGTCGTTCTACGATGTCTATTTCACCCCCTGTAGGCCAAGTAGCATCGGGTACCATCCAGAGAGCAGGCCAAGCACCTTGATGAGCTTCGAGCTTGCAACGAATTTCTAAACGTCCATTTTGAAAATATTTCTTTCCTTGGGTAGTTACCCCTCCCGTAATGTAAGGCGTTTTGTGCTTGGTAGGGTCAGTTCTGGGCTTGCCCAAGAGGATAAGGTTGCCATCCTTTATCTCAAACAGACTGGGGTCGTGATTCATCGTTTTGCACCAGTCGGCATCAGAAGTAGGGCATCCCCATATTTTCGACCATATACCGGTGGAGAAAATATCGTCGCGGTTGAAATCGTCTTCCCAAACTAATTTCCAGCCCTCTTTTTCTTTAGAAGAGGTGTCATCTTCTTTTTGTTCTTGAGAGCAACCTACAATGATGCTCCAAATGCATAAAATGATAAATATCCTTTTCATAATATTACTTTTTAATTATTAATGTGTATAGGTTTAAAAAATCCTTTTTAGACACTTTAGTTACTTTCTTTATTTCTGATAAAAACGCACCCAGTCTACGTACATTCTCACGGGTTTGGTAAAAGGTTTTACTTCGCCTACCCATCTACCACCTAATTGCATATCGATAAGCAACATATAGGGTCGATTAAAAGGGAACTGTCCTTGATCTTCTTTTCCTGGAACGCGGGCATAACTAAAAGTTTGTTTGCCATTTACATAGAAACGTACCTCATCAATATCGAGTTCTACCGCATAAATATTGTAGTCATCGGGGTTGATGGCAGCTTTAGTATGGCTCGGTGGATTATCTTTTTTAGAAGGGTCTGTTTTACCTGCTTGGGTATAAGGTGAGTGTAAAGTATGGTATACAAAAGGATCGTAGTTGAGTCGTTCTACGATGTCTATTTCACCACCTTCAGGCCAAGTAATAGAATCATCGGGGATCATCCATAGAGCAGGCCAAGCGCCTTGAGTGCCTTCGAGCTTGCAACGGATTTCTAAGCGTCCATTTTGAAAATACTTTTTACCATCGGTAAAAACTCCTCCTGTGATATATTTGGGGTTTTCTTTAGTAGAGTCTGGACTAGGTTTTCCTAAAAGAATAAGGTTGCCTCTTTTAATTTCGTACAAACTAGGGTCTTTACTCATTGTATTGCACCAATCGGAAGTATTGCAAGTCCATATTTTAGACCATATACCGGTAGAGAAGATGTCATCGCGGTCAAACTCGTCGTTCCAAACCATACGCCACCCTCCTCTTTTTAAATAGTCATCGTTTGCTTTTGTTGAAGGGTCTTCTTCTTTTCGAGAGCATCCTATTGTAGCGCTCAAAACACATAAAATGATAAATATTTTTTTCATAATATTACTTTTTAATTATTAAAATGCAAAGGTAGGACTAATTTATCTATTTGCCAATTAATTAAGACTAAAAGATTTTAAATCATAATTATATGAAAGCTTTAATTATCAACTGACTCCCTACTATGAAAGTGTCTAACGCTAGTAAGACAATTTTAGAAGAGGTAAAACGCCTTCTTCCTAAAGTTGAGGTAACCGAGCTGCAAACTCTTTACCCTAATTATCAGTTTGATGTAGCTCAAACTAAACTTGTTGAGGCTGATGTAATTGTATGGCAATTGCCTGTGAATTGGCATTCACTCCCTGCCCTATTAAAAAATGGGTAGATGCTGTATTTGCCTTTGGTTTTGCTTATGGAACGGACTATGAGTTGGAGGACATCTTTCTCTACAGAAGCTCCTGAAGAAGCCTTTCAAAAAGATAAAAGGGTTATCCTATCTCTGACTTCCTTTACATTCATAGACAAACTACTCTCTTTACCAAAATAGAGTTTTTTAAAAAAGTATATTCCTGTAATAATGCCAGAAAAAGCTTTTTTGGCAGTACAGCAAAAAGCCAAAAGACATGTTGCTCGTTTAGTAGCTCTGATTAAGAAAATTAGCTAATTGATTACCCCCCCTTTTTCAGTTGAAAAAGAGGTTTTAAAGTTTTGTTTTTAAACAATTGACATATCTAAAACCTAGCCTCTATTTTCTCTTCTAACAAAACTCCTATCCCTAATTTGTTAATTTGCTAATTATTCATACCTTTGCACTTTGTAAAGAATACTTCCTCCCCACTAAAAACTAAACACTAAAAAATGTCAGAAGAATTAAAAGAACAACGCTCTAATAATTTTATAGAAAATATCATTGAGGAAGACCTCACTGCAGGTTTTCCCGCCAACGCTTTGCGCTTTCGCTTCCCCCCAGAACCGAATGGTTACTTACACCTTGGTCACGCTAGCTCTATTTGCCTCAACTTTGGTTTAGGCTTGCGCTACAACGCCCCTGTAAACCTCCGTTTTGACGACACCAACCCTTCTAAAGAGGAACAAGAATATGTGGATGCGATTCGCCGCGATGTAGAGTGGCTCGGATTCAAATGGGATAAAGAATGCTATGCTTCCGACTATTTCCAAGAACTTTACGACTGGGCAGTAATGCTCATCAAACAAGGAAAAGCGTACGTAGATAAACAAACCTCCGAAGAAATTGCAGCTCAAAAAGGCACCCCTACTACAGCAGGAACCGAGAGCCCCTATCGCAATACCTCTCCTGAGGAAAACCTCGCCCTTTTTGAACGTATGAAAAACGGTGAGTTCGAAAATGGTACCTATGTACTCCGCGCCAAAATAGATATGGCATCGCCTAATATGCTAATGCGCGACCCTATCATCTACCGTATTATGAACGCTTCACACCACCGCACAGGCGACAAATGGCATATCTACCCTATGTACGACTGGGCTCACGGCGAAAGCGACTACCTCGAACAAATATCTCACTCCCTTTGTACATTAGAATTCTTACCTCACAGAGAGTTATACGATTGGTTTTTAGATCAAGTATACGACAATACTCGTACCCGTCCTAAACAACGTGAGTTTGCCCGCCGAAATCTCAGTCATACCATTGTGAGCAAACGAAAACTCTTGCAATTAGTAACCGAAAATTATGTGGCTGGCTGGGACGACCCTCGTATGCCTACTATCTCTGGTTTGCGCCGCCGTGGGTATACCCCCGAAGCCATTCGCAAATTCGCTGATACCATTGGTATTGCCAAACGCGAAAACCTCATCGATGTATCTCTTTTAGAATTCTGTGTGCGCGAAGACCTCAATAAAAAAGCAAACCGCGTAATGGCAGTCCTCGACCCCGTGAAAGTGGTGATTACCAATTATCCCGAGGGACAAGAAGAATGGCTTGACGCCGAAAATAACCCTGAGGTAACTCCTATGACTTTCCGCAAAGTGCCTTTCGGTCGTGAAATCTATATCGAGCGCGACGACTTCCGTGAAGAAGCCGATAAAAAGTATTTCCGATTGAAATTAGGAGGGGAAGTACGCCTTAAAAATGCTTATATCATCAAAGCTGAAAGTGTCGTAAAAGATGCTCAAGGGAATATTACCGAAATCCATTGTACTTACGACCCCGAGAGCCGCAGCGGTAGTGGTACCGAGGCGAGTATGCGCAAGGTAAAAGGTACATTGCATTGGGTATCAGTAGCTCACGCTGTAGAAGCCGAAGCGCGCCTCTACGACCGTCTATTTACTGTTCCTGAACCCGATCGCCAAGAAGATAGTTTCTTAAACTACATCAACCCCGATTCTCTAAAGGTGGTAACTGCTTACGTAGAGCCAAGTCTCAAAACTGCTCAAGCAGGTGAAACAGTACAGTTCCAACGTTTAGGCTATTTCAGTGTAGACCCCGATACTACCCCAGAAAAATTGGTGTTCAACAAAACCGTAGGATTAAAAGATACTTGGGAAAAAATAAAAAATGAATAACTCTAAAACCCGTCCTACTTGTCATTCGTAATTAATTTGCTATCTTTGCCCCCTTAAAATAGTACCTAATAAAATAAAAATAGATCATAAATAATGAACAGACAGGAAATAATAGACCTTACTACCCGTATTTTTGTAGATGAATTTGAAGTAGATGGCAGCGTGATTGCTCCCGAGGCTAACTTTCGCGAATCTTTAGGATTAGATAGCCTCGACTACGTAGATTTGGTGGTGATGATTGAACAAGAATTCGGTGTGAAATTGGTAGAAGCCGATTTCAAACCTATTGTAACCTTCAACGACTTTTACACTACCTTAGAAAATAAAGTGAATGCACACTAACGACGAAGGCAAAACCAAATGGCAAGGAAAATCCAAAGGTACTGTGCTCGGTTACAGTATCTTTGTATGGCTGATGAAGCACCTAGGTATTTATGCTGCTTATACACTATTGGTATTTGTAGCATTTTACTATTTTTTGTTTGAATGGAGCTCCAATGGCTATATGTATTACTATTTCCGCCATCGCTTGCGATATAACCCCTTCAAAACTATTGCTTGCCTATACCTCAACTATTTTACTTTTGGACAAACTATTATTGATAAAATCGCTATTTTAGCAGGACTCGAAGATAAATTTACCTACGAGTTCGATGGCATCGAAAACTTGCATAAACTCCTCGATCAGCGACAAAGTGGCGTACTTATTTCAGCGCATATAGGTAACTTTGAAATAGCAGAACCTTTTTTTAGAAAGATAGACCTCAATTTGCAAATCAGTACAGTAACCACCGATATGGAACACTCCGTAATCAAAGAGTATTTGGAGTCAATTTCTAAAAACAAGCCCTCAAATCAGTTTATCTATGTAAAAGAAGATATGTCGCATATCTTCAAAATCAATGATGCTATCGCCGATAATAAGATCGTTTGCTTCACAGGCGACCGATATTTTGAAGGTGTACGATCGCTCAAAGGAACCCTGCTAGATGCTGAAGCTACCTTCCCCGCAGGCCCTTTCCTTATAGCTTCCCGCTTGAAAGTGCCAGTGCTTTTTGTTTATGTGATGAAAGAAAGCCAACTGCATTACCACTTGTATGCCCGAGTAGCTGAAGTGAAAAGTCGCGATGCCCAAGCCTTGCTCAATGCTTACACTGAAAATATAGAAAAAATGCTCAAAAAATACCCGCTACAATGGTTTAACTATTTCAACTTTTGGGATGAACAATGAAACGCGTATTAGTAGTATATTACACCCAATCGGGGCAACTCAAAGAGATTATCGATAGTGTACTATCCCCACTCACGGAGGTAACTATCGACTTTTTGCCTATTGATACTGCCACTCCTTTTCCTTTCCCGTGGACAGACGATACATTCTTTGACGCCTTCCCCGAGTCCTACTTGCAAATTCCCCAACCTCTACAACCTTTTAACCTCCCCCATACCGATTATGATTTAGTGATTTTGGGCTACCAAGTGTGGTATCTCTCGCCCTCTATTCCATTGAGTTCTTTTTTGCAACACCCCGAAGCTAAAAAACTCCTCAGTGGTAAACCTGTCATTACCATTTCAGGCACACGCAATATGTGGGTAATGGCGCACCAGAAAGTAAAAAAACTCTTAACCGATTGTGGGGCGCATTTAGTGGGCAATATTGCCCTTACCGACCGTCATCATAACCATATCAGTGTGATTACCATTGTACAGTGGCTCTTTTCAGGCGATAAGAACAAACGTTATCTCGGTGTGTTCCCCAAAGCAGGTGTCGCCGATAAAGACATACAAGGCGCGAGTGTATATGGTATGTTCATTGCCCCTCACCTGCAAACTGGTGATTACATAGGATTACAACAAGCAATAGTAGCCCACGGAGGCGTGCATTACAAGCGTTTTCTCCTTTCGGCAGAGAAGAAAGGCAACCGCCTTTTTGGCATCTGGGCAAAGATGATTTACGGCAGTAAGAAGCGTAAATTCCTGCTGAAATGCTTCCATATCTATTTGTATATCGCTATCTGGGTACTGATGCCCATCGTATGGTTGCTGTATTGGCTCACCTATCCATTATTCTTTTGGAAAGTAGAGAGCGACAAGAAAAAGTTTACAATTGATAATTAAAGGATATAAAAAAATATAGAGTTTGAACAACAGTCTCTTACCTGTTACTTCTTACCTATTACCTGAATAATATGAACGTTTATATAACAAAAGCAAGTAAATATTTACCTAACAATCCCATTGGCAACGAGCAAATGGAGACTTTCTTAGGTCTCATAAACCAAAATGCCTCTAAAGCACGACGCCTCGTGCTCCGCAACAATGGTATTCTCACACGTTACTATGCTCTTGACGAGCAAGGTAACCCTACTCATAACAATGCCCAGCTTACGGCTTTGGCAATACAAAACCTATTGGACGGCGAAGTGCCTTGGGATACTATCGAGGTGCTCTCTTGTGGTACCTCTACCCCCGATGTGCTCTTGCCCTCGCACACCTCTATGGTACACGGACTCTTGGGCGGACACTCAGTAGAACTGAATGCCTCTTCAGGGGTGTGTAACTCAGGAATGAATGCCCTCAAATTTGGGTACTTATCAGTAAAGGCGGGCAATAGTGTGAATGCAGTATGCACAGGCTCTGAACGTGTATCGGCTTGGTTGCGTGCCGATAAATACGAAAACGAAGTACAACTCTTAGCCGAATTGGAAGCGCACCCTGCTATCGCTTTTAAAAAAGATTTCTTGCGCTTTATGCTCTCCGATGGGGCAGGGGCTTTTCTGTTAGAAAACAAACCACGTGAAGGTGCTTTGCAAATAGAGTGGATGGATGCTTATTCGTATGCTCACGAGCTCGAAGCGTGTATGTATGCCGGTGGCGACAAGCTCCCCGATGGCAGCCTCAAAGCTTGGAGCGAATACCCTGCCGAAGCGTGGCTTAGTGAATCTATCTTTGCTATCAAGCAAGATGTGAAGCTACTCAATGAGAATATTTTGCTAAAAGGCGCTGAAAGTATGCGTGCTACCTTAGATAAACACCAACTATCAGCAGATGATATTACCTATTTCTTGCCTCATATCTCGTCTTGTTATTTCAAAGAACGCTTGTATGAAGCCCTCAAAACAGTAGGTATCGACCTTCCGTTAGAACGTTGGTTTATCAATCTCCCCGAAGTAGGCAATGTAGGCTCTGCTTCCGCTTATTTGATGTTAGAAGCCTTGATGCACTCAGGCAAGCTCAAAACGGGTGATACTGTTTTGCTATCAGTGCCTGAGAGTGGTAGATTCTCCTATTCTTATGCTTTTTTAAAGGTCGTTTAATTATGGTTTTACCAATTACAGATAAAAACGAAATTCTCACCCTTATACCCCAGCGCAATCCTATTGTAATGGTAGATGCTCTTTGGGAATATACGCCCACCGAGGGTGTGGCAGGACTCACCGTTGCCCCTAATAACCTCTTTGTACAGCAAGGGATATTCTTAGAAAGCGGACTTATAGAGCATATTGCCCAAAGCATCGCCTTGCACAAAGGCTATTACTACTATCTCAACGGAAAACCTGCTCCTATGGGGTATATAGGAGCCATTAAAAACATAGAAATACAATCCCTGCCCAAAGTAGGCGATGTCCTCAAAACTTACATTACCATTCTCCAAGAGTTTATGGACGTTACCCTCGTAACAATGCAAACCTTTATAGGTGATACCCTCATTGCACAAGGCGAAATGAAAACCGTACTCGCACCCAATTCCTAACCCCCCTAACCCCTGACACCTAGCCCCTAACACCTAATATGAACATCTCTATCCACAAATATCTTCCTCACCACCCGCCAATGCAAATGGTTGATACTATTACTGATATCAGTAATACGCACGTAGTTACTAAATTTACTATAACTGATAATTGTATTTTTGTAGATGAAGAAGTGTTTGTAGAAGTAGGACTTATCGAAAATATGGCGCAAACCTGCTCGGCAATTGTAGGACAATTTCTCTTTGGTATAGAAGACTCATCGAACTATGTGATAGGCTATATCAGTGCGATTAAGAAGTTAGAAATCTTCTCCTTGCCTAAGGTACAACAAACCATAAGTACGGAAGCTGAATTGCTTTCTCGCTTCGACAGCGATGAGTATTATCTTTGTGCCATGCGTTGTAACGCCTTTGCTGATAATGTTCTTTTGGCTACTGCCGAATTAAATTTAGTGATTAAAAATCTAACAGAATGAAAGAAACCGAAGTGCCCCAAGAAGAAGGAGCTTTGCGTGACCTAAAGGAACTATGCTACGTAACTGATGAAGAAGGCAATTACACTACCCGCCTCAGTTCGGGCTGGGAAGTGAAAAATGTCGCTTTAGAAGCCTCTTTAGGCAGGTTGCAAGAGCAGATAGATGAGGCAAAAGCCAATGTTATAGCAGGACGCAAGAGTCCTATAGTGTACTATATGCTCCTTAACCGTATGGATTGGGCAGTTCTTGCTGATGCTATGCATTGCTGGCAATGGGTTATCAAGCGTCACGCTAAACCTTCAGTATTCAAAAAACTATCGCCCAAAACGCTGCAGCAATATGCTGAAATCTTCAATATTAGTGTAGAAGATCTAGTTAATTTAGCAAATTAGATTTTTTTATGATTAGATAGATTTTCTACATATAGTTAAAGCTTCGGCTACCTCACTATGGCTCACTGTTTTATCTTTGAAATAAGCAGTGAGCTGTTGTTTTTCTTCGTCGGTAGCACCTAATTGATTAAAAATATTGTTGAGGTGCATTTTCATATGTCCTTTTTGGATACCCAAACTGATGAGTGAACTCACTGCCGAAAAATTCTGTGCTAAACCTACACAAGCTACAATTTGCATCAACTCTCGAGCATTCGGTTTTTCGAGGATTTCGAGGGCTGTTTTCACCAAAGGGTGGAGCGTGGTAAGTCCGCCCACAGTACCCAAAGCCAAAGGCAATTCGAGTGCAAAATGGAAAGTGTCGCCCTCTATCCAAGCGTTGGAAAGACTCTTGTAATTACCTGAACGCGCTGCATAGGCGTGCGCTCCTGCTTCGATAGCGCGAAAGTCATTGCCGGTGGCTAAAATCACCGAGTCGATGCCGTTCATTATACCTTTGTTGTGAGTGGTGGCGCGGTATACATCGGCGTTGGCAATAGCGAGCGCTTGCACGAATTTTTTGGCTGCTGCCATTCCTTTGAGGTGGGCAATTTCCAATTCATCTACAGGGCAATGCACTTCGGCACGCACCAAGCAGTTAGGCACGTAATTAGAGAGTATAGACATCACAATTTCATATTGCCCACGAATGACCGCATCTTTTTCAGCCTCTTCTCTAAAGGTCTCGGCAAACGATTCCAAACACGAGTTGATGAAGTTAGCCCCCATCGCATCTAAGGTTTCAAAAGTAGCCGACAGCTGATAGTAATCCGCCAACGCTTCAGTTTTATCTACCAAAGTAAGGGAAGTAATCCCCCCGCCACGTTTTTCCATATTGGCGGTGATAGGTTTGGCATTGGCGAGCATCAAAGGCTGTACGCGGGCAAAAAAGGCTTCTAAATGCGCTTTTTCACCATAGAAAAAGAAGTGTACGTGTCCTGTTTTTTCAGTAGAGAGCACCGTAGTATGGAAGCCTCCCCTACCCTGCCAGAACTTCGCAGCACGGCTGGCAGCTGCCACCACCGAGCTTTCCTCAATTGCCATAGGCACCGTATAGGTACGCCCGTTGATGAGGAAGTTAGGAGCTACTGCAAAAGGCAAGTAGTAGTTGGTTACTGTATTTTCAATGAACTCATCGTGGCGTTTTTGGAGTTCAGCATCGGGATTGTGGTATTTTTCAAAGAAAGCGGCTGCATTCTCTACCTCAGGAAAATAAGTATCGCAAAGCCATTGAATTTTCTCGGCTTTGGTAAGTTTAGAAAAACCGTTTATTTGTTTCATATAATTTGTCAATTTGTAGATTTGTTAATTTGGTACTTACCAAGTTAACAATGTATAGTAATTCCTATAGTTATAAGGAAAAACGAGTGTTGCTGATTCTGTTGGGGCAAAGGTAATAAACAATTGAGAAATTAGCAAATTTGAGGGGTCAATGTGTATAGCTATAGATTTTTGTCTATTTACAAAATAACAAAAGCCTCAGCGAATGCTGAGGCTTTTGCAATTCCTAATCCTTAAAAATATGAAAAATTTCCTCTATGAAGAAGATCTCGTGGTACCTCCAGGAATCGAACCAGGGACACAAGGATTTTCAGTCCTTTGCTCTACCAACTGAGCTAAGGTACCAGTTGTTTTATCATTACGGCTGCAAAAGTAGTACTATTTTTGAAACTTGCAAAATATTTTGTGAATATTTTGCAAGTTTTTTATCATCTTTTTTATAACTCATTAATAATCAAGTTTATCATTTGGGTATTTTGCCATAAATTCTTCTACCTTTTTCACCATATTTTCTGATCCGCAGAAGAAAGGTACTCTTTGGTGGAGTTCTGTAGGGCGGATATCCATAATGCGCGTGTAGCCATCAGAGGCTTTACCTCCTGCTTGTTCAGTGAGGAATGCCATAGGATTACATTCGTAGAGCAAGCGCAATTTACCGCGTGGCGTACGTGTTCCCGAAGGATAGATATAAATACCGCCTTTGAGCATATTGCGGTGAAAATCGGAGACTAAGGAACCTATATAACGAGAAGTATAAGGGCGATTACCTTCTAAGGCTTGACAATATTTGAGATAATCCTTCACCCCTTGGGGAAAATGCACGTAATTCCCTTCGTTGATGGAGTAGATGGTACCATCTTTAGGGTACTGCATATTAGGGTGAGAGAGGTAGTAAGTACCTATGGAGGGGTCGAGGGTGAAGCCATTTACCCCGTGACCAGTGGTATAGACAAGCATTGTAGAAAGTCCGTAGACCACATAGCCTGCTGCGACTTGCTTGTTACCCTCTTGGAGAAAGTCTTCTAATTGTACAGGAGTCCCTACCGGAGTTATACGTCTATAGATAGAAAAAATCGTCCCTACAGTTACATTCACATCGGCGTTGCTAGAACCATCGAGTGGATCGATGAGTACTACATACTTGCTGTTAGGGCTGTTCTCAGAAGAGGCAATGGGGATGAAGAACTCATTTTCTTCGGAAGCAATACCACATACTACATCGCGCTGGGTAAGGGCACGGATAAAGAGGTCGTTAGCGAAAACGTCTAACTTTTTCTGTACCTCACCTTGGATATTTTCTTGCCCCATATCGCCCAAGATGTCGTCTACTAATCCCGCTTTGTTTACTTCGCGGTTTACTAGTTTAGAGGCTAATTTGATCGCACTCAGCAAACGTGAGAGTTCGCCAGTTGAATGTTGGAAGTCCTTCTGATTTTGGATGATGAACTCCCCTAAAGTAAGATGTGTTTTCATTTTGTTGATATGTTAATGTATTAGTTTCTTAATTTAGTGCGAGCTCTATGAAATTTTGCTAATTAGCTAATTTACTAATCTGCCAATTTATTTAGGTATAGCTGGATTACATTCTCTAAACCTAAATAAAGAGCCTCGCAAATAAGCGCGTGACCAATGGAGACTTCTAAGAGGTTAGGTATTTGCTCTTTGAAGTATTTTAGATTATCGAGGCTCAAATCGTGACCAGCATTAAGTCCTAAGCCTACTTTTTGAGCTTCTAAAGCTGCTTTTACATAAGGTTCTACGGCAGTTTTGTTCCCAAGGGCGTACTGGCTGGCATAGCCTTCAGTGTAGAGTTCTACACGATCAGTACCGGTAGCAGCTGCGGCGGTTACCATTGCCTCGACAGGGTCTACAAATAGTGAGGTACGAATGCCATTGCGTTTGAACTCGGTTACTACTTCAGTTAAAAAATCTTTGTGTTTAATGGTGTCCCAACCAGCATTAGAGGTGATCGCATCTTCGGCATCGGGAACAAGGGTAACTTGGGTAGGTTTGACTTGCAACACCAAGTCGATGAATTTAGGGATGGGGTTTCCTTCGATATTGTATTCGGTAGTTACTACTTTTAGCAAATCGAAGGCATCTTGATAGCGGATGTGGCGTTCATCGGGGCGAGGGTGGATAGTAACACCTTCAGCTCCAAAACGTTGAACATCTTTGGCTACTTGCAATACATCGGGCATATTGCCACCGCGTGCATTGCGCAAAGTAGCTATTTTATTGATATTTACACTTAATTTTGTCATTAATTCTGTTTTTTAAGGGGTTGTAGTTTCTACTTCCTCTCCTCGCTCATCGGCTTCTACCTCTTGACGAAGGATAGAATCTTGTCTATTAGGGGTAACCCTATAGGCTTTAGGGTCGTATTTAGGATCGGAGATGTTGAAACTGGCGGTGTCCTTATCGCGTTGAGGCTTCAGGTCACCGACGAGTACTTTTTTGATAGACGCCAAATACTTGTCGTTATCTTGGATTTTTTGCTCTAAGGAATCTACTTTGAAGAGCAGACTGAGAGTTTCGCGTTTATTTTCGACGGCAGTATAGCCTAAAATGTACTGGCGCAGAGGGGAATAGATAATCAGTACTGTAGTGAGAGCGATGAGCACAAAAGCAAAGAGAGAACCAAATACAAAGATATTGAGACGGCTCAAGCGGAAGGAAGTTTTTTCCTCGTAGGTACTATCGTCCATTACTATCAAGCGGTATTTGCTCAGCCACTTGCGTTTCCAATATTCTTTTCTTGATTCTTTATTCGCTGCCATTGTCGCTAATTCATTATTCTACACTGATTACTTTTTCTATTTGAGGCACATACTCTTTGATAGTCATTTCTACTCCGCTTCTAAGCGTAAGTTGATTGACAGAGCAGTTGGTGCAAGTGCCTTCTAAACGCACTTTGACGATTTTTCCATCTTCGATATCAACCAAAGTAATATCGCCGCCATCATTTTGCAAATAGGGGCGTATTTTATCTAAGGCTTTGATAACTTCATTTCTAAGTTCTTCCATTTTTATTAGGTAACAGATAACAGATAACAGGTAACAGGTAACAGGTAATAGGTAACAGGTATGTTGTTGCTGATTGTTGTCTGTTTAATTATTAATTGTTGTTTTTATTGTTAATTACTACTACAACCAGCGGTAGTGGTGATTCGGATTGCTTCGGAGGGAGGTAGTGTTTCGTTGCGTTCTACGACACTTTTCACGACCTCTTGAGCTAAGGTACGGAAGGCGTTTGCTTGAGGAGTGCCGTCTTGTAGCACTGTGGGGCGACCTTCGTCACCTGCTTCGCGTATGCCTTGTACTAAAGGAATTTCGCCTAAGAAAGGTACGTTCAAATCAGCAGCGAGGTTTTTAGCACCTTCTTTTCCAAAGATGTAATACTTGTTGTTAGGCAATTCCTCTGGGGTAAAATAAGCCATATTTTCTACAATCCCCAACACAGGCACGTTGATATTTTCTTGTTCGAACATGGCTACTCCACGGCGGGCATCGGCGAGAGCTATTTTTTGAGGGGTGCTCACTACTACTGCTCCCGTAATAGGCAATGCTTGCATAATACTCAAGTGAATATCGCCCGTTCCTGGAGGAAGGTCGATAAGGAGGAAATCAAGTTCTCCCCAGTAGGATTCAAAAATGAGTTGGTTAAGTGCTTTAGAAGCCATAGGTCCACGCCATATTACTGCTTGATTGGCATTGGTAAAGAATCCGATAGAGAGGATTTTCACGCCGTAGTTTTCGATAGGCTGGATGAACGATTTACCATTGATAGCCACCGATTGAGGTCGGTTACCTGCTACATCGAACATTATGGGGATAGAGGGTCCATAGACATCGGCATCAAGGACACCTACTTTGAAGCCCATTTTGGCGAGAGCGGCAGCCAAGTTGGCAGTTACAGTGCTCTTCCCTACCCCACCTTTACCAGAGGCAACAGCGATAACATTTTGGATACCAGGAATGGGTTTTCCTTTGATTTCAGGCACTTCGGGGGCGATGACTTTCACATTTACCACTACTTTGGCTTTTTCGTGAACTTCGCCGTGAATGGCTTTCATTATTTCGACTTCGGTGCGTTTTTTGGCTTGCAAACTGGGATTGTTGATAACTACATCTACTACTACTTCGTCGCCAAATACTACTATATTTTGGACAGCGCCGCTATCGACCATATTTTTTCCTTCACCAGGAGCGGTAATTTTGCGAAGCGCTTCTAATACATCTTTTTTTTGAATGTTCATTTGTTATTTTTAGTTAAGAGATAAGAGGTAAGAATTTATAACGCTCTTATTTTTATTTTTTTAATTCTGCTTTATAGTCAAATAAATTAAATTACAAATAAATAGCTTATTTTTAGAGAGGTTTGCAAGAGGGCGTTTGCAGCACATACCCAGCTATCGCTGGCTTTCCTACATAACATACTCTAAAAGTGATTGATTATCAAGGTTATCAACTTTGGCAAAAGTTTTTGGACTTTGACAAAGTGTAGCGGCTCAAAATTTAGAAACCGATTTTAATAGACTATGGTGACTCTTATTTGAAAGGCAAAGATATAACTTTTTTATTTATTATCAAAACATTTAGTGGTTTTTAGATTGTACCATCCTTGCTTGCCATTGCCCCGCTGATAACGCACAAAACTGCCGCGCTGTTCTAATATTTGTTCAAAGGGCTCTGACAAGAATGAGGTTTTGTTATACTTATCAAACAAATATATTTGTCCGTTTTTATAGAGCCTGATAGCATTGGTGGTATCCTCTTGTAAATCTACCTTATCAAAATCTACAGGAGTAGAAGGAACGATAAACGCTTCTTTATTTTCAAAACAAAAGAATCCCACCCCATATTTACCGTCTTTTTCAATGACAAAATAATCGGCTTCTCTCTTTGTATTTGGGATTCTATAAGGATTATTAGTAGTGGTTTCATAACTTTCTTTCCAGCGGTTTCTTCCCACACAAAAATGCCAATTTGTAATAATCCTCTTTATTTTATAGCGATTTGCTCGCATTTCTTTTATTGTAAGAACTTCAGAAGAATGATGACTCCCCATTATTTTAAACGGACTCGTATATTCATCGGGCACTACCTCACCCAAGGTATTTTTACTGATTACCTCATTGCCTTTGAGCAATTTTACAGTTTTCTCACTATCTATTGCATAACTATCGGCTTGATCAATCAAATTGAATTGAGAATTGTAGATTTTGTAGCTATTCCCCAATTGTACTGCAACAAAATATTCTGAAATAGACACACTATCAAACAACTCGTTAAAAACGCTATTTCCAGCTGCATCTCTTATCTGATATTTGCCATTGGGCATCAGCAGGGAGGTTATGTTTTGAGAGTCTAACCTAATATTTTGTTGTGTGGGTATTACTGAATAGGCTGAAGGATTAAATGGCTCTAAACAACGTTCTAAATATTTATAGCCGAACTTATGTCCGAAATTGATTTGGAAGCCTTCGGGGAGAGGAATGATATAATTGTCATTGCTGAGATCTTGCATTACAATAGTTCCGTTACTCAAAGCAAGGTAGATCATTGGGTAATAAGTTTGTTTTTTGAGATGCCAACCTTTTTCACGTTGTTGTGTACTCTCATTGTAGAACTCATCATTTGCATAGATTCTATGCAAGATAAGGGTAGGTGTAATCATCTGAATTGTAGCTATAGCTTGATCATAAATATTATCTGCAAATTTTTCAATGAGATACTCCCGATTTAAAAAAGTATAAAGAAAGTCGTCTTTGGAGAGCTGACGCAATTGAGAAGCAGCGTACAAATGTGATTTTCGCCCTGTTATGAGTTCTTTTGTATAAACAATATCATCTACAAATGAGTGAGTGCGCATCATTTTGATCGCCACACCTTTATAAAGACTATCTACTTGTTTTATAGGAGTGATAAAATCATCTTCCAAAAGCAGATGAGTAGCCTCTTTTAGAGGATAAATAGTTTGAGCATTGAGTGCAAAAACAAATAAGAAATATAGAAATGCAACTATTGTTTTCATAACGGCAAAGATACAACATTTAGAAAATAAAACAAAGGTTGTGGCGAGATGTGCAATCCATAAAAAGAAAAAAACTTTACTTAGGTTGAAGCCTAAATAAAGTTTTTTTTTGCACGGGTGGAGGGATTCGAACCCCCATCAACGGTTTTGGAGACCGCTATTCTACCCTTGAACTACACCCGTATTTTAAAAAAGTTTTGAGCTTTTTAGAACCCAAAACTTTTTTGTATGATTATTAACTTAATTCTAAGTTAGAAATTAGTCAAGAATTTCAGTTACTTGACCAGCACCTACTGTACGACCACCTTCGCGGATAGCGAAACGGAGACCTACGTTAAGAGCGATAGGTTGCAACAATTCTACTTCGATAGTTACGTTATCACCTGGCATAACCATATCAACACCTGGTTGCAAGTGGATAGTACCGGTTACGTCGGTAGTACGTACGTAGAATTGAGGACGATAGTTATTGTGGAATGGAGTGTGACGACCACCTTCTTCTTTAGAAAGGATATACACCTCAGCTTTGAATTTAGCGTGTGGAGTTACAGAACCTGGTTTGCAGATTACCATACCACGTTTGATATCTTTTTTGTCGATACCACGGAGCAACAAACCTACGTTGTCACCAGCTTCACCACGGTCGAGGATTTTGCGGAACATTTCAACCCCAGTAATAGTAGAGGTTAATTTTTCAGCACCCATACCGATGATTTCAACAGCTTCACCTGTTTTAGCAACACCTGTTTCGATACGACCTGTAGCCACAGTACCACGACCAGTGATAGTGAACACGTCTTCGATAGGCATCAAGAAAGGTTTATCGATGTCACGAGTAGGAAGTTCGATATAGTTATCAACAGCGTCCATAAGGGCGAGTACAGTGTCAACCCATTTTTTCTCACCGTTAAGAGCACCAAGAGCAGAACCTTGAACGATAGGAGTGTTATCACCATCGTATTGATAAGAGCTCAAAAGTTCGCGCATTTCGAGTTCTACAAGTTCTAACAATTCAGGGTCATCCACCATATCAACTTTGTTCATAAACACAACGATACGAGGGATACCTACTTGGCGACCCAAAAGGATGTGCTCACGAGTTTGAGGCATAGGACCATCGGTAGCAGCAACTACGAGGATAGCGCCGTCCATTTGGGCAGCACCAGTAATCATATTTTTTACGTAGTCGGCGTGACCAGGACAGTCAACGTGTGCGTAGTGACGTGTAGCTGTTTGATATTCTACGTGAGAGGTATTGATAGTAATACCACGTTCTTTTTCTTCTGGAGCGTTGTCGATAGAATCGAAGCTACGAGCTTCTGAAAGACCAGCGTCAGCTAATACTTTAGTAATAGCGGCTGTCAAAGTAGTTTTACCGTGGTCTACGTGTCCAATTGTACCAATATTCAAGTGGGGTTTGGAACGATCAAATGTTTCTTTTGCCATTTTTAAATAAATTTTAAATCTTAGTTATATAAATGAGTGTTTGATGTGTGTACAAAAGATAATATGAGCTGATGACGAGATTTGAACTCGTGACCTCTTCCTTACCAAGGAAGTGCTCTACCCCTGAGCTACATCAGCATACACGAAAAGAGCGGGAGACGAGGTTCGAACTCGCGACATTCAGCTTGGAAGGCTGACGCTCTACCAACTGAGCTACTCCCGCAAAAAAAATAAAAATATGACAGTGGGGAGAACAGGATTCGAACCTGTGAAGGTAAAACCAGCAGATTTACAGTCTGCCCTCGTTGGCCGCTTGAGTATCTCCCCGAGAAATTTTAAACTATTAAAATATGTACTTATTTTGAGCCGGCAGAGGGATTCGAACCCACGACCCCGAGATTACAAATCACGTGCTCTGGCCAACTGAGCTATGCCGGCGTTTTAGTCTTACAGAGCGCAAAAGTATAACAAATTTTGAAACCTCCAAAATTTTTGAGAGTTTTTTTTATGATTTTTGATAAAATATTTTTTAAAGTGTTGAAAATCAAATGGGTTTTAATGAAGGTGGTGGGAACGGTGGGAACTATGGGAGGTGTAGGAGTGGTGGGAATAGTGGGAGGGGTGGGAATTATGGGAGCGGTGGGAGGTGCGAGCTGCACAGGCGATTTGTGGGTGGTGGGAGTTCTCAGAGAGACTCAGAAGTTCTCGGGGTTCTTGGAAAGGGGTTTAAAAATAGAGATAAAAAACTTTGCCAAAGGTGTAGCTGTGAAGCTATTAAAACCTTTGGCAAAGTTTAGCAATAATGAAAGAAAAAATCTATTTTAGTTCGAAATCTTTTTCGTTGCTGTTGTCGGCGGAGTGTTGAGCTACCCAAAGTTTGAAAGCGCCGGGTTCGGTTACTTTTTTCAAATCGGCGTTGTAGAAGGCTAAGAGGTCTTCAGTAATTTCAAACTGTACTTGCTTGCTTTCGCCGGCTTTGAGTGCGACTTTTTGGAAACCTTTGAGCTCTTTGACTGGACGGGTTACACTACCTACCAAATCACGAATATACAATTGTACGACTATTTCACCATCGCGCTTGCCGGTATTGGCTACTTGTGCTGTAACAGTGAGTTTGCCTCCTTTGCTGAGGGTGGCACTGCTGAGCTGTACATTACTAATATTAAAGGTGGTATAACTCAATCCGTAACCAAATGGATAAAGCGGTGTGATAGGTGCATCTTCATATTTAGAACGATAATCACCCATTGGGTTATTAGGATCTACGGGACGACCAGTGGCTTTTTGGTTGTAATAGACCGGCACTTGACCTACATTGCGAGGGAAACTCATCACCAAACGCCCTGAAGGGTTATACTTACCAGCTAATACATCGGCGATGCCATAACCTGACTGGGTACCAGGGAACCACACTTGCAAAATAGCATCGGCTAATTCACTCTCTTCACTGAGATCGAGCGGACGACCGCTATACACTAATAATACTATAGGTTTTCCTGCTTGCTTGAGCGCACGTAACAATTCGCGTTGAGGCGCACGCAAACGTATATCGGTGAGGCAAGCAGATTCACCAGACCAGTTATAATCTTCACCTAAGGCTACCACTGCTACATCGGCAGCGCGTGCTGTGGCTACTGCTTTGGCAATATCGGCAGCAGTTGTAGCGGTAAGCGTACAACCTTTGGCATAGCTGAACTGCACCTTACTATCTTTATACACTTCTTGCAATCCTTTGAAAAGAGAAGCGCTAAGTTCACGGTCGCCACGACCTTGCCATTCGCCATTTTGGTTGATAGAATCTTTTACCATAGGTCCTATGAGAGCTACTTTTTTCACCATATCGGGAGTGATAGGCAACACCTCAGCATTGTTCTTGAGCAATACCACTGATTTAGTAACCGCAGTGCGTGCCACTTGCAAGAACTCTGGTTTCATAAGGGTTGCTTTGGCGCGGTTCTCATCGAGGAACTTATAAGGGTCGTCAAACAAGCCCAATACGAATTTCATTTCCAAGATACGGCGTACAGCGGTGTTGATAGCTTCTTCTTTTACTTTGCCCTCTTCAACTGATTTTTTGAGATGCTTGATAAAATTAGAACCTGTCATATCCATATCAATACCTGCATTGATAGCCAATTCGGCAGCGTGCTTATTGTCGGCAGCAATACCGTGAGGAATGAGTTCGTTGATACCAGTATAATCGGTTACTACAAAGCCTTTGAAGCCCCATTGCTTGCGGAGGATATCGGTCATTAGGTAGCGATTGGCAGTTGCAGGGATACCATTCACCTCGTTGAAGGAAGCCATTACGGTGCCCACTCCTGCATCGATTGCTGCTTTATAAGGAGGGAGATAGACATTCCACAGAGTGTGTTGGGAGAGCTCGGCGGTGTTGTAGTCGCGACCTGACTCGGCAGCACCATAGGCAGCAAAGTGTTTTACGCACGCCAAAATAGTATTGGTTTTATTGAGCGAACGCCAGTCGGTACCTCCTTGAAATCCTTGTACGCGAGCTTTAGCAATTTCACTTCCCAAGAAAGGGTCTTCGCCAGCGCCTTCCATCACACGCCCCCAGCGCGGATCGCGAGCAATATCTACCATAGGAGCGAACGTCCATTTGATACCATCGGCAGCAGCTTCTTCGGCAGCAATGGCAGCGGTTTGGCGCATTAGGTCTAAATCCCAAGAGCAGGCTTCGGCAAGCGACATAGGGAAAATGGTTTTATAACCGTGAATCACATCGTAACCAAAGAGAATAGGAATGCCTAAACGAGTTTTTTTGACAGCAATATCCTGCATTTTGCGCACCCCAGGTACGGTAACAGCGTTGAACACACTACCCACGAGACCTTTCTCGAGATATGGCTGAAAGTCATCGGACATTACGGGACCTGTAACATCCCAATCGGCAGCAAACTGAGTGAGTTGTCCGATTTTTTCTTCTAAGGTCATCAGTGCCAACAAAGAATCTACTTTGCGTTCGATGTTTTTATCACCACTGAACGACTCCCATTTCACGGGGGTGTTATCGTCGGTTTTTGACGAATTATTACAAGCTACTACAGCAAATAAGATAGTAGCAGCACAGATTAATTTCTTCATAAAACTTATTTTAAGGTGAGTTCGACGTAAAATGAAACTCACGAATTTACAAAAATATGATGTAAAAAGTTTAAACGTTTCCCACGGATTGCGCAGATAAAACGGATTGTGATATTTTTTAGAATTATTGTTAGTTATAGGACAAGGCAGGCTTGGCTGACCTGTCTGTGTTGCAATAGTTTATTGTTAATTTAACATGAGTTTGACGTAAGAAATATTTATTAGTCAAACAAATAGGCAGCTTCGCTGTTCTTTTAAGTCTCGTACAAAGCCAGTGAAGAGCTACAGCTGGGTTTGTAAACACGAATTATAATGCAAATATAATTATAAATCGGTGTTTTGTTATATAAACTGAGATTAAATTATGGATTTAGAGAAAAATAATACAATTTATCAGCTTACGCGACAAAGATATAGAAAATTTATTAAAATCCAAAAAGTTTATTGTGTATGTATTTACAAAACGCCCCTATGTAACATACTCTAAAAGTGATTGATTATCAAAATAAAAAAACTTTGCCAAAGTTACATGCTGTGTGGGCTGGAAACTTTGGCAAAGTGTATGAGATTTTTGTTACTTATTATCTATCTCCTAATTTAAATATGTATTTAATTCCTGCAAAGGCTTGGATGCTTTGTGATGGGTAATACACCCAATTTTGGTGACGTTGTGCAGTAAGGTTATTGGCTTTTAGGAATACTTGCCAATTCTTATTAAAAGTATAATCAATATGGAAATTGAGGTCTAAGTAGCCACTGAGGTTGATTTTCTCTGGCACTGCACTTCCTATTTGATAATCGAGGTCTTCACGTGCACCGGTATAGAACAAATCTATTCCTGTGAAGAGATTGGGCAAGATTTTGAAATCAGTGTAGAGAGAAACACGTACGTTAGGGAGATTCCAAGCAGTTTTGTCACGCTGCGTACGAGCTTTGTAGTTGTTATACTGACCTGTAAAATTGAAAGTAACAATATCCTTCAAATTACCACCTATTCCTGCTAAGAACTCGAAATCGCTCACCTCATCATACAACAAGTTGAAAGAGTTATAGTACTGATAAGGCAAGGCTTCTACTCCTAATTGTGGGCGCTCGCTATTGGTGGTGAAGAGAGGCATTTCTTTATATTGGCGGTAACTACCTTTCAAACGGTATTGCAAATCACTACCTACCTTACCATTTACCCCCACAAAGCCATCTACTTGTACATTGGTAGGTTTAATTTCTTGCATAGGTGCAAGATACGGATTGGCTTTGGTGAGTTTCTCAACAGTGTTTTGCTGCATACCTCCGCGTACTCCTGCGTGCAATATAGCGCTATCGGTGAGGTTGTAAGAAGCTTCTACATCGGGGTAGGCTTTGAACTTACTATCTACCGATTTATTGGCATCTACATACATTAACGATACTCCTAATTTTACATTGAGGTTATCTACTACCAACTGGTAAGAAGGATTTACCCCAAAGAGCATCCAGCGGTTATCCATATCGTTGATAAGATTGTACTTACGTGTAAAACTACCATCGTAGTAATCTACGAGTACATTGGCATTGATTTTCTGTTCATCGGTGAGAGGTACTTCAAATGAAGGTTGTACTTTCACGTTGATTTCCTTGCTTTGGAAATGGTCGGAAAGTCCGCGAATAGCGAAATCTAAGCCCTTGAAATAAGGGTTTGACCATTGCAAATAAGCAGCTAATCCGTAATCAAAATAGATTTGGTTCATCTCATCTACCTTACCTCGCAAAGAGGCTCTGGTGAAAGTATTTTTGCGGATACCATACCAATTGTGCAAGCGTCGGCCTATATCGCCATTTATTCCCCAGAGCACATCTTGGCTTTGGTAGTCGTAACGCAATTCGGCTGAAGAGTTTGAATAGTTCATCTCAGGAATTACCTCATCGGCATCATCGGAAGATGAGAGGTGGTTCAGCAAAAAAGAAGCACGCCCTTTGTCGTTCACTTGATAATTGAGGTTAGCATCGGCATAGAAAGTGTTGAGCATTCCTAAACCGCCTGCGATGTATGAATTTTGATAATCTTCACGCACTATTTTCTGCTTGATAGCTGCTGCACGTCCTTTATCAGGTACAAAAGTAGAGGCTACTGGCACAGAATAGATAGTATAGTTTATCTTTTTCTTTTTTACTGTAAGCGAATCTTTAATTTTGGCATCTTCGCGTTTTTTATCGGCATCGGCGATGGTAGGAGCATAGGACTTTACCACATCTACCACCTTGGTAGTGAGGCTGTCTTTACGGCTTTGAGCTATGGCTGAAGAGGAAGCTAAAGCTAAAAGCATAAGTGCTATATAGGTAATTTTGTTCATTTTCTGTTTGTTTTATATTGTTGTTATCGGACGGGGCAAATTGCCATTCGCCCCTACTTTACTGATGAGTTGCTTTTAGCGGCTTCAGCTTTTACAGCGGCGAGCTCTTTTTTAGCTTCGGCTACTACTTCAGGGAACTCTTTAAAGTTTTTCAGTACGCTTTCCAAGATGTAAGAGGCTTGGTAAGCATCGTTAAGTCCGCGGAAGTTCTTAGCCATCACGATGAGGCTCTTAGCGGCAAATTCTTTATGTCCGCCATAATCTTTAGCAATCTTCTGTACGACCTCATTAGAGGCTTTGTAGTTACCTTCTTTATTTTTGAAATAAGCATCGTAGTACAAGGCTTCGGCAGCGAGGCTACCGGTAGCGGTTTTCTGTACTTCTTGGTAATATTTACGAGCTTGATCGTCGTTACCGCCTTGAGCATAAGCACGGGCGAGCACTATATAAGCATCGTTTTTGATGCGAATATCGATAGATTTTTCTTCTAATACTTTATTGGCATATTCTATCGCTTTGTCGTATAATTTCTCGTTGTAGCACACACGCATTAGGTTGCTTTGCGCATAAGTTCTATTCTGTGCAATGGTAGCGGTTTTCTCGAGTTCTTCGAGGTAAGGTTTGGCTTTGAGGTAGCTACCTGCATCGAGCAATATTTGGCAAACACGAGTGAGCGCCTGCTCGCCATACTCGTTAGAACCACCCTTAGACACATTCTCATAGTGGGTAAGCGCTTTGGCTTTTTGTCCGCTATTGAAATAGAGTTGCCCCAAGTAGAACTCGGCATTGGTGCGGCGTAGTCCATTAGGGAAATCTTTGAGGTATTTCTCGAAAGCAGCAATAGCTTCTTTGCTGTTGTTTTGCAAATATTGGCGTTCAGCAGCTTCATAAGATGCACCTTCCAATTCAAGGTCGGTTACTTCTACATAGCCTAAACTCTTCGCCCAAGAGGCATATTCGCTCACTTTGCCCATATCTACATAGATAAGTTTAGCCGATGCTACTGCTTGTGATGCCTCATTGGTATTAGGATAGTCCTTAGCAATGGTTTTGAAAAGGGTAAGCGCTTTTTGGTCTTCCCCTTTATTGTAATACACTAAACCTTCACGCAACATTGCACGAGGCACAAGCACATTGCCTTTGTATTCCTTGATAAGTTGCTGATAGTACTGCACTCCTTTTTCGGTAGATCCTTTTGTTACATAGGCATTTGCCAATTCAAAGAGGGCATTAGGGCGCAAGTTAGAGCCTTTATAGTTCTTAACAAAACGCTCTAAATCTTCTATTTTGCTAGGCAATCGGTCTACAAAACCGTAACTAATTGCTTTTTGGTAAGCTGCATAATCTTGGTCGGCTGATTTTTCTTCTATCAGCTTGTTGTAGCCCTCCATTGCAGGCCAGTATTTTCCGGTTACGAAATACGAATCGGCTAAGCGAAGCATCGCATCGTGTTTCCAAACATTATCTTTAGGGTTCTGTTTGAGATATTTCTCGAAATTGACGATAGCCGTAGCGTAGTTGTGCTGATTGAATTGTGAGTATGCTAATCCGTAGTAGCCTTTGTTGTATTCTTCGGTTTTGGCAGCCGCTGGATTGTTCACAAACTGAGTGAAGTAAGTTTCTGCTCCTTTGTAATCTTTTAGCTGATAAGCCGATTCACCTGCCCAATAAGAAGCACGCGCTGAAAGACTTCCGCTGCCAGCAATAGCTTTGGTGAGATACTGCAAAGCATCGGTGTATTGAAGTTCGTTGAAGAGTTCCAAACCGCGGTAGAAAGCTACTTTTTTGTAGGTTTCTTTATCTTTAGGGTCATTGGATTTTTCTAACAGACTGATCGCTGCTTGGTAGTTACCTGAGGAAATGTACGAATCTACCAAAAGCGACTGAATTTCTTCTTTGTTGTCGTTAGGATAGGCTTGTGCGTAGGCTTGCAACACGCTAGGTACACTTTCGTAAGGGTTCCCTATTTCATAACTAAGGCGGGCGTAGTTCAAATGTGCATCCTTTTTGATTTGCTTATCGAAATCCATTTGAGAGGCATTGCGGAAAGCGTTGAGAGCCTGCTGTTTTTGGTCAGTTTTGAGGTAACATTCGGCTAAGTGATAATAAGCATTTTGCGCTACATTGTCGTTTCCACCTACAATTTTGTTAAATTGCTCGATAGCAGCCTTGTAGTCGTTATTTTTATAGAAAGCATAGCCTAAATAGTAATAATCGGTATTAGAGAATTTACCTTTTTTACCTTTGTATTTTTGCAAATAAGGGATTGCTTCTTTATATTTTTTCTGATTGAAGTAACTTTCGCCTATAATTTTGTTGAGTTCTGATATTTCTTGAGCACTCTTGGTTTTGGCGAGTTGTTTTTGTCCTTCTTCTATAGCCTCGTCGTAAAGGGCTTGTTTGAAGTACATACTGGCTTGGAAGTAGGATACATTTTTGCTGAGAGTCGCATCGTCTTGGACTTCGCGGAAGTAACTTTCGGCTTTTGCGTAATCATCGGAGTCATAGGCTATATACCCCAAATAATACTTGGCATTATCGGCATATAAAGGGTTGTTCTGCACCGACTCAAAATAGGGTTTCGACTCGGCTTGTTTGCCCGTATGGAAGAGACAGTAACCTTTCTGGAAGTTAAAGCGCGCTTTTTCTTCAGTGGATACTCCTAACTCATCGATAGCGTTGTACCACTCCAGAGCCTCGGCATAATTTCCTTGCTGGAAATAGAGGTTAGCCATTTGCAGATAAGCCTCGCTGCTCATAGGTGACTCGGGGTGATTGACGATAAAGTTGTTCACTAAAGCATCGGCGCCATCTTGGTTGAGCAGTGCCGCAATAGTGGCTACGTAGTATTCACTTTGGGTACGGATAGCCTTATCGGGATTGGCAGTTTGCTCTTTGCGGAAGAGATTTTGTGCAGGCTCATACAATTTGCGATTGTAGAGTTCTACCGCTTTTTGGTATTGCGATTGAGGGTTGGTAATAATTTCGGTTTCTTGTGCCCATAAGCACTGACCAAAAGTCATCAGTGAGAGCACCGAAAAAAGTGTTTTTTTCATAATGTTTTTAGTGTTTAAATATTAGGAAAAAAGAAATAAACGGGGCAAAGATAATAATAATTTGGTAATTAGACAATTTCTTGATTAGCAATTTTAGTTGTCAGTGAATAAGTTCAAAAGGAGGAGAAGAAACAAGTTTTTCTACTTTCCGAATAAAAAAGATAGTGTTTTTTGCTCCAAAAGGCGTTTTTATTGAGCAAAAAAACAGAGTGTTTTAGCTATATTTTTACGCGTTTATTTAAAAAAAAACACAGTATTTTTTGTCTTTAATTGAAAAAAGTGTAATTTTGCAAGATTTTTCTTGAAGTTTACACATTTCAACTTAAAAATAAAAACAAATTAATGGAAAATTTTTTAATGAATTTAGAATATTACTATGAGTTATTCCAACTCAATAGTCTATTCTTAAAAATATTGTATACATTAGCATTTCTTCTGTTGTGTATATGTATTTACAACATTTTCTTTTTAATTAGAAAGTACTCTAAACGCGTAAAGACTCAAAAAAAACAAGAGTATCTTCATAAGGAGTATTTTGATAGAATAAAAGAAATTCTTCTCACTGAAAAAGCATTTAGCAGTAGTGAGCTTCACAACTATTTAGCAGTGAGTTCCTACGACAACAGCTTCAAACGGGAACTCACAAACCTAATCTTGGAGATTATTGATAAAGACCCCGTAGTGAACAAAAAAAATTATGAACTACTGATGGATGAACTCAAACTCAAAAAGTTTTGGGAAGAAGAGTTACTAAAAGGTTCTAAGAAACGCAAAGAAAGAGCTTTACGAAAAATAAAAGGTCTAAACTTAGTAATAGCCGAATCTGTATTGATTCCTATGACTACTATCAAAAACTCTATTCTGCGCAGAAAAGCGCGTAGTTTGTACATATACATCAGTAAAAACAACCCTTTTAAGTTTTTTGATAATGATTTTGACGACCAGTTCTCTGAGTGGGATAACATCGAAATTCACGAAATATTAAGTAAAAAACCCGAGGAAACCATTCCTAACTTCATTCACTGGGTACAAAACCACTCGGCCGACGAAGATCTAAAATCCTTCTTAGTTTACGAAATGAGCTCCTATAACCAAAAAGAAGCCTCTCCTTATCTGCTGAAAATGATTGAAAACAGCGGTATGAAACTCCGACAACAAATCATCAAGGCTTTAGGAATATTGGATTACAAAGAATCAGCTCAATTCTTAATAGGCATTTACCCCGTACAACCTTCATTTATTCAAGATGAAATCCTAAAAACATTAGGAAAATTTGCCTTAGAAGAAAACCTATCTTTTGTAGAAAACGCCGTAGTAAACACTCACAATGTAGAAACCAAAATCCAAGGGCTCTACACTCTGTTGAACTTTGGAGATAAAGGGAAAGCTATTTTTGAAAATCTCAAAGCACAAGCTAAGCCACAAGAACTCTTAGCCTTCTTACATGTTGAAAATCCTTTAAATCAAAGAATGTTATCATAAAACGATGGAACTACTATATAATATTTTTCAGATATCTGTACTTATCTACTCTATAATGATTCTCTTGTGCATTGCTGCACAAGTGTTATTAGCACGCTATAATTTAAGAAGCTGCAAATGGAAATATACTGACTTAGATCTTACTACGCTTAAAAACTCACCTTTAGCTCCTGGTATTTCTATCGTAGCCCCTGCTTATAACGAGCAAACTACCATCATCTCCAATGTAAACTCTCTTCTATCGTTAGACTACCCTAAGTACGAGGTAGTTATCGTTAATGATGGCAGTAAGGACAAAACTCTCGAACTGCTCATAGAAGAATATGAGCTAGAAGAAACCCCTTTTATGTACATTGAGCGCATCAAAGCATCACCTGTTAAGCGCATCTTCAAATCTAAAAACCCAAAATATGCAAAGCTTACAGTAGTTGACAAAGTGAATGGTGGTACCAAAGCCGATGCTTCAAATGCTGGAGTAAACGCTTGTATGTACCCCTATATGCTCAATACCGACGTGGACTGCGTGCTTGCCAAAGATGCCCTACTGAAAATGATTATGCCTTTCCTAAAATCATCAGTAAGAGTAATAGGCGTAGGAGCTACCTTGAGAATGACTAATGGTTGCGAAATGGAAGATGGAAAACTAGTGCGCGTAAGCCCTCCAAAATCTTTCTTCCCTGCTTTTCAAGAAATAGAATACTTGCGCTCCTACCTAGTAGGAAAAATGGGGTGGTCTGTAATCAATGGTGTTCCTAATATTTCAGGTGGATTAGGCCTCTTCGATAAAGAAATACTTATTAATGCCGGAGGTTATGACCCTGCTTCGTTTGCCGAAGACATGGATATGGTTACTCGTATGATCGTGTATATGAGAGATTTTAACTACGATTATCGCATCGTAGAAATCCCCGATACTTGTTGCTGGACTGAGGGTCCTTCAAACTATTCGGTTATGTACAAACAACGTACTCGATGGGCACGCGGATTATTCCAGTTCTTTATGATATACCGCAAATACCTTTGGAACTACAAATATGGCCGTCTAGGGCTCGTTACAATGCCTTATATGTTCCTATTTGAATTTTTAGCCCCTATCATAGAAGTCATAGGTTGGGGAATGCTTATCTACCTGCTTATCATGGGAAAAATAAGCCATATGAATGCTATTATGGTTTTTGGAACTATTTACCTATTTGGACTTATGGTTTCCTCTTCGGCTATCGTATTCGATTATGTAACCAAACAACATTATAAGCAGCTGAGAGAATATTTCCGCTTATTCCTCATTACCCTTATAGAACCTTTTACTTATCACTTGCTAATAGTTTATTTTAGCCTTAGAGGTTACATTAGCTTCTTGTCTAAAAAGAACTTTGAATGGGGTGAAATGACCCGCAAAGGAATTGATAAAAAGAAACAACAACAGCCTATTACAACTCAAAATTAAAAAATAGAAATAATGAAGAAAATAAAAATATATAGCAGTCTTTTCCTTTTATTATCCTGTGCAAGCCTCTCAGCACAAGACAAACAAGTACTCAAGCAAATCGAAAAGTACTTTGAAACAGCAAAATATGAACAAGCTAAAAAATTATTAGACGAAAACATTGCTCAGTTCCCTAAAAACGGAGACATCCAGTTTCTTATGGGAAAATACTATTACCAAAAACAGAACTACAACAAGTCGCGTTATCATCTACTCAAAACCTTAGATGAAATGCCTAAACACGTTGCCGCTAAAGAAATACTCGCCAATATTGAAACTGTTGAAAAACACTATTCAAGTGCTATATGTTACATTAATGAACTGCTAGAAACAAGCCCATATGACGCTGAATTGTGGCGCAAAAAAATAGCCATTTACCGCCTACAAGGCAATGACATAGAAGCTAATCGCCTATTAAAACGCATTAGAGTAATCTACCCTCAAGATCAACAGTTTAAGAAAGATTATATATATTCATTGCAAGTACAATCTGTTCAAGAAAAGAAAAAAGGCAATATAGACGAAGCCATAAAAATGGAACAAGAAAACTTGCGCCTTAATCCTAAGGACGAAGAGGCTTATCTTACTCTAATCAACACCTACTTACTATCAGGTGATAAGGAAAAAGCCCTTACCTATGCAAATCGAGGATTGCAAAACTTACCTAAAAACCAAGAACTTATCAACCGCAAAATAGGTATTTTAACTGATATGAGCCGCTATGTAGAAGCTGTAGAATTTATTCAACAAGAGATGAGAAAAGGTAATAAATCACCTCAAATGATAAAAAACTACAACGATTTGCTTAGCCAAGCTGCTCTTTATCAAAATCAATCAGACCCCTATGTACTCTATGGGAAATTATACGAAAACAACCCTTCAAACCTAGAAGCCTTAGATTACCTGATCAACAACTCTATTACTAAAGGCTACTATACTGATGCCGCTATTTATATTGAAAAAGGGATCAAAAGCAAAGGGCGCACAAAAGATCTATTGTCAAAAAAATACAGCCTTTTGATGCTTACTAACCAAGAAAAAGAGGCTTATAACATATTGGAAGAACTCTATACTAAATTCTCTAGCGATTCCGACATCAAAAACAACTATTTTCAATACCGATACAACCGAGGACAACAATTAGCCCAAGAAGGACGCTACACAGAAGCTATCCCCGATTTGCAATTTGTAGCCTCACAAACAAACCTCGATTGGCGAGAAGACGCTATTAGCGCTTTGTATGGAGCTTATTTGCAAAATAAAGAATATAACAAAGCCCTAGAACAAGCTAATACCCTTATAGAACTATACCCAAACAACAAAAACAACCTCATAAAGAAAGCAACTGCTCTCACAGGACTTGAAAAATACAAAGAAGCCCTCAATATTTATGAAAAACTTATTGATGAAAGTACCCCCGAAAACAACAATCTCTTCGTGAGTGGTTACGAAGAAACTGCCTTGGCTTATATCAAACATCTAAACGAAAAAGGAGATGCTAAGACAGCCTATGAACAACAAAAAAAACTCATAGCCCTTAAAGAAAATAGCAGCCAAGGACTAAAATACCTTATAGGCACCTCATCATTACTAAACAATAACAATGAAGTGCTGAGCTATACACAAAAAGGAAAAGAACTTTATCCTGACGACTTCTTCTTTGTAGAACAAGAAGCATATGCTTATACCCGCGATGATAAACCACAAGAAGCAATAAACGTCCTAACCCCTTACCTAGAAAAATATTCACATAACAAAGACCTCGCTAAAGCCTATGCCGAAGCCTCTGAAAAACTCGCCAAAAAATCTCATAAAGATAGAAATTATAACGAATCTCAAAACTTCTTGTTGAAAGCACTAAAATATGATCCTCTAAACAAAAGACTACAATACGAACGTGGGCGTATGTTTGAAGTACAAAAACAATATGACAGCGCTTATTATTACCAACGGCAATTTCAACCTTCACTAGTAGAGTTAGACGACTTTAAAAGACACTTAAACTATTTGAAGTACAAAAATCACAAAAATGAAATGCAGTTCTTCTATCAACAAAACGAACTGAAAGACAATAAACTCCCAGGAATTTTTACAGCTATCTACAACAGATACCAAACTAAAAATACCTACTCTATAGGAATTGCCTCATCAGGTAGAGCCGATAAACGCGCTTTCCAAGGACAACTAGCATGGACTCATATTTTGAACTACAAATGGTACTTTGATGTAAATGCCGCTATTTCAAACCATTACTTCCCAGAGTATATGGCAAACCTCACTTTTCATAGAGCCTTACGCAACGATTGGGAAGCCGAAATAGGTGCTGGCTATAAAAAAATTCGCTCTACTGACGACCCCAACCTCATACAAGCTCATTTAGGCGCTACCAAAGTATTAGACGATTTTACCTTTAACGCTAAACTTACTGGAGTCTCACTCAATAGCAATCTCTATTACAACACCTTTGCAAAAATACAATACAACTTATTAGACAAACGCAGTTTCTTAGCTATCTTCGGAGGGGTAGGATCAGCACCCGTTGATGAAATTCTCAACTATCAACTCTACGGGCAATTCTCTACTACCAATGCCAATTTTGGAGGTACAGGGCAATATATGCTCACCGATAAATTAGCGCTATCACTCTCAGGCGTTTGGTATAACTACTACAACGGTTTAGACTATAGTGATTTGTATAACTTAATCTTTGGTATATATGTTTCGTTTTAGCATACTGGCTCTTTATTTCCTCTTTTTAGGAACATGCCAAAGCAATGCCGAAAGTACTCCTAATGCTCAATTTTCTCTACTCTCTAAAGGATATAACATTAGCACACAAGCTAATGCCTCAAAAATAGACGAAAAATGGGCTAAATACTTCTATGACCATCTAAAAAATAGAGTAACAGACCCCCAAAGGGTAATACTCAATGGAAGTAACACAAATTTTTTAAACCTAAAAGTAAAAGTAGACAATAGTCTTTCCTATGATTATTGCTTGAAAAACGAAAACAAACAATGGCTCATCACAGCCAAAACCGAACGCTCTTTAAAATGGCTCATCTATCAGTTTATTAAAAAAATTAGTGAGGATGACCCATCAATACAAGCTCCTGATTTGAACCCTTCTATTATCAATTTAAACAAAAAATGTACTAACTTTGCCTTTGCTTATCGCGAACCTCACTTCTTACCTAATTTAAACGAAGATTTCAATCAAATTTATAACTCTCATAACATCGAAATAGACTGGGGGTTATGGGGGCATAACCTCTCCAAAATAATAGATAAAACTAATAACGATATCTTTGCTACTGTAGATGGACAACGCAACAAATCTCAATTAGATTTTACCTCCGAGGCTCTCTATAAAGAAATCGAAAATTATATTATCGACAACTTCGGAACTGAAATCCCTATGAAGTTTGTGATAATGCCCAATGATAATACAATCGTTAGTGATAGCCCTAAAAATAAAGCATTAGGAAGCACAACCTCTAACGCTACTCCTTCGGTGAGCTTTATGATAAATAAACTGGCCGAACGTTTTCCTAAACACACATTTTTTACTTCCAGCTACCTCACTACCAAAACTCCTCCTGCACAAAAATTAGCCAATAACACAGGGGTAATCATTAGCACCATAGACATACCCAAAGGTATAGCACTCAACAACCATAAAGCAACCCAAGAGTTCTACAATACTCTCCAACAATGGAAACCTAAAACATCTGAAATATACCTATGGGATTACGCTTGTGACTTTGACGACTATTTCACCCCCTACCCTATCCTCAAAGGATTTCAAAAACAACTAAAATCTTTTAAAGAAAAAGGCGTTAAAGGTGTATTTATCAACGGAAGTGGCTATGACTATAGCTCTTTCAATGATGTCCAAACTTTTGTAATGACATCATTACTGATAGACGAAACCCTATCGGTAGACGATTTAGTAACTCGATTTTTCAAACAATATTACCCTATATCAGGCTCACTACTCACTGACTTTTATCTTTCACTAGAAAATGCTCAACAACAAAAGAACAGACCTTTGCTGCCTTATGGAAATTTCACTAATGCTCTGCAAACTTACCTATCAGTAGAACTGTTCGTGAATTTTTACGACAAATTAGGAGCTATACTCCCTAAAACACAAGGTGAAGAACACAAAGCTTTAGAAAAATTATATAGCGCTCTCAGCTTTACTCGTCTGCAAATAGCCTATACTAATGGTTTTAACAACTATGGATTTGCTCAGCGCAAAGACTATAGCTTGCTACCTCAACCTCAAGTACAACAATGGATAGATGCCTTAAACAAAAGTAGTAAGTACAAAGAAATGGCTCGCTACCAAGAAGATGAAAAAGGCTCTGTAAAGGGCTATATCAATCAGTGGAAAGCTTTACTTACACGCTCTAATTTACAAAATCTTATATTAGGAGAACAACTCATCGCCAAAAGCACCTTGGATGAGGATTACCAAAACCTCTCTGTACTCACCGATGGCCTAGAAGGATTCCCTCTTGATTATCACATCGGTTGGGTTATCAACTCCATAGATGACTTAAAAGTCCTACTCCCCTCACAAAGCCAAACTAAAAAAGCTAAAAAAATAGCCTTAAGCTTTCTGCAAAATGAAGAAGGACGTTTTTATATGCCTACAAAAATAGAAATTTATAAAAACGATAAACTTTATAAAACAATGGTTCCTCCTATACAAACTGGAGTCATGAACAGAATAATTACAACCGATGTAGACCTATCTGATAGTAATAAAACTGAAGTGCGCATCTATAGAAACACCTCTAAGAAACGTAACTTGATGGCTACCTCCGAAATTCGTTTAATACCTTAATATTTTTTTACAATGAAATCTCTATTTACTTTTTTATTAGCAAGCCTATTATTAGTGAGCTGCCGCGACGCTTCTGAACTATACCCTCCTACTACCATCAAAATTATCGACCCTGTTCGTCATTATTACCCTGTGGTACAAGGTGAATTGTTTGAAATAAACATCTCTGTTAAAAATACAGGTGAACATTTCCTTAAAATTACCGACATACAAACCTCTTGTGGCTGTATGGCTGTTGATAAAAAATCATTTGGCCTTGTTAGAGCTGGCGAAACAGGATACATCAAAATTATTAACGATAGCAAAAAGAACATAGGCTATGTAAAACACTTTATCAAAATATATGGCAATTTTCCTAATGGCGAAACCGAAGTAGTATTTGATTACAATGTAGTACCCGACGCCTTATACACTCCAGATTACGAAGAGATTTATAGCAAAGAAAACAAATCTAATGAAGTTCGCCGACAAAAGTACTATACTGATAAAAAATAGCATTTCTATTTGCTAGTTCAAGAAAGTGAAACCCTAAAAAAAGCTACTCAAGGATTTTGAGTAGCTTTTTTTTTTTATTATCTTTTATTTTTTATCTAAGATTTGTAGTTCAGCACCACTTACGTAGTCTTGCCCATATTGTTCGCTTAGGGCTGTGAATCGCAAATAGCGAGCTTTTACAGGTTTGGCAAAGAAAGATTTTTGCGGACTACCATCTTTTAAGGGGAAAGTTCCTTTGTGTATTTCTTCCCAATGTTGCCCATCATTACTTACCGATACAGTAAAATCCTTTATATCACCGGTTTTGTATCCATCAGTACGGGGCAAGTAGCTAATACCCGTTACGAGGGTTTCTTTCATCAGATCGAAGTCTACCCAATGAGGGTATTTTGCTACAGTGATGCTATAGGCACTATGCCATATTGTGTTAGGATCATTATCAATCAAGTGAGCAGCCTCTCCTGAATCGACTTCTTCACTACTAGTGAAAATTACTTTCATAGGCACTCCTTTGGATTTTTCTAAATTTGTAGCAAAATCAGGAGCTGAAGTGGCAGGGGTTACTTGCGCTTGAGCTATGATGGCATCTTCAATTGGCGATTTATCTAACTGCAAAGGGCGTATAATAAAGCTAAAATGCGTTGGTTTTGCCATTACTCTATCGCGCACAAGCGGAGTAGGGCCGCAGCTATTCCCCCCTAGCCCTGTAGTGGCAGCATTGAGTTGCAAATAAGTACCATCTGGTTTAGGCAATTGGTAAGGATGTCCTGCCAGGGTGAGTTGCTGAGGAGAGTATCTCAAAGCTGAAAAATCCATAGTAGAATTACTCACGAACAATACTCCTGTTTTATTTTTAAGAGTATTTAGGGCTACCCAACGGGTATCTTGGTGATGCCCCATATCTTGAGGTTTTGGAAAAGACGTTCCTGAATTTGGCAGAGGATATTCGGCATCCTCGCAGTGTATATTCACAAAAGCTCCCGTTTTTCTATCAGAATAATTATCCTGAGGACCTCGACCATAATAGGTAGAGTGCTTAAAGTCTTCAGTAAGTTTTAATTGATATCCTATTTGTGGCAACACAGCAGTAGGTTCATTGGATGCGATAGCTGCTTGTACCTCAATAGAGCCATCGGGATAGACGGTAAACACTTGGTTGGTAACGAAGCGGAAATTGTCGTTATCGAAAGGTTTATTAGTAAATTCCTCAATGCGATGATCGGCAGCACTAGGTTTACCTATGAGTTGTGCCCCATTAGGCGCTTGTGATTGTACAGTGAAGGCAAAGCTATAACTGCCATTATCGTTTTTGGTTACTTTGTGCGATAAGGCTTTGTGTTGCAAGTTGTGCAATCCTTTGTTAAACCATTGTTGATATGCCCATACATCGTTGTTTACAAAAGCGCGAAAAGCATTAAGTTGAAAATCACTATTCTGTACAATAGTTTGTTTGCCATATTGCAAATTGGCAATGGTGCCTTTTTCTAAATCGAATTGCACGGAGAAGTCTTTACCAACAATTGTATTTTTGCGTTTGCTATATTGCAATTTATCACCTTGAGCTACTGAAGCAATGCTTGGGTAATTACTTGCTGCTTGTAATAAAAATTGCTCTTGGGCTATAGGTTCTTCTTTTTCTGCCGACCAAGGTTGTTGATTTTGATAAAAACTAAAGTTGATATAATACTCAGCCCCAGATTCTAACGGAGAGTGTTCTATAACATAGACATTTTCCTCTCTGATGATTCTTTCCCAAATAAGAGATTGAGCCAATTGTTGCAAACTGAGGTCATAGAAATGCCCTTCAGGTTCAATGTTTTGTATGCTAAAGTTACCTTGTTGCACTTCTTTACCATTTTTGAACAATTGCCATTTTCCTTTTCCTTGTTCTATATAGGTGAAATAGTTTTTGTTGCGCAACTGAAAAGCAGTTTTTTGCAAATTACTTTGGTTTTTATAATCTACAGGAGGACAATACTGAGGTTTGTAAGCCTCTTTCAATCGTTCTATAGGAAAGCGTTTTACAGCTACATTTTGATACACTTTTTTCACTTCGGCGAGTTGGGGTTTCGGTTTGCGATCGGCGAAAATAATTCCGTTCATCACAAACTGACCGTCGTTAGGATAATCGCCGAAATCACCTCCATAGCCTTCATAGCGAATACCGTCTTTTGTATAATGATAGATTGATTGGTCTACCCAATCCCAGATAGCACCACCACAGATGAATTTGCTACTATCAATTGCTTTCCAATAATCGGCGAGATTGCCGACAGCATTACCCATAGAGTGAGCATATTCCGAGATGTGGAAAGGGTATTTGATATTCAGTTCACCGGTAGCAGCTTTCTCTACCCATGCTACTGAAGGGTATTGATTAGACCCCATATCCACAATGTCGTTATTGCGTTCGTACTGCACGGGGCGACTTTTATCAATGGTTTTCAAGTGGTCGTAAGCTGCTTTGAAGTTGTTACCAGGTCCTCCTTCATTACCGAGTGACCATATTACGACAGAAGGCGCGTTGTAAGTAGCTTCAACCATTTCGGTTACGCGGGCAACGTGTGCTTTTTCCCATTCTTTGGGGTGAGAGAGCGATTCCTTGCCGTAGTAATACTCGTGTGACTCGATATTAGCTTCATTTTCTAAATAGATGCCATATTTATCACAAAGGTAGAACCAATGAGGATCAGGGGGATAGTGAGAGTTGCGCACGTGGTTGATATTGTTACGTTTCATCAAGAAGATTTCGTCTTTCATCTGCTTGTGAGTGAGCGTGTGCCCTTGTGCTGGGTGTGTTTCGTGACGATTTACACCTTTGAGTTTGATTGCCTGTCCGTTGAGATAATAGACTTTATCTTTAATTTCTACTTTGCGGAATCCAAAGTATGATGAGACAGTTTCAACGACTTTGCCTTTTTTATCTAATAATTGAGCAACTAACACGTAACGATAAGGGGCTTCGGCAGACCACATACGCACGTTTTTCCAATCTTTTTGCAAGGAAGTAGTGGTAGCAAAACCTTGGGCATTGGCTTTAGGCAGTTTGGTTGTCCATTGCTGTTCAGGGGTTTCGGTTACTTCATCTTTGTATAATTGTTTGGCAGGATAGACTGCGTAACGCAGTGAATAGCCTTCTACAGGTTGGTTTGTGAGGTTGCGCACTTCGGATTTTACTTGTAAGTCCCACGTTTTGTAATCAGTATCGGTAAGAATATTCAAATTGAAGATTTGGACTTTGGGGGTAGCGCGGAGGGCTACGGTTCTAAAAATCCCTGGTAAGCGGAACATATCTTGAGATTCGAGGAAAGAGCCATCGGAATTGCGGTACACTTCTACCGCTACTTTATTTTTGCCTTTTTGAAGGTAGGGGGTAATATCAAAAGAGGCAACATTGCGAGAGTTTTTAGAGAAACCTACGTATTTGCCATTGATCCACAGATAGAAGAAAGAGTCTACTCCATCAAAATCAATAAAGATTTCGCGTCCTTCCCAATTGTTAGGCACTTCAAACTCGCGTACGTAGGATCCTACCTCATTGCGATATTCATAGGTTGTCCAATCTGTTGGAGGCGTACGCATTACTCCTTTGCGCCAATCGTCGACCTTGCGTTCGTGATAGAAAATCACGGGTTGGTTCACATAGATAGGCAAACCGTATTTGAGTGAGCCATCTTTTTGGATACCATAGACATTCCAATTGGATGGTACAGGGATGGCATCCCATTTTGAGGTATCGTAATCCGTTTTATAGAAATCTTTAGGGCGCTGGTCGGGGGTTTTGCACCAATGGAAAGCCCATTGCCCATTGAGGGATTGCCAATAGGGAGAATACTCTGGCAGCACTTGTGTAGCTTGTTTCTCGTTGTTGAACGAAAAGAAATAGGCTCGCGGATATTCTTTGTTAAGAGATAGGTTTTCGGGCGATTGCCACTCATCACCTGTAGGGGCAGCAGGGTTGCCATAATCGAATCCAGGTAAGGTTTTATGCTGTGCTGTGACCGAAAAAGCTGTAGCCAATGTAAGGACTAAAAAGTAGTTTTTCATTTTGTTTGATTATTAGAATTATTAGCTAATTGGTTATTTAAAATAGTGAGTTATCAGCAAGGGTCTCACTATTGAGAAAGTTCAGAGAGTTATTGTTCTACTGACCAAATAGTGTAGCTATTAGCAGGGACTTTTATTGTTACACGACCTTCACTATTATTAGCGAAACGCTGTGTAGAGTTACCGGTATAGTCTATTATCCTTCCAATCGTCGAGTTTAGAGGTAATCGTATTACAGCATTAACCTGGAGGTTCTACCTCCCAATAGAAAGTTTACATTATCACGCGGTTGCCATTGTCTATTTTAGTAAGAACAATAGGAGATGCATTTTGTAGAGTAGGCTCGCTATTGTTGTTTTTTTGTAGTAGATCGGAGAGCAAACATTTAATAAATAGATCTAGATTTTCATATTTTCAGTATTTAAGTCCAATTATAAACTCTATAGATATACTACTATTATAAAGATGATTGTAGATTTTTTTAGATGATAGTATAAAGGCTGTTCAAGGGTTGTTGAACAGCCTTTAATTTGGGTTACAATTTTTCTATTTTGTAAGAACCTTTGTTACTTGCATCAAATGAAAAAGAAACGTTGTAATTACCAGCGGTAGTTATTTTAATATTACTTCCTCCAGATTTCACACTTCCTTCTAATTGAGTTGTAGGGTTTTCGGTAGTATCAGCGCCAAAATCACCAGCCCACTTATTGTTGAAACGGATTTTGAGTTCTCCAGCGTTGAGTGCTACATTTTTTGCTACCCAAGAATTAGTACTACCTTCATAGGTAAGTTTGATATCTGTATTGGTTACATCCCAACCATTACCTGCAGAACCTACTATACCCCAAGAATAAGGCTCAATAGTATAAGTATTATCGGATAATTTCCAAGTGATTTTGTAAGTACCTGCTGTTACAGGAATATTATTTCCACTTTCTTTATCAAGTACTCCATCTCTATTCTTGTCACCCCAGTCGTCACCATTTGCCCATTTATTACCTTTGCGGAATTTGATTTCGCCAGTAGTAAAAGTAGCATAAGCTACAAGGGTTCCATTTTCACCATTCCAGAAAGAAACATCAGGTCCATCCCAACCATTAGGAGTTGCGCTACCTACTACCCCCCATTCGCTTGGTTTGATTTCATCAAGGAAAGGAGTTACATTCAAAGTATTCTTTTTTGAAACAATACTACGTTGGTCACTAAGGGCAGCTTTTACATACACTGTTACGTTAGTAGCTGTACCTGCAGGGACATTTAAACCAAGAAGATAGTCGTTCAATTCTTTAGTAGTGAAGGTTAAAGGAGATTGTTTCACAGAGATAGGTTTCACTTTACCTTCATATTCTAAATTGACTGTATAGGTAGGAGCTACAGCTACATTAAAATCTTTTTCTTCCCAACTTATGGTAAGAACAGTAGTGTTTGATTGTGTTTTGTCTAACACTATTGTATTGGTTGATAGAGTAGGCTCTACTTGGGCATTAGAACTCATTGTTACTTTGTCTTCATCTTTTTCGCAAGCTACAAACAAGGTAAGCCCTGAACATAATAATATAGTTTTAAATATATTTTTCATAATATTTCTTTTTTAGTATCCAGTGTTTTGTCTAAGGTTTTCATTAGCAGTAAGCGCATCTTGAGGAATAGGATATAAGTTTCTGAAATCAGGAACTGCTACCCCAGAAGCCGCACCTCCTTTTAGAGACCAGAGATAATTGGTGGTGGTAAATTTATCATAACGAATGAGGTCGGTACGGCGCAATCCTTCCCAATAGAGTTCGCGAGCGCGTTCGTCTAAGATAAAATCTAAGGTAAGGTCGCTATTGGTTATGTTGCCAGAGGCGTTTCCATAAGCGCGGGTACGCAATTGGTTTATATAGTTTAAAGCAGTAGTTCTATTACCACCAGAGCCACCACGTAGTACAGCTTCAGCATAAGTAAGATATACTTCGGCTAAACGAATGAGCGGTAAATCGGTGTCTGGAAAATCTTTAGCAGGGTCTTTACCTACGGTTCCTGTAGAGGTTATATTTCTAAACTTAGTTACTGCATAACCAGCTGTTTTAAAGTCTTTTATATTAGTATTTTCATAGGTTTGCCCATCGGTATGGAACATAGCACGTTTATCTTTCCAAGCGGTAGGTTCGTTATTACCATTGCGTACTGAAGCTTCAAATTTATCGACAAACTCTTTAGTAACTGTAATACCTTGCCATCCACCATTAATACCAATTAAGTTAGGATTCATATTTCCTCCTGTAGCTGCGTGAGTAATAAAAGACGTTCCTCCGTGAGTTTTGGTGTTCAATCCATCAAAATTCACTACGAAAATAAATTCGTTTTGAGCGCCATTACTATTGTTATCAGCTAAGAATAGTTCATCATAAGCAGTACCATTGTTATTAGCATCGGTAGTGTTTAAGCTATATGATGAGGCGATCACCTTATTGGCATAAGTAATACAATCGGTATATTTGTCTACCCCTATATACACTTTAGCATTGAGGTATAAACGTGCGAGTAGAGCTTGTGCGGCTACGGCATCTACACGACCATATTCATTAGCACGAGCTGCTTTTAGCTTAGTTTCCAAATCTTTTAGTTCGCTTTCTACGAAGTTAAAGAGTTCATTACGAGAGTTTTGAACAGGTTTTAAATCAGCTTTTGATGAGGTAATCAAGGGAGCTTTTCCAAAAGCGTCTATTACGTTGTAATAAGCGTAAGCACGGATAAATCGTGCTTCGGCAATATAATAAGCTACTTCGGGGTCTGAAGCCAACGCTTGTGCATTATCAATAAACGAATTGGTAAAAGCGATTTGTTGCCCCAAACGGTTGTAATAACCATTAGTGAAAGCGTTAGAAGGAGTCCAACTCATATTGTGAAAATCGGGTACTCCTGCATCTGCCCAACGAATAATGGCTTCATCAGTACTTGACTCTTGCAAGTAAAACTGTGCACGGGTGAACTGAGTGGAGCTTTCGTCTACATTAGCAAGGTCACCATCTCCAGAAGGCCCCTTTTGTCCTGTAACTGCCATTGAGGCGTAGATTTTAGCTAAGGCACTTTTAGCTTCAGTAGCGTTTTTGAATACGTCTTTCTCAGTGAAGCTATCGGGGTCAATAGGCTCTTGGTCTAAGTCCTTCATACAAGCACTAAGGGAAAGAGCCACTGTAAGCCCTAAAATACTATGTTTAATATATTTTTTCATACTTTGCATACATTAAAAGTTAAGATTCAAGCCCAATAAGTAAGTTTGAGGGCGAGGATAAAAATTGTTGTCAATACCGCCAAACACTTCTGGGTCTAAGCCACTGTATTTAGTAATAGTCAATACATTTTGTACAGTACCATAGAGGCGGATGTGCATTTTATCAGTGTGAGGGAAGGTATAGCCTAAAGTGATATTGTCTAACTTGAAGAATGAAGCGTTTTCAATATAGTAATCACTTAACCACGCTTGGTCGTTATGGCGTTGGAAATTAGCATCTGCCTGATTTGCTTTAATATTAACAATAAAGCCACTATTAGCTGTAATTTCACCAAGCTGATCTAAACGAGATTGAGTGTTATTATACGCATAATTACCGATGTTTGCACGGGTAGTGATGTTTAAATCCCAATTCTTGTAGTTTAAATCGGTGCCAAATCCCATAGTTATAGGGGCAAAAGGTGATTTGTACAAGTAGCGGTCACCTTCGTCAATTTTGCCGTTGGCATTTCTATCAACAAAAGTATTTTCGATAGGTTTGCCTTGTGCATCATACACTTGTTGATAGACATAAAAAGAATAAGGTGTTTCTCCTTGTCGGTGTAATTGTACACGGTTACCTGTACCACCTTCTATACCTCCAGTAGGTTGATCGTCGGGCATACGGGTAATTTTATTATCATTGTAAGCAATATTATAATTTAGGCTCCAACGGATGTTTTTTTCGGTATTGCGTATAGGAGTAACAGTCAAACCAAATTCAACTCCTTTGTTTTCCATATCTCCCACGTTAGCATTCACACGGTTTTTGAAGTTGGTGAAAGGGTCGATAGTGGTTTCGGCAATTAGGTCTTTAGTTTGTTTGCGATATACATCGAGGGTACCAGTAATAAGGTTATTCCACAAGGCAAAATCAATACCAGCATTGAGGGTATTTCCAATTTCCCAACGTAGGTTTTTGTTGGTAACACTAGGGCGGTAGGTTTGATAGAAGCTATTACCTAATTGGTAAGAAGCGCCATCTTGGCTACGGGTATAATTGGTAAGGAATAGGTAGTCGCCCAAACCATTTACGTTCCCTACTTCACCATAACCAAAACGCAATTTGAGTTCGTTAAGAGTTTTGTTATCTTTAAGGAAATTCTCGTTGCTCACATTCCAAGCCAAGGCAACTGAAGGGAAGTAGCCCCAACGGTCGTCTGGGTTTAGTTTAGAAGAAGCATCGGCACGGAGGGTAGCGGTAAGGAGGTAACGATCTTTGTATCCATAGTTAGCACGGCCAAAGAATGACATTAACACGTTTTTACTTTTGTTGATATTAGGGATGTGTTTGTTATCACTAGGATTTACAAAGTAATCGTGTTGTGTACTATTATCATCAAATTCAAAAGATTGATAAGAGTGTCCTAGCATTAGCCCAATACTATGTGTATCTTTGATGTCCTTCATATAGTTTACATAAGCATCAAACAACTTATTAGTAGCTTTATTATTATAGGTATTAGTACTTCCTGCAAAACCAGTAGTGGCAGTAGGCATTTTAGGATCTATAATTTTATCGCCTTTACCATTGCTATAGTCTAAACCAGCATTTACGGTAGCGGTAATATCTTTAAAGAAAGGCAAGGTATAATCTACTTTTACATTACCAATAAAGCGAAACACTTTAGAACTATCGTCGGTAAAGTTCAATAACGCCATAGGGTTGGTAGCTGCTAAGTTAGAACGATTTCCTGTAGCCGGATCAATCCAAGCGTGATATCCTCCGTATTTAGCAGGACCTCCAAAGACTGACTGGGTAGGGTCATAAAGTACCGCTGAACTTATAGCTCCTTTTTCGGCGAAGCGGTTTTGCATATAAGTACCATTGGCATTGAATTCTAATTTCAATGATTTATCAAAGAAAGTAGGGTTCAAGCTAATTTTGGCATTGGTACGTTTGAAATTATCGGTGCGCAACACCCCATCGGCATACGAATGTCCTATTGATACACGGTAAGGCAAAGATTTGTAAGCGCCAGATAGCACTAAAGTACTATTACTCATAGGGGCTACTTGGTAGATTTCTTTTTGCCAATTGGTATTAGCATTGCCCAAGAGCGCCTCGGCAGCAGGGTTATTCAATCCTTTTACAGTTTGGCGGTATTGATCGGCACTCATTACATCAACATATTTGTTTACGTCTTGTAGGGCTATGCTGGTGTTGAAGCTAATCTTCATATCTTGGTTTGCTTTTCCTTTTTTGGTGGTAATCATAATCACCCCATTGGCAGCACGAGAACCGAAGATAGCGGTAGATGAAGCGTCTTTCAATACAGTCATACTTTCGATATCTTCGGGGTTGATAGAGTTGAAGATACTACGAGAACCGCCCACACCGCCATCATTCATTGGGACACCATCGATTACAATTAGTGGGTTAGAAGTCAAGGATAAAGAGCCATTACCACGTACGCGAATGGTTTGTCCTTCACCAGGAGCTCCACTTGCAGAGGTCATTTGTACCCCAGCTATTTTACCTTGGATAAGCTGGTCGGCATTTACAGCAGGAGCTTTGTTAAAGTCCTTATCGGTTACTAAGTTTACAGAGCCTGTTAAGTCCTTTTTTCTCACAGCTCCATAGCCGATAACAACCACGTCGCCGAGTTGTTGTACATCTTCTTGAAGAACGATGTTCATAGTTCCTGCTTTAGCTGCTACTTCTTGAGATTTGAAACCTACAGATGAGAATACAAGCGTAGCTCCTTTCTCTACTTTTAGTTCAAAATTACCATCGAAATCGGCGGCAGCACCATGAGAAGTACCTTTAACAAGGACACTAGCACCCATTAGAGGTTCACCTGTGCCATCTTTCACTGTTCCTTTTACAGTGATTTGCTGTGCATAACCGAAAGCTACACACAAGAAAAATACTACTGTATAAAGTAGTTTGTTCATTTTTACTTTCATACGAATAAAATTGGGAAATTTGTCAATTTGTCGATTTGCCAATTGACTTATTGATTCATTATTTAATTTCTTTAATGCTAACAGCATAGCCACCACCTTGAGCTGCTGTGAGTTTCAATTTGGTTTTAGCATTTACTTTTTGTTTGGTGATTGTATATGCCTTAGGATTGGTTTTCCAATTGGCATCTTTCGCATCGGCATAGATGGTAGCCTCATACTTCTTGCCTTTATCGAGGAAGTTGAGCAAAAGCTCTGAAGTGTGTCCGCCTTCGTGAGCGGTACAACCTACGTACCAATCGTTGCTGTGTTTATCTTTACGAGCAATGGTGATGTAACGTCCTGGTTCAGCTTCAAGATATACGCTTTTTTGCCAATCTACGGGTACATCTTTGATGAATTGGAAAGCATCCATAAATTTTTCGTAGTTTTCAGGCAAGTCGGCTGCCATTTGTAACGGACTGTACATTGTTACATACAACGCTAATTGGCGTGCCAAAGTAGTGCGTATCTGACTGTTGTTGTTAGGATTTACATACTTCATTTCGGTTTCGAAGATACCAGGGGTATAATCCATAGGACCACCTTGCAAACGAGTGAAAGGCAAGATAGTGGTATGGAATACTTTGTTGCCTCCAAAAGCCTCATACTCAGTACCTCTAGCTGATTCATTGCCTATCATATTCGGGTAAGTACGGCAGAGACCTGTAGGGCGTACCGCCTCGTGAGCATTCACCATTATTTTATATTTGGCTGCTTCTTTTATTGCATAGAGGTAGTGGTTGATAGTAGATTGGCTATAGTGGTGTTCGCCTACTGGAAGAATATCGCCTACATATCCACTTTTCACTGAGTTATAACCATATTTGTTCATCAACTCGTAAGCGGCTTTCATATGGCGCTCGTAGTTGCGCGTAGAGCCAGAAGTTTCGTGGTGCATCATCAGTTTCACACCTTTAGAATGAGCGTACTCGTTAAGCGCTTTGAGGTCGAAGTCGGGGTAAGGAGTTACAAAATCGAACACATAATCTTTTTTGTGACCAAACCAATCTTCCCAACCCACGTTCCAACCTTCTACCAACACTTGGTCGAAGCCGTGTTTAGCTGCAAAATCGATGTATTTACGCACGTTCTCGTTGGTAGCGCCGTGTGTACCATTGGGTTTAGTTTTGGTGTAATCTACGGTATTGAGGTCGATAGTAGGGAGGTCGTTCGTATAACTCCAAGAGCTTTTACCAGTGATCATTTCCCACCAAACACCCACGTATTTCACAGGTTTAATCCAAGAAGTATCGGCAATAGCACAAGGTTCGTTGAGATTGAGAATCAAGCGAGAAGCTAAGATTTTACGAGCATCGTCGCTCACCATAATCGTACGCCAAGGGCTATGGCAAGGAGCCATTAGGTAACCTTTATCACCTTTAGCATCGGGGGTGAGCCAAGATTGGAAGACGAAAGTTTTGTCGTCGAGATTGAGGTTCATCAACGAGTAGTCTACCAAGGCAGCTTCGTGAAGATTGATATACAAGCCGTCTTTGGTTTTCATCATTAGAGAAGTTTGTACGCCGGTAGGTGAAAAAGCGAACTGCGATACGTTTTCGGTAACAGCTTCTTTCATCAATCCGCGAATTTCAGAAAGTTTGCTTTCCATATAATCGTACTCTTGGGTATCGTAATCCCCAGGAATCCACCAAGCGGTGTGGTCGCCAGTCATTGCAAACTGAGAAAGTTCTTCCTCTACTACAAAATAGGTAAGTTCTTTTTGAGAAGGGAACTCATAACGGAAACCGACACCTTCATTATACACGCGAAAACGAATGTTCATTTTGCGTTTGGTGTTGTTTTGCTCTAAAGAAACAAGTAGTTCATTGTAGTGGTTAAGAATTTCGCTTTCTTCCCCCCATACAGGTTTCCAAGTTTCTCTGAAAGTAGATTTTTTAGTATCTACTACTTTAAAGTTATTGGTTAAAGGCTCAGCTTTTTTAAGAGTAAAGCCTAAAGTACTTTCGTTTATCACTGGTTTATTTTTGTAAGACACCTTATACGAAGGTGTTCCGTCATTTTTCAGTGAAAAAGAGAGTATCACATTGCCATCAGGAGAGGTTTGTTGCTGAGCCATAAGTAAATGCGCAGCAAAAACGCTCATCAACAAAATTATCTTTCTCATCTTTTTATTACTTTATAGTGTTAAAATTGGGCTCAAAGTTACGAATATTTTCTTAATAAGCAAATTTTTCTTCACTTTTTTTTAACATAAAAAAATAATATTCAGATGTTAGTAATTATATATTAGAGGGTTATAGTTGTTTGATTACAAGCGCGGTGTTGCTACCCCCAAAGCCTGAGGCTGTTTTGAGGATGTAATTCACTTCTTTATGCTGGGTTTCTCTCAACACATTAATAGGATGAGAAACACCGAGAGTTTCAAAATTAAGACTTTTTAGAAGGGTTTTGTAATGAGCTAATTCAATGGTAAGTAGGGTTTCGAGCAGACCAGAAGTACCTAATGTATGACCAAAGTAGCCTTTGTAACTATTGAGAGGAGCTGAGAGGAGATTAGCACGCATAAAGGCGATACTTTCCATTTCGTCATTATAGAGAGTTCCGGTACCGTGGGCATTGATAAGGTCTATTTGCTTGGGATCTATCTTTGCCTCATCGAGAGCGTTTTGGACACTCAAATAAAGTCCTTCGCCTGTGCGTGAAGGTCCTGAAATATGATTGGCATCATTGATAGAGCTGCTGCCCAATAGTTGCGCCTTAGCTCCTTGCGCTTCCTTACTTACATACACAACTGCTGCTGCCTCGCCTAAGGTAATGCCATCTCGAGTAGCGTCGTAAGGCTTACAGGGTTTAGGACTCATTGCTTGAAAAGACTGGAATCCCGAGAGTACAAACTCACTTATCTCGTCGCCAGCCAATACCACAGCACTGTCGTAACTATCTGTTTTTAGCAAACTATCAGCTACCGAGAGAGCCATAGCTCCTGATACACAAGCATTAGAAACAACAATAGGAGTTGTGGTAATACCTATTACATCGGCTATTTTTTGGGCAGTAGCCGAAAGCAAAGGTGTAGTATCACCTTTGGCAAGTGCCGAAATATTACCTTTGGTTGTGGAAAGTATAAAGGCAGTACGAGGAGTAATCTTAATGTAATTGAAAATAGGAAAGATTGCCAAAAGGAGCATTTTCTCTAATCTCGAAAATCCCTCACGCCCTATATGTTGCTGAAATTTGCTTTCTAAGGCACCATCGCCTATTTTAGAAAGACAAACATTAGGGAGTTGCCCATAGAGAGGGTAGCGCGCAATCCCTGATTGTTCTCTAAGCACCAAGCGTGCTGTTGTAGGGAGGTCGAGCCCTAAAGGTGTTACGATATTGTAGTGATGAAAATACATTTGGCAATTTGGTGCGAGCCACACGGGCTATTTCTCAATTTCTAAATAAACTGTAGCGTTTTTAGTTAAAGGGATGGGGTTATAGAAATAGACTTTTGTTTCGGGAGTCGTAGCTTCTATAAGATAATGTGAGCCTTGAAAGTAGTTATGTTGCACAGTAACTTGCCAATCGGTGGGTTGAGGGGCAAGCGCTATTTGATGAGGTTTGAAGAGTTTACCTTGATAGGCAGTTACTTCGCCAAAGAGAGAAGCAGTATAAGCATCGGTATCTTGAGCGTAGATGTTGAGAGTGTTGCCAAAATGCAACAATTCTCCTGCGCACATTATCGCTGTTTTATCGGAATAAGAAAGGGCATCTTTACCGTCGTGGGTTGCTACTATACAACTGATATTCTTCTCTTTTAAATAAGCAAAAAGGGTGCGCTGTAAATCGTTTTTCCTAAAATTATCTACCTGACTAAAAGGCTCATCGAGCAACAACAATTGAGGTTCTTGAGCTAATGCCATTGCCAATGCTACACGTTGTTTTTCGCCACCACTGAGGTTTAGAGCTTTTAGGGGAGCAAATCGCTCCATACCTACTAGGGTGAGGAGTTCCATTACACGTTCCTTTTTGTAGGTTAAATCAAGATTGGAAATGAACTTACCAACGTTCTCAGCAACGGTGTGATAAGGCCCTAAACCAAAATCTTGTGCGAGGTATTTCATCGTTTTGAAACCTGGCACTAACTGACGCGAGGGACCCCAAACGCGCTCATTATGAAAATGAATGGTGCCTTCTTGCACATCTATGAGTCCATAGATCACTTTGAGGAGAGTACTCTTGCCGCAGCCACTTTCTCCCATCAAGGAAAGATGTTCGCCTTGTGAAAGCTCAAAAGAGATATTTTTCAGTAATTCAGGTTGGCCTTCGTAGGCAAAAGATATATTTTTAAGGAAAAGCATTTTTTAAGTAACAAGTAATAAGTAACAGGTAAGAAAAGTTGTAACACATTTGTTACTCTGTTAATTTAATTAAAGAGCGCTTTTAAATTGTTCTAAGAAGCGAGCATCATTTTCGTAGAACATACGAATATCACCGATTTGGTAGAGCAACATTGCTATGCGTTCTACCCCCATGCCAAAAGCAAAACCACTATACTGTTCACTATCGATACCGCAGTTTTTAAGCACATTAGGGTCGGTCATACCACACCCCATAATTTCGAGCCAACCGGTACCTTTGGTAATGCGATAATCTACCTCGTTGTTAAGCCCCCAATAGATATCTACTTCGGCACTAGGCTCAGTGAAAGGGAAGTAGGATGGGCGTAAGCGGATACGGGATTTGCCAAACATTTCTTTAGTGAAGTACAAAAGTGTTTGTTTGAGGTCGGCAAACGATACGTTTTTGTCTATATACAAGCCTTCTACTTGGTGGAACAAGCAGTGAGAACGAGCAGAAATAGCCTCATTGCGGAACACACGTCCTGGAGAGATAGTGCGGATAGGCGGCTGGTAGTTTTCCATATAGCGTATCTGTACTGAACTAGTGTGAGTACGCAAGAGGATATCGGGGTTAGTTTGTATAAAGAAAGTATCCTGCATATCGCGTGCAGGGTGGTATTCGGGGAGATTGAGGGCAGTGAAGTTATGCCAATCGTCTTCCATTTCGGGACCATCGGAAACATCAAATCCTATGTTTGCAAAGATTTTTACAATTTCGTTTTTCACCAATGAAATAGGGTGGCGAGCCCCAATAGGGGCTGGAGTAGCAGGGCGGCTTAAATCACCATAAATACCTTTGCTCTCGTTGCGCTCTTCGAGGCGGTCACGCCACTCTTGTACTTTCGCTTCAGCCTTTTGTTTAAGTTCATTCACTACCTGCCCAAAGGTCTTTTTTTCTTCATTGGGAACTTCTTTGAAAGCTGCAAAAAAATCGTTTAGTAACCCTTTTTTACCAAGGTACTGAATGCGGAATTGTTCGAGTTCGTCTTTCGTTTTCGCTTTAAAATCCTCAATTTTAGCTATATGCTCTTTTATTTTATCAATCATCATAAGAGTAGAGAAAGGTCTTTTAGTCTTTTTCGAGACGCAAAAATACAAAATAATTAACAACTAACAAGTAACAAACAACAATTTGTAGAATTTACCAATTTTCCAATTTGACAATTAGCTAATTTGTAAGCAGCTCAAACGAGAGAGGATGACTAACTTCTGTTCACTATTTCTTGCTATTTAATAAATTATTCTTACTTTTGCCGTCTAAAACAATTCTAAATAACAATCGCTATGAAAAAAGTACCTTCTCACCCTCATACCATTGCCGACCTTGAAAAAGGTGAAAAAGGTATCATTCAGGAGTTTGACTGCTGTAAAATTCCTCTTAAACTCATTGAATTAGGCTGTTTTGTAGGCAGTGAAGTGGAAGTACTCCAAAAAGCGACTTTTGGCGATCCTATTTACATTCGTATGAACGATGTATATCTTTCTATTAGAAAAGATATGGCAAAAACAATTCAATTAGCAGATTCTTAAACATTGGCACATCTTAAAATCGCCCTTGTGGGCAACCCTAATACAGGAAAAACATCTCTTTTCAATGCGCTTACAGGCTTAAACCAACAAGTGGGCAACTACCCTGGTATTACTGTAGAAAAGAAAATAGGGCATTGCAAACTCCCTAATGACCAGCAAGCCGAAATCATCGACTTGCCAGGCACTTATAGTCTCAACCCAAGTTCGGAAGACGAACAAGTGGCTGTGGATACCCTCATCAACCGCCAAGGAACATACTTCCCCGATGTGGTGGTGGTGGTGAGCGAGGTGAGCAACCTCAAGCAAAACCTGCTGCTCTTCACCCAAGTGAAAGACCTCCAGCTGCCTACTATTCTGGTTATCAATATGGCTGACCAGATGCAGCGCAAAGGCATTAGCATAGATATCCCCCAATTAGAACGCTTGTTACACACCCGAGTTATCCTAACCAGCACTCGCAAAGGTGAAGGGCTTTTAGCATTGAAACAAGCTATTGTAAACTTCAAAGAATTATGGGTTGCCCCTTGTGTGGATATGTCGCGCTTGGAGGCTATACCCTTTGGTTCTTCGGAAAGTGAACAACGCCGCAAACAGCAGAAAGAGACGATTATCCGCTATCAGTTTATCAACGAAACGCTAAAAGAAACTTATACGGTAGATCAGCACAAGGCACAAACCCTGCGCGCCCGCCTCGACCGTTTTCTCATACATCCATTCTTTGGTTATGTGATATTTGCCGCCGTACTATTGCTCATTTTCCAAGCAGTTTTCACTTGGTCAAGCTACCCAATGGAGTGGATAGAAGGCGGTTTTAGCTTTTTAGGCGAATGGCTCGCTGCAAAATTGCCTGCAGGCGCACTTACTAATTTACTCATCGATGGTGTACTCCCTGGTATAGCAGGTATCACCGTGTTTATCCCACAAATAGCGGTACTTTTCACCCTGATAGCCCTCTTAGAAGAAAGTGGCTATATGAGTAGGGTTGTTTTTTTGATGGACAATGTGATGCGACGCTTTGGGCTTAGTGGCAAGAGTGTAGTGCCCTTGATTTCGGGGGCTGCTTGTGCTGTGCCAGCTGTGATGATTGCTCGCAATATAGAGAGCTGGAAAGAACGCCTTATCACTATACTCGTTACTCCGTTTATGACCTGCTCGGCGCGTTTGCCCGTGTATCTCATCATCATCAATTTGGTGATCCCCGAAGGTGATTTTCTGTGGGTTAGCTACAAAGCGTGGACGTTCTTTGCGATGTATTTTTTAGGCTTTGCAATGGCATTACTTTCGGCTTTTATCTTAGATAAAGTGCTGAAAATGCAAAAGAATAGCAGTTTTTTTATTGCCGAAATTCCCGACTATAAAATTCCGCTACTGCGCAATGTATGTCTTACAGTATACGAGAAAACCAAAGGTTTTGTAATGGGAGCGGGTAAGTTTATTTTGACAATTTCGGTATTGTTGTGGTTCTTAGGCTCTCACGGAATGGGCGAAAAGTACAACAGCATTGAGGCTACCGCCGAACAATTAGCGCAAACCCACCAATGGACAGAAGAACAAAAAGCGAATTACATCCAATCCGAAAGTTTAGAATACTCATTTTTAGGCTATATAGGCAAGGGGATAGAACCCGTATTTCGTCCGCTGGGTTACGATTGGAAGATAAGCATAGGAGTAGTCGCTTCATTTGCGGCTCGTGAGGTTTTTGTCAGCACATTATCAACGGTTTATAGTTTAGGAAAAGACCTCGATACCGAGGGAGAAGAAGGAGAACGCACGATTTTAGCAAAAATGCGCTCGGAAGTACACCCCGATGGCACCCCCGTATATACCCTTGGCACAGGGATTTCACTCTTGCTCTACTACGCTTTTGCAATGCAATGCCTTAGCACGGTTGCCGTGGTACGCAAAGAAACCAATAGCTGGAAATGGACAGCCCTACAGTTTTTGTTTATGACGGGCATTGCTTATATAAGTGCGATGTTGGCGTTTATTTTAATTAGATAATTAGCAAATTAGCAGATTGCCCCCGACTCACTTACTCGGCAATTGCCGACAATCCCGAAAGAGGACAATCCGTAAAAGCGATAATTGATAACTTATGGAGTTAGGTTTAGTATTTTCAGGAGGCGGGGTACGTGCTTTGGCACATGCCGGATTGCTCAAAGCCTTAGAAGAAAAAGGCTTGCGACCATCAATCATTTCAGGTACTAGTGGAGGCGCACTCATTGGGGCACTCTATGCTTGTGGGGTAAAACCCGATGATATGATGCGCTTTTTTAAGGAAACACCTTTGTTCAAATGGTCGATGATTACCTTTAGGAAAGTAGGCTTGGTGGATAGTGCTAAATACGCTAAATTCTTCAAAAAAGAACTTCAATACCACACTTTTGAAGAACTCCAACTACCCTTAATCGTTACTGCTACTAATTTGCTAAACGGCAAACTACAGTATTTTAGCAAAGGTGAACTCATACAGCCGCTAATAGCCTCAGCCGCTTTACCACCCTATTTTTCACCCGTGAGAATAGGTGAAAGCCTCTATTGCGACGGTGGAGTGCTAGACAATTTCCCTATTGAGCCTATTAGAAAACAATGTGATAAAATCATAGGTAGCTTTATAAATCCCTTAGGATCAATTACCGAAAAAGACCTCAGTAACTCTTTCCAATTTATGCAGCGTATCTACAACATCGCGATGGACGGCAACTACAGTCGTAAATTCAAAAAATGCGATTTGCTATTGTTACACAACCTCAGCAATATAGGGGTGCTGGATACCAAAATGCTCGATCACGCTTTTGAATACGGTTATGAAATGGGAATAAAAAGATTAGCGGAGTTGAAAGATTAACAATTCTTTAACAATTTTATTTCTCTAAAACCTATACTTTTGCGCCGTTAAATTATAGTAATTCAGTAATATGAAGAAATTTTTATTAAGCCTTTTGGCAACAGCTACCCTTGTAGGGTGTGGTAGTAAGGACAATAATGAACCCGTTTATAGTCCTGAAGATGGTAAAACCATAGTAAAAAACACTATGGAAAGTGTTTATGACTGCTTTAAAAAAGCTAATGATGGCAGTTTTGCTGATTTTTTGTTCCAAGTGAATAAAAAATCAGGAGATAATACTTGGGCTGAATATTTAGGTGAAAAATTCTATGACCAATATGATACTCAAAAAAATGGAGGTTTTAATTTCCAAGAGTTGAAAGGTATTTACACTTGGAATGTTGTTACTAAAGAGTGGAGTAAGACTGGTTCTAGCAGTAATATCACTTGGATTTTCCCTGCTACTGCTAATGGTACTAACCTCAATGGTCGTGCAGTACTAGAGAACTATCAAGATAAAGTTATCACTGTAGAAAGTGATCGTGAAAGATTTCCTGTGAAAGGACATATTATCATCACGGTAGACAATAAAAAAGTAGCTGAAATGAAACTTAATAATGTTACTTTTGAAGAAAATACCAATTTTCTTTTCCCTAACCATATTGATCTTACTATTTACACTGAACCATTCACTACTACTGTGAAACTTACAAAACGTACTGCTGAAGAATTTCTTTTTGATTTTTCTCTCAGTTCACCAAAAGGTTGTACAACAGTGCTTAGAGCTAATGCAAAACTAACTTCAAGCAACTATAATAGTTTTACTTCAGTAGAAGAAGCATTTGATAATATTAACTTAATAGCTATCCAAAATGATTTGCAATTGGTGGCTAAGGTAGATGTAAAAGCTATTCATAAAGCAGGTAAAAAAATTGGAGATCTCACTACAGAAGAAGTAAACACTTATGTTAAGGCAGAACTCTTTAAAGTAAATGGAGGAAAGATTGCTGATGTGAAATATGCAGTTGAAGGTGATGACGATATAATTTACTTCATTTATTCAGATGGTTCAAAAGTGAAAGCAGAAGAATATGTTTCTGACTTCCAAGAAAAAGTAAAAAACATTTTTAAACGCTTTTTTAATGAATAAAACTGATGAAAAAGAATTTATTTTTCATATTTATAATAATTAGCAGCATTGCTCTCGCTCAAGAGAGCAATGCTCTTTTTACTTCTACTGATAGCCTTACAACCTCTCCTACTACTTGTAAACATCAAATAGGTATAGGGCTTTCTAAATTTGTAAATGCTGCTTTTCCAAGTGATAGCAATGCTTTTTTGTTAGAATATCGCTACCAGAAAACACCAACTGTTGCTTATCGTATAGGAGGTGATTATCGTGCAGAAAGCTCTAAAGATAGCAGTTATGAAATAGCCCTAAAAATAGGGATTGATAGATTGCTAAAAAACTACAACAAATGGCAATTTTACTATGGTATTGACCTTTGGGGGCGTTATCTGCACTATGGCGAACGAAAACAACATTACACTAATATCGCTATAAATCCTTTTCTAGGTATACTTTTTCGCTTTAGTAAAAATTTTTCAGTAGCTACCGAACCTGGTTTTTTTGTAAAATATAATATCCGTCGCGACCGTCGGAGTTTTGATCCTGAAGCACAAGCTGAATGGTTTGAAAGTCGCTTGGCTAAAATAGGGTTTATACAATTGAATTTTCATTTTTAATTTAGTATTCACATATTCAGCTAATCTACCTTCTTTTTTGCGAAATCCTCAATTTCTCCCTACCCAAATTATCAAATCAATAATACGACTCTTCCTTTTTTGTGATATCTTCAAAATTTTAACACTTTAACTGCTTAGAACCTCTGTTCTTTACATAAAACGCTGATTTTCAATAAAAATACGTTAAAGTTTTGTTAAAATACAATTTTCATTAGGTTGCTTTCAGTTGTTTTTTCTTACCTTTACCACGCAAAAGATGATAAAATCGAAAATAGAGCTACAAAGTTTTATCTTTTTTTAACATTTAAGAAGCATTTAAAAACACTAAAAACAAATTGATATGGAAAACACAGCAAAATTGATTTTTGAAGGAAAAGAGTATGAATTTCCTATTGTAGTAGGGACTGAAAATGAAAAAGCAATCAATATTGAAAAATTGCGAGCCCTGACTGGATTGGTAACCTTAGATTCAGGTTACAAGAACACTGGTTCTTGCAAAAGCGCTATTACTTTCCTCGACGGTGAAAAAGGTATTTTGCGCTATCGTGGCTATAATATCGAAGAATTGGCTGCTAAAGCCGAGTTCCTCGAAGTAGCCTATCTTCTTATCTTTGGCGAACTTCCCACTGCCGAAGAGTACGACGATTTCAAAAAAACAATTCACAAGTATACCCTTGTACACGAGGATATGCGTCACATTATGGACGGTTTTCCGCGCTCGGCGCACCCTATGGGGGTATTGGCATCGGCTACTAGTGCGCTCACCGCTTTCAACCCTGTACCAGTGAATGTACATTGCCCTAAACACGTCTATCAAGCGGTCTGCAAAGCTATTGCCAAAGTAACCATTATCGCTACTTGGGTATACCGCAAACGTGAAGGTTTACCGCTGAATTACTACGACAACAAGAAAGGTTATATCGAGAATATTTTGCGACTCTTCTTTGAAATTCCTACTGAGGAATACAAAATCAACCCTACCATTGTGAGTGCTCTCAACAAGTTGCTCATCCTCCACGGCGACCACGAACAGAACTGTTCTACTTCTACCGTGCGCTTGGTAGGGTCTTCAGAGGCGGGTCTGTTTGCCAGTATATCTTCAGGGGTTTCTGCCCTTTGGGGTCGCCTCCACGGCGGGGCAAACCAAGCGGTGATTGAGATGCTCGAAGAAATTCACGCCGATGGGGGTGGGGTAGATAAGTTCATCAACAAAGCAAAGGACAAAAACGACCCTTTCCGCCTAATGGGCTTTGGTCACCGTGTGTACAAAAACTTCGACCCACGGGCTAAAATCATCAAAGTGGCTGCCGATGATGTGCTCAATGCCTTAGGCATCGACGACCCTATTTTTGGCATTGCCAAACATCTCGAAAAAGTAGCTTTGGAAGATGACTACTTCAAATCGCGCAACCTCTACCCCAATGTAGATTTCTATTCAGGTATCATCTACAAAGCCTTGGGTATGCACTTAGAGATGTTCACCGTGCTTTTTGCTATCGGTCGTCTCCCTGGTTGGATTGCCCAATGGAAGGAAATGCGCCAAGGAGGAGAGCCTATCGGTCGTCCACGACAAATATACGTAGGTGCCACCGAAAGACCTTTTGTTGAATTGAATAAAAGATAAAAATGAAAAACATTATCTATACCATTACCGATGAGTCGCCTTATTTGGCTACGCATTCACTATTGCCTATCATCAAACGCTTTTGCGCCTCTTCGGGCATCAACTTTGAAGCCAAAGATATCTCATTGGCAGGGCGTATTTTAGCCACTTTCCCCGATTTTCTCACAGAAGAACAACGCGTACCCGATGCCCTCAGCGAACTGGGAGCGTTGGCAACGCGTCCAGAAGCCAATATCATCAAGTTGCCTAATATCAGTGCTTCGGTACCCCAACTGAAAGCGGCTATCGCCGAACTACAATCACAAGGCTATGCGCTCCCCGATTATCCTGAAAATCCTGCCGATGAAGCCGAAACGGCTATCAAACAGCGGTATGATAAGGTGAAAGGCAGTGCGGTGAATCCTGTGTTGCGAGAGGGTAATTCTGATAGGCGCGCACCCAAATCGGTGAAACAGTACGCGCAAACGCACCCGCATTCAATGGGCGCGTGGAGTGCTGAGAGTCTCACGGAAGTCGCTACGATGCAAGCGGGCGATTTCTATCACAACGAGCAATCGGTAACCCTCAAAAAAGCTGATGTGGTGCGTATAGAATTGGTAAGCCCTAAACACGAGGTGCAGGTACTCAAAGCGGATGTTTCTTTGCAAGCTGGTGAAGTGATAGATGCTACTTTTATGAGCAAAGAAGCCCTTTGCAAATTCTATAAATCAGCCTTTGCCGAAGCTAAAAACAAGGAAGTACTCCTCTCCTTGCATCTAAAAGCCACGATGATGAAGGTTTCCGACCCCATTCTCTTTGGCTATGCCGTAGAGACTTATTTTGCGACTTTGTTCCAAAAGCATCCACGAGAACTGAAATCCTTAGGGGTGAATGCGCGCAACGGTCTTTCGGATATCCTTACCAAAATAGAGCAATTGTCTGCTGAAGAACAGGAGCCTCTAAAGCACGATATCAATGGGGTATTGGCGCGAGCAGCGGCTTTGGCTATGGTCAATTCCGATAAGGGAATTACCAACCTGCATTTCCCTAACGATGTGATTGTAGATGCTTCTATGCCAGCAATGATTCGCAATGGGGGCAAGATGTGGAATGCTCAAGGCGAGGCTCAAGATACTTTGGCGGTACTGCCCGATAGCACTTATGCGCGTATCTACCAAGTAGTGATTGACTTCTGTAAGAAACACGGGGCTTTCAATCCTGCTACAATGGGAAGTGTTGCCAATGTGGGCTTAATGGCGCAAAAAGCTGAAGAATACGGCTCACACGACAAAACTTTTGAAATCCCTCATAGCGGACGCATTCAGGTAGTGGGTGCTGAGGGTAAAGTGTATCTATCGCATAAAGTAGAAAAAGGTGATATTTGGCGTATGTGTACCGCAAAAGATGCTGCCATACAAGATTGGGTGAAATTAGCGGTAACACGCGCACGCCTCAGCAAAACACCTGCTGTTTTTTGGTTGGATGAACACCGCGCTCACGATGCCCAGCTCATCAAAAAAGTAAAACACTATTTGCCTCAGCACGACACTAAAGGGGTTGATATCCGCATTATGTCGCCCGAAACGGCTATGCTCTTCACCTTAGAGCGCTCTCGTAAGGGAAAAGATACCATTTCGGTAACGGGCAATGTGTTGCGTGATTACCTCACCGACTTGTTCCCTATCTTAGAATTGGGCACCAGTGCCAAAGTGCTCTCTATCGTCCCTTTGATGAACGGTGGCGGACTCTTTGAAACGGGCGCAGGAGGTTCAGCACCTAAATTAGCCGAACAACTTTTTGCCGAAAACCACTTGCGCTGGGATTCCTTAGGGGAATTTCTCGCCTTAGGGGCTTCACTGGAGCATTTTGCTCAAAAACACGACAATCCTAAAGCCTTAGTGTTAGCCCAAACACTTGATGAGGCGACAAGCAAGCTGTTGAACAACGACAAATCGCCACAAGCCAAAGTAGGCACGCTCGACAATCGCGGAAGTCACTTCTATTTGGCGCTCTACTGGGCAGAAGCCTTAGCGGCACAAACTCAAGATAGCACACTTGCCAAAGAGTTTATTCCTATTGCCAAAGCCTTGAAAGACAACGAAGCAACTATCGCCGAAGAGCTTATCCAAATACAAGGTACACCCGTAGAATTAGGAGGTTATTACCACCCTAATCTCACCAAAGTAGCAGCGGTAATGCAAGGAAGTAAAACACTAAAACAGATATTATGATTTTTGATATTGAAATGATAAAGAAGGTCTACGCCCAATTTCCTGAGCGCGTAGACAAAGCCCGCCAAGTGGTAGGGAGACCCCTTACCCTTGCTGAAAAAATATTATATACGCACCTATGGGACGGCAACCCCTCTCGTGCCTTTGTACGCGGAAAAGACTATGTAGATTTCGCCCCCGACCGCATCGCTTGTCAAGATGCTACCGCCCAAATGGCGCTCTTGCAGTTTATGCAAGCGGGCAAAAGCAAAGTGGCTGTCCCTACCACCGTACACTGCGACCACCTCATCCAAGCCAAAATAGGCGCCGCAACCGACCTGAAAGTCGCTACTGAACAGTCTAAAGAAGTATTCGACTTCCTCTCTTCAGTATCCAACAAATATGGCATTGGCTTCTGGAAACCTGGTGCAGGGATTATTCACCAAATTGTTTTGGAGAACTACGCCTTCCCAGGTGGAATGATGATAGGCACCGATTCGCATACGGTAAACGCTGGCGGATTAGGAATGCTCGCTATTGGCGTAGGCGGGGCTGATGCCGTAGATGTTATGGCTGGAATGCCGTGGGAACTGAAATTCCCTAAGCTCATAGGCGTAAAACTCACGGGTAAACTCAGCGGGTGGACTGCCCCCAAAGACGTGATTCTTAAAGTCGCCGATATACTCACCGTAAAAGGGGGTACGGGCGCTATTGTGGAATACTTCGGCGAAGGTGCTAAATCGCTTTCGTGTACGGGTAAAGGTACCATTTGTAATATGGGTGCCGAAATAGGGGCTACTACCTCTACTTTTGGCTATGATGAGGCGATGCGTCGCTATCTGCTTGCTACTGGGCGCGAAGAAGTTGCCCTCGCTGCCGATGCCATTGCGCCTTACCTTACTGCCGACCCCGAAGTTTATGCCGACCCCGAGAAATATTTCGACCAACTCATCGAGATAGACCTCTCTACTTTAGAGCCTTATATCAACGGTCCTTTCACCCCTGATAGAGGTACTCCTGTATCCAAAATGAAAGAAGTAGCCCGTGCCAACGATTGGCCCTTGGAGGTGCAATGGGGGCTCATCGGTTCGTGTACTAACTCCTCCTACGAAGATCTCACCCGCGCCGTTTCGGTGGTAAAACAAGCCTTGGAAAAGAGAATTACCCCTAAAGCTTCCTTTGGTATCAACCCTGGCTCTGAACAAATACACTATACTACCGAGCGCGACGGAATTATAGACATCTTCGAGCAGTTGGGTACTCGTGTATTCACCAATGCTTGTGGTCCCTGCATTGGTCAGTGGGACAGAGAAGGTGCCGAAAAACAAGAGAAAAATACGATTGTGCATTCCTTCAACCGTAACTTCTCCAAACGTGCCGACGGTAACCCTAATACCCACGCCTTTGTAACTTCCCCCGAAATGGTAGCGGCTTTGGCGATTGCCGGTAGGTTAGACTTCAACCCTATCACCGATACCTTGCTTAACGACCAAGGTGAAGCGGTAAAACTCACTCCTCCTTATGGCGAAGAGTTGCCTTCTAAAGGTTTTGCTGTTGATGACCCTGGCTATCAGGCTCCTGCCGAAGATGGTAGCAACATCGAGGTGGTGGTATCACCTACCTCCAACCGCCTCCAACTGCTCACGCCTTTCGCTCCTTGGGACGGCGAGAATATCACTGGGGCTAAACTCCTCATCAAAGCGCAAGGCAAATGCACCACCGACCATATTTCGATGGCAGGGGCTTGGTTGCGTTTCCGCGGACATTTAGACAATATTTCCAACAATATGCTCATAGGGGCGGTAAATGCTTTCAACGGTAAAACTAACTCCGTGAAAAATCAACTGACTGGCGAGTACGACGAAGTGCCTAAAGTACAACGTGCTTATAAAGCGGCGGGTATTCCTTCTATTGTAGTAGGCGACCACAACTATGGCGAGGGCTCTTCACGCGAGCACGCTGCTATGGAACCCCGTCATTTGGGCGTACGAGCCGTATTGGTAAAATCGTTTGCGCGCATTCACGAAACCAACCTTAAAAAACAAGGAATGCTCGCCCTCACCTTTGCCAACGAAGCTGATTACGATAAGATTCAAGAAGACGATGTAATTAACTTCCTAGATCTCACTGCCTTTGCGCCCAACACTCCATTACATTTGGAATTTGTGCACAAAGACGGTAGCAAAGATGTGATTCCCTGCAACCATACCTACAACGCTCAGCAAATAGGTTGGTTTAAAGCAGGAAGTGCGCTGAATCAGTTAAAAGTGAAGAGTGAATAGTGAAAAATCCCTTTTGTGTCATTACACTTTGCCAAAGGTTTCTGCTCGCGTGGCTCACACAGCCGTACGACTTCTACCTTTGGCAAAGTTTTTTGTTTAATGAACACTAACTATTCAGGTAACTCCTCTTTATGGTTTTTATACTACAAAATTTGAGAGAGAATCGGCAAATTTGCGAATTGGCAAATTTGCTAATTTGCTAATTATTTGTATCTTTGCAACTCTAAACTCTCAAGTAAAAGAAGTGGAAAATATACAAGCAATAAAACAGCGTTTTGGTATCATTGGCAACGATTTAAAACTCAATCGTGCGCTCGAAAAAGCCATACAAGTCGCCCCTACCGATATTTCGGTGCTCATCACTGGTGAAAGTGGGGTGGGCAAAGAGGCTCTCCCGCGCATCATTCACTCACTCTCAATGCGCAAACACGGCAAATATATCGCTGTGAACTGCGGGGCTATCCCCGAAGGCACTATTGATTCTGAACTTTTTGGTCATGAAAAAGGGGCTTTCACAGGGGCAACGGCTACCCGTAGTGGTTATTTTGAAGAAGCCGATGGCGGTACTATTTTCTTAGACGAAGTGGGCGAACTGCCTCTTACTACCCAAGTGCGCCTCTTGCGAGTACTCGAAAATGGTGAGTTTATCAAAGTAGGGTCTTCAGTAGTACAGAAAACCAATGTGCGCATCGTGGCAGCTACCAATGTACAAATGCAAGAAGCCATCAAAAAAGGACGTTTCCGCGAAGACCTCTATTACCGACTCAGCACCGTAGAAATACACCTTCCTCCTTTGCGCGAACGCAAAGACGATATACACCTGCTCTTCCGCAAGTTCGCTTCGGATTTTGCCGAAAAATACAAAATGCCTCCCGTAAGGCTCAGTGAAGATGCTGTACAATTGCTTACCAACTACCGCTGGAGCGGTAATATACGCCAGTTGCGCAATGTAGCCGAACAAATTTCGGTATTGGAACAACGCCGCGACATCACCGCAAGCCTTTTGCGCTCTTACCTGCCCGACGAAGGGACAAATCTGCCTTCAATAGTCCCTGCACAAAACCGCTCAGATAGTGATTTTAGCAACGAACGTGAACTGCTTTACAAGGTACTTTTCGATATGAAAAACGACCTCAACGACCTGAAAAAACTCACTCTTGAGCTACTACAACACGGCAATTCCCCCCAAGTACAACAAGAGAACGAAGGTCTCATCCATCGCATTTATGGCAACGACACTCGCAAAAACGACCCTACACCTCCCTCTTTTGCTTTTTTACCTGTAACGCCTGCCGAAAAAGAAATCCTTCCTCACGAAGTGGTGTACGACTACGAGGAAGCTGCTGAAGAAGAGCGTTTTTCACTCCAAGAACAAGAGCGTGAGATGATACGCAAATCATTAGAACACAACGATGGCAAACGCAAAGAAACAGCTAAGGCTTTAGGAATTTCCGAACGCACTCTGTACAGAAAACTAAAGCAATATAATATGATTTAGGGGTCAGGGGTCAGGTTTCAGGTCTCAGGGGGCAGCACTATCTCCCCTCCCCCATCCTACTCGTCTGCCCCGTCTGCCTTGTCTGACAATTTTTTACTTATGAAAAGAATTATTATCATATTTATTTTAATAGCTTTTATTAGTTGTAGAGATAAGAAGAACGCTAATAACGCAGCTGCTGAATCTACAGATACAGAAGTTGCTATAGCAACTCTAAAAGCTTTTTATTCATCTGTTTATAATGGTTCGTTAGATAACCGAGAAGTACTTTTCAAGCAATATGTTTCCAAGCAATTGTTGGAAAAGATTGATGAACTATCTGCTGATATGACATTAGATTACGACCCTTTTATAAAGGGGCAAGATTTTTTTGCTGATGTTCTCAATAGTACATTAAAAATAACACCTTTAGAAAATAAAAATGAATACAGATGTTGTTTTTTACTATTTGGAAACACTTATGAAAAAGAAACTTGTGTAGACTATTTATTAGAAAAAGATAAGGACGGGCATTTTCTAATTTCTAAAATATTAAATGATGATATTTTAGCAGGGAAAAGGGATGTAATGCCTAATGATATTCAAGAAACAACTATAGACTATAAAGGACTGGTTCAACTTTTAAAATTAGAATGCAATGTCTCTAACAAAGAAGAATTTTATAAGTTGAATTGCCAAAATGTAAGGGTTGCAAATGAAATAGAAGAAGGAAAAAATAGTGTATCTGAAATAATTACAGTAACTGTTGGTAAGGATGCTAGAAAAATCATCAGAAAAACCTCTGATGTACTTACTTCAAGTCCTTTTGTTTATTTGGATGAGGAGAATAAAACGTACATCTTATTTTTTCCTTTGGTTGGCGAGTATAATTTTGGTTGGGAACTATATTGTTATAAGGATAACAAAATCTTTCCTTTAGGACAGAGAATAACCTATTGGAAAGCAGAGTATGAAGAGTCTAAAACTACTTATGGTGATTTTGTAAAAATATATAGATCCGAAGGAAAATATATTGTTGCTATGCCTAAAAAATATATTTCAGCAGAAGATAGTGAATACAATGATTATCCTGATTATTTAGAAGGAACTCTTATTAAAGATAAAAATATGTATTATTTTGAGTTTCCTTATACAAAACTTCCTTATTACAAGAAATATATGAATGGTGATAAAAAAGGAGATTACGAAGAGTTTTTAAAAAACGATTTTACCACTCCTGAGGACATCGTCATAACAGAAGAGGGGATCATTCAAAATGATAGTGGGGAGATGATTCAATTTAAAAATATTACTGAGGTCATCAATCGCATACAAAAATATAAGCTCTTTACGCTGAAAAAAATGTATCTACACGACCTCAATCAAGATGGTTATAAAGATATCATCCTCGCTTTTGAAAACAACAACGCTCCAGAAACTGATGACCCTAAAACTTTAGTAACTCCTGTTATTTTGTTAATTCATCAAGGAGGTGATAAGTACAAATTCTTTCACAATGAAAAAATCTATCCAAGTATGGAGTTTATTTTTTTCAAAAGAATTGCTTTTAAAGACAATTTTTTCACTATTGAATTAAATACTGAAGTACCTGGGAATTATACCGCTGAAAAGTATATCACTTTTAAATATAGTAAAAATAAGATTGTTCTACACCGATTTGGACATATCACCTATTGGTGGGATGAGAGAAAGCCTTCTAATGTTCAAGCAACACAAAAAGACTTTGGAGAAATCCTTTTTGAAGATTATGATCCTGAAAAAATAAACGAAATAATATATAAATAGGTTTTAATGTTGAATTTAAAATCATAATTAACGTCAGTTCGATATAACAGAACATTGATTTACATCTTTGTAACATAATATATTCACAAAATAATTCACCGTCAGGTGAAAATTCGTGAGATAATAAAAAATAAAGACTTTTATGCACTCCCAATTTCGTGAAAATTCGTGTAATTCGTGGGAGATTAAAAATATTTTACTGATTTTTAAATAATTACTTACGCTGAACTCACGTTATAATAAAGATTAATAGTATGAAAATAAAAAGAACGTTTATAATATTAGCTGTCATCATTTTTCAGACAAGCTGCTCTCAACCTGATAAAACTACACTAGAAGGGATTGAGGGACTTAATACTTTGCCTAATAACTATTTCTTTGAATTAGTAAATCGTTTTCCCTTAAAAAGTGATTTAGTTAAAGAAAAAGGTCAATTTATGGTATGTTATTTACCTCAAACAACTGCTGAAAAGGAGTATTGGGAAGATTTCTTGATCAAAGAAAAAATTTCCCCTCAGTTTCGATATAAGGGCATTGAAGATTCTTATTACTATACCCAAGAAGATTTAAAAAAGATAAATATATTATTAAAGAATAGAGTTGAACAGCATCTTTCTGATTATAAACTCATAGGTAGATATACTCCAGCTCAATATCTCGAGAAAATAGAAGGAGAAGAAGATACTTATGCCTCTAAATATCCTTCCCAAGTGTATTATTACATTAAAAAGAATGACCAATGGAAGTTCATAAAGAAAGTAGAAGTCAAAGATGCTGACACTGATGAAAGCATTTCAAAAAAAGAGTTTTTAGAAGCTTTATATTAATTGTTAATTGATGAAAATAGGTATTATAGGTCTCGGTTATGTGGGTTTACCTTTAGCTTGCCTCTTTGCTAAAAAATATCCTACCGTGGGTTACGACCCTTATAAGGTGCGTGTAGAAAGCCTCAACGCTGGAGTAGATACTACCGGCGAAATCAGTAGTGAAACGCTTAAAGAGCGTTTGGCTACTCACCTCATTTGTACTACAAACCCTGTGGATGCCGCCGATTGCAATGTGTATATCGTGGCTGTCCCTACCCCTATCGACCTCTATCAGCAACCCGACCTTACCGCACTCCGCAAAGCAAGTGCAACAGTAGGGGCATTGCTCAAAAAAGGTGATATTGTGATTTACGAATCAACGGTTTACCCAGGAGTAACCGAAGAAGTATGCGTACCTGTCTTAGAAAAAGTATCAAACCTCGTGTTCAACCGCGATTTCTTTGTAGGTTACTCCCCCGAACGCATCAACCCTGGCGACAAACAACACACGGTGGAGAACATCTGCAAAATAACTTCAGGTTCTACCCCTGAGATAGCAGCAAAAGTCGATGCGCTTTACAATTCAGTACTCACTGGGGGTACTTATCTCGCTTCCTCTATCAAAGTAGCCGAAGCCGCCAAAGTGATAGAAAACGCTCAGCGCGATGTGAATATCGCTTTTATGAACGAAATTGCTAAAATTTTCAATATTCTCGACATCGATACCAATGCCGTGATAGATGCCGCTAGCAGCAAGTGGAACTTTTTGCCTTTCCGCCCTGGATTGGTAGGCGGACATTGTATAGGGGTAGACCCTTACTACCTCATACAAAAAGCCAAGCTCCACGGCGTTTCACCCCGCCTAATGATGGAAGCCCGCAAAACTAACGATTCTATGGGGGGATATATCGCTTACCAGATTATCAACCGCTTGTGTTTGCAAGGCGCTCCAGTGAAAGATAGCAAAATCTTGCTTTTGGGCTTCACCTTTAAAGAAAACTGCCCCGATACTCGCAATACTAAGGTTATCGATATCTATCGCACACTGGAAAATTTCACTGCTCACATAGTGATATACGACCCTTGGGCTGACCCTCACCGCGCTGAAGAAGAGTACGGCATCAAGGTAGAAACCAATAGAGAAAAACTCCCTAAAAACAATGATGTAGTAGTGCTTTGCGTAGCACACAACGAGTTTTTACAGATGAATATAGCCGATTACCTAAACGAAAAAGGAATCATTTACGATGTAAAAGGCAAATTGCCTATTGCTGAGAATATTTTTAGATTGTAACAAATGAAAAATATCCTTTACATTGCAGTTTTCTTATTGCCCTCAATGCTTCTCGCTCAAGATTTCTTTGACGAAAGATGGTTTTTCCAAGCAAGTGCTCATCTAAATATCCCCAGAAAAGAAAAAGCTACTTATACTTATGGGGTTCATTTTATAGACCATTTGGGTAGAGATGCTTCTTATGGAAAAGAACACAAGTTTAAAGAAAAAGTAATTTATTCCACCGATCTTTCAGCTAATTACCTACTCACCCATTCTTTTGCTGTAGGAGGTATTGTGGGGATTCACCATTTCAGAGCTCCCGTAACCACTGCCTTAAAAGCAGGAATCGTTGTTAGAGGAATGCTCCCTCAGGCTTCTTATGCCGATATTTACGGACAACTATCTGGTTTTATCCCGCTGAGCAAACAAGTAAAGGCTTCTTTTGGCGAAGCTAAAATAGGATTGAGTATCCCTATTGCTGTAGAAGATGCATTCACTGTAAGTGTATTGATAGATGCCTCATATACAAGTTTTGAGGTGGGCAAACCCATTCTTGCCGATGAAATCCCCGATACAGTAGAATACCGCACTTTAGGCATAGGTTTTGGCATCCGATTCTAAAATAAAAAAGCGCGTTACTATCACAGCAACGCGCCTTAGAATATATAATATAATAGCGATTTCTAAATTAATTTATTACTATATTCCAAAAACCGTGCCAAAACAATTTTCTAACTCGCTAATTTGCTAATTCGCTAATTAGTTTGTATCTTTGCCGCCTGAAAGTGAAGAACTATGGCAGCAGTACTTAAATTACTAGATGTTTTACCTTGTGATTACAAGCTCATCGCAGTACATTCAGCTTTAGACGACTATCGCTTGGCTTATTTTCTGAACAAAATTCTGCAATTGCAATTGGCTAAAGAAAACCAAAAAGCAAGTTTGTTAGACACAGTTTCAGGTAAATATTTTTCGTATTACTTTTGGGAAAACCCCTTGTTAGGAATAGCTTGGCACTGCATAGGCAACAAACTGCTAATTGAGAAAGAAATGCAATCCCTTTCGCTTTTCGAGAGTACTACCTCTCTTATCTACTTAATAGACAAATATAAAAAAGTAGACTACTTTCTAAAAATTGACACCGAAAGGCGTATGGATTTAGCAACATTGCTCTCTAAAATATCCGAAATACCTGCTACTACCGCTTATACTATCGATGCCGATACACTAGATTATAAATATAAACAGATTTTACAAGAATGTTAAATACAAAAAAAACAAAGATCGTAGCTACCTTAGGCCCCGCTACCGAAAGCCCTGAGGTAATAAAAGATATGATGGCGGCGGGCGTGAACGTCTTCCGTATTAACTTCTCACACGCCGATTACGACGATGTGCGCAACCGCATCAAGATGATTCGCCAAATCAACGAAGAACACGGTTTTCATACCGCTATCCTCGCCGACCTCCAAGGACCTAAATTGCGCGTTGGGGTAATGGAAGACGATGCTGTGGTATACCCTGGCGACCGCGTAACTTTCGTTACTGGTGAACCTTTTGTAGGTACTAAAGAACGCGCCTATATGAACTACAAAGCGTTCCCTCAAGATGTAAACCCTGGCGAACGCATTTTGTTAGACGATGGGAAACTCATCTTTGAAGTGGAATCTACGAACCGTGAAGACGAGGTAGTAGCTGTAGTTGTACAAGGGGGACCTCTCAAATCTAAAAAAGGGGTAAACTTACCTAATACTAAAGTATCACTTCCTGCTCTTACTGAAAAAGATGTACGCGATGCTCTTTTCGCTATTTCTCAAGAGGTAGATTGGTTTGCACTTTCATTCGTGCGACACCCCGAAGATATCCAAGACCTAAAAGAACTTATCAAAGAAAATGCAGGTTACGAAATTCCTATCATCGCCAAGATTGAAAAACCTGAAGCATTGGTAAATATCGATAAGATTATGGCGGCTTGTAATGGTATTATGGTTGCTCGTGGTGACCTTGGGGTAGAAATCCCAGCTGAAGAAGTGCCTCTTATCCAAAAAGAATTGGTGCACAAAGCTAAATCTCACCACATCCCTGTAATCATCGCTACCCAAATGATGGAAAGTATGATTTCAAGCCTTACCCCTACTCGCGCTGAAGTGAACGACGTAGGAAACTCGGTAATGGACGGTGCCGATGCTGTAATGCTCTCTGGAGAAACTTCAGTAGGTAAATATCCTGTGCAAGTAATCCAACAGATGACTCGCATCATCAAAAGTGTAGAGGATTCTAACCTTATCCAAGTTCCTCTCATCACACCGTTTATACGTTCGTTGCGTTATGTAACCAATACGATCTGTTTCCACGCAGCGAAAATGGCTAATGACACCAATGCCAAGGTAATTACCTCGCTTACAAACAGTGGGTATGCAGCCTTCCGTATTTCGTCATACCGCCCTAATTCGCACATCCTCATTTTCACCTCTAACAAGCGTATCCTCACCCAGTTGAACCTCTTGTGGGGCGTAACTACCTTCTACTACGATCGCTTTGTTTCTACCGATGAATTGATTGAGGACATCAACCATATTGCCAACGAAAAAGGTTATGTAGATATGGGCGACATAATGATAAGTCTCGTGTCAATGCCAATGCAAGGCAAAGGAATGGTAAACACCCTCCGTGTATCCGAAATCGACTCTTGCGCCGTAAATTTCGAGAATAAAAAGAAAAAGTAATAACAAGTTACAAATAATGAGTAAAAAAGTTGTTTAACAATACTGTTAAGCAACTTTTTTATATATTTATCCTTAAATTCCATAGAAAAACATTTTGTTTTATAAAAAACCATTTTTACAAATTCTCCTCTCTAAGTAGAATAAACATCTTTGGACTAATACCTCACTTCGTAATTCGTAATAATTTCGTAATTCGTAACTCGTAATTCGTAATTATTTATTATCTTTGTCGCCTAAAATATTCTATTTACAATGAAAAAACTCTCCTTACTCTTAATTGCGCTACTGCCAATGGCAGCTTCCGCCCAATACACTGAGATTATCAACTCCAATCTCCCCGGTAATTCTCAAAGTGCCTATGCCGTAGGGGCTCGCGTATTGCAGTTCGAAGGAGGCTTGTGGTACGAACGCAGCAACCATAAAAAAACCGACACTTCTATGAACTTTACAGGAGTGAATTACGCTGTGCGCTATGGCTTCTTTAAAGAACAATTAGAAGTAATGCTCAACGGCACCCTCGCCTACGACTATACCTTTGACAACAATGGTTCTTCATCCCACTTTGGCTTTGTAAACAACACTATCGGTGCAAAATATCAACTGTTCAAACCCGCTTTCTTAGACGAAAAACCTAACGCTCACAGCTGGAAAGCTAACAACTCTTTCCGCTGGCGAAACCTCACTCCCTCTATCGCTCTATATGCTGGCATGAATTTCCTGCCTAACAAGCGTTATTATTATGAGGAGATACCCCAACTATCACCAAAAGTAGCTGTTATTTTCCAAGCCGAACCTATCCCTCGCGTGGTGGTGGTAGCCAACCTCATCGCCGATAGATTCTTGAAAAAAGAAAGCGCCGAATACAGCTATATACTCACGCTTACTCATAACTTAGACAACGGATGGTTCAGCATCTTTGCCGAACAACAAGGAGTGTATAACGAGCAATACCGCGACCAAATCACCCGCCTTGGGGTAGCTTTTTTAGCCTCCGACAAATTGCAACTCAATGCCGATGTAGGCTTTGACTGGAAAGACACACCTCAGCGTTATATGGGCTTGATAGGCGCTTCTTACCGCATCGACAATCACAACAGCTATATCAAAAAAGTACTCAAAGAAAAAGTAGAACCTACTAAAATAGACCATAAGAAAAAAGCTAAAAGAAACAGACGTAATGCTATCGATTAAAGAACTTTCCTCTAAAAAAGAACTTACTGAATTTGTAAAGTTCCCTCTATCTCTATACCCTAACCACCCTTATTGGGTACCACCTCTTATCAACGATGAAGTAGCTTCTTTTGATAAAACCAAAAACCCTGTGTTTGAAAATGCCGAAGCCTTCTTCTACGGCGCTTACAACGAAAATGGTAAAATGGTAGGACGTGTGGCTGCTATCATAAACCAACACGACCTCAAACAAGGCGCAAAAAAAGTGCGTTTTGGTTGGCTTGATATGATTGACGATATCGAGGTTACCAAAGCTCTTTTAAACAAAGTAACCGAAAAAGCTCGCGAATACCAGTTGGAATATATCGAAGGTCCTATGGGATTTTCGAGTATGGACAAGGTGGGCTTGCTCACCGAGGGGTACGACCATATCTCTAATATGATGACGTGGTATCACTATCCGTACTACAAACAGCACTTAGAGCAATTAGGGTTTACTAAAGAAAAAGGCTTTATTGATATGTCTTTCCAATTAAAAAATGCGAAACCTGAATTCTTCAAAAAAACAGCCGAAGCTATAAAAAAACGCTATGGCGTAAAATCTATCGATACCCCCACTACCAAAGAGGTGCTCAAGCACGTTGATGCAATGTTCGATCTCTACAACGAAACCTACTCTAAGCTGGCTTCTTACGTACCTGTGAGCAACCGTCAGCGCGATTATTTCAAACAGAAATACATTCCGTTTATCAATCCTGAGTACATCCGTTTTATTGAAGATAAAGACGGCAAACTGATATGTTTTGCTATCGTAATGCCTTCTTTTTCCAAAGCCTTACAAAAAGCCAAAGGCAAACTCTTCCCTTGGGGTTGGTGGCACTTATTGCAAGCCAAAAAACACCACGATACTGTAGAGTTCTACCTCATTGGAGTAGCTCCCGAATACCAAAGTAAAGGTATTCCGGCACTTTTGTTCGATTATTACTACGATGTTTTCACTAAAAACAAGGTGACTCACTGTGTTATCACCCCCGAACTCGAAGAAAATATCGCTATCCAACAACTCTGGAAAAATTTTGACCCCACCATATTTGCGCGTCGAGCTACTTTTAAAAAAATGTTTAACCCCTAAAAACTAGTACCAATGAAAAAACTTTTATTCATTACTGCACTTTTGGCCTTCGCTTGCCAAACCCCAAAACAACAAGTGAAGTTTGCCGAAAATGATATCTGTATCATCCCTAAACCCCAATCAATGACCCTAAACAATGGAAACTTTCAATTTACTAAAGAAACCGTTTTTGTAAGCAACCAATCTTTAGCCCCTGCCGCTGAAATCTTTGCTAAACAATTCGAAAAAGCCTCTGGCATCAAACTGCCTATTAAAAATGAAACCGTACAAACAAACTACATCGCTCTCTCTATCGATAATTCTTTGCCTAAAGAAGGTTACAACCTCGTAGTTCAACCTGATAAAATATCCATAGCTGCTGCCGATTACAACGGAGCTATATATGCCCTCGAAACCCTGCGCCAACTTTTGCCTAAAGAGTTTGAAAGCTCTACTCCTGTTAATGCTAATTGGGTCATCCCTACTATAACTATCAACGATAAACCCGAATACCCTTGGCGCGGATTGATGCTCGATGTCTCTCGTCATTTCTTCTCTAAAGAATATATACTGAAAACCCTCGACCGTATGGCGATGCTCAAACTCAACACTTTTCATTTCCATTTGGTAGACAATGAGGGTTGGCGTATCGAAATTAAAAAATACCCTAAACTTACCGAAGTAGGTGCTTGGCGCGTAGATCAAGAGGATAAACTATGGGATGAGCGCACCTCTAACCCTGCCGATGCCTTTGACAATCCCGCATCAGCTCCTAAAAAATATGGCGGTTTCTATACCCAAGAGGATATCAAAGAGATTGTAGCCTACGCCGCTGCTCGTGGTATTACGGTAATCCCCGAAATAGAAATGCCCGCCCACGTGATGAGTGCTATAGCCGCTTATCCCGAACTCTCTTGTCATAAACGCCCCATAGGTGTACCTTCTGGCGCCGTATGGCCTAACATCGACATCTATTGTGCAGGACAAGAGGAATCTTTCACTTTCTTAGAAGATGTACTTACCGAAGTAATGGCGCTATTCCCTAGCAAATACATTCACATAGGTGGCGACGAAGCCGATCACACCGAATGGGAAAAATGCCCTAAATGCCAACAACGTATAAAAGACAACCACTTAAAAGATGTTCACGAATTGCAAAGCTATTTCATCAAACGAATAGACAAATTTTTAGTCTCTAAAGGACGTGTTCTTGTAGGTTGGGATGAAATAATGGACGGTGGTTTGGCTAACGATGCGGTAGTGATGAATTGGCGCGGTATCGACATAGGCAGAAAAGCCCTCGAACAAGGCAACCCTGTAGTGCTCACCAGTGATTGTTATATCAACAGATATCAAGGTCTCCCTGAGTATGAGCCTCTCGCTAATGGCGGTTATGTAACACTTAAAAAACTCTACCACTACAATCTTGAAAAAGAAAACCTCACTCCAGAACTACAAAAAAACGTTTTAGGTACCCAAGCTAACTTATGGGCTGAATTTATAGCTACCCCCGAACATTCGGAATATATGCTCTTCCCTCGCTTGTTAGCTTTTTCCGAAATCAGTTGGACACCCGATAACTTAAAAAATTGGGACAACTTCGTGAAGCGTACCGAAACCTTTATGGATCGCCTAGATGTGATGAAAATAAAATACGCACGTTCTATGTATCAGGTGTTGCCTGCCGTTGAAAACCAAAACGGTAAGGTTTTCTTAAAATTAGAGTGTGAAGTCCCTAACGCCGATATTCGCTATGCTTTAGGCGATACCCCCATAGAAAAAGCCGAAAAATACACCCAACCTATTCCTTTCAACGAAAGTACTACCTTCAAAGCTACTGTTTTCAGTGGAAAAGCGACCAATACCATTACCACTGGTGAGGTAACATTCCACAAAGCGATAGCTAAAAAAATGAGTTATAGTCCGCTCTATCATAAGAAGTATCAGGGACAAGGCGAGATGACTCTCACCAATGTGGTTCGCGGTAGCAAAAACTTCCTAGACGGACAATGGCTCGGTTGGTTAGGCGACGATGTAACCCTCACACTCGATTTAGACCAAAATACCAACATTAGTGAAGTCCGCATAGGCGCTATGGACTACCAAGCTGCTGGCATTTACTTCCCTATAAAATTTGAAGTGGCCATTTCAACCGATGGAAAAAACTACCGCGAAGTAGCAACCCACAACGAGCCTTGTATAGTGAGAGGAAAACCCTCTTTAAAAGATTTTATCCTGAAATTCAATCCTCAAGATGCTCGCTATATCAAACTCTCTCTCAAAAATGTAAAAAACCCTCCTAAAGGCGGTGATGCGTGGCTTTTTATAGATGAAGTTTTGGTATTTTAAAAAAATAATGTACCTTTGTTGCTCTTTTAAAAACTCTTATTTTATAAATTATTAATTGTAAATTGTTAATCGATACATAATGGATTCAGTAAAAAATTATATCAACGAAAACAAAGACCGCTTTATTGCGGAACTGATAGAACTGCTCAAAATGCCTTCTATTAGTGCCGATGCTGCCTATTCTCAGGATGTGCTCAACACCGCCGATGCCGTAAAAAACGCCTTAGAAAAGGCTGGTTGCGACAAGGTAGAAATATGTGAAACCCCTGGCTACCCTATCGTCTATGGCGAAAAAACTATCGACCCTGCGCTACCTACCGTATTGGTATATGGGCACTACGATGTACAACCCGCCGACCCTATCGAGCTTTGGGAATCCGACCCCTTTGAGCCTGTGATCAAAAAAACCGATATCCACCCCGATGGTGCTATCTTCGCTCGTGGGGCTTGCGACGACAAAGGGCAAATGTTTATGCACGTGAAAGCCCTTGAATATATGGTGAAAAACAACGTATTGCCTTGCAATGTGAAGTTTATGATTGAGGGTGAAGAAGAAGTAGGTTCCGAAAGTTTGAGTTGGTTTGTAAAACGCAACCACGAAAAACTCAAAAACGATATCATCCTCATTTCCGATACCGGTATGCTGGCTAACGATACCCCTTCTATCACTACGGGCTTACGCGGACTTAGCTATGTGGAAGTAGAAGTTACTAGTGCCAACCGCGATTTGCACTCTGGCTTATACGGTGGTGCGGTAGCGAACCCTATCAATGTGCTTACTAAGATGATTGCTTCTTTGCACGACGAGAACAACCGCGTGACCATTCCGCATTTCTACGACAAAGTAGAAGAACTCTCACAAGCCGAACGCGATGAAATGGCAAAAGCACCTTTCTCACTCGAAGCCTACAAAAAAGCCTTAGATATCGATGAAGTATATGGCGAAAAAGGCTACACCACTACTGAGCGTGCCTCTATACGCCCTACCCTTGATGTAAATGGTATTTGGGGCGGCTATACAGGGCAAGGAGCCAAAACCGTGATCCCAAGTAAGGCTTATGCTAAAATATCAATGCGCTTGGTGCCTAACCAAGACAACCACGAAATTACCGAACTCTTCACCAAACACTTTGAGAGCATCGCTCCTGCAGGAGTACGCGTGAAAGTAACCCCTCACCACGGCGGACAAGGTTATGTAACCCCTACCGATACGCCTGCTTACCAAGCAGCGGTAAAAGCCTGCCAAGCGAGCTTCGGCAAAGAGCCTATCCCAGTGCGTTCAGGCGGTAGCATCCCTATTGTAGCTCTTTTTGAAGAAGAATTAGGCAGCAAATCAATTCTCTTAGGTTTTGGTTTAGACAGCGATGCCATCCACTCGCCCAACGAACACTATGGTATTTTCAACTTCCTCAAAGGTATTGAAACCATTCCTTGGTTCTATCACTACTTTGTAAATAACAAGTAATACCAAAATAAAAGGGGCTGTATAGACTTTGTTAAAGTCGATACAGCCCTCTTTCTCATTATCTAATGGCACGAACCACACTTATCAATAACCATTGATAATAAACATCTTAACTGCAAAAGCAAAAAATATTTTAAAAAAATCTTCCTAAAAATTTGCAGGTTTCAAAAATAGTCGTACCTTTGCACCGCAATTAAGAAAAAAACAAGTAGAATATTCCTCCTTAGCTCAGTTGGTTAGAGCATCTGACTGTTAATCAGAGGGTCACTGGTTCAAGTCCAGTAGGGGGAGCAAGAAAAAAGCAATACTAAAAAGTATTGCTTTTTTTGTATTCTTTCTTTACTTCAATATCAGTTCAATATAACTTTGTGATTTCTCTTAAGTATTGCCCCTCTTCAAATTTTTCTCACCTTCTAATTGATATATATCATTCATATTATCATTAAAATCCTTTTCTGAAGATAACATTTTATCAAAAAGAACTTCACCATTATCAGCACTTATGGTTATATACCTAATTTCTAGTCCTCTTATATTAGGCTTTGTAATACTAATAATATTATAAATAGGAACGCTTCTATTATACCTATCTACATTTAAAAGCAATTTCATATCCAACAAATCAATATTAAATTTTTGATTTACTAGTGTTATAATATCTTTTACACTTAATTTATAGGGTTCATCATAATCTACCTCTTTGATAAGTTTGCCCGTTTTGCTCCAATTTTTCCAAATACCTATTTGGCAATCATAGAAGAAATAAGATTGTAGAATCAAACGTTTGGTGCGGATATCATACTTATATTTTTTCTTATAAGGATTTGCAATGGTACTAACTTCTACTTGAATAAAACTATCCGTTTTGATAATCCTAACCCTTTCATCTCCTTTTTTTAAGAATCTATCCCAATCATACATTTGAACATATTGTGTATCCACTTCCCAATCCTTAAAAACCTTTTCATCAAAGCGTTTCATACTGCGCAAATCAAACTCTTGAGCCTTACAGCCCAAACTAAGTAGCAATACTATGTATAGATAGAATGTTTTCATCTTACCTCTTATCTCTTACCTCTTACTTGTAGCACCGCTGCTCCCAAAAACGCCAATAATGAGGGCAACAACCACCCTAACGAATAGCTATCTAACGGAAGATACGCCTTGAGTGCATACACCTGCTCTAATGATGATACTCCCCAAGTTTTACAACTGTCGATTAACGATAACACAGCAGTAACAGCAATGCTCACGAGATAGGGGGTACGCGATTTTATGGTATTTCCAAAGAGCAATATGTCCAAAATAATAGTGAATACAATAGGATATAAAAATAGTAATATATAAGCCGCATATTGTATAATGCTATCTACTTTGTTGATAGAAAGCACTATAGAAACAAGCGTACAGAGCACTACCCCTACTTTATAAGGCAATCGTCCTTTAGTGAACTCTTCAAAAAAACTCCCTACTGATGAAGTGAGCGCAATAGCCGTTGTAAGGCAAGCAAAGCCTATCGCTAGTGCAACCGCTGTTGTTCCCCATTTTCCTAACACTGCGTGTGAAATATGCAAAAGCAAATCGGTGCGTGAAACTTCATTATCAGTAAGATAACCTGAAGTCGCTCCTAAATAGATGAGTCCGCCGTAGATAAGCAACAAGCATATTGTGGAGATACCGCCCGAGAGCAACGTGATATGCGAACGCTTTTCGGGTGAATGATAGCCTTTTTCACTGACTGCCGAAATGATAATCCCCGCAAAAATCACCGAGGCAAGTACATCCATCGTTTGGTAACCTTCAGTAAAACCAAAAACAAAACTATCTTTTGCGGTAAAATCCGATGGAAGTGTGTGATGCAAGGGGAAGAGAATGCCTAAAACAATGAGCAATACCAACACTATTAGCAGAAAAGGCGTCAGGAACTTCCCGATAATATCCACAATCTTCGATTTAGAGATAGAAAGCACCAAAACCACCCCAAAAAACACCACTAAAAATGCAATTTTAGGTAAATTGGGTAACAAAGGGGCTATCCCTACCTCAAAAGTAGTAGAACCCGTACGCGGAATGGCAATGAGCGGACCTATACACAATATCACAAACAGCGTAAGCCATTTGATGAGTTCTGGGTGAATGCGATCCCCCAAATGAGTAAAGTTTGTCCCCGCTTTAGCCACCATTAGCACTCCTAAAAAAGGTGCAATAATAGCGGTGACAAAAAAGCCTAAAAGTGCCCACAACCAATCATTCCCTGCTTCCAATCCTATAAAAGGGGGTAATATCAAGTTGCCCGCTCCAAAGAACATCGCAAAAAGCGCAAAACCTACAGTCGTTACTGTACTCCATTTATGTTTGTTACCTAATTCCATCGCTTACATAGTTTTTAGTCTGCAAATAAAAACATTTTATCTCTAAAATCCAAATATTTTTGCTACTTTTGCCTCATCAATACCCTTTTTATTACAATGAGAACCCTTGTTATTGGCGATATTCACGGCGCTCCTCGTGCCCTCATTCAAGTTTTGCAACGCGCTGACATTCAGCACGACGATTTTCTTATCTTCCTCGGCGACTACGCCGATGGCTGGAGCGAAACCCCTGAACTATTGGATTTTCTCATCGGCTATCGCCAAAAACACCGCTGCCTCTTCTTACGCGGCAACCACGATGCCTTATGCTACGATTTCCTCTTAGGAAAACCTATGGATACCCTTTGGCGCTTACACGGTGGTAAAGCTACCGAAAAAGCCTACCACAACGTAACTCACGAACGCCGTAACGCTCACCTCAACTTCTTAGCCGAGCTCGAAAACTACTATTTAGACAGCAAAAACCGCCTCTTCCTCCACGCTGGATTTACGAACCTGCGCGGCATCGCCCACGAACATTTTGAACAAATGTTCTATTGGGATAGAACCCTTTGGGAACTCGCACAAAGTTGCAACCTCTCCCCTACCGACCGGCATTTCCCTAACCGACTAAAACTCTATACCGAAATATACATCGGACATACCCCCACCACCCGATTAGGCTCCGATAAACCACTTTCTTTCAACGGAGTAACCAATGTAGATACAGGTGCTGCCTTCAAAGGGCGCATCACTATAATGGATATCGATACCCGCGACTATTGGCAAAGCGACCCCGTACACACTCTCTACCCCAATGAACAAGGTCGCAATATGTAAGTCTTTCCGTGTGCCAATTTGCTAATTCGCTAATTTGCTAATTGACAAATTATTCGTACCTTTGCCCCCAATAATAAAGAAAAACGAAAACGAATGGAAATACCGCAAGAATTGTGGCGAAAAAATTATGAAGAATCTCAAATACTAACAAACGATAACCTTGCCGCTGCCAAACGCAACGGAAAATGGGGATTTGTAAACCAAAACGGTAAAGAAATATGTTCTTTTAAATACGATGCTACTTTCCCTTTTATCAATGGAACAGCTGCTGTGAAAATAGGCGACCTTTGGGGCGTGCTCAACACTGCTGGCAAAGAAATTGTTCCCGTGTACTACGACCAAGTTTTTACTTTTTCTGAAGGACTTATCAAAGTGAAGAAAAACGGTAAATTTGGTTTTGTAAATACCAAAGGAGAGCTTGTAATCCCCCTAATTTACGAGGCTGCTAATCATTTTTCGGCTCGTATGGCTGCCGTAAAACTCAATGGTAAAGCTGGTTTTATCAACACCAAAGGCAAAGAAGTAATTCCTTTTGTTTATGACGATGCCGATTCCTTTAGCGAAGGACTTGCCCCCGTGAAAAACAACGAACTTTGGGGATTCATCAACAAGAAAAACGAACTCGTAATCCCTTATAAATACGAGGGAACTGAGGGCTTTTTCGATGGTGTAGCCAAAGTGATTCACAACAAGTATTGGGGTATTATCAACCCAAACGACGAGGTGATTATCCCTTTTCAATACGATGAAATCATAGGTTTTAACAACGGATTTACTCCCGTACTGAAAAACGATAAATGGGGCTTTGCCAATGCTCAAGGCGAACTTATTTGCGAACTAAAATACGACGAAGCTGCCGAATTTGACGACAATGGCGAATTTGCCGCCGTGATGATTGCTGAGAAATGGGGCTTTATCAACGCCAAAGGCGAAGAAATCGTACCTCTGCAATATGATGAAGTGATCGAATTTTGCAACGAAATGGCTGCCGTATGTAAAGACGAGCTTTGGGGATTTGTTGATACTAACGGAAAAGAAATATTCGCTCCTCAGTTTGATGAAGTAGACAATTTTGATGAAAACGGAATAACCATCGGTTTTATAGACGAAGAACCTTTTGTGCTATTCAAACACGGCAAAAAAGTTCCTTACGACCAATTCGCTGAGTTCACAACCGACACAACAAATAAATAAAGAACAATGATTGTAAAAATTAAAAACTTATCTAATAACGAGCTTCCTTCCTATCAAACCGAAGGAGCTGCAGGGGTAGACCTCCGCGCCAATCTCCCCGATAGCAATATCACCCTGCAACCCTTAGAACGCACCCTTGTGCCTACTGGCTTATTTTTGGAAATCCCCGAAGGCTATGAAGCTCAAGTGCGCCCTCGTAGCGGAATGGCTATCAAGCACGGCATCACTGTGATCAACAGCCCTGGCACCATTGATTGCGACTACCGCGGCGAAGTGAAAGTGCCCATCGTAAACCTCTCTAATGAACCCTTTACCATTACCCACGGCGACCGCATCGCCCAAATGGTATTTGCTGCATACGCAAAAGCCTCTTTCCAAACAGTTACTGAACTTTCCAATACCGAAAGAGGAACTGGAGGCTTTGGAAGCACTGGAGGAAATTAGCAAATTAGCAGAGTTGGAAATTAGCGAATTGAAATATGAGTTACAAACTATCATTTGCGGAACGGGCAAAGTTAGCTATGGAGATACTATCCAAGCAGCCACCCGTTACCTTAGAAGAAGCAAGAGCTCAAGTGGAATGGCTGAAGAAAAAAAGTCGGTCAAAAATAAAGAAACAGCGCACCTTATCAAATAAATACATCGCTACACTTCGTTGAAGTCTTGCCCGTGCGGCTCGCACTTTTGGCAAATCGAAAAAATCGACAAAATATTATGAAAAAAATCATCTTAATCCTTACAACCATTTTATTAGTGAGTTGTAAAACCAAACAAACCTTGGTAACCCCTGCAGGGAGAGCCAGCGTTGATAAACAATCCAAAGAAATTATCAACCAGCACCTAAAATCATTCCCCGCTTTCAATACCTTGAGCGGGAATTTGCTGGTAACCTATAACGACGGTAAAAACGAGCAAAACCTGCCTTTTTCTTTCCGTATGGAAAAAGATAAAACAATATGGATTTCTGCTCCTTTAGGTCTTGCCAAAGCACTCATCACCCCCGAAAAAGCTGAATATTACAACCGCATAGACAATTCGTACTTCAGCGGTGATTTTAGCTATATCAGTAAGTTATTAGGGGTAGAAGTAGGCTTTAGCGAATTGCAAAATCTTCTGTTAGGCAATGCGCTTTACAACATCAACTTTAATAGCGAAGGCATCATCAAAGTCATCAGTGAAGACAATAATATGTACAACATTGAAATCACTGATGAATCACCCGTGCAAGTGATTTATCGCTTTTTGCCTGATAACTACCGCGTAGGCGTTACCGAAGTGAATCATTTAGGTGGCAAGCAAAAAGCTACAGCTACTTACACTTATCAGCAAGTAGATAAACTCCTCTTGCCTCACACTATCAAAATAGTTGCCAGCGAAGGCGATAACAACACCCAAATTTCTTTAGAATACAAAGGTTTAGACCTCGATAAAAAACTCTCATTCCCCTTTAAAATCCCATCAGGAATGAAAGAAATAACAATAAACAAGTAACAAATGTGTCGCAAACTTTGCCAAAGGTGCGAGCCGCACAAGCAAGAAAATTTGGCAAAGTTGAAAATACGTTAAACTGGCTGTCGTGCTACGACCTATGAATATACTAAAAATCATACTGCTTTTGCTTTGCTTCCCGCTACTGCTCACAGCACAAACCAAGCAAAAAGAATTAGAACAACGCAAAAAGGCATTGCTTGAACAAATCAAGGAGATGTCGGCATTGCGCCAACAACAAAGTCAGCAACACAAAACCACCGTTCAGCAGATAGAAGTTGCTAACGAGAAGATATTAGCACGCACCCGCCTGATACAAATCAATCAGCAGCAGGCAAATCTGCTTTCTAAAGAAATCGCCGATAACGAGGAGCAAATGCGCACCCTCAAAAAAGAATTAGAATACCACAAAGGCGAATACGCCAAAATTATCAAGCAGTCGTACAAAAGTAAATCCGCTCAAAACCGATTGCTCTTCTTGCTCTCATCCGAAAGTTTCTCACAAGCCTACAAACGTTTGGCTTATATGAAACAGTACGTGAACTACCGCAAAGAACAAGTTACACTTATACAAACAAAAACCAATAAGATTAAGAGCCTCAACGATACCCTCATAGCGCAACGGAATACTAAAAACCAAGTGCTTGAGGAACAACGCCAAGAGCAAGCTACCTTGCAGACTGAGAAAAAGGAATTAGAAACCCTTGCGGCTAATATACGCACAGTAGAACGCAGTTACGAAGCTCAAATACGCGAAAAACAAAAACAAGCCAACGCCATCGACCGCGAAATACAACGCCTCATCCGCTTGGCAATTATCGAGGCTAACAAACGTGAAAAAGAGCGTTTGGCAGCCCTCAACCGAGGCAAAGGCAATGCGCAATCACAAGGCGGAATGACCACCTCTACCCCTCCATCAGCTTCTGATGCCGAGGTAACTTTTGTCCTCACCCCCGAGTCTCGCCGTGTCGCCGATAGTTTTGAAGCCAACAAAGGCAACTTGATATGGCCTGTAGTGAAAGGGTATAAATCACAAGGTTTTGGCGTGTACTACGACCCCGTATACCCTGAATTACAACACTATAACAATGGGGTAACCATCGCCACCGAAAAAGGCGCTGAAGCCCGTTGTGTGTTTGAAGGTGAAGTATCGGCGATACAATCTATCCCCGGTAGCAACAAAGTAGTGCAAGTGCGCCACGGGAATTATATTACTATTTATTACAACCTTACCGATGTATATGTGAAGAAAGGAGATAAGGTAAAAGCCAAAGAAGCGTTAGGTAAAATCTTCACCGATAACAATGGCAAAACCGAAATGAAGTTCTTTTTATACAAAAACACCACACGACTCAACCCCGAATTTTGGATACATAAAATGTAAGGTAGAAGAATTTCTCATCAGTTAATGTGTTTTACTTAAAGTACTCTATTTTTCGCTCTACATAAAGCATAGGAACCCCATTTTCATAAGTAATCATCTTTATCCAATTGCCTTGTGCATCATCGGTATATTTGTACTCACAAAGATAATCGGTAGAAAACGTCAAATGATAGGTGAGACGCCTATCTGAACCGAATTTGTTTAAAAATCCATTATTTTCACTCTCATTTATCAAAAGATATTCCTCTTTCAGCTGGTTGTTCTGGTCATAAGTATATTTAGAGTGCCATATAAAGTCGTCTATTTTCTGCGAAATGGCTTTAATAAGCTCTCCTTCTGCTCCTTATTCATAAAGCCCTCGCCATATAAGTCGGTCGAATTGGTAAACTTCCTTATTTACAAGTCTTTTATTGTTATAAATGTATATTTCTTTAAACAAAGGGAGATCTTCAGTTCTTTTAAAATTCCTTTGAATAAGCTCTCCATCAACATTATAAGTATAAGTGTAGATTGTTTCATCTTTTGTTTTTAGGTCAAGTATTTCTTTCTCCAATTGTCCTTTGGTGTTATAGACAAGCGTATCCTTTGTCTCTAAAACCTCATCTACAAACGTCGATTTATCAATAAGGCGATTCTTTTTGTCGTAAGTATATACTATTTTTTTAGGAAATATATCATCATAGCGCCATTTTTCAGTTATAAAACCATTTTTATCAAAGGTAATAGCCGAAGGGATAATGTTTACTAAAAACTGTATGAAGAAAGCTTTTACTCCCATTCGTTCCATTTCGCTGTACTGTTTAATTTTTTTAACAGGGTAAATGCCTTGAGAGAGAGTAGACCCTTTGGCAAAATCATTGCCTTTTTCCTCAGCAAAATAAATAGAAGTTTTCACTGATTTTACCTTGCCTTTTAAACCCATTTTAGTCCAATCATTGCCAGCAGCTTCCCCTTGTGCATAAGCATACACACTCACAATTAAGAGTAAAACACAGAAAAAAGATTTTATTTTCATCGCATTAGGTTTTAAAATTTAGAAGGTACTACCTAAAAACACTATAAGTAGCCAAAATAATACTAAGCCTTTCGGTATAAGTATCAGGATATTGTTTTATAATATCATCAGCATAGGGGGCAAGATATTTCTTGCCCAAATCTTCTTCTAACCAATAGATTTTCTTCTTTTTTAACCACGTTTCTTTGCTAATTTGGCAGAGTTCAGTAAAATTAGGCGCTTTCTGCAAATCGCGAAAAGCTTGTACAACTCTCATATAACGAGTAGCTAATATTTTAGCGGTATTAATACCTTTTGTTGCAATCTCACTGGGGTTGTGCATCTCATTGATAACAGCTTCTTTTAAGCAAACGGCACTGGGCAATAGATTGGTAAGTCTATTGATGTATTTGTCATAAAACCCTGAACCTAACTCAAAGTTTTCATCTAAAGGAATCCCAAAAGCTAAGGAGGTACGTTCCCAAACATCATCGTTATCACGTGGAGGCGATACAATAAGAAAACCATCTTGGCTATGTTGTTTGTACTGACCGACGTAAACATACATATAAACCAAGTGTTCGCTATCCAATTCCTTTACCCACGAACGAAGGTTATTGTAATTCATCGGTACAGCCAAAAAACCTTGCTCTTTTAAAAAACTGTTTAGGTTCTTAATATCATTAGCAAAACTCATAGAAATATTTCTTATTTGGTTATTTTACAAAGGGGGTTTAGGTACTACTGAAGAAAAAATATAAAGAAGGTAATGAAAAAGTTTTGTTTTGTGTGGGCGTTTGCCAAACGCCTATACATAAAATACTACAAAAGTAATTGATAATCAGAATATTTTATTTTCATTACATTAGCTTTTAAAGTTTATGTTTTGTAGTATTTAAATTCTAAGACAAAGCATTTATCATATATATAAGCCAATAACCAATGATTCCAATAATATCTGTTACATAGTTTAAGATATATTTTTTATCTTTAAAAACCACATTTTCAAACCTTGTAGAATGTTTTGTTCTTTGTCTTTGTGTAGGTTCTTTATAACACTCTACCATAAGTTCTTCAAAAATATATTCTAACATAAATATTAACTCTTCTCTCTTATCTTCTGGTATATACACTACATCTTTTGCTTTCCAGATAGTCCAGTCAATATTGTGTTTTATCGAAAATCTTAAAAGATAGGGATATAGATATTCCCACACAGTAGGATGTAATTCAATTTTTTTATCATTGCATTTTAAAAACATAAGTACTATTTTATATCATTTCCTTTCTCTCTAGTAAAAAACACTTTACCAAAAGTCGAGCCGCACGGGCTAAAATTTGGCAAAGTGTTTAACTTTTTATCGTAGTACGCCAGTGCGGTTCACACCTACGATTTTACAACTACTATTCTTGTTGTTATTTCTAGACATTCTTTCAAATGTTTGTAATAATTCTTTTTATTTATAAATTTATACTTTTGAATGTACTAATCTTCAAGCCATTCATTTTTACCTTCCTTTTTTAATTTCATTACTTTAAAATAACCATCTTTTTGTAGCTGCCATTCTGTCTTGATAGTCATACCAAATCTTTTTTCAGTCCTCTTAATAATATGATTTTTTTGTATTCGCGATTGGAAGAAAAAGGTATCTACCTTATAATTGTAAACAAAATCTTCCCAAGTTTTTTCACAATCTCTCAAAGGATCCATCTCAAATACACTTACAAATGATTTGATATTTCCTTCCTTACTAAAAACAAAAATATCAATAAATATTAAATCTATATGACTTGTTTTTAGTACAAAAGCATCATATTCTTCAGATAAATTTATATACCCAAGAGGATATAGTTTGGGTTGAAAATTTTCTTTATGCCTATAGCTTCCTGCATTAGAAGGCATTGTATCCAAAATGCCATAAGTATCAGACCAATCTATAAGATCTCCATCTGAACTATAGAACTTCCCATATTCTTGAATGTTGTTTCTTTCTTGGTCAGAGAAAATAATTTGGTTGTACAGCGCTTTAGGCAAAGTATCCTCTCTACTACCATAAATTTCTTTAGTAAAATCTGCAGGAAGTTTTATTTCTTTTTTAAAGTACGATTTAAAAGTCAGATACCTTTTAAGTCTTGCTTCCTCAGGGTTCTCTACCTCAGTAACTTTAGTTTGTTCTGTTCGTTCTTCAGCGCTCTTTTCAGGGGTTCTCTGTTCTTGGCAGCTTGATAAGCCTATAAAAGCAAGTATTACTAATATCTTTTTCATTCTTAATAATAAGATGTTTAACTTTCTATTGTGGTACACCTAAGTGCGACTCACACCTACAATTTTGTAGCTACTATTCTTTTTGAATGTACTAATCTTCAAGCCATTCATTTTTACCTTCCTTTTTTAATTTCATTACTTTAAAATAACCATCTTTTTGTAGCTGCCATTCTGTCTTGATAGTCATACCAAATCTTTTTTCAGTCCTCTTAATAATATGATTTTTTTGTATTCGCGATTGTATAAAGTAAGTATCTACTTTGTAATTGTAAACAAAATCTTCCCAAGTTTTTTCACAATCTCTAGAAGGTTCTATTTCAAATACACTTACAAATGACTTGATATTTCCTTCCTTACTAAAAACAAAAATATCAATATATATAATATCTATCTCACATACCTTTGTTACAAAAGTATCATATTCTTCAGATAATTTTATATGCCCAAGAGGATATAGCTTTCCATCGAACTTTTCTTTGTGTGTATTACAACCTGCATCAATAAAAGTTGTATCTAAAATACCATAGGTATTAACCCTATCTATAAGCTCACCATCAGGAGTGTAAAACTTTGCATATTCTTGAATGTTGTTTCTTTCTTGGTCAGAGAAAATAATTTGATTGTACAATGTTCTTGGCAAGGTGTCCTCTCTATTTCCAAGAATTTCTTTAGTGAAATCTGCAGGAAGTTTTATTTCTTTTTTAAAGTACGATTTAAAAGTCAGATACCTTTTAAGTCTTGCTTCCTCAGGGTTCTCTACCTCAGTAACTTTAGTTTGTTCTGTTCGTTCTTCAGCGCTCTTTTCAGGGGTTCTCTGTTCTTGGCAGCTTGATAAGCCTATAAAAGCAAGTATTACTAATATCTTTTTCATTCTTAATAATAAGATGTTTAACTTTCTATTGTGGTACACCTAAGTGCGACTCACACCTACAATTTTGTAGCTACTATTCTTTTTGAATGTACTAATCTTCAAGCCATTCATTTTTACCTTCCTTTTTTAATTTCATTACTTTAAAATAGCCATCTTTTTGTAGCTGCCATTCTACTTTAATAGTCATACCAAATCTTTTTTCAGTCCACTTAATAATCCGATTTTTTTGTATTCGTGATTGTATAAAATAAGTATCTACTTTGTAATTGTGAACAAAATCTTCCCAAGTTTTTTCACAATCTCTAGAAGGTTCCATCTCAAATACACTTACAAACGACTTGATATTTCCTTCTTTATTAAAAACAAAAAAATCAATGAATATCAAATCTATATGACTTGTTTTTAGTACAAAAACATCATATTCTCCAGATAAATTTATATGCCCAAGAGGATATAGTTTGGGTTGAAATTTTTCTTTATGTGTATTACACCCTCCATTAAAAAAAGTTGTATCTAAAATACCATAGGTATTAACCCTATCTATAAGCTCACCATCAGGAGTGTAAAACTTTGCATATTCTTGAATGTTGTTTCTTTCTTGGTCAGAGAAAATAATTTGATTGTACAATGTTCTTGGCAAGGTGTCCTCTCTATTTCCAAGAATTTCTTTAGTGAAATCTGCAGGAAGTTTTATTTCTTTTTTAAAGTACGATTTAAAAGTCAGATACCTTTTAAGTCTTGCTTCCTCAGGGTTCTCTACCTCAGTAACTTTAGTTTGTTCTGTTCGTTCTTCAGCGCTCTTTTCAGGGGTTCTCTGTTCTTGGCAGCTTGATAAGCCTATAAAAGCAAGTATTACTAATATCTTTTTCATTCTTAATAATAAGATATTAAAAAAACTTTGCCAAAGGTTTCAGCCTATATGGCTTGCACCTTTGGCAAAGTGTATCATTAACTTATGATTTTGCAACTACTATTCTTGTTGTTACTTCATCGAAGGCTATTTCTTCACCCTCCGTTAGGCTATCTACAAAAGTGATACTATCAGTAAGGGTTTCATTCTTGATATAAGCCTCGTTGGCAGTTACAGCCTCTTGTAGGGCAGGGTGCGCTTGGAGGCGTATTTGTATGCGGTCAGTGATGTCGTAATCATTGTCCTTACGGATATTCTGAATGCGGTTCACCAACTCACGAGCGATACCTTCTTGGCGCAGTTCGGGGGTAATGTGAATATCTAAGGCTACCAACAGACTGCCAGCGGTGGCTACCAACCAGCCTTCTATATCTTGGGTACTGATTTCTACGTCGTCCAAACTCAAAGTAACCGTTTTGTCGGGCAGTTGCAAGCTGTACGTTTGTGCTTTTTCAAACTGTGCTATTTCCGCTTGTCCAAACTCTTGTACCGCTGTGGCAATGGCTTTCATATCCTTACCGAATTTAGGTCCTAAGGTCTTGAAGTTCGGTTTGATTTGTTTTACCAATATACCTGAGGCATCTTCCAAGAGTTCTATTTCCTTCACATTCACCTCGTGCTTGATGAGGTTTGCTACGGCTTCTATTTCAGCACGCTCAGTGGCGTTCGCTATCGGTATCATTATCTTTTGCAATGGCTGACGCACCTTGATGCTTTCTTTCTTGCGCAATGATAGTACTAAGGACGAGATAGTCTGCGCTTTCTGCATCTTGCTTTCTAAAGACTTATCGATGTAGCTTTCATTAGCCACTGGGAAATCAGTAAGGTGTACACTTTCTTTGTTTTCTTTACCGGTAACACTCACCAAGTCTTTGTACAATCTATCGGCATAGAAAGGCGCTACAGGCGCCATCAGTTTAGCGATGGTTACCAGACAGGTGTAAAGCGTTTGGTAAGCGGCTATCTTATCGGCTTCGTATTCACCTTTCCAGAAACGGCGACGTGACAAGCGCACGTACCAGTTACTGAGGTTTTCTTGTACAAAATCGGAGATAGCACGCGTAGCGCGGGTAGGCTCATAATCGGCATAGAGGGCATCTACTTCTTTGATAAGGGTATTGAGTTCCGAAAGTATCCAGCGGTCTATTTCAGGGCGTTCAGCTAGTGGTATATCGGCTTCTGCATAAGTGAAGCTGTCGGTATTGGCATAGAGCGCAAAGAATGAATAGGTGTTGTAGAGTGTACCAAAGAATTTACGGCGCACTTCGGCTACCCCTTCCAAGTCGAATTTGAGGTTGTCCCAAGGGTTTGCGTTGGAAATCATATACCAGCGAGTGGCATCGGCGCCATACTCGGCTATGGTAGTGAAGGGGTCTACCGCATTGCCCAAGCGTTTCGACATCTTTTGTCCGTTCTTGTCAAGCACTAGTCCGTTAGACACTACGTTTTTGTACGCCACGCTGTTGAATACCGAAGTACCAATAGCGTGAAGTGTATAGAACCAACCGCGTGTTTGGTCTACCCCTTCAGCAATAAAGTCGGCTGGATAGGCAGTGTGGTTTTCTATATAGTCCTTGTTTTCAAAAGGATAGTGCCATTGTGCATACGGCATAGACCCAGAGTCGAACCACACGTCAATAAGGTCACTTTCGCGGTGCATTGGCTTGCCTGATGGCGATACGAGCACTATGTTATCTACGATATTTTTGTGTAAATCTACCTTGTCGTAATTGCTTTCGGAGTTGTCGCCCACTACAAAATCTTTATAAGGGTCGGTAGTCATTACGCCCGCTGCAATAGCTTTTTGTATTTCGACTTTTAGTTCCTCTACGGAGCCTATGCAGATTTCCTCTTGTTTATCGTCTGTACGCCAAATAGGTAACGGGATACCCCAATAGCGCGAACGCGAAAGGTTCCAGTCGTTGGCATTTTTTAGCCAGTTGCCAAAACGCCCTTCACCAGTAGCCTTAGGTTTCCAGTTGATGGTTTCATTGAGGTCGAACATACGCTCTTTGAAATCGGTTACGCGTACGAACCACGAGTCGAGCGGGTAGTACAACACGGGTTTATCAGTACGCCAACAGTGCGGATAGCTGTGTACGTATTTTTCTACTTTGAAGGCTTTGTTTTCTTCTTTGAGGAGGATAGCCAAGCTCACATCCCACGATTTTTCAGGCGCTTGCCCTGCATCGTAATACTCATTTTTGATGTATTTACCAGCAAAAGCCTCAGGAATATTGTGTCCTTCAATGAATTTTCCTTGCAAATCTACCAGCGGAATCAAATTGCCGTGCGCATCTTTCACGAGCATTGGGGGCACGCCGTATTCTTTGGCTACGCGGGCGTCGTCCGCACCAAAAGTAGGCGCGATATGTACGATACCTGTACCGTCATCGGTCGTAACAAAGTCACCTGCAATCACGCGGAAAGCTTGGTCGGCATTTTCAGCAGGAGCGCACCAAGGAATGAGTTGCTCATAAGTAGTACCCACGAGGTCTGCGCCTTTGCATTCCCCTATAATTTGGTAAGGAATTGTCTTACTCTCAGGCGTATAAGCCGCCAAAGCAGCTGCATCGCCCTCTGCGAATTTCTTGCCGAACTGTTTTGCCAAAAGCGGTTTGCCAATGATGATGGTAATCGGTTCAAAAGTGTATTGATTAAAGGTTTTTACCAGTACGTAGTCAATCTCTTTACCTACTGCCAATGCAGTGTTAGAAGGCAGCGTCCAAGGGGTGGTCGTCCAAGCGAGGATATGGATAGGTGCTGTAGGGTTACCCAATGCTTTACTTGCCGCTGCTGCTAACGCTTTTACTTTGAACTGCGCCACAACCGTAGTATCGCTCACATCGCGATAGCAACCAGGTTGGTTCAGCTCGTGCGATGACAAGCCAGTTCCTGCGTTAGGCGAATAAGGCTGAATGGTATAGCCTTTGTAGAGTAACTGTTTATTGTAGAGTTGTTTCAAAAGCCACCACACGCTTTCCATATATTTGGGTTTATAGGTGATATAAGGGTCTTCCATATCCACCCAATAGCCTATTTTTTCGGTAAGGTCATTCCAGATATCGGTATAGCGCATCACGGCTTCCTTACAAGCCTTGTTATAGTCCTCTACGCTTATTTTTTTGCCTATATCTTCTTTGGTAATGCCGAGTTCTTTCTCTACCCCCAATTCTACGGGCAATCCGTGGGTATCCCAACCTGCTTTGCGTTTTACTTGAAATCCTTTCTGAGTTTTATAACGGCAGAAAATATCCTTAATAGAGCGCGCCATCACGTGGTGAATACCAGGCACTCCATTGGCAGATGGTGGTCCTTCAAAAAACACGAACGGAGCTGCCCCCTCGCGTGAGGTGATACTCTGCTCAAAGATGTTAGCGGCTTTCCAAAAAGCCAATATTTCTTCTGCTATCTTAGTAAGATCTAAGTGTTTGTACTCGTTGAATTTCATATACTTAGTTTTTAGTCGTTAGACATTAGTTTGGGGCAAAGGTAAAAAATATTTTTTGATTTTTAAAACTCTGGAAATAGCACGACACAATTTCCTCCTGCTATTGATTGCTGAGTAAGTTCTGCTATGCACGACCATAGGGCGCCATCATATACATTTTGGTCTAATGGTAAGCCATTCTTCAGGCAGTACACCAAGCGGTAATCCATTACGATGTCCATAGGTTTTTGGTCAGGAAGTAGTGTGCGCAGGTAGGCTGTTTCGCGGTAGTAAGGATGTTCGTGTTCCTCTAAATAGGCCGTAATTTCATCAGGAGTAAGTTGTTTTTCCTCTCTATCGTCAAAATAAAGTTGAGGGGTAGGGTATTTCTGTACAAATCCCTTAGTACCACTGAGCATAAAAATACGCGAGTACGGACGCGGATTGGTGACATCATGTTGTAATATTATTGTTTTGCCTTTGGCGGTGCGCAACAGACTTATGTTCATATCGCCTGTGTAGTGAGCTTGAGCTTCTGCCGAATTTTTGCCAAAATGCGCCTCGGCATATTCGCGCATCCCTACTGCTAAAGACGACATCGAGACAAGGCTCTCTAAACGGTCGGTACGCAGTATGCCCATTGCTTGACAAATAGGTGAGATGCCATGCGTAGGATAAGGATTGCCCTCAAAGGTTTTGCTGTACTGCATTCGCCACTTGCCTCGCTCTATATCGCGGTCTGTCTGCCTAAAGTTCAAATGCCGTAAATCGTGTATATAAGCTCCCTCTGCGTGTACTAATTCGCCCAATTTGCCCTGTTTTACCAGCTCAATAGTCATCAATTCGAAGTGGTCATAACACACATTCTCAAGCATCATACAGTGCCGTTGTGTTTCTTCAGCTGTGCGCACTATACGCTTACAGTCGGCTATGGTCATCGCCAGAGGCACTTCAATAGCCACGTGTTTGCCACATTGCATCGCATAGATAGCCATAGGGGCGTGTTGTTGCCAAGGGGTTGAAATATAAAGAAGATCAATATTAGGGAGTTCACATAATTTTTGCCAGTCATCAGAAGCGGTATAATAGGCTGGCTGTACGGGTAGATGAGCTGTGAGGGCTTTCACTTTTTGCATAGCTTCTGCGCCTACCTCAGCTATGGCTACTATTTGCACCTCTAACTGCAAATAGCGTTTCACTGCCTCAATACCGCGCACTCCTACGCCTATAAAGGCAATGCGCAGTTGTGGTATTGGAGCTACAGAAAGGTTAAAAACATCCATTTTTTAGTTTTAGTTGAATACAAATTACAGTTAAAGTCTCACACATTAGTTTGAAAATAATGAGAATTTTAATAAATTTACTTTTCACTCTTTACTTCCGCCAGCATCGTCCAAACATCTACACCTCCTATTTTGGTTTGGTGAATTTGCTCAAAACTGTGTTTTTGGTAGAAAAATACATTCATTGCGGTATTGGTGACCAAACTGAGTTGGCTTCCTCCTTCACGTGCTACTAAAGGCAAAACGGCTTCGTCTAAAAACTTACCTCCTATGTGTTTGCCTTGCCACGCGGGACTCACTACAAAACTCTCTAAATACCATCTGTTTTCAGAAGTTTGTTTTTTGGCGTACTCGCTGCTCTTGTCTAAAAATGGCAGGAAGCATTGAGTAGGTTTAACATAACGCCAAAGTGCAAAAGCTCCTGAACGCAAGTAGTCCCAAAGGGTAATACGGGTGTGGTGCAGTGATTGCATCACGGCAACAGCTATAATTTCGCCATTTTCTTCGGCTATCAGGCAATAGCCCTTGCGGATATTGCTCATCACTTGCACATAATGCAATTTGTTCAGATAGTCGATATACTTGCTATCGGTAGTGAAAAAAGAGTTGAGCACCGTGCGATACATATTGTAATTAGCAAAAGCATCGGTGAGCACAGTAGCTACTTTGCGGGCATCGGCGAGAGAGGCAAGACGGTAGGTCATAGGATTTTAGGGTTAGTGGTTAGGGAACAGGGGTTAAGAGGTTTGCTCTGATAACGCTGAGGGTTTGCTGGGTAATGCCTAACAACGAGGCAATATGCCCTAAGGGAGCGCGGAGGAGTATTTGGGGGTAGTTGTTTAGCAGCCATTGGTAACGCTCTTGGGCGGTTTGGAACTTTACGAGGTACAGCCGCTCGGTGAGTGATTTGATGGCTGAAACCAAGAGCAGGCGCATCAGGCGTTCTAATTCCTGATGTTCATTTACAACGAGTTCTACTTCCGAAAAGTTGGCTACCCACACCACACTGTCCTCTAAGGCTTCTAAACACAAGGGGGAAGATTGATTGAAATAGATGCTTTCCACTGGAAAATAAAACATCTTTTCGAGAAAAAAATTGTGAGTGATATCTTTCTTTTTTTTGTAGTAAAAACAGCGCAACAAGCCTTCTTCCACATAGAACAACTCTTTTGAAGTAGTGCCCACTTTGAGCAAAGTACCATACTTCTTTACCTCCCTCCGCTCGAATAGGTGAGCCGTTAGGGAGGTAAGTGTTGTGATGGAAATTTGAGTTTCTTGGTGTAGATACTCGGTGAGTGTCATCAGTTTATTGCATATTTTTAGCCTCGATGCTAAGGGTAGCATGAGGCACTGCCATCAATCTGCGTTTATCAATAAGTTTACCTGTTACACGGCAGATGCCATAGGTTTTATTCTCGATGCGAATCAACGCATTTTTAAGGTCGCGAATAAACTTCTCTTGGCGAATAGCTAAAGCCGTGTTTTCTTCTTTGCTGGTCACCTTAGAACCCTCTTCAAAAGCTTTGAAAGTAGGGGCAGTATCGTCGGTACCATTAGTGGCACTATTCATATACGAACTTCTGATGAGTTCAAGGTCGTTTTGAGCTTTTTTGATTTTTTCCTCTATAAGTGCCTTAAATTCTTCCAATTCCTTATCGGAATAACGTACTCTGATATTTTCTTCCATTATACAATAGGGGTTAGTGATTAGTAGATAAGGAAAGGACTAATACCTTCAAACTCCTCTCCAATTTTGGGGCGTAAAAATACAATTATTTTTTAAAGTAGCAAAATTTTAAAGATTTTTTTAAGTAAATTTTACTTTTTTAAAAATCTCACCCCTCCCTATCATATACTTCGCTTTTGTAAATTTGCTAATTTGCTAATTACACACTACCTTTGCGCCTTTGAAAATAAAATTATTACAAAGTGCCTAAAATAGGAAATATAGACTTGGGAGAATTCCCACTACTGCTCGCTCCTATGGAAGATGTGAGCGACCCTCCTTTTCGCCGATTGTGCAAAATGCACGGCGCTGATATGCTCTACAGCGAGTTTATCTCATCGGAAGGTTTGATACGCGACGCTATTAAAAGCCGACAAAAATTGGATATTTTTGACTATGAACGCCCCGTAGGAATACAGATTTTTGGGGGAGATGAGGAGGCTATGGCTCTTTCCGCTAAAATTGTAGCTACTGTAAATCCCGATTTGGTGGATATCAACTTTGGTTGCCCTGTGAAAAAAGTAGTGAGCAAAGGGGCTGGGGCTGGGGTCCTCAAGGATATTGATTTGATGGTTCGCCTTACCAAAGCTGTGGTAAACAGTACTGATTTGCCGGTAACCGTGAAAACACGTTTAGGTTGGGACGAACAGAGTATCAACATAGAGGAAGTGGCTGAACGCCTTCAAGATGTCGGCATTAGCGCACTCACTATTCACGCGCGCACCCGCAGCCAGATGTACAAAGGGCATTCGGACTGGAGTTATATTGCCAAAGTGAAAAATAACCCGCGTATGCACATTCCTATTTTTGGCAATGGCGATATTGATAGCCCCGAAAAGGCTTTAGAATACCGCAATAAGTATGGTATCGATGGTATTATGATAGGGCGCGCAGCTATTGGCTATCCGTGGATTTTCAATGAAATCAAACACTATTTTGCCACAGGCGAACTCCTCCCCTCGCCTACTATTGCCGACCGTGTGGAAGCGGCTAAAAACCACTTGTTATGGTCGGTAGAATGGAAAGGTGAACGCCAAGGGGTGGTGGAAATGCGCCGCCACTATGCTAATTATTTTAAAGGAATCCCTAATTTTAAGGAACATCGCCACAAATTAGTAACCTTAGACGCTTCACAAGAAGTGGTTAAGGCTTTAGATAATGTTTTAGAGGTTTTAGGAGGTAAGAGGTAAGAGATAAGAGATAAGAGATAAGAGGTAAGAGGTAATTTGTAGGAAAGCCAGCGATAGCTGGGTATGTGCTGCAAATACCCCTATAAAAATTTCATTATTACTTATTAGGTTTGTACTGTGATTGTTTGAAGAGAGTATCGGGGTTCATTGCCAAAATCTTTACTAATGGTTCTTCTTTGTGATTTTCGGCATACGCCTGAACGATGCGCAACCCTATAAATTTTGCTATTTGCCCTGGCGATTCATTATCTAATTCCAAATAGAATTTAGAGAAAGGTGCAGGATAAAGAAAACGCGTAAGGAGCTTCTTATCAGTTTGATAAAGGAGCTCTTTTTCTATAAAATAACGCCATATTTCAGCTTCATTGGCTTCTGCCCACGCGTACTGCTGGTCGGTATAACGCAACAAATCAGCAGCCGATTTTTTGGGGAGTAACAGTTGCTCTAAATAGAGTTTTTTGCCTTCATAAATCATATTGTCCAAAAAGGTGAGATGCACCGCACGAGGCACTAATTTATCGGCAAAAGCATCGGCAACATCTACTGCTAAGTATTTTTTGTCTAACTCGGCAGCGATATACTGTTCCATATCTTGATAAAAAGGGTGTTTGGTTCCCAAATAGTTATCGGTGCCTATGAGCAAGAGGCTATCGGCATAGATCACACGCGACTCATAGTCTACCCTACTGAGGAGGGTTACCACTTTAGGCGCTTGAAACTTAGGAAAATAGTACTTGATATGTTGGAACAAGCCGTTGAGTTCTTTCTTCTCGGCTGATAAATCTCCTAATTGTTTTTCCACTTCGCCATATAGAGTGTGGTAGTAGATATTCGAAAACTCTGGCAAATCAGGGAAGATAGGCTTGCGCTTGATTTCCACCCACTCGCTATCACTAACACTTGATGTGAAAAAATAAGGATACTGATGGCGCAAGGCGGGGAACTGAGCATCGGGAGTTTTTACAAATAATGAATCTAATCGCACGGTCTCGAACGACATTGGTATGGCTGCAATTTCTTTTTCTTTTTTGTCACCACAGGCTATTATGAGCAGCAAAGAGGCGAAAAGGAGGAGTTTTTTTGTCATTTCTTTAATATTATTAATCATCAGCAGATTTACTTTTTTTCAACTTTGGTAAAGTTTGAAGTGCAAAAGTACAAATTATTAATTAATTACCAAATTTGCTAATTTGCTAACTATTACTTACTTTTGTCGCTCAATATTAATTTTTTCGAACTATGAAAAAAATAGGCTTTGTACTCTTAGCATTATTATTAGCAGTTGCTTGTAAAAAAAACGCCAATTTCAACAGCGATCCACTGGCTTTTAAAGATTATATTTCGGGGTATACCTCAGGGGTGATTTCTGCCCATTCGGGGATTAAAATACTACTGAATGAACCGCTATCACAAGAAAAGATGGACAAGATAAACGACCTCCATCTGTTTGAAATTTCACCTAAAGTAGAAGGGAAAGTGGTGTGCCAAAGTCCGTCGCAAATCGCCTTTGTACCCAATAAACCCTTATCTCAAAACACTGAATATCAAATTTCTTTCAACGTAAAGAAACTTTATGACGTACCTAAAAAAGAACTCGAACTCTTCAACTTTACCGTAAAAACTTTAGAACAGGCTTTTAGAATCAAAACTGGCGATTTGCAGTCGTACAATAAAAACCTTTACTTCCTCAATGCCGAACTTTTGGCTAACGACCAAATCTCTTATGAAACAGTTAAAAATGTGCTCAAAGCCAACCTCAATGGCAAAAAAGTAGCCGTAAAATTCCAATCACAAGGCACTAACAACAAATTTGTGATTATTTTTGACAGTATTCCACGTATAGACAAAGAGCAAACACTTGAAATTAAATGGGATACTAAGGATGTTCCTCAGGAAAACCTCATTCCATTCTCCTATACTATTCCACAAAAAGGAATCTTCAAAGCGCTAAACGCCCGTACTGATGGCGCTAATCAGTCGTTTAGTGTAAACTTCTCCGACCCCTTGGAAAAAGAACAAGATTTTACAGGACTCATAAGCCTCAGCAATACTGATACCGCACTGAAATACAGTGTAAATGGCAACGTGCTGAAAGTCTTCCGCGAGGAACAAAAAGAGGGGGATTACAAGGTTTATGTTTCTAAAGGTATCAAGAATATTTATGGCGATCGCTTAGAAAGAGAAGCAACTTTCAACATCAAATTCTTGCAACAAAAACCCGATATTCGCTTCCTCAAAAGCGGTACTATACTGCCAAGCTCCCAAAATTTGAAAATTAATTTCCAAACTATCAACTTGCGCGCAGTGAATATAACTGTTTATCGCATTTTTGAGAACAATATTTTTCAATTTTTACAAGATAACGATTTAGGCGGAGGCTCCTATATACAACGTGTGGGCAAACCTATTGCACGCAAAGTGCTGAAGCTGAACGATGGGGCTCTTTATCCGCTGAACGAGTGGAATACTTATTCCTTAGATTTAGCATCGGTAATTACCCCCGAACCTGGTGCGATTTACCGCGTAGAATTAGGGATGACCAAAAACTATTCACTCTATGCTTGTGGCACTAAAAATGAAGAACCTCTAGACCTTTCATTTGAAGAAAAACCTCTGAATGACGATGATGTGAACTATGCACAGTATTACTACGATTACGACGAGGAATTCTACTGGGAAGAAGATGAGGACAGCCCTTGTAAAGATAATTATTACTATGGCAAAACAGTGGGTACCAATGTACTTGCCAGTGATCTTGGGGTGATTGTAAAGAAAGGGCAAACTAATAGTTTTACCATCATAGTGAACGACCTCCTTACTACCAAACCAGTAGATGGAGCTGTGGTAGAGGTATTTAGCTATCAACAACAAAAAATTCAAGAAGGTAAAACTGATAGCAAAGGCATATTGCGTTTAGACCTCAGCAATCGTGCTTATTTTGCCAAAGTGAAAAAAGATAAATTCACTACTTATGTGAAGTTAGACGATGGCGCTCCTCAATCGGTGAGCAAGTACGATGTAGATGGTATGCGCTTGCAGAAAGGGCTCAACGGCTTTATCTATACCGATCGCGGTGTATGGCGACCTGGTGATAGTATCTATGTAGGTTTCATTTTAAACGATTTTGCTCAAAAAAATCCTGAAAAACTGCCTATCAAACTCCGCTTTACCGACCCTTATGGCAAAGTGATTGCTGAGCGTATGCAAACCAGCAACCCTACCAATCAATACGTTTTTGGACTCAAAACCAATGCCGATGCCCCTACAGGCAACTGGAGTGTTGCCATTTCGGCTGGTGCTGCTAAGTTTAGCAAACGCATCAAAATAGAAACTATCAAACCTAACCGACTCAAGATTGAGAATAGCCTCAGTGGCAAACTCATCAGCGGTAATGGCGAGAATGTGCGCTTGCAGGTGTTGTGGTTACACGGTAGTCCTGCGGGCAATACGGGGGTAAATGTAAAAGCAAAATTCTACCCCTTAGAAACCGCTTTTAAAGGCTATGAAAAATATGTGTTCAACAACCGCGCTTACCAGTTTGAGAGCGAAGAAATGAACGTGTACGAAGGACAAACCGATAGCAATGGGAATGCTAATTTCTACTTCAGAACGAACGATTTAGAAGCCCCCGGTATGCTAAAAGTGAACTTCCTCACTCAAGCTAACGAAAGCGGTGGCGACTTCAGCACCGATGTGAGTACCGCCTCTTTCTCTCCTTACAGTGAGTACGTAGGCTTGCGTTTGCCCGAAACTAACAAATACGACTACTACAACACCCAGCAAAACCATACTTTCGATGCGGTAGTGCTCAGTGAAAACGGACAGCCATTGGGCAACAGAACTGTAGCGGTTACTGTTTATAAAGTAGGTTGGAACTGGTGGTGGGATGCTTCTAACCAAAACATCTCTACCTACAACAGCAGTAGTAGCAATGCTATTTACAAAACCGACTATATCACCACCGATAGCAACGGAAAAGGACGCTTTACCCTCAATATCCCTGATGCCGACTGGGGTCGCTATTTTATTATGCTCAGCGATAACCAAAGCGGTCATAAGTGTGGTACTACGGTTTATTTTGATTGGGGTGACTGGACTGGCAAATCACGTGGCAGTGAAGGTAGTGAAGCGGTGATGCTCGCCTTGGGTACTAACAAAAAAGAATACAACGTAGGCGAAAAAGCCAAAATCACTTTCCCTTCCGATAAAGGCGGACGTGCGCTTATTTCGGTAGAAAATGGCAACGATGTACTCGAAACTTATTGGGTAGAAACTGCTAACAAAGAAACGACTTTTGAGGTGCCTATCACCAATAAAATGTCGCCTAACGTGTATTTCTACGTTACCCTTTTGCAGCCACACAACAAAACACTCAACGATGCGCCTATTCGCTTGTACGGAGTTGTTCCCGTGAAAGTGGTAGATAAAAATACAGTGCTCAACCCTGTAATCCAAATGCCCGACCGCTTGACGCCTAACCAAAAAGTAAGCATCAAAGTAAGTGAGAAATCGGGTAAACCAATGACTTATACCGTGGCGATTGTGGAGGACGGACTCTTGAACCTCACCCGCTTCAAAACCCCCAACCCTTGGAATACTTTCTTTAGCAAAACAGCTTTAGGTGTAAAAACTTGGGACGTGTACGACGATGTGATTGGCGCCTATGGTGGAACTATCAATCAGGCGTTTAGCATAGGGGGTGACGAGGATTTAGGCGGTGCCGATGCTCAAAAAGCAAACCGATTCAAACCTTTTGTTATCTTCCGCGGTCCGTTTGAACTCAAGAAAGGGGCTACTAATGCTCATACCGTGAAAATTCCTAATTATATGGGCTCTGCTCGTGTGATGGTAGTCGCCAGTGATGTAGCCGCCAATGCTTTTGGTAGTGCCGAGAAAAAAGATATACCTGTGGTAAGTCCGCTATCAATTTTAGGTTCCCTGCCGCGCAAAGCTGTGCCTAACGAGAAAATCGTGTTGCCGGTAACCGTTTTTGCTATGGAAAAACAAGTGAAGAACGTGTCTCTCCAAGTAGAAACTAATGGCTTGTTTAAAGTGGTAGGTACACACAATCAGCAGTTACATTTTGAAAAAACAGGCGAACAAATGGCTTATTTTGAGCTCGAAACCACCGCTCAAACAGGTATCGCTAAAGTGAAAATCACCGCTACTTCGGGTAAAGAAAAATCTACTTATGAGGTAGAAATGGATGTGTACAACCCTAACCCTGTTACTTATGTAGTACAAAATGCCGTATTGCAAGGTGGACAGTCACACAACCTCAATATCAACCTCTTTGGCGAAAAAGCCAAAACAGTGTTGGAAGTTTCCAGCTTCCCAGGGGTAAACCTCACCCAGCGTTTGGGTTATCTTATCAGCTATCCACACGGCTGTGGCGAACAAGTTACTTCGGGGGCTTTCCCGCAACTTTTCTTAGGTGATTTTGTAACCCTTTCTAAAGAAAAAGCCGATGAGGTGAACCGCAATGTGAGTGCAGCTATCAGCAAATTGCACGAGAACCAACTCTCCAATGGTGGTTTCACCTATTGGAAAGGCGGTAAATACGCCGATGATTGGGTAACTTCGTATATAGGTCAGTTTTTTGTAGAAGCCGAGAAAAAAGGCTATGTATTGCCATCGGGTAGCAAACAGAGCTGGCTGAACTACCAAAATAGTGAAGCGCGCCAATGGCGTTATGAGGGTAAATACCAAAACGATTTTGCCCAAGCCTATCGCCTCTATACTTTGGCACTTGCCGGAAATCCTAATATAGGGGCTATGAACCGCTTGCGTGAACTCAGCGAGCTCACTCCTAATGCCAAACGCACTTTGGCAGCTGCCTACGCCCTTGCTGGACAAAAACAAACTGCCGAAAAATTGTTCCAAACCACTGCTATCGACGATGATGCCTATAGCTATTACGGTTCTGTACTTCGCAACAAGGCAATGGCAATGGAAACCGCTTTGCTCATCGGCAGGAAAGAAGATGCAGGACGCTGGGCATTAGAGATAGCCGAAAAACTCTCTACTAACGATTGGCTCAGCACCCAAACCACGGCTTATGCCCTCTATGCAATGGCAAAATATGTGGCTGTGAATAAGAGCGGCAGGAGCATCAATGCCAGCTATACCCTCAGTGGCAAAACCGAAAACCTTAAAGCTACCGAGCCTATGCTACAGAAAACCCTTGCTGCTAAAGGCAATGAGAGCCTACAAGTGAAGAACAATGGTAACCAAACCCTTTATGTACGCCTCATCACAAGTGGCGTATTGCCAGTGGGCAAAGAACTCGCTATGCAAAACGGACTTTCACTTAGCACCACTTTCCGCGATAGCAACGGACACACACTTGATGTGACCAATTTGCGCCAAAGCACTCAGTTTGTTGCCACTATTGAGATTACCAACCTCACTGGTGAGGCGGTAGAGAATGTAGCGCTCACTCAAATTATCCCTTCAGGTTGGGAAATTGTAAATACCCGCTTTACCGATTACGATGAGGGCAGCAGCAATAGCAATGTAGACTACGCTGATTTCCGTGACGACCGTGCGAATTTCTACTTATCGCTCAAAGCCAAACAAACCAAGTATATCAAGCTCAAACTCAACGCCTCGTATGCAGGTAAGTACTATCTGCCAGGCACTTATGCCGAAGCTATGTACAACAACCGCTACAACACCCGCACCAATGGCAAATGGGTAGAGGTAATGAGAAAATAAAGTGCGAGCCGCACAGGCAAGAAAATTTGAAATATTCTATAAACGTGATAATCAATCATTTTTAGTTACATTGTAGGGGCGTTTTGCAAAACGCCCCTTCAATATAGAATTTTTGCCCCCTCCTCTTTTCGTCATTCGTAACTCGTCATTCGTAACTATACTTTATTGCCCGTCGTGCTACGACTTCGTAATTTTTTACTATCTTTGCCCCAAAATTTAAATACTTATAGCATTATGAAGAAAATTTTATTCAGCCTTTTGGCAATTGCAGCTTTAGCAGCTTGTAGCAAAAGCGATGATGACAACAACAATAACGGCGGTGGAAACAATGGTAATGGTGGTACTACCTCAACTACTGTTACAAGCACCACACAAACCCCTACAGTGAAAGCAGAACGAATGATTTCCTTTGAGCGAGATGGGAGACACACCTATGAATCTGTAACTCACTATGAAAATGGAAAAATAACCTCTTTTTCTGATAGACGTCTAATAAACGACGTACAAACGGGAACTACTCAAATTTCTACTCTTAAATATGATGCTCAAGGGCGTATCCAAGAAAGAAAAGAAGCCCAAGAAGATGGTTCTATTGACAGAGAGAATAAAACAGAAACTTTCTTCTATGACGGCAGTGGTAATTTAGAGCGAAAAGAAATTACCTACCCTATGAAACTTAATGGGAATGGGACTATAGAGTACAAATACGAGAATGGTAAACTAAAACAATTTACCTATAAACAAAGTTTAAATAATGGGGAAAAACGTTATAAAACACAAATTTTCAATTACACTAATAACAGTATTACTGTAAATATAAAAGAGTATAACACCAATGCTCAAGAGGTTATAGAAGATAGTTCAGTAAGTACTTCTACAACCATCTATACCCTTTCTAATGGTAATGTTGTAAAAAAAGAAAAAACTCGAAAAGATGGAAAAACTATAACTACATTTAAGCACGACAATGCTAAAACAGTTTGGTCTTTAAGACCTTTTATTATTCAACCTGAGTATTTTGATGAAAATGATGTTAATAAGAATAATATTACATCTAAGGAGGTTATAAACACATATTCAGATAATGGACAGACTGACACTTATAAAAGCACTTATCGTTATGAATATGAATACACTCCTGAAGGCTATCCTAAAACTATAAAGGAATTTAGAAATGATACTTTAGAAGGCATCAAGGAATACGAATATTAATCCCCTTATAACCTCATACAAAACTGCCCCATCCCCGCGGGCAGTTTTTTTATCCCTACACTTTGCCAAAGGTGCGAGGAGCGAGCCGCACGGGCGGTTATGGGGTGCGAGCCGCACAAGCAAAAAACCTTGAAACATTCTATAACCCTGATAATCAATTACTTTTAGAGTATGTTATGTAGGGGCGTTTTGCAAACGCCCCCTTAATATAGAATTTTTGCCCCTCCTCTTTTCGTCATTCGTAACTCGTCATTCGTAACTATACTTTATTGCCCATCGTGCTACAACTTCGTAATTTTTTACTATCTTTGCCGCATAATTATAAATCTTATAGCATTATGAAGAGAATTTTATTGAGCCTTTTGGCTGTGACTACACTTATAGGATGTGGCAAAAACGATGATAATACTAGTGGTGATGGTGGAGGAAACAATGGTAATAACTCTACTTCAATAGAAAAGTTAGTTAAGAAAATTACCAAAAAAGACAGTGATGGGAATCTTATTGAAGTTACTACCATTGATTTTAAAGAGCAGAAACCTACTACTCAATCAGTAGTAAGGTACAACAACGGAGTCCAAACAGGTACTACTCAAGTTACTACTTTTACTTATGAAGGTAATTTCGTTGCTAAAATAAAAAGAGAAGGTGCGGGAGGAGATAACTACGAGAAAAAAATCTCTTATGAAAATGGAAAAGTATCTACCGTAGTAGAGAAATATGTAAGAGATAGTCATGCTTATACACTTAAATATAGTTATATAGGAAATCAACTCATAAATGTACTAGAAACTATCCCTACTAATTTATCTATAAATGGCAGTATACAAAGTGGTACATTTTGTAAAGAATCTCAATATAACTACAATGGCAATATAGTTACCAAAATAAAAATTTCCTATGAAAAGGATAAAGATGGAAAAGTGGTAAATGGATCAACCTTCACAGGAACTACAACTACATATACTTTTTCTAATGAAAATATAGTTAAAGATGACAACGGAGAAGATATTGATGAATATAAGTACGATACTCAGCACAATCCCTTACGTTATGGTAATTTAGATCCTGAAGCTCTTTTTTACCCACAGAGATCTAAAAATAATTTATTAGAAAGTTCTACTACAAGAAATGGTACAAAAACTACTTTTTCTTATAAATATACCTATAATAAAGAAGGCTATCCCCTCACTGTAAAACACTATGAAAACAATCAATTAGTTGGCACTACCGAATACGAATATTAATCCCCTACAACCTCATACAAAACTGCCCCATCCCCGCGGGCAGTTTTTTTATCCCTATACTTTGCCAAAGGTGCGAGGAGCGAGCCGCATAGGCAAAAAACTTTGCCAAAAGTGCGAGCCGCACAGGCAAAAAACTTTGAAATATTCTATAAACGTGATAATCAATCACTTTTAGTCACATTGTAGGGGCGTTTTGCAAACGCCCCCTTAATATAGAATTTTTGGAATCCCCTCTTTTAATTGCCCATTATGCTACGACTTCGTCATTCGTAATTCGTAACTCGTAATTTTTTACTATCTTTGCCTCCATAAACTTAAAAATACCTCCATTTTATGAAAAATAGAGATTTAGGATTACTCTTTTTGCGCCTTACTGTAGGCTTATTGATGATTCCTCACGGCATCAACAAACTATTGCACCCCGATGCTTTTGGTTATATCGAAAGTACTTTAGATGCTAAAAACCTCCCTACTTTCATAGCCTATGGCGTGTTCATTGGCGAAATTGTAGCGCCCCTACTCATCGTTTTAGGATTCCGCTCGCGTTTGGCAGCTCTCGTGATGTTCCTCAACGGACTGGCAACGCTCTACTTAGCCTATTCCGATAAACTCTCTGCCCTTAACCAATACGGAGGTTGGGCGCCCGAATTGCCCGCCTTGTTCTTCTTAGGCGCCTTGGCTTTATTCTTTACCGGAGGGGGCAAATATGCTCTTTCTACTCGCAATAAATGGGATTAACAAATGTTAGAACAAATCAATCTTACTTACGAGAAAGTTGTACTCGTAGGGATTATCAATCAATTACAAACAGAAGAAAAATCTAAAGAATACCTCGACGAACTCGAATTTCTTACCTATACCGCCGGCGGTGAAGTGCTCAAACGCTTCACCCAAAAGCTTGATGTGCCTAACCCTAAAACATTCATCGGCACCGGTAAAATGGAAGAAGTACAGCAATTTGTTGAAGAAAATGAGGTAGGAACGGTTATCTTCGACGATGAGCTTACGCCTGCTCAACAGAAAAACATCGAGCGCATTCTCAAAGCTAAAATATTAGACCGTACAGGTCTCATTTTGGATATCTTTGCCCAGCGCGCCCAAACCAGCTACTCACGCACTCAGGTGGAACTCGCTCAGTACGAATACCTCTTGCCACGCCTTACAGGGCTATGGACGCACCTCGAACGCCAGCGTGGGGGTATCGGGATGCGCGGACCTGGTGAAACCGAAATCGAAACCGACCGCCGTATCGTGCGTGACCGTATTGCCCTGCTCAAAAAGAAACTCTCCGCTATCGATAAACAAATGGCTACCCAGCGCAGCAACCGCGGGGCATTAGTGCGTGTAGCGCTCATCGGTTATACCAATGTAGGCAAATCTACCCTAATGAACGTGATTAGCAAAAGTGAAGTCTTTGCCGAAAACAAACTCTTTGCTACGCTCGACACCACTGTCCGCAAGGTCGTGATTGAGAACCTGCCTTTCTTGCTCAGCGATACCGTAGGGTTCATTCGCAAACTGCCTACCCAGCTTATCGAGTCGTTCAAAAGTACCCTCGACGAGGTGCGCGAAGCCGATTTGCTATTGCACGTAGTAGATATCTCGCACCCTAATTTTGAGGAACATATCCAATCAGTAAACCAAATATTAGCCGAAATTCACAGCGCCGATAAACCTACCATTATGGTATTCAATAAAATCGACGCTTATACAAACGAAGAAATTGCCGAAGACGATTTGGCTACCCAGCGCACTACAAAACACTTCACCCTTGAAGAATGGAAACAAACTTGGATGCAGCGAATGGGACGTGATGTATTGTTTATTTCAGCTCTCAACAAAAACAATCTCGAAGAATTCCGTGAGGTAGTATACGAAAAAGTGAAGGAGATACACATCACCCGCTTCCCTTTTAATAATTTCCTATATGAAAAATTCGAAGAATAACCTTTTTTTACTCCTTTTGTGCTTGTGTTGCTCATCTTTGGCTATTGCCCAAAACGATGAAACTATCAACACCGATCGCCCCGACCAAAGTGAAGGGGTGTACACGCTACCCAAAGGTCAGTTTCAAATAGAAAACGGATATGTTTTCAGCAAAGAAGATAGCAGTGCAAATCTAATGTTGCGCTACGGACTTATCACTAACACTGAAATCCGCTTAGAAGGCGATTTCGACCTCCGTACCCCCGATTTTAGCAGTACTACCTTCAGCGTAAAACAACGTTTATACGAATCCGAACAGCGTTTTATCCCCTCTGTAGGACTCATTGGCTATGGACAATACAGCAAAACAGATGCTAAAGCCTATACTTTCGATGCTTGCTTAGCGTTCGAGAGTTCCCTCACCAATGTGCTTTCATTAGCTTATTGCGCTAGTAGTTCTGGACAATTTGAAAATTTGGATGTTACCGCCCAAATCAATTATGTCCCTACTAACAATAAGTTTTGGACTTTTGTAGAATATTACGCCTCTTATAATGGTACGCGTGCTCCTGAGCACAATATCAACGCAGGTTTTGCCTATCTCCTCACCCCTACCCTACAGTTAGACATCAGTAGCGGACGTACATTGTGGCAAGACGAACCGCAATATTTCATAGGAGCAGGTTTTGGACTTTTAATTAGGTAAAATCTAAGAGTATTCTCCACAAGAGATTACAAAAAAAGTCTCAAAATCACCTTTGCATCGCAAACTTTGTCAAAGTCCTAGTACTTTGACAAAGTTAACTAATTGATTGTTAAAATAATTATTTACAACCAACTCATATTAATTATCGGAGAAATTCTGATACTTCAGAGTCTTTCCTCTCAACAAAAAAACCAACAATAAAAACACCTCTTACCTAAAAATGAAAATCCTTAGCTCTCAACAACTACGTGATGCCGATGCCCAAACCCTCACTGCCCAAAATATCTCCTCTTGGCAACTGATGGAACGCGCTGCTACAAAACTTTTCGATTGGATAAAACAACACTGCTCTAAAAAAGAAACTTTTACCATATTAGCCGGCACAGGTAACAATGGTGGCGACGGACTTGCCTTAGCGCGTATGCTCTCTGCCGATGGTTGGCACGTAACTACTTATTTATTGCGCTTTAGCGACCACCTCTCCCCCGATTGCCAGGAAAACAAAACACTCTTAGAAGAACAAGGTATTACCATAACCGAAATACAAGCCGAACAAGCCTCTCAAATCTCCTTTGCAAAGGTAGTAATCGATGCTGTTTTTGGCATTGGGCTCTCCCGTCCAGTCCCTATTTGGCTACAACAAATTTTTCAACAACTCAACGATTCCAATAGCTATATTATAAGTGTAGATATGCCTTCAGGGCTCCCTACCGACCGCATTCCTTCACCCGAGGAAATTTGGGTACACCCTCACCAGCTGCTCACCTTCCAAACCCCTAAACTCCCCTTTTTACTACCTTCCACAGGAAAGTATATCCCTCATTGGGAAGTGCTTGATATAGGTTTAGATACCCACTTCTTAAACACCCTGCAACCCGATTACTACTACCTCGAACCCGATATACTGCAATTGCAACGAAAACGACCAAAATTCTCACACAAAGGTACTTACGGTCACGCTTTGCTCGTAGGTGGTAGTTATGGCAAGATGGGCGCAGTAGTACTCAGTGGTACAGCTGCTTTGCGCACAGGCGTAGGGTTACTCACTGTGGCTATCCCCGAATGTGGCTATACAATATTACAAACTGCCCTGCCCGAGGCAATGGTACTCACCTGCGACGAGGCAAAACACTACAAGGCTATGGAAATTCCTTTTGCACCCTCGGCTATAGGTGTAGGCGTAGGTTGGGGCACTCACCCCGATACGGCTAACGCACTGTTCAGTCTGTTGCAACAATACCCCGATACGCCTTTTGTCATCGATGCCGATGCCCTGAACATTCTATCTCAACACCCCGAAAAATTAGCTTTATTGCCCAAAAATGCAATCCTCACTCCTCATCCTAAGGAATTAGAACGACTTATCGGCAAATGGCACGACGATTTGCACAAACTTGCCAAAGCTAAAGATTTTGCCAAAGAGCACAAAGTACTCCTCCTTATCAAAGGAGCTCACACAATGATTACCAATGGCGAGCATTATTGGGTGAACAGCACCGGTAATGCAGGAATGGCAACAGCAGGCAGTGGAGATGTGCTCACCGGTATGATCACCAGCTTGCTCGCTCAGGGCTATAGCGCCATAGAAGCCGCCTGTTTAGGAGTATACCTCCACGGACTACGAGGAGATGAAGCCGCTAAAAAAGAAGGAATGTCACGCCTCATCGCAAGAGATTTATGCTAAATTTCTGATTGCTAAGCTAACTAATTAACAAATTATTCTTACCTTTGCCTCCACAACCTATAACCTGTCACCTAATTTATGCCTACATACAAAAAAATATTCGAAAACAACCGCGAATGGGTAAAACGCCGCAAAGAAGGCGACCCTCATTTCTTTGAAAAACTCGCTGAAGACCAAACCCCCGATTATCTCTACATCGGCTGCTCCGATAGCCGTGTAGCCGCCGAAGAATTAATGGGCGTCGGCCCCGGCAAAGTATTCGTACACCGCAATATCGCCAATGTGGTAAACACCCTCGATATGAGTTCTACCGCTGTTATTCAATACGCCGTATCACACTTGCAGGTAAAACACATCATCGTATGCGGTCACTACGATTGCGGAGGTGTGAAAGCCGCTATGCAAGCTAAGGACTACGGCCTGCTAAACCCTTGGTTGCGAACCATCCGCGATGTATATCGCTTACATCACGCCGAACTCGATGCCATTACCGATATCGACCAGCGTCACCGCCGTTTGGTAGAACTCAACGTCGAAGAACAATGCCTTAATGTAACCAAAATGGCTGTCGTGCAAGAAAGTTATATAAAAAACAAATTCCCTGCTGTTCACGGTTGGGTATTCGATATAAAATCGGGTAATCTCATAGACCTCAATCTCGATTTCGAAGGATTCCTTCACAAAATCCAAAAAATCTACGACCTTACAGGTGAAGAATGGTACACCCTAATTAAAAAATAACAAATTTGCTAATTTGCTAATTAATTTATATCTTTGTGCCGTATAACAACCTAAAATATTTTTTTTATTATGTCTTACTTATTTTACATCCTAATCTTTTTTGCATTAGTATTTTTGCTCTCTACTTTCTTTACAGTGCGCCAACAAACCGCCGTATCAATAGAGCGTTTCGGTAAATTTGAAAGCATTCGCCATTCGGGTTTACAAATGAAAATACCTATTATCGATAAAGTAGCGGCACGCATCAGCCTTAAAATCCAGCAACTTGATGTGATTGTAGAAACCAAAACTTTAGACGATGTATTCGTAAAAATCAAAGTGTCGGTGCAATTCGTCGTTATCAAAGAAAAGGTATACGATGCCATCTATAAGCTCGAATACCCTCACGATCAGATTACCAGCTATGTGTTCGACGTGGTTCGTGCCGAAGTACCTAAAATGAAGTTGGACGATGTATTCGTGAAGAAAGACGACATCGCTATCGCTGTTAAACGCGAAGTTCAAGAGTCTATGGAAACTTATGGTTACGACATCATCAAAACTTTGGTTACCGATATCGACCCCGATGCCCAAGTAAAAGCAGCGATGAACCGCATCAACGCCGCCGAACGCGAAAAAGTAGCCGCTCAATACGAAGGGGATGCACAACGTATCCTCATCGTTGAAAAAGCTAAAGCTGAAGCCGAAAGCAAACGCCTCCAAGGTCAAGGTATCGCCGACCAGCGTCGTGAAATAGCACGCGGATTGGTAGAAAGCGTCGATGTACTCCAAAAAGTAGGCGTTAGCTCTCAAGAAGCCTCTGCTCTTATTGTCGTTACACAACATTATGACACCCTCCAAGCTGTCGGTCAGCAAACCAAGAGCAACCTCATTTTGTTGCCTAACTCACCCGAAGCAGGTACTGAAATGCTCAACAATATGATTACTTCTTTCACTGCTTCAGCTCAAATAACCGAGAGTTTGAAGAAAAAATCCGAATAATCAAAAAAAATTATATGTTCATAAAAAGAAAAGTCCCTTTCTCATAAAGAAAAGGACTTTTTCTATTTAACACCATTTGCATCCCTACGAGGCTGTCCAAAAAGTCTCAAAATCACTTTTGCATCCCTACACTTTGCCAAAGTTTTTTGTTATACCTCCCATCACTCCCACTACTCCCATCTATAATTTTTCCTAAAAAAATTTGCACAATTCAAATATTAGTACTACTTTTGCCGCGTCTTGTAAAAAAGGACTGGTCTCATAGCTCAGTCGGTTAGAGCATCTGACTCATAATCAGAGGGTCGTTGGTTCGAGCCCAACTGGGACCACAAAAAAGCCTTGAAAGTGATTGCACTTTCAAGGCTTTTTCAATTAACATTTAATAATTGATTGTTTAACGTCAATTCAATACATAAGTCACTGAAATCCATAAACACTTATACTTTAAATATCTGTTTCTAAGAACGACGTAACTCCCAAAAAATCTATTAAAAATGTTAGTTTACCTTCCTTCTTTATGAGTTTTCTCCTTAGGCTCTTTAGCAAACAACTGCTCTAATACCAATATCCCTATAACTGAACCAAAGGCAATAGGAAGATTTTCAGAAATAGAATCTTCATTGAAATAAGTTTCCCTAGAATAGAAAAAAAATACATCTAACAAAAAATACATCACTATAGCAAGTGAAACGAGAATGGTTAGCGGACAAGTCTTCATAGTGTGAAAAATTAATAAAATGTTAATGTTTTTTGAATTTATCCTTTTAAAAATGTTATATTCCTCTTTATAAGTTTATTATCCTCTGATAACACTTGAGTAGTAAATTTCTTATATTTCGTTATTTTTCTAAATCACGCAGCAAAAGTACAAAATAATTAACAAACGCAAATAATATTTAACATTTTTTTACTATGTTAAATAAAATTCTTTATTAAAAATATTTAAAATAAGTATCTCACGTCTTTTGAAATAAGGATTTTTCCCCAATTGGCACTTTTTTTGATATAAGTTTTCTTCAGTAAATAAAATCTTTTTTATGAACCTCATTATCGATCAGGGGAATACTGCTGTAAAAGTAGCGCTTTTCAAAAAGCAAGAACTTGTATTCTTTAATACTTACAGCGCCGAAGATTTTCAGCAACAATTGCTGAAAGAAGTCGATTTTAATGAGGTACAACAAGTGATGATAGCCTCAGTGGTAACAGGTGCCGAAACGCGTTTCAGCTTTTTAAAAAATCATATACCCCACGTGGTTTTCGCTTCAAGCACAATGCCTTTGCCTTTTCTAAATAAATATGCTACTCCTCAAACCTTAGGTGTCGACCGTTTGGCTTTAATCGCTGGAGCGATACGGCTTTTTTCTAATCGCAACACACTGGTAATCAGCGCAGGTACTTGCATCACTTTTGATGTGGTTACCCAAAGAAAAGAATACCTCGGCGGTGCTATTGCCCCAGGAATTGCTATGCGACTAAAAGCAATGCATCAATTCACCTCCAAACTACCACTTTTAGAACAACAAGATTTTGATACCGAACAGTTTATAGGCAATACTACCGAGAGTTGTATGCTTTCAGGGGTCTATAACAATGTGGTGCGAGAAATAGAAGGTGTCATATCACAATACGAGGAAAAATTTGCCGATTTAGCGGTAATACTCACCGGAGGTAATCAAAAATATTTGCAAGAAAGAATAAAAAAACCGATATTTGCCAGCTCATTTGTGTTGCTCGAAGGGCTGAATAGTATTTTAGAATACCAAAAAGAAATGCAACACTCTATAAATGGACAGTTTAAACAATATGATGAATAGAAAGTTAACCACTCTTATTATCGCTTTATTTACAGCTACTTACGTTGCTTTTTCTCAAAAAACAACCGAATCCCCCTATTCCTTTTATGGCATAGGTGAACAAAATTTTGGAGGAATTGCCGAAGAAAGTGCTATGGGAGGTATCGGTATTTATGCCGATAGTACTCGCGTGAATATCCAAAATCCTGCAGCTCTTTCTCAGCTGAAATTTACCGCTTTTTCCGCCGGTTTTACAATGCAACATAAAAATATTGTTACAAATAACACAAAACTCAACACCCAATCTTCCTCTTTCAACTACTTTACCCTTGGATTCCCCGTCCTCGAAAAATTAGGAGTCTCTTTCGGTTTAGTGCCCTACTCTTCCGTAGGTTACAAAATTAAAAACACTAAAAACAACCGATTATACCAGTATGAAGGTTCCGGAAACGTAAACCAATTCTTCCTTTCTGCTGGCTATCAAATATATGCTGGACTCAGCCTAGGCGCTTCTTTCCGATATCACTTTGGCGCTATTAGTATGACCGACCTATATCAGCAAAACAACATCGAATTCTATACCCAAGAATTCAGTAAATCCCACCTTAATGGTGGTGCTTTCAATATCGGCCTATACTACGAGGAAACCCTAAAACATCGTTTGAGATTGTACACCTCTTTAGTCTACACCCCGCAAAGCTCCATATCTTCCGATAACCAACGCAATATCTCTACCCTTAGCTACGTGGCTTCCTCTAGAACTGGATCTCAACTCACTACCCGCGAAATTAGAACCCTAGAATTAGAAAGTACCGGACTCAAAAATACAAAAATCAACTTGCCCACTCAAATAGAATTTGGATTAGGACTAGGTGAACACCAAAAATGGTTCACCGGATTAGAATATACATATACCAATAATAGTAAATTCTCTAACCCTTTCCTTTCTACTACAAATGTAAGTTATAAAGATAGCTACAAAATAGCTCTAGGAGGATTTTGGATCCCTAACTATAACTCCTTCTCAAGCTATTGGAAAAGAGTTACATATAGAGCCGGAATAGAATACGAAAATACCGGAATTGTACTAAATGGTCAAAATATCAATTACTTTGGCACGTCTTTTGGACTTAGTCTCCCTGTAAAAGGTTTTTCTAACCTTACTCTCGTAGGTCAATATGGCAAACGTGGTACCACCTCTGCCAACTTGATAAAAGAAAATGAGTTTAACCTAAAAATAGGATTCACTTTAAATGATAAGTGGTTCCAACGAACAAAGTATCAATAAAAACAAACAAGAATGAGAAGAAGAATTTTATTAGCCACAGTGGTTGCAGGTTTTTTCTTTGCAACTCAAGCCGAAGCTCAGAACTGTAATACTCCTGAGCTCACTCAGAAACTTTCGATATTTAGCGAGTATGCTAAAGCGAAAAACTACAAAGAAGCGTATCCTATTTGGAAAGAAGTATATACTCAATGTCCTACTCTACACTATGCTACCTTTGCTTATGGTGAACGCATCTTGCAGGACAAAATTAGAACTAGTAATGGTGCTGAAAAAACACAATTTGTAAAAGAATTGTTGCAAATGTACACTGATTACAACAAGTATTTCGCTTCGCGTTTCAACGCTACCGAAATGCGCATCCGTCAAGCTCTTTTGATGTTCGACGAAAAAGCTGGCTCTGAACAAGAAATCTATGACCTCTTGCACAAAGCTTTCACTGAGGGCAAAAACGATTTCAAAAACGAAAAAGCCTTATACTTGTATTTCTCCGAATTGGTTGCTTTGCACGAAAAAGGACAAAAAGAATTACAAGAAGTGTTTGATGCCTACGATAACATTTCAGATAAAATCCAAGATGAGAAAAACGAACTTTCTGAAGTTATCAACAAGTACTTAGCTCAAGAAGAAGCTGGAACTATCAGTGAGAAAGACAAAAAATTGCTCGAAGCAAACCGCAAACGCGTAGATAACTACGAAACTATTGCCGAAAGTATCGATGCTAAATTAGGTCAGCTTGCCGATTGTAACAACCTCATCCCTCTTTACACTAAGAACTATGAGGCTAACAAAACTAACGAAGAATGGTTGCGCCGTGCCGCTGGTAAAATGTCCGATAAAGATTGTACTAAAGACCCTCTTTTCGTGAAGATAGTAACTTCATTGCACCAAGTAAAACCATCAGCAAACTCTGCTTACTACTTAGGGGTGATGAACGACAAATCTGGTAACTCTGCTAAAGCTATGCAGTACTACAACGAGGCGGTAAATCTTGAGACCGACAACTTTAAGAAGTCTAAACTCCTCATCCGTATCGCTTCTAAACACAGCAAAGCTAGCGCTGTTGCCTATGCACAAAAAGCGCTTACTTACAACCCTTCAAACTCTGATGCTTATCGTATTATGGCTCACGCCTATGCAAGTTCAGCTAACGAATGCGGTAGCACTTCATTTGAAAAAAGAGCTGTATACTGGTTAGCTGCCAAAACTGCTCGCAAAGGTGGTTTGGAAAGTTTAGCAGCTCGTTACGATGCTTTAGCTCCGTCTAAAGTAGATGTGTTCGAATCTGGATTAGCAGGGAAAACCGTTACCCTCAAATGCTGGATAGGACAATCAGTAGTAGTGCCACGTTTGTAATGCTATATGAAAATAAGTTTTTTTAATATCGTAAAAAGTATTGCCGTACTATCAGGTATGGCAATGCTTTTTTCGTGTAACAACGATATGCACAACCTACAGCAACTCAGTATACAAAAAAAATTCCCTCAAGGCGAAGCTTATAATTTTAAACTCGTTTATACTGATTCAACTAAAGTTGTTGCCATTGTTACTAGCCCCCTCAACAAAGATTATACAAACCAACGAATGCCCTATTCCGAGTTCCCCGATGGTGTAAAAGTAGAATTCTATGACCAACAACGCCATAAAAACATCATCGAAGCTCAATATGGAATCATTTACCCTTCTTCGGATATCGTAGAACTGCGCAACAATGTAGTACTTACTACCTACGACGGCAAACGTCTAAAAACCGAACAACTCTTTTGGGATCAAAAAGAAGATTGGATTTTTACCGATAAAGAATTTAGTTTTACCGATGAAGCCAAAGGCACCATCACCAATGGTATAGGTATGGATTTCGATAAGAAATTCTCTACCGTTAAAGCCCATAAAACCACTGGTATTTTGGCTATCGACGACAAAGATGAATAATTATGAATGCACGTGTTTTTTTTGAATACGCCTATTTGGCTATCGCTTTCTATTGTGCCTACCAAGTGTATGTCCTCTATAATACCCCCGACCGCACCCAGTGGTATATGTACATAGCTTTTACTCTCGGCGCATTGGCTATGTTTTGGTTCAGACGCAATACCCGACTTAAAAACCGCAGACGATAATGACTATAGTTAATATTATTGGATATGCTGCTTCACTCTTCATAGTGCTCAGCTTCCTTATTAAAGATAACCTTTTGTACATACGCCTTACCAACTTGGTGGGGTGTGCTCTTTTTGTAATTTATGGATATTTCATCAATAGTATCCCCGTAATTCTGCCCAACGCCTTTTTAGTAGTCGTACAAATCGTGTATATTTGGAGAGAATTAAACAAGAAAAAATAATTACATCACAAATTTTATTTTATGAAAAGAATAACACTTTTCCTTTTAGGAACCTTTTTCTCCCTTTCAGCTCTTGCTCAAAACCGCAAACTCTCAGTAGCCGAATCGGTGTTTTACGCCGTGCAAGATCCCTCTAATCCAATGGGATACCGCTATCTATTCCCCGAAACTCTCGAGAGCCTTCGTTGGTTCAAAGATAGTGATGTGTATCTTTATGCCAAAGACGGAAACTACCTTATTTTCAACCCAAAAGGGGAGCAAATAGGAAGTATAAACGCTGAACAACTTAACGGCGATATCTTGCTGATTGACAAAAATGAAATCGTAACCAAATCCGAAAATACCTTCTACCGCTATAACGGCGATGGCAAGCAGATTTTGGCAACGATTGCTCTTCCTAAAGGTAGTGAAAATGCCGAATACGACCCTCAAGCGAAAGTAGTGGCTTATACACTCAATAACAATTTGTATTTCGCTAACAGCGAGAGTGATAAAAAAGCGATTACCTCATTTACCGATACCAATATAGTAGCTGGAAAAGCAATTCACCGCAATGAATTTGGTATCAACAAAGGAATTTTCTTCTCTCCTAAAGGCAACTATGTAGCTTTCTATCAAAAAGATGAAAGCAAAGTCGCCGATTATCCTTTAGTAGATATCACCACTACCCCTGCAACACTCAAATCTATAAAATATCCAATGGCAGGACAACCCAGTGAACAGGCTGCCGTAGGGATTTACGACTTCCAAAACCAAAAGGTGCTGTACTTAGATATCGATACCACCGATGAACACTTCCTCACAAACTTAGCTTGGAGTCCCGATGAACGTTATATTTTGTTAGCCGAAGTTAATCGCGCTCAAAACCACTTCGCTCTCAATCGCTACGATGCGCGCACAGGTAAAAAAGTAAATACCATTTTTGAAGAGCGTAATGCTAAATGGGTTGAACCCGAAAAACCTGCCGTTTTCTTGCCTAACAAAACTGATGAGTTCTTGTGGTTGAGCGAACGCAACGGATTTACCAATGTGTATCATTACAACACCAATGGCAAACTCATCAAGCAAATCACTAATTTCCAATGGGTAGTGCAAGATATTTTAGGTTTCGATGCACAAGGCAAATATGTGTTTATCACAGGTACAGGTGCCGACCCGCGTGAGCAACACGCCTTCAAAATAGACCTCAAAAACCCTAAAAAAATAACTGCCCTTACTCCCGAGGCAGGCTCTCATAATGTACAGTTAAGCCATAGTGGTAACTATCTGTTAGATAGCTATAGCAGCATTACAATCCCTCAAAACACAGACCTTATCAGTACCGATAAAGGCAACAAGCAACGTTTGTTCACTGCTAAAAATCCATTGGAAGGTATAGCTGTAGGAACTACCGAGTTTGTTACTCTAAAAGCTGAAGACGGCACGCCTCTTTACGGCAAATTGCACAAACCTACTACTTTAGACCCTAACAAAAAATACCCCGTACTCATTTACGTATATGGAGGTCCTCACGCTCAACAAGTGAAAAACGAATGGTTAGCCGATACTTATTTGTGGTTACATTCATTCGTAGAGAACGAACAGTATATCGTTTTTACTTTGGACAATCGCGGCAGTGAAAACCGAGGATTTGCTTTCGAGAGTGTTATCCACCGCCATTTAGGAGAAACCGAAATAAAAGACCAACTCAAAGGGGTAGAATACCTCAAGAGTTTGCCTTATGTCGATGGAAATCGTATAGCTGTACACGGTTGGAGCTTCGGAGGATTTATGGCTTCGAGCCTGCTCACCCGCCACCCCGATGTGTTTACCACCGCTGTAGCTGGAGGGGCTGTAACCGATTGGAAATACTACGAGGTAATGTATGGCGAACGCTATATGGATACCCCAAAAGAAAACCCCGAAGGTTATGAGAACAGCCGAGTAGGTAAATACCTCAATAACCTCAATCGTCCGTTGTTGTTCATTCACGGTAGTATAGACGATGTAGTTGTCCCTCAACACCTAATGACTATCACCCGCGATGCTATCAAGAAAAATAAATTTATAGATACTTTTATCTACCCAATGCACGCCCACGGAGTGAGAGGCAGTGACCACATTCACCTCACTCAACAAATCATAGATTACATCAAAACAAATAACTTGTAACTATCCGTTCTATGAAAAAATACTTAATCGCCTGTTTAGGCAATATAGGTGCTGAATATGCAAATACACGCCACAATATCGGTTTTATGGTAGCTGATACCTTGGCCAAAATACACAATGCTACCTTCAGCACTCAAAAATTAGGCGACCTGACAGAAATAAAAGTAAAAGGACGCACTTTCATACTGCTAAAACCTTCTACTTATATGAACCTCAGCGGTAAAGCGGTGCGCTATTGGATGGAAAAAGAGAACATTCCGTTAGAAAATCTCTTAGTCATCACCGATGATTTGAATATTTCGTTTGGCACTATCCGCATCAAAGGCAAAGGAAGTGATGGCGGTCATAACGGACTTAAAGATATTCAAGCCCAGCTCAATACCCAGCAATACGCGCGTTTGCGTTTTGGGATTAGCAGTAATTTTGAGTCAGGTAAGCAAATAGACTATGTACTCGGCGAGTGGACTCCCGAAGAAAAAAATCTCCTCCCCGAACGTTTAGAAAAATGCGCTGAAGCCGTAATTTCTTTTGGCTTAGCAGGACTTAATATCACAATGAACACCTTTAATAATAAATAGGAATTAGAATTTAGAATTTAGGAAATAGGAAGCATACTCCCTATCCCCTGACCCCTAAAACCTGATACCTGATACCTGAAACCTAAAAAACTATGTACACACATCACATTCTCCTCGTTCTGCACCTCATTGCTGCCACCATTTGGGTAGGCGGACACTTAGTATTGGCTATTGGCTATTTGCCCAAAGCCCTCAAGCATAAAGATTTCAGCTATATAGGCAATTTCGAAAAGACTTACGAGCCTATTGGTATGCCGTCATTGGCAGTGTTAGTCATCACAGGCATCTTAATGGCTTACGACTACAACGCTGGTTTCAGTTCTTGGTTCTCATTTGCAAGCCCTATAGAGCGAGTGGTATCACTAAAACTCGCTTTTTTCCTCACCTCTATCTGTTTTGCTATTTCGGCACAAACACGTGTGTTGCCAAAACTGCGAAAAGGTCAGATCAACAAGTTACCCGAAATGGCTGTACACATCATCTGCGTAACTCTTATTGGAGTCGTGATGGTAATACTCGGAAGCTTAGTAAGAATAGGGGGATTATTATAATTAGCAACCAATGAAAAAACAAATCTTCTTTATCAGTGCCTTATTACTCAGTTCTCTGGGTTGGGGACAAAAAAAAACAATTAAAGTAGCCTGTGTAGGTAATAGCATTACCTATGGCTATGGCATCGAAAACCGTGAACAAAATAGCTACCCTTCTGTGCTACAACACCTTTTAGGAAAAGGCTATGAGGTAGGTAATTTCGGACATTCGGGCGCTACCCTACTCAACAAAGGCCATCGCCCTTACATACAGCAAGAGGCTTATAAACAAGCCCTTAATTTCGCAGGTGACATCGTAGTTATTCACTTAGGTATCAATGATACCGACCCGCGTAACTGGCCTAACTACCGCGATAATTTTGTGAAAGATTATCTATCGCTCATCGATGATTTCAAAAAAGCAAACCCTAAAGCGCACTTCGTTATCGCACGTATGAGTCCGCTATCACACCGCCACCACCGATTTGAATCGGGAACACGCGATTGGCACGCCGAAATACAACAAGCCATTGCGCTCGTTGCTCAGCAAACAAACGCCCAACTCATCGATTTTCACGAACCTCTTTACCACTTCCCGCAAATGCTCCCCGATGCCGTACACCCCAATGCACAAGGGGCAGCTATCTTGGCGCAAGTAGTCTTTGGTGCTATTACAGGCAACTATGGAGGCTTGCAACTCCCTGAAATCTATTCTGATAATATGGTATTGCAACACGGACAACCCTTACCTTTGCACGGCATTGCCAATGCAGACACTAAAATCACTGTAACAATAGGCAAACAGCAACTCAACACCACTGCCGATAGCAATGGCAAATGGCAAGTAACCTTAGCACCGCTTGCTGCCAAAGAAACTTATACTTTGCAAATTACCGCAGGTAAAGAAAAACGTATTTTTAAGAATGTAGTTGCGGGTGAAGTGTGGCTTTGTTCAGGACAATCGAATATGGAGTTTGAAATGTTCCAAGCCTCAACGGGCGAAAGAGATATCCCACAAGCCGAAAATCCTAACATCCGCTTGTTCGATATGGAAGCTCGCTGGCGTACTGATAATGCTAACGCTTGGGAGAACTCAGCCTTGGATTCTGTCAATGTGTTACAATACTATAAACCTGCTCAATGGGAAGTTTGCTCCCCTAAAACCATACGTGCCTTTTCGGCAGTAGCCTATTATTTCGGTCGTACCCTACAAAAAGATTTGGATATGCCTATAGGTCTCATCTGCAATGCCGTAGGTGGATCACCTACCGAATCATGGATAGACCGCCATACACTAGAATACGAGTTCCCTCGTATCCTTAATAATTGGCGTGAAAACGATTTTATAATGGATTGGGTACGACAGCGTGCAGGCGAGAATATCGCTAAAGCTACCGATAAATTACAACGCCACCCTTATGAACCTGCTTATCTGTTTGAAGCTGGAATACTGCCTTTAGCTCAGTTCCCTATCAAAGGGGTGATTTGGTATCAAGGCGAATCCAACGCTCATAACAAAGATGCTCATAGCAAGTTGTTCCCCCTATTAGTAAAAAGTTGGCGCACCGAGTTTAACAATCCCCAAATGCCTTTCTATTACGTACAATTATCAAGTATTAACCGCCCGTCTTGGGGTTGGTTTAGAGACAGTCAGAGACGATTGATGAAGGTTGTGCCTCATAGCGGAATGGCTGTATCATACGATTATGGTCACCCCTCCGATGTACACCCCAAAAACAAACAACCTATAGGAGAACGCCTAGCTCAATGGGCTTTGAACGATACTTATGGAAAAAAGGTAATCCCTTCTGGCCCTTTGTTCCGTTCAGCAACTTTCAATGGAAAAGTCGCTACCATTTCTTTTGACTATGCCCAAGGAATGCACTCTGCCGATGGCAAAACGTTGCGCGGTTTTGAACTTTCTAACGGCAATGGAATTTTCTATCCGGCAACAGCCGAAGTTGTAGGAGAAGAAGTAAAAGTAACAAGTCAAAAGGTAAGTAACCCTAAAGTTGTTCGCTATGGCTTTAGCCCTGTTACCGACGGAAATTTAGTGAATGAAGCTAATTTGCCCGCCAGTACCTTCACAAGCGAACCCTAACTCCTATTCCCTGTTACCTGATTATAAACTTTTATTAGTTCCTGAAATACAGCATCATCAGTAAAGCGTTGTGCATAGTGATAGCCTTTGGCAATCATTTGAGTGCGCAGCGCTTCATCGGTAGTGATTTTCACTATAGCCTCGCGTATTTCGGTAGCCGCTCGGTCTAAATTCACATAGATAGAATGAGTTCCTCCTGCTTCGGGAAAACAACTGCCCTTAGAAGTGATAACGGGCGTTTTAGAAAATAAGGCTTCTATAATGGGAATGCCAAAGCCTTCAAACACTGAGGGATAACAGAACACGGTTGCTAACTGGTAGATAATTGCCAAATCTTCCATTGATACCCCGCTGAGCAACTGCACACGCTCACTGAGGTTATGCGCCTCACAATACCTCTTTATCTCCTCGTAGTATTGAGTGGGCTTGCCTACCAATACCAGCGATATATCTTCAAGAGGGTCAATAGCTTTTACTATTTCGAGAGCATTTTTGCGAGATTCTATAGCCCCCACATTCAGTACAAAACGTTTAGGAAGCTGATATTTTTGGCGTATAGCAGCTTTTTCATCCTCAGTATATGTTTGCTTAAACGCCTTGTGACAACCTTGATATACTACCGTAATTTTCTCTTCGGGAACATCCAAATAAGTAATAATATCGCGTTTCGTCTGTTCGCTAATAGCGATGATATGCTGGGCGTTTTGGGCAGCATAAAGAAACTTTTTATAGTGAATTTTTCTGTCAAAATACGAATACCATTGGGGGTAGCGCATAAAAATAAGGTCGTGAATAGTTACCACCGTAGGCAAATGCTGAGCGATACCTTTGGGAATTTCTCCCGAAAGCCCGTGGTAGAGATCTATGGGTAGTTTTTGAGCTATATCGGTGATTCTCAAACTGCGCCAAAGACTTTTAAATTTGCGCCAAAAGAAAGATTGAGGAGTGATTTCAGTAGTATTTTCATCAATTTTTACCCCTAAAAATTTGCGTTTTTGAGGGTTGAATAGGTACAAATGCCCTACCTTATGCTCTTGAAGCATACGAATCAGATCACGGCTATAGTTACCTAAACCACGGAAATTATGAAAAGCCCTTTTAGCATCGAGAGCAATGTTCATCGTATAATTTTTTTTGTTAAGAAGGCAAAGATACAAATATTTAGCAAATTGGCAAATTGACAAATTATCCGTACTTTTGCGCCCTGCTAATATCTAAATATAGATTTAGCACTAGTTATTATACCTTATAAACACTCACTTATTGCTACAATCCCCTTGGGAGAAACCTCTGAATACTCAGAAGAGAGTATGCTGAAAACAAGGGTGAGGCTATTATATCAAAATGAAAGTATATCACGACCTTTTGCGCCATATCCTCGAAAATGGCTATTCTAAAGACGATCGCACTGGTACCGGTACTACCAGCGTGTTCGGTTACCAAATGCGCTTTGACCTCAGCAAGGGATTCCCTTTAGTTACTACTAAAAAAGTCCATCTAAAATCAGTTATTTACGAACTCTTGTGGTTCTTAAAGGGCGATACCAATATCAAATACCTTACCGATAACGGCGTGCGCATTTGGAATGAATGGGCTGATGAGAACGGCGACCTTGGTCCTGTATATGGTGCTCAATGGCGTAATTGGAATGGTGAAGCTATCGACCAGATAAAAACCGTAGTCAAAACCCTTAAAAGCAACCCTGAAAGCCGCCGCATTATTGTATCAGCTTGGAATCCTTCGGTATTACCCGATACAGGGAAATCGTTTGCCGAGAATGTAGCCAACGGCAAAGCCGCCTTGCCGCCTTGCCACGCCCTCTTTCAGTTCTATGTTGCCGATGGCAAGCTCTCTTGTCAGTTGTATCAACGCAGCGCCGATGTGTTTTTAGGAGTACCCTTCAACATAGCCTCATATGCCCTACTGACAATGATGCTTGCCCAAGTATGTGATTTGCAAATAGGTGATTTTGTGCATACTTTTGGCGACGTACACATCTACAACAACCATCGCGAACAAGTAGCTTTGCAACTCAGCCGTACCCCTCGTGAACTGCCTACTATGCACCTCAACCCAGCTATAAAAGACCTTTTTGCTTTCGATTACGAGGATTTCCGTTTAGAAGGCTACGATCCCTATCCCGCCATTAAAGCACAAGTATCAGTATAATTAGTAAATTACCCTCCCTCCGTTAAAGTTTCGTTAAAAAGCAGTGGATAACTTTTTTATATAAGCCTTTTTTAGTTATTTTGTACGCTCAAACAAAAAAATCTATGCAGATGAAGAAATTATGTACACTCCTTATGGCCATACTAATGGCACAAAGTATTTTTGCTCAAATTAGCAACGAAACTTTCACCTCTGGCAAAACCGGCAATCGTCAGAAATTAGGTATCTACAAACCCGCTGGTTACACCGATAAACAAACCTACCCACTCATAGTAGTGCTAAATGCCAACACCCTAATGGAGCCTGTGGTAACTGCTGTGCGCTACTATGAGCAATTTCAGGAAATGCCCAAATGTATAGTAGTAGGTGTATTCGATGAAAAGTTAGAAGAAGTAGCTGTTATTGATGAGGTAGGACGCCCTATGAATGAGTCTGCGCGCTATTTCGAGTTTATTTCCAATGAATTAGTACCCTATATACAAGGCAAATACCCTATCGCCAACTTCAAAGGAATTGTAGCATCTGAAGAAGCTGGTTTCTTAATTAACTACTACCTGCTCAACCCTAAGTCGCCTTTCAGTATGTACGTAAGTTTAAACCCTACGGTTATACCGCGTATGGCACCCGAATTTGCCAGTGCTCTTGCTATGGGAGCATCAAAAGATCAACACCGATTGTATTACTATATGGCTACTGCCGATATAGAAAACAAACTCAACTACGATAAAACTATCAATTTTGAAAAAGGCTTGCGTTCTGTACCCTTACACGAATCGGTAGTCTATCGCTTTGCCGATATGAAAGGAAACTCCATCAACTCCAGCAAATTACAAGGAATCGCACAAGCGTTCGACGAGTGTTTTGATATCTACAAACCCATAGGTGGCAAGGAATACAAAACCCAAATGGAAACCCTTAGCAACAATATTTTTGAATATTTAGAGAACAAGTACAACACTATTGAACAGTATATCGGACTCAAAAAGAAACCATTGCTCAACGATATAATGGCAACCTACACCGCTATCAAATCGGCTGCTGATTGGGAATCACTTAGAAAGTTAGCAAAATATGTAGAAAGCAATGGCTATGTAAAAACCGCTATGCCTAACTTTTTCCTTGCCGAATACTACGAAAAAACAGAAGATTATAAAAAAGCTTTGAAAGTTTATCAGAAATCATATACTGAATCCAACATAGATTTCATTACTGGTGACCTCATTACCGAGCGTATTAATGCACTCAAAAGCAATAGAAACTTAGGAAAATCCTCTAAAAAATCTAAAAAAATTGTAGAGGAAATTTCAGACCCCATAGACGAACAAACCCCCACTGATGAAAGTAATCAAAACTAAATTAGAAGGTGTGGTGATTATAGAACCACAAGTATTTTTTGACGACAGAGGATATTTTTTCGAGTCGTTTTCACAACAGCGTTTCAACGAACAAGTAGCCCCCATCACATTTGTACAGGACAACGAATCAAAATCCAGCTATGGCGTATTGCGCGGCTTGCATTTCCAAAAACCACCTTTCGCACAATCCAAATTAGTGCGCGTAGTGAAAGGCAAAGTATTGGATGTAGCAGTAGATTTGCGCAAAGACTCTCTCACCTTTGGGCAATACGAATCAGTAGTGCTTAGTGAGGAAAACAAACGACAGTTTTTTATTCCACATGGTTTTGCACATGGTTTTGCAGTACTCAGTGAAGAAGCTATTTTTCAGTACAAATGCGACAACTACTACGCTCCACAGAGCGAGGGAAGTGTACGTTGGAACGACCCTACTATAGGGATAGATTGGCAACTGCCCGAAAAAGATATTATTCTATCGGCAAAAGATGAAAAAGCCCCTCTCTTATCACAATTAACAAGTATTTAAAAATCAAATCTATACGAACTTTTCACTTTTCACTTTTCACTTTTCACTTAAAAAAGTTTGGTAGTTTCAAAAAAAGGTATTACTTTTGCCCCCGAAAAAATAAAGATGGTGGTCTTAGCTCAGTTGGTTAGAGCGTCGGATTGTGGTTCCGAAGGTCGTGGGTTCGAGCCCCATATTCCACCCAAAGGGAAAAACCTAATAAAAATACGCCTTAGAGCGTATTTTTTTATGTCTACACTTTAGAAAACTTACTTGCTATAAGCTAAAGATACTAAAGAGTGAAATTATAAGAACAATAGGTTCATCTTTTGAGAGGTGAACCTATTGTTTTTTTAATGGATGTTATGGTAACGGGTAATTTTTAGAGAGTTATCTCTTTAGTGGTTTGGTTACCGGGGCGGTCGGTAGCGGTTACGACTATTTTATCGCCTGAGAGAGAAGTATTGGTAGCGGTGGTGCTATAGATCCATTTGCCTTCTCGGAGTGTTGCTTCACCTTGTTCTACGGTACTTTCGTCGCTACCTACGATAGCTACTTTCACTTTGGTTACCTTAAAATTATCGGTTACTGCAATCGCTATTTTTTCTCCACTTGCAAGACCTTTGTAGGCTGAGACGTCTACGGTTTCTATCACGGGAGCTTTGAGGAAATCGGCGACAGCGAGGTTGTAGGCTGTTACACCTTTGCGTTTGAGGGCTTCGGTGGTGTAGGCTTCTTTAAGCGCATTGTCTTGCAAAGCGTTTTTGCCGTAGGTGATAGCCTTTGAGAATTTTGTTTGCTGTGCTAATTGTTTAGCGGTAGGCTTTTTGGTGCGTACTGGGAATTTAGAAACGATGGTTTCGCCATTGCGTTGACTGAACACGATTTGTTTACCAATTCGACCTGAAAGGCCTTCTGTTACGATGTTGTTAATACTTTTTGCCATTTTTGTTTGATTTTAAAATTGTTCATAATTAGGAGTTAGGGAAAAGTGAAAAGTGAAAAGTGGATAGTGCTGGACACGTCAGCCTGTCCAGAGGGGCTGACCACTATTCTATTTCCTATTTCATTTCTGAACTTTATTTCCTAACTTTTACGGTGCAAAATTGGGGTGAATTTTGGGGATGTGCAAAAAGTTGTAACGACAGGTAACAGTTTTGTAACAGGGGTATTATGTTAAATGGTTGATGGAGTGGTTATTGTTTAGTTTTTTTATTTCTTGGAGGGTTTGGGTGTTTACAGATTTTCTTTCTTTATCGAAAAACCATCCATATTTATTAAAGTAATAGATTGCTGATTTGATGTGAGCTTTTAATAGTTTGATATTTTTATAGGATGCTTTTTGGTATTCGTGAACGACAACGGCATCGGGGAAGAATACGGTTTTGTAGTCGCGGTGTATTCGGCGATTTAGGTCGAAATCTTCGAGATACATAAATATATTTTCGTCGAATAGTCCGACTTTTTCAAGGGCTTTGGTTCTCAAGAACATAAAGCAGCCTGAAAGGATTGGGATATTCATTATTTTGTTATATCCGAAGGCGTGTAGTTCGAAATGTTTGTTATTATTTTCTTTCCATTTTTTAAAAGGGATGAGGTTAAATCGTCTAAAGAACAGGTCGATGGGAGTAGGCAGGAGTTTGCAGAGGTATTGCAGTTGTCCGTTAGGATATATAATTTTAGGCATTATATTACCTACCTCGGGGTTCTCATTCATATATAGGGTAAGTTTTTCGAGGGTATTTTCTTGTATGATAAGGTCGGGGTTTAGGACTATGTGATAAGGGAGGCCTTGTTCTATAGTTTTTTTGATAGCGACATTATGAGCTTTTCCATAGCCCATATTTTGGTTATTGAAAATATAGTGAATTTCCTTATCGGGGTACATTGTTAGTACTTTTTTGAGGAGATCGGTGGGGGAGTTGTCTACAAGGAACAGCTGTAGATCCTCACTTTTGCAAGCGAAGTAGCTATCGATGACCTTTTTTAATGGTGTAAGGTCTGTTTGGTATAAAACTATGGAGGCTGAGAGTTTCATTAGTTTTTGCAATATAGTTTTAAATATTGATTACACATATTTTCAATACTATAATCATTTATGGCACGATTATATATATTTGTAGCGTATTGCTGTTTGTTATTATATGCTTTTGTGATAGCATTGGCTAAAGAGGGGATGTTGTCTAACTGGTAGAAAACGGCTTCATTTTGGTTGTATTGTTCTTTAAAAATAGCAATATTAGAACATACGGTAGGTAATTTGCATTGTCCTGCTTCAATAAGTGAGAGGCTAAACCCCTCGGAATAAGAGGTTGCAGCATATACATCAAAATACTTCAAGTAACTAATAGCGTTCTTTTTGTAGCCTAAAAATAAACATCTATCGGCTACACTTTGTTCATTTGCTAATTTTTGTAAATTTTCTTTTTCAGCCCCCTCTCCTATCACTATGAAAAAATAGTCAGGTAAATACTTTAGGGCTAATATCGTTTGGTGTACGCCTTTTATTTTGGTAACCATACAGTGAATGCCTATGATTTTAAACTGTTTTTTGATGGCTAATAGTTTTGAATGTTCTTCTACAGGGGCATTTATTATTTCTTTAGAAAAAGTTCTACCGTTATAAATTACGTTACTTGCTTTTTTTATACGATTTTTGTAAGTATGCTCCATTATATGAGAGAGGTATACTATCTGATCTTGTTTTTTAAGGGCGTTTATCCATACTTTTTCAAAAATGAATGCTACAACTCTATTATAGGTATTTTTTAGAGTTTGATACATGAACTGATGTAGGGTGGATACGAACTTAGATTTATGAGTTTTTTTTCGGTGATACCAAATGTAAAGGTCAGGGCGGAGCATGTGCGTATGCACTACATCGTATTTATTGAAATCAATTTTCTGAAAGAAAGAAATTCTATAGGTATTACAAGGGAAAGAAATAGGGTCGTCTTTTTGGTCGAAATAATAGACCTCTATTAGATCGACTTTGCTTATAAGTCCTTGAATGATATCTTTAGCGACAATGATGGGGCCTTCGTTAGTGAGCGAGGGTAATATAAAAGCTATTTTGATTTTACTTTGGTTCATTTTTCTATATTATTCTAAAATAGTTTTTAGCCAATTGTCTATATATAATTGATCTGTGAGAGAATTTTTTTCTTGTTTTTCGAAAGGTAATAATTCTATGTTATTTACGTCAAAAATTTGTGCCCAAGTTTTATTGTATAGGGGGTCTTTTTGTATAGATTTATTAGTTGTTAATATTTTTTTACCAGCTCCATAAGTTTCAGTAACTCTCATAGATAATCCAGTTTGGGTAGAGTGATTGATATCTACTACTATATCACATTTGGATAGGGAGTCTATATATTCTTGACGGCTCATAGGGGCAAATGACAGTAGGGATTTATCTAAAGGGATGCGCAATAAATATTTATACTTAAAAAAAGTACGGAAAGGGATGTAGCAAAAGTGTTTTATAGTTAAGTTATTTTTTTTGCAATAATCTAGAACTTTTGCTGTACCTTCATATCGTTCCATTGAAAAAGAGTTGAGCAGGAAAAAATTGTATTGGATAGGTTCCTTAGAGTTTTTTATTTTTTTGATATCCTCAGTATAGAATAATTGCAGGAAATTCATATCATTTCTTTGTTCGAAATCTTGATAATCAAAAGTGTATGATTTATCAAAATGAGGGATTAAATATTCATAAGGATTTTTTTTCAGAGAATCCCACTGGTACATTTTAGTTTGTATATTAGGGAATTTCTTTTTTAATTTTTTGATAAAAGAAACTGGCATTTTATATCCTCTAATGACAAATAGATCTGTAATATTTTCTTCTTTTTTAATTTTTTGCCATATAAAGAAGAAAAGGAATTGTTGATATAGATTAATCAGTTTAGGGTGTATGTTGTTTAGGAGGGTAAAGAGCCAATTAGCTTTTCGTTCGGGGAAAAAAAATGTTTCACCGAACAATTCCTTTAGTTTTTCTGTGATTATTTTATGATAATCATAAAACACAGGTGCGATAAATATTATTTTTCTTTTTTCCATACCTATTTATACAATCCTTTGGCTTTCATTTCGTCTATAGACTGTTGGTATTTATCTTCTTCTATTTCTTGAGTGTTTACCCAATTGGTAAACTGTTTTAGGCCTTCTTTAAAAGATATTTTAGGTTCAAATCCTAACAATTGTTTTGCTTTAGTGATGTCGGCGTAATTATGGCGGATATCTCCTAAGCGATAGTTGCCCGATATAGTAATGGGTACTTGAATGCCATAATTGTTTGAAAGCTCCGTAGCTACAGTGATTACATCAGTAGCTACTCCTGTTCCCACATTGAATACTTGGTTGTTAGCAGTTTCTTTTTCTATACCCAAAACGGTAGCATCTACTACATCGCTGATAAATACGAAATCGCGTGTTTCTTTTCCATCTTCAAAAATATTGATGCCATTGCCATTTTTTATTTGGGTAGAAAAAATGGAAAGGATGCCTGTATAAGGATTTTTAAGTGATTGACCTGGTCCATATACATTTTGGTAACGGAAAGCCACCCCTGCAATACCTATAGTAGGACAGACTGTCATTACCAATTGTTCTTGTACTTGTTTGGTGATGCCATATACCGAGGTAGGGTGAATGATAGCATCTTCGGTAGTAGCGACTAATTCAAGGACATCAGAATGATTTTGAGGGTCTTTTACTTCAAAATCACCTTTTTGCATATCCTCATCAGTACGTTGTAGAGGATAAACAAAGGTATTTTTAGTTTTGTTGTAGTACTTACCTTCTCCATAAATAGCACGAGAGGATGCTACTACTACTTTTTTTACCGAATGTTTCTCATTGGTAAGAATATCCAATAACAAAGCTGTAGCTCCTATATTGACATCAGTATAATGTTGTATTTCATACATTGATTGCCCTGTACCTGTTTCGGCAGCTAAATGTACGATAACAGTGTTATTAGCAATAGCTTTTTGCAAAGTTTCACGACAAGCTACTGTACCTTTAATAAACTGCACTTTATCCTTAATACTGAGGTATAAAGGAGATGTTTTTTCAGGGTTTTTGCCGTGAATTTGTTCTGATAGGTTATCGAGTACTGTTACTTGGTGTCCTTTTTTGAGGAGGGCTAAAGCCAGGTTAGATCCTATAAAGCCAGCACCTCCTGTAATAAGTATTTTTTCCATTAGTCTATAAAATTACCGTTGTTATCTGTTTTTCTCCATTTTTGTTGTTCAAAGCAATAGCGCTTTATTATTTTGGCAGGAGCTCCTACGATTACGCAATAATCGGGAAAATCTTTGGTTACTACTGAATTAGCTCCTACAACACAATGTTTACCTATAGAAGCTCCTATTATACAAACATTTTCTCCTAACCAACTGCCTTCCCCTATTTCTACTTCTTTTTTTTGTACAATAGGTTGCTTTATAATAGGAGTGTTGATATCTTCATAGCCGTGCAAGTTGTCGGAGATATAGACTTTATCAGCAGTTAGTACATCTTTCCTAATAATAATGGATTGGGTAGCATAAATGTGATTAAAATTTCCTATATGTACACCATCTTCAATGACAAGTTTGCTTTTTTCTCCAGTGAGAGGCATAGCAGCTAACCAAGTTTTATACGCTATAGAAACCCCACTTCCGATCTCTATATTTTCAATTCCATCAATTTTTAGAGGAGAGTGTAGATATGATTTTTTGCCAAAAAATTTAAATCTATATTTATACAATAAGGTTATAAATCGCAATTTTAATGCGGTTGAATATCTTAAAAGAGTTTTTATCATTACTAGTAAATATAAGCTTTTCTAATCTTAAAGTAAAAAAACAGAGAGATTAAACACCTTGAAAAATAATAAATATTGAAACAGATTATAAATGTTTCTAGACAAATATAGTTTCCAATATAGAACAATAACAAGCTAATGCAATAAAGGGACAGAGAGATTAGTTCTGACCAAAAGATATAATTTAGTTTTACAATACTATTAAAGAACAAATAGAAAGGATCTACTAATGTTCTAAAGAACAATCCTATTACAGATAGAAACACTAAATATACATAGGGTAAATGGTTAGGGAAAAATAGCCCTACTAAAGGTGTTAGTAAAGTAAATAGCAATAAAGATCCTATAATGTTGTACGCTACTATAATTTTGATATTGTTATAGATTGTTTTATTAAAATTTGTTTTATCGCCTACGTCATAATATTTTATGGCTTTTGGGAAAAATATATTACCGATAGAGTTAGGGATTAGAATCCAAAGGGTTATTATTATAAAAAAGAGATACATTTTTCCTAATTCTTCATTTCCTAATATGAAGGAAATGCTCCACCGTTCTATTTGCGAATATAGCAAAGAAAAAATACCTGCGATAAAAGGGATAAAACCAAACCTCAATATATATTTCAAATGACTTATTTGTATTTCAAATTTAGTAAATTTAAAAGTTTTATCTATTGATAACATCATAAACAATAGAGGCTGAGTGAACAAACATATCAAAGCTCCTAGAAAACCATAGTAATACACCAAAGCTAGACAAAGGAAAGATATTATAGCACTTAGAGAGTTGGCATAGTTTAGTTTTTGTAGTTTTCCACTACCAATGAGGCGGTTGGTAAACCAATTATTAAATAACAAAAGTACGCCAATACTTATGCTTATAAATGCTGTGGTATAGTCTTTTATTACATTCAAAAGGATTAGGATTGCAGTGATTACAAACACACCTCCTGATACGATGATTAGGAAACTAAGTATATTATTATTTGTTTTTTCAATAGCTTTTTCATGACCTAATGCTATGATTCGGTATCCTCCATTGATAAGTCCTATTTGAAAAAGGGACAGTAATGAGGCGGTAGTATTGACCATTGTTATCAGTCCTAATTCTTCAAAACCTAAGAATTTCATAAAAGCGAATGAACGCACGAATCCTAAGGCTGCGGTAAAGACATTTATGAGCACGAATGAAAAAGAAGCTCTTTTAAAGAAACTTAGAAATTTACTCATTTGTAATAAAAGTGATCCATTTATCGAGAGAATCAGCTACAGTTTTAGCATTTTCATCTAAATTGATATGTAGTTTTTGGTGCATATTACTATAGAAATCAGTAAATCCTGGTAATAGATTTTTAAGATAAGCTAAGGTGAAATGATATAATTCGTCATCATCTTCATAGGATACCTCTTTCAAAGAATAAAGAAGTTCTTTTAATTCAAATACGTTGTCTAAGAAATAAACTCTTTTAGAGATTTTATAGAAGCTATTCCCGAATGTTATGACTTGTTTGTTGAGCATTAGAGCTTCAAATCCGCTGGTACCATTGATGGTTATTACTCCTTTACTATAATGGATAATTTCTTTTCCTGATGTATTTGTTTTTAAGAGTTTGATGTTAGGGATTGCTTTTAATCGGATATAATCTTGTACGTCTCTATAACCAAAGAACAGGGGGTGTTCTTTTACATATAGGAATTGATTGGGGGGCAGTTGAGCTGCGATATTTTCGATGAGTTTGATTTGGTGAGAGTATTTATTATTTCCCCAATAAATAACAACGGCCTCAGGTTCTATATGTATAGGATAATAGTAATATTCTTTTGATGTATCTAAATCATCAAAAGTAATTTGTTTATATTTTTTTAAGTTTTGAACTCTTTTTTGTAATAAATTATCTTTATATATAAACATATCAACGTTATCGACGATAGGGTCAAAAGATTTTGGTAGGATGAATCTTTTAGCTTTTATGCAATACAATTTGAATTTCAAGAAAAGATATTGTTTAAGAGATATACCGCCATTTACTTTCATTTTTGAGAAGAAAGAGGCGTTATCCTGACGTATATTTTTAATAAAGTTATCTATTCTATCTTTATTTTCGTCGATATCTTTTTTTGTAATTGAGTGGTATTCTTTTTCTAATGAAAATGGGGTACCCATAGCGCCATCGACTATTGAAAAGTCGAAGGAGTTTTTATTTTCACCTATGAGTCTTATATGAGTTGCATAGATTGCTTTTACTTTTTTACAGAAGCAATGGGCGATTTGTGTCATCAATAATGCTACAGGTTCATGTATAAAACAATCTATTTTATTTTGAGAGAAAATAGAATTCCAAACTAGATAGTATGTTTTTAAAAGAGTTATATTTTGTTCATAAGAGAGAAATTGACTCGTTCTATTTGCTGCTAATGCGCCATTAGCATTAAAGTTTCCATCAGTATTTTGTAAAATAAAATTATCTATTTCTTCTAAAGTAATTTTAGAGATATCTTCATGGGCTATTTTTTCCATTTCTTTTTTAAAGATAATGGGGTGTTCGATTCCAAAAGATTCTTTTAATAGTTTAGCATCTTCATTATCATAGGCTATATGGATGAGGTTGTATTTATTTTTCAAATACTTATGAAGGCTTCCATATAGGTAGGTGAGTTCTGAACGGCTAAAAAAGCATAAATTTTTCATTTTTAAATATACCTACAGATTTTCAAATATACTTTTTCAATCATTTCTTTTTGTTCTTGTAGGGAACAGAATTTTTCTGTTTTTCCATCGAGGAATGATTTCACTTGTAGATAAAGGCCTGGTTTAAATTCTTTATCTAGGGTATCGTCTATTTGTACGGGGTTTACGGCTACAGAACCTATTTCTTGAATTTGTAGGGTTTCCATAGGTTTAAAGTACAATCGGTGTTTAGGGGTTAAGATTTCGACACTCCATCTGCCAGGGGCTTCCCAATTGGCGTGATAAGAAAAGAGGGCGTTTTTATCAGTAATTCCTGCGCCGGAGAAAACACTTGCTGTGGGGTGCCAATCTAGTCCGCCTTTTTGGAATGTAGCTAATTCTTTTGGTTTTCCGCCTAAGAAAAAGGCTAAATCGGCGACATGGGTAGAGTTACCGAGGAAAAAGTAGAAGTATTTAGTAGCGAGGGTTTCTTCGTACATTTTTTTCAAAATATGGCTCCATTCGGTAAATTCGAACAAGAAGGATGATACGCCTCCATCGGCTTGAATAATTTCTTGAGCTTTGAGGGTAGAGGCATAAAATCGGCGGTTATAAGCCATCCAGACCTTTGCTTTTTTTTGTGAAGCTAGTTGTTCTAATGTTTGTATTTCGTTAGGGTGGCATATACCGGGTTTTTCTAAGAGGATGTGTTTAATACCGAAATTAAGAAGGGTTTTAGTTGTTTGGGCTAAAGCTTCAATATTTACATCAATAATTACGTGAGAAGGTTTTTCGGGATTAGTTGCTATATAGGCTTCTACACCCCCTATTATAGCGGGATGTCCTGTTTCTTCTTCAAAAATTTTTGCGTTATGGCTACCTCTTCCTATAGCTACATAATCGACATTTAATGCTTTGAGTACTTTTGCGTAATCTAAAGCGATTGTTCCTAGACCTACTAACCAAACTTTACTCATAATGTTTTTTTTAAGTAATTGGACAAATTTTGTTATTTACATTTTTTAGAATTTCTTTGTTATAGAAATCTAATAATGATTTGATAAAGGGTAAATGCAAATTCATAGATTCATTAAAGGGGGTAAGTTTTACTTCTTTTTTTAGTAAAACATCTTCGATTAATGTTCCTGTAAGTTGGCTTTGATAATAAAGATTGACTTTTTTTGTTTTAAACTCTTGGTCAGTGGATAATGAGTAGAAAGCTCTTGTTTCATCAACGACAATTGTTTTGTTTTTTGTTGTGATGGTTAACAAAGGGGCTATTTGAGAATTTTTAGAAGAGTTGATAATTAGGGTATCTCCTCTTTGTGTAGTAGCTAACAAAGTACCTGTAAATTCATAATAGCCTTTTCGTTTGCTTTCATAAACTGTTTTGTCAAGGGCATTTGTGTTTATAGTTATTTCTTTCTGATTAGTGATGAATGAGAAGCAATCTATAAAGTGAATGCTGTTACAAGCCAGCCCCCAGTCACTTCCTGAGACATTAAAGATGACGGTATCTTGTGCGATTAGATTTTTAATTTCGTCATAAAAAGGGAACATTCTACGGGGGCAATTGACCCAAGTATTGATATTGTGTTCTTGGAAAATTTTTTGAGCTTGAAAATACTCATCTTCTGTTTGGAAAAGAACTTTTTCTAATATAAGGTTTTTTACGTTTTTTGTTGTGATGAGTTCTTTTATGACAGATAGGCGTACCGCTGCGCTTGTAGCGACAATCACTAAGTCTAAATCATCATTCATTTCTTGTATAGAGTTAAGATAATGAACTTCTTTAGAAAAGTTATTTTCAGGTATTTCGTTGTAGTATTGTTTAGCTTTTTCTAAAGACTCTAGACTGCTATCTACTACATCAATTTTTAGATTTAGCTGAGCTGTTTTTGCTCCTTGTAGGTGTCTACTTCCTAATTGACCGACACCTATAATTCCTATATTTTTTTTCATTATTTATTATTTTCTACAATGTAAATCCATCGTCTACGACTATATTTTGTCCGTTTACGAACTTGGATAAATCGGAGAGCAAGTATATGAGAGTACCTGCAATGTCATTAGGGTTGAGCATTCCTTTGTTTAAGCAAAATTCTTTATACGCTTTTAAGAAAGGCTCAGGTTGTTTATCCTCTATGCCTCCTAAAGAAATAGTATTTACTCTAATATTTTTCCCTTTAAAGTACTTAGCCATATATTTTGTAAGGTGTATTAAACCTGATTTGATAGCGGCATACTCTACAGGCATTGTCATTGGGGTATTATCATAGATTTCAAATCGTGGAGCGATTACGCCGTAGATGGATGCTAGATTAATGATATTACCATATCCTTGCTCATAAAAATACTTAGCAAAGAATTGTGAAGTAAGGAAATAGCCACCTAAGTTCATTCCTATATTTTCACAAAAGTCATCATAAGTTACCTCGAAAAAGTGCTTACCATAGTTTTTGTTGCGAGGGTAGGCACTATTGACTAAGGCGTCTATTTTGCCATATTTTTGGGAAATATTATTGATAAGGGCTATAATGGAATCTTTATCAGTAATATTGATTTGTGCAGGCACTATGTTATCATTTTGTAATGAAGTACATAGTTTTTGGGCTATGGCAATATCATATTCTGCTACTACAGCAACACCTCCATTATTGGCAATCTCTTGGCAAAATGTTTTGCCTAATAGACCAGCACCGCCAGTAACTACTACTATTTTGTCTTTTACTAAGTCGCTCATAATATATTTTTGTACAGTGTTGTTTTTCTATCGTTTTTCACTGGGAAATCTGTTCTATATTGAGTTACTTCCTCAAGATTAAGTTCATATAGGGTTACCTCTTCAGAGAGAGGGGTTCCTTTTATCACTTCGCCATAAGGGGAGACGATGAGTGAAGAGGGAATATATAGTAATCCATTACCATCAGTTCCTATACGGTTGACAGCGATCATAAACACCTGATTTTCTATAGCTCTTGCTTTGTTGAGAGTTTGCCAATGGGTTATTCTACGTTCGGGCCAATTGGCTATATTTATTATCACTGAGCAATCTTTAGAATAGGCTTGATAAAGTTCTGGAAAGCGTAAGTCGTAACAAATTGTTAGGCCTATAGTAGCTCCTGCGATAGTTACCTTTTTAAGTTCTTCTCCAGCTTGGTAATAGTCATTTTCATTGGCATACGAAAAAGGGTGTATTTTAGCATAGGAGGTTAGTAATTGACCTTGTTCGTTTACCACAGCCAAGTTGTTAGTAGCCTTATCTTCTTTTGATAATACGACTCCGAAAGCTATAGATAGCTTATGTTTTTTAGCTTGTTCTTTAAAGAAAGTGATCGTTTCTGACGAAAGTTCATTTTCTTTAATTTTTTGGCTTTCCATTGTAAAACCTGTGAGTGTCATTTCGGGATATACAACCAAATTGGTATCGGAGCAATGTTCAGTAATAAGAGCTAATGTTTTTTCAACCTTTTGTTTATTTTCGTTTTTATTTTCCCAACTTTGGTTGAGAGATACCAATGCTACTTTCATTAGTTATATTTTCTAAATACAGGTTTGATAGTGTCGCCTACTAAATATTTATCTACCCCATCATTGAGGGCTTTAGCATATACTTGTAATGATTTGCGTACTGCCTCAAGGGTTTTGTTTAATTCTTTGTCTGTATGAGCATACGAAATAGCGATCCAAGGCATTAGGACGCCATTTTTGATCATTTCTTGAGAGAATAGGGTTCTAAAAGCTAACGAGACTTCTTTATTAGCGTCTTTTGTGACGTAATTAGGGGAGCATTCAATTCCAGTGAGAGCGAAATGATCGCTTATCTGTAATTCTTTTGCGATAGCATTCATTTCTGAGATTAATTTTTTGCCATATTTCCACAAATGATCTACCACTTTGTGTTCTTTATAGAATTTTATAGTTTCTACTAAAGCTCCTAGTCCACACATTTCGGCGCCGTGAGTAGTAGAGGTAAGGAAGACGCGTTCAGCACCTATTTCTTTGATACCACCTATTTTCATAAACTCACGTTTACCACATAGGGCAGCTACAGAAAAACCATTAGCCATACCCTTGCCAAAGGTACAAAGGTCGGGTTCTACATTATAGTAAGTTTGAGCACCTTGCAAATGCCAACGGAAACCTGTTATCATTTCATCAAGGATAAATAAAGCTCCATTTTTATGGCATAATTCTTTTACTTTTTGCAAGAAATTATCTTTAGGGTGTTCGCTTGTTGCGGGTTCTAAAATTACACCAGCTACTTGATTAGGGTGTTGAGCAAACAAAGTCTCTAATGACTCTATATCATTATATCTAAAGTGTACTGTGTGCTCATAGTTTTCTTTAGGAATACCACGAGTAAGCACTGTATCACCGATAAACCAATCATCGTAGGAAAAGAAAGGGTGGTCTAGACAACGGATGATGTATTTTCTACCGGTATAGGCACGAGCCATTTTGACGGCGGCAGAAGTTACGGTAGAGCCATTTTTAGCGAATTTGACCATATCTACACTAGGGATGAGGTCAACCATTGCTTCGGCAGCTTCTAATTCTATGACAGAAGCGCGTGTAAGGTTATTGCCTTTCCAGATTTGCTCAATAGCGGCATTAGCAACTCTTTTCTCTCCATAGCCTAAAGTGACAGCTCGCAAAGCCATACCATAGTCTAAGAATTCTTTCCCATCGGGAGTGTAAAGGTAAGCGCCTTCCCCTCTTTCAAATATTTGGGGGGCGTTTTCGGGGTATTGGTCGTCTCCTCTACTATAAGTATGACAACCACCAGGGATTAGATTATTTAAACGTTCGCTATAATTCATTTTAGAATCCTCCATCTGAATTTTCTATTTGATTTAATAATTCTAGTACTTTTATGTCGTCCTGAACTGTATTTGGGTATAGTTTAGGGTTTTGAATACCCTTAATGAAGCTATCGACTTCATCGATATACATTTTTTCGCCTATATTTTTATTATATCCTGAAGCGGATTCGAATTGAGGTTGTTCAAAATGTATCCATCTTCCATTTTCTACTTCATACAAATGGAAGGCTGCTTCATCCCATTTCCATTGTATTTGGGCTTTTTCGAGATTAATTATCAAGTTTCTAACGGCGTAGCGAGAGGCTACATCGACGAGGACAGTACCTACTTTATCGGGATATTTTAAGGTAAATGCGTAAGAATCTTCTATTTCACAACCGAAATTGATTGTTTTTTCGAAGAGGCCTTTGGCGGAAATTGGCCATCCTATGGTGTCAACTATCCAAGTTAGTTCAAAAGGTACGATTTCTCTACCGCCTCCTGTAATGCGTTTTGAGACGTAGAAGTCATTTACATGTTCCCAAGGGTGCCAATCGGGCAGGTATTGACCAGAGTGGTATGAAAAGTTAGTAATCTTTCCATATTGGCCATTTTTTATAATGTTTGATATATTTTTTATGATAGGATGGAAACGGAGCGTACAAGAGGGGGCAATAAAAGTATTATTTTTGTTATACTCAAGCATATCTTTTACTTCTTCGATAATAACGCTGGCTTCTATAAAAGCAGGTTTGTTATGATCGATTGCTATTTTAGCATAGTGGGTATGCAAATTAGGGGGTGTAGAAATGATAAAAGCATCGAAATCAGATAGATCCTGAGAGTCTAAGGAGTTAACTGTTTTTATATGATACTTATTTTCAGTTTCTTTTCTTCGGTCTTCACGGGGGTCAAAACCTACTATATGAGTATATTGTAAGGCTTGCAAACATCTGACGCGCCTTTTACCCATTGATCCTAGTCCAATTACTAAAAATTTCATAGTATGTCGTTCTTTTTATAATTTAGAATTGTTTCTATACACAAAAAATCGTAGATATCATCTACTTCGTAGTTTTGCCATCGTTCAATAAAATAAGGTATTGAAAGTTCGCTATAGAAGAGTTTTTCTTTTTCGAAATAGCTAGTTTTCACTAAGTAAGATACGCCATAAGGGAAGTAAGCTTTTGATAGTTCTTGTCTTTGGGTAACTTTTTTAGCATCTTCTATAAAAGGGTTTATTTTATTATTTTTTATTGTTTTTACTATAAATGGGTGTTCTGTATGTACTTCTCCTAAGCTAACAACGCTTATGGTATCTTCTTTTAGGAGGGCGATACAGTTATCTATATCTCCTTTTTTTCTTAAAGGAGAGGTGGGTTCTAATAGGAGTATATAGTCGAACTCGTGTCCTTTGGAACGATAATAATTTATTGTATGTAGGACGAAAGCTGAGGAGGGTGATGTATCAGTTGCTAGTTCTGAGGGTCTTAGGAAAGGTACTTTAACGCCGAAACTTTCGGCTACGGCAGCTATTTCAGGGCTATCAGTAGAGACGAATATTTCGTCGATATAGTGGCTTGCTTTGGCTTGTTCTATGCTCCAACCGATGAGAGGTTTGCCAGATAAAGGTTTAATATTTTTACCGGGTAGTCCTTTGCTACCTCCTCGTGCAGGGATGATTGCTAATATTTTTTTATTATTATACATTACCTTAGTGTTCTAAATGTTTAATAAACTCTTGAGCGTGTTCATAGTCTACGGTTTTACCGATGTCTATCCAATAGCCTATGATGGGGTCGTAGACTAATTTGCCACCTTCGGTAACTAGTTGTTCCATTACATCGGTGATGTCGCAATATTTATTTTTTTGTATTTTAGAGATTAGAGATCGTTTGAGTATATAAATACCTGCGTTTGAGTGGTAAATAAAGCTTGGTTTTTCTTTAAAGTTAGTTATTTTTCCTGCTTTAGTTTCGAAAACGGCATAAGGGATATCTACTTTGTACTCAGTAGAAGCGACTGCCATATCGGCATTTTCATTGATGAGTTTTAGGTATAGGGACTCGAAATTTACGTTGGTAAACAAGTCGCTATTCATTAGCAAGATATGTTCAGTTGTTAAGTTATCAATGAGGGCTAAAGCGCCTGCAGTACCTAGGGGTTCGTTTTCCCATACGTACTCTATATTGATATTTTTTTGGTTCCCATCGCCTAAATAATCTACTATTTGCTCACCAAGGTATTTTACAGAAATATAAATTTTTTTGATGCCAAAACTGATAAGTCGGTCTATATTGTGTTCAATAATGGGTTTGCTCCCCAACTGCAACATAGGTTTAGGGATAGTATCGGTGAGGGGGCTCAAACGTTTGCCACGGCCGCCAGCCATTATCACAGCTTCTAAAGGGAGTTTAGCTTGGGTGGATTCTAGATCTATCAAATCGACTAAGATTCCTTCGGAGTTGAGGATAGGTAGGATTTTAATATCTAATTTTCTATATTTCTCAAAACTTTGGTAAGAGTCGGTTTGATATAATCGTTTAAAATCGGGGTTAGCTATTTCGCCTAAAGTTTTTTGTAGGTTTTGTTCGGCTATGATAGATCTGCGTATATCGCCATCAGTAACAGAACCTACAACCTTGTGGTTGTCATCTATCACGAATAGGATGAGCCTACTCAAATTGCGTAATTTGTTGAGGCGCTGTAGTCCTTCTACCAAGTTTTTATTCTTATGTATTAAAACATCCGTTCTCATTATTTATCAATATATTTGATAAGCTGGAAAGCTTCGGCATACTCTACACCTACAGTTGCGCCGCGAAAAGTGGCTAGGGCTTTTATATTTTTCAGATTTCTTGGGAAAGGGTGTTCACCAAGTTCAGAGTTATAAACTTTCATTAGGTTGATTTTTTCTTCTAAAAAAGGAGAAATATCTACGAAATAATTGGGTATGAATACTTTTTCGGGCAACTGAGGGGCGAATTCGGTTTCTGAAATGCATTCATACATAAGGACTTGTTTTATGAAAGGGTATCTAAAAGATTTTGTACAAGCCATTACAGCGTCGAATGTAATTCTGTGGTCGGAGTGAGCGTCGGAGCGGTTTAAGCAATAAACAATTTCGGGTTTGATTTCAGTGAAAACATTAGATATTTTTGGCACCATTTCGATGAGGGTGCTTGTTGAGAGAGACATTGTAGGGTAGTTTAACATAAATAGTTTATCTACACCTAAAGCGTCTGATATTATTTGTATTTCTTTTTGCCGGCTAGAGATTCGTTCTTTAGAAAATCCTTGGTGTTCAAAGATATTAGTTGTAATGATCCAATATATTTTATCTCCGTTTTTCTTATGTTTTAGTAAGGTGCCACCAACTCCTAAAATTTCATCATCGGGGTGAGCTGAAATGACTACAATTTTTTTCATAAGTACTGTCCTTTTTTTGGGAGTTCTAAGAACTCGTGTTCTACAATTTGAATTGCTCCGTCATAAGTTTTTACAAGAATTTTGTTGTCTTCGACGTTTAAAACTTTTCCTGGTTCATAGTTTGCAAAGATACAATTTTTTTTCAGTACTTTCCAAATTTTGATTTCTTTTTCATCATTTGAGATAAGATGTGCTCCTACATAGGGATGAGTTAGGGCTCTTACTAAATTGCAGATAGCATCGGAGGACATTCTGAAGTCGATTTGGCCGTCTATTTTTCCTCGTTTTCTCCATGAATTTCCTGCAGTTATATCTTGTTTTATCTTCTCTATATTATTACCTTTTAACTCAAATTCTTTAGAAAAAGATATCATTTGTTTTACAGCGACTTCAGTTATTTTTTTATAAAGAGTAGCTGCTGTATCAGATTCTTCTATAGTTACTATTTCTTGTGAAATAATATCGCCAGTATCAGCACCTTCGTCCATTATAAAAAAGGTGCTTGCGGTTTTTTTCAAGCCTAAGAAGATAGCCCATATTAAGGGGTGGCGACCTCTGTTGTTAGGGAGCTCAGCGGGATGGAATCCAACTACTCCATATTTTGGGATGGACAATATCTCGGCAGGGAGTATATGAGACCAACCAAAGCAATAGATTACATCGGGATTTAATTCTTTTAGAAAAGAGATAATTTCTTCTTCATTATCTTTTTTCTTAAAGCAGGTAGGTATATGGTGTTTTTCTGTCAATGGGGTTAAATCGCAGAAGTCAGCATTAAAGTCTGATTTTTTTTTGGTGATGACTCCTACTATGTTAAATTCATTTGTTATCAGCGCTTGTAGAGCTTGATATGAAAAATCGACAGTACCGATAAAAACTATTTTCATTTCTTATAAATCATAAAATTGTTTTTTAAGTATATTATTTAAATCTATACTTTTTAAGACTTTTACTATATTTTTTGAAGGGGATTCAGCTCCTTTATAGGGGTTTTCTACTGTTTTTAAAATTTCTTTAAATTCAGTTGAAATTGCTTTGTTGATAGCGATTTCAATATTTTGTGATGAGGAGTCGCATTGTATTACACTTTTAGCCATTATTCTACCTCTTTGTCTATCGCCTATGTTTACAGTTGCAATTTTAAAGCTAGGGGCTTCGAGTAATCCACTTGAAGAATTTCCTATTACGGCATCTACATATTGCAAGGCTGAGAGATAGCGGAGTTGGCCTAAAGAGGTAAAACAAATTGCTTTTGAAGTGTTTTTGGCTACATAATCATCAATCATTTGGTTTACGATTCGTCCATCGGTATCGGAGTTAGCTTTGGTGAATATAATTTTGCAATTTTCGATTTTGTTCAAAGCGTTCAATAGTTGTTGGAATTGTTCACCAGAGGTTGATTTTTCGAGGGTAACGGGATGGAAAGTGACTAAAAATGTGTATTTTTCATCTAACTTAAAATTGATAGAGTTTTCAAAATCTTGTTTAGATAAGAGTTTCATTTTGGAGATATTTTCGAGTCCTAAAGCGCCTACGTTGAAAACTTTAGTGGGGTTTTCTCCTAATTGGATGATTCTTTTTTTATACTCTTGGGTAGCACAAAAATGTATTTGGGACATTTTGGTAATGCTATGCCTAATAGATTCGTCTATCAATCCTTCTGTAGCTTCTCCTCCGTGGCAATGAGCTATGGGTATACGAGCGATCATAGCAGCGCTTACTGCGGCAAATATTTCGAATCTATCGCCTAATACTAGAGTGATATCGGGTTTTAGTTCGGCAAAAGCTTCGGAAAAAGAAATCATTGCTAATCCCATACTTTTAGAGATTCCTATAGGGGTATCGGAAGATAGGAGGATTTCTATTTTTTTATCAATAGTAAAACCTTCTTTTTCAATTTCTTTATAAGTTAATCCAAATTCAGGGGATAGGTGCATTCCAGTTGCTATCAGCTGGAGTTGCAAATCTTTGTGTTCTTGAATTGCTTTTATGGTGGGATATAACAAGCCGAATTCGGCTCTTGTTCCGGTTATGACACAAATTTTTCTCATAGTTCAATCAAATCGTCTTCTTGGAAGTTTTTTTTAGCGGTTTTACCAATTAGGTTATCCCATTGCATAGGAGAAATTCCTGTAGCGGGTCGTTTTACGGTTAAGTTTTCAATGGTAAAGGGTTCTCCTTTGAGTATTTTTTTGGCGGCGACGATACTTTTTCTGACGATAGGTTTGTTTTTAGCCTCGGAAGCTGAAACCTCTTTGATACCAGAACCGCCTATTGCTTTTTCTATATTTCGAATAGCGGTTACCATAGCTTTTAGTTCGTGGGGTTCAAGTGATGCTTTATGGTCGGGGCCGGGTAGGTTTTTGTCTAAGGTAAAGTGTTTTTCGATCACGGTAGCTCCTAAGGCAACCGCAGCTATAGGGACTTCTATTCCTAAGGTATGGTCGGAATAACCTATGGGCACTTCTAATTCTCGCTGTATATGGAGCATAGCTTTTAAATTTACATCCTCCATAGGGGTGGGGTATTCCGTATTACAATGCAATACTGTAATTCTGTTTTTGCTTACCCCGTTATCAGTTAGTACTTTTACGGCGTCTTTTATTTCGGAGATCGTAGCCATGCCTGTAGAGAGTATCACTTCAGGGAAAAGAGTTGCTACTTTTCTTAGATAGGGCAAGTTAGTAATTTCACCTGAAGGGATTTTGGCTATTGTAATACCTAAGCCAGCTAAGAATTCTAACGATTCGAAATCAAATCCAGTAGAGAGGAATTGTACGCCTTTTTTGGAGCAATAGTCAATTAACTCTTTGTGAACATCTTGGGAGAGTTCTAATTTTTTGAGCATTTCGTATTGGGAGTCGTTGTTTTGTGTATTTTTATCTTGATAAGCTGCTCTTTTTGCTTGTTTGGTTACTAAGTTGCCAGCTTTGAAAGTTTGGAATTTCACATAGTCGACTCCTGCTTCAGCGCCTTTATCAATAAGGGCTTTAGCTTTGGCGGTATCGCCATTATGATTAACACCTGCTTCGGCTATAATAATTGTTTTTTTCATCTTTTTATAAATTCTCCTGCTGATATAATACTATTGGGAGGAATAGTTATTCCATTGGAAATAGTAGCATTACTTCCTATAAAAGTGTTTTTACCAATTATGCTATCTCCATTAACCACAGTTGCTGTGGATATATGACAAAAATCTTCTATTTGGACACCATGTTCAATATTTGCTTTGGTATTGATAATACAGTTTTTTCCTATCTTAGCACCTGCATTCACTAAAGCGTGATGCATTATAATTGTACCTTCTTCTATAATAGCGTGTTTTGACACATATGCCAAAGGAGAGATCACTACGGGCAATTGATAGCCTATTGATTTTAATTTTTGGAACAAACGTACTCTCAAAGCACTACTTTTGATTTGTCCTACAGAGATAATGGCGTTAGGGCAAGTTAGGTATAATTTTTCTAAATCGTCGTCAGTGCCTATAATTTTATATCCTAATACTTTTTTTCCTACATGTTCCTTGGTATCGATAATTCCTTTGATGGTATATTTTCCTTGTTGTTCAATTACATCTATGACCGAGGCACAATGACCTCCGCCTCCTACAAGGATGATATTAGGTTTTTCTTTTTTCATCTCACTCCACTGGGTATATTCACTACTCTAGCTTCTAACCATTCGGCGTTGCTAAGGTCAGTTTTAGGGGAATCTTTAAACATTGGTAGCTGGTTCATCAGCTGCCATATAGGGCGAGTCATTACAGCCTTAGCATTACTTTCTGTAAGGAAAGCATCACGCTCTTCTTTGTTTTTTAAGATAATAGCGTTGAGCCAATAGTTGCATCGTTCTTCTGCTCGCTCAGCGAAAAACGCAATACCTTGTTTTTGAAAATAGTTTTTATAGGCTTCGGCAGTAGTGCGTTTGTTGGCTAAAAAGTGATCTAATTGTTCTAATTGGGCTACGCCTAATGCAGCGTTGATATTGGGCATACGGTAGTTATAGCCTATTTCATCGTGTACAAATTCCCAAGCGTGAGGCAATTTGGCTTGAGTGGTGAGGTGTTTGGCGTGTTTGCCTATGGTCTCATCATTGGTGAGAATTACACCTCCGCCGCCTGTAGTAATTGTTTTGTTGCCGTTGAAAGAGATAGCACCTATTTTGGCAAAGGAGCCCAAATGTTTGCCTTTGTAATAGCTACCCATAGCCTCGGCAGCATCTTCTACTACTTCTATATGATAACGATCGCAGATAGCTATAATTTCTTCTATACGGCAGGCGTGTCCAAAGGTGTGCATTGGCATACACGCTTTGATACGTCGGCCTGTTTGTTTATGGTAGCATTCATTACCTCGTAGTTCGGTATTTTCTTTTAAAAAGCGCTCTAAAGAGGTAGGAGAGAGTCCCATAGTATCTTTATCGACATCTACAAAAACGGGTACAGCTCCTGCATATACGATAGCATTAGTAGTCGCTATAAAGGTTAGTGGTTGAGTGATTACCTCATCACCAGCTTCTACCCCACTGAGTTTTAGGGCTATATGGAGAGCATTGGTACCGTTTACGCATACTACAGCATATTTGGCTCCTGTATAAGCGGCTATTTTTTGTTCGAAGAGGTCTACAAATTTTCCTACACTTGATACGAAAGTAGTATCGATACACTCTTCTAAATATTTTTTTTCGTTCCCTGCAAAAGTAGGGGCGTGTAGAGGGATAAAATCTTCTTTTTTGCCGTAAAGGTCGCGTATGAATGATATGGTTTCGGGTATGTTCATTGCCTTAATTTTGTAATTACATTTTGCTATCTAAATAGCGTCCTGTTTCTTGGTGGTCGAAATTTACTAAGAATGCTTTCATCAGCTGAGTGATGTCTTTTTTTTCGGTTGTGGGGTTATCAAATAGTTGGTTTAGTTTATCTATAAAATTTTCTATTTCGGTTATTTTTTTGAATGATTGTAGAGATATGACTCCTAATGAGGAGTAGCTATCTAAGGCTACTTTTTCTTCTTCTGTGTAAAATTCCTCGTAGGGTTTTTCGCCTGTGGTATCGCTTTTTGAGAAATAAACGGGATACCATTTATCTGTTTCTTTTCTATTTTCAGCCTTAGTGATAGCTTCAGTTTCAGTTTGACATTCCAGAGGGGTGTATCCTAAATCTTTTAATAGCTGGGAGGCTATCTCGGAGAAAGTAAGCACTTGTTCTTTTTTGAGTTTAGGGAAGTATATTTCTCCTGTATTCCCTAATATACAAGCCATTAAGCAAATTTGTCCGCTTTCTTGGGGAGATACAAAGTAACGAGTTACATCGGAAGGGGCTGATAATGGTTGGTTTTTAGCAATACGCTCTAAAAATCCTGCTGGCAATGAGCCATTAGAGAAAGCAACATTGGCAAAACGTGCTGTAGTTACGGGGAACTTATGTGCATAAGCCATTATCATATCTTCCATTATTTTTTTGCTACCTCCCATTATATTTACGGGGTTAGCAGCTTTGTCGGTCGATACACAAAAGAAGTGTTCAGGAGGATAGTCACACAATAAATCTAAGAATTTTTTAGCGTTTACTACATTGTTTTTGAGTAAGGCTTCTACTGAATATTTATCTTTTTCGCTTCGTACGTGTTTGTGAGCTGAAAAGTTAGCGACTATATCAAACCCGCCACGATCTTTGAACATTTTCACAAAAGTGTCATCGGCGTAATTCATAGGGTAGGTTACATAGTCAGTAGGCACAGTAAAGGCAGAAGTACTGCGCAATTCGCGAGTGAGTTCAGTAAGTCCGTTTTCACTAATATCTACTACTACCAAGGTTTTAGGTTTGAAAGGTAGTAAGGCTTTGATATATGAACTTCCAATAGAACCTGCACCACCGATTACCAATACACTCTTGCCCTCAATAGCCTTAGTTAATGCTGATCGATGGGTGTATAAATCTGCCTGGAACATACTTTCAGGGCGCTTGGTAACATATTTTGCTATGAAATTGCTGATGTTTAACATAGTAAGTTGCTAAAATTCTTTATATATGTTTTTGTTTTTTAATTGTAATATTTTCTAATAAGACAATGCTCTCACGAATCAACAGCTATAAGGGCGTTGGGGTAAGAGCATTTGAAAGGAACTTTTTAGCAAAGAGGGGTTCTCATTGCAAGTATAGTTTTTTCTATTTTTTAGATGTATGGTGTGTGTAGCCAAAATGAGTAATATTTAGGTTGCAAATATAGTGTATTTTCTTGAAATATAAAAGAGGTTGTTACCCAAATAAACTTTTTTCTATGTGTTTTTGTGTAGTTTCTACATTAAATCTTTGATTTAGCAAATTAAAACTATTATTTCCCATTCTTTCGCGTAATTGTTTTGATTGTAATAATTGTTGTGCGGCCATAAAAAGTTCTTGTTTATCAGCATTTTCAAAGATAAACCCCGCTTTTGCTTCATTGATAACCTCTTTTAAATCATTGCCCTTATTCACACAACCTAAAATGGGTTTAGAATACTCCATATATCCTAAAAGTTTACCGGGGAAATTATGAGTTAAATGATTAGGGTGAAGATTGAAAAGCCCAACATCAAACTCTGAAAGCATTTGAAAATACTCTTTTTGATCTACTGCTGGTAAATAAGTAACATTAGTTAAATTGTATTCTCTCTGTTTTTCTAATATTAGGGCTACTTCATCACCTTTTCCTACAAATAGAAAATGAGCTTCGGGGAAAGGTTCCATAGCAATGGCTAAATCTACTAAGTTTATCATATTTTGGGCGTGCCCTATATTTCCTCCATAGAAAAAGACTATCTTATTTTCTAAGTGTAAAGATTTTCTGTATTTATTTGATTGAAGAGGCAAGGGATCTATCTTTGTCCAGTTAGGCAAAACCTCAAACTTCGCAGGATTTTTTAAATTTTCTTGACACCATTTCAAATTGGCTTCAGACATCACACCTATACAATCAGCATTTTTATAATTAATACGTTCAAAATGCTTGAAATATTTGTGAATAAGGGAATCTTTCTTCATCAGTCCATTGTCTATAGTCCATTGAGGAAAGATATCTCTCAATATCAAATAGGTTTTAGCATTGTACAAATTTTTAAGTTTTGATATGAGTTTTCCCCAAAATATAGATGGAGAATAGTAGACTATTGCATCAAAATGATTAGTTTTAAAGAAAGTTTTGCAATATTTCCACGCTCTATAGGATAACAGAGACTCATTGATAGCTCTCTTTATTTTTGGGATGTTTTTTATTTTACCAGATTTAAAGAAAATGGTATCAATACCCTGTACTTCTTTTTGTTCAAAACTTTTTTTCAATGTATGCAAAGGGGTTAATACACTAACGTGAAACCCTTTATCTTTAAAAGATGTAGCTAATTCAAACATCATTTTAGCTGCCACTTTTGTACTATAGGGCAGAAAGTCATCTACAATAAACAAAATTTTCTTTGTTTTCATACTTAAATTTTTTCTTGCCAAACGACTCTTTTTACATAATCAGTATAAGAAATGATAATGCGCACTATTTTTTCTGACACATTAGGCATTGAATAATCGGCTACGGGGCGATAGTTGCGCTGATTGCCTATCTGTTGTTGCAATACTTGTGTGAGTCCTTGCATAATGCGCTCGGGTGATAGGCCTACCATCATTACCGATGCTTCTTCCATTGCTTCAGGGCGTTCGTGAGCTTCACGGAGATTTAAGGCTCTGAAATTCAGTATAGAAGATTCTTCTGAAATCGTACCGGAATCACTTAGCACTACATAAGCTTTTTGTTGTAAAGCGTTGTAATCGTGAAATCCTAAAGGTTTTAGGAATTGAATTTCGGGGCGCATTGCTATTTGTTTCTTATCTATCATATTGCGAGTGCGCGGGTGAGTAGAGACGATGATGGGGTAATGGTATTGCTCGGCAATTGTGTTGAGAGCATTCATCAGGTTAGTAAAGTTTTTTTCGGAAGAGATATTTTCTTCGCGATGGGCTGATACTACAAAGAATTTACCTTCCTCTAAACCTAAAGTTTGTAACACTTTTGATTTTTGGATTTCAGGTAGATAGTGGTGTAGTACTTCATACATAGGAGAGCCTGTTTTGATAACTCTATCAGCAGGAAGTCCTTCTCTGAGGAGGTACTCACGGGCAATGCTTGAATAGGTGAGATTGATGTCGGAAGTATGATCTACGATTTTTCTATTAGTTTCCTCGGGCACTCGTTGGTCGAAACAGCGATTGCCTGCTTCCATATGGAAAATGGGTATATGTTTTTTCTTAGCTGGAATCGCACACAGGCACGAATTAGTATCGCCTAACACTAAAAAAGCATCGGGCTGGAGTTTATCTAATACGGGGTCTATTTTAATGAGGATGTTACCAATGGTCTCGGTAGCAGTTTTACCTGCTGCTTCTAAGAAATAATCGGGTTTGCGGAGTTGTAAATCTTCAAAAAAGATTTGATTGAGCTCATAGTCGTAATTTTGACCAGTATGCACAATGATATGTTCTATAGCCTCAGAAGCATCTAAGGCTGTGAGGACACGAGATAAACGAATAATTTCGGGGCGAGTGCCCACTACGGTTACTACTTTTAATTTTTTCATACTTTTAGAAAATAAGTGTCGGCATTATCGGGGTTATATGGTTCATCAATCCAGAAGATAGTGTACAAATCATCATTTCCTATGTTGGTAATGTTGTGAGTGTACCAAATAGGCATATCTACATAAGCAGGTTCGTTGCCATCTAAATAGAAATCTAATACTTCTTGAGTATCTATTTTTCGCAACTGAATTAAGGCTTTTCCTTTGATAACTGTAAAACGTTCTATCTTGCGGGTGTGGTAATGATTGCCTCGAGTGATATGCGGGTGAGTGGTGGAAAAAGAGCATTGACCTCCAATTCCTAAACGAATGACTTCTACGAAAGCTCCACGATCATCGGTATGTTGAGTGAGTTTGACTGGAAAATGGCTCTTATGATCTATATATGAGCGAAAGGTATTGAACAAGTTGTGCTCAAAAGGATTTTTAAGGGTGGGTATTTCACCTTTTTCTAAATAGCTCACTTTAAAACCTTCCAAAAGAGTTAATACTTCTGAGACTTTTTTAGTAGCTGTAGGAGTTACTTCCAAAGCAGGGGTACTTCTTTCAGCGCGAATTTCGTCTATGATAAGTGATATGAGTTCTTGTACATAAATGAGGTTTACCTCAGCATCGGTAGCGATGGTGGGTGTTTGTCCGTGAGTGAGTTGATAGCAGAAAGTTGCAATAAACGAGTTATAAAACGGCTTACCAAAAGCACCAAACACATTGGGAATGATGAGGCCAGTAGCTTTTCCTCCGCAATTTTTAGCCCATTCATTTAGGAGCTCACGCGCTACACGTTTAGATTTTCCATAGAGGTTTTCACGTTCTTCTTGAGTGGAAGAAGATATGAAAACGTGTGCCTTACTTTCAGTTTTTTTAAGTGCTGTTATGAGCTTTTGAGTAAGAGAGATATTCGTATCATAAAGTACTTGTTCACTCTCGTGACGATTGACAGCTGCCAAATGCACTATCACATCACATTGAGCTACAAACTGTGCTAATGTATCCTCATTTTCAAAATAAACATCCTCAAAAGGGATACATTCAAACTCATTTGGGAAAAGCTGGAGAGAGTTGTACAAATGACTTCCTATAAAACCTTTTTGTCCTGTAATACCTATTTTTTTCATTGCTTAATATTTTTGCCAATCTACCCATAAATGGCTATCGTATCGCCAACTATCTTCGTAGGCTTCGGGGATTCGTTTTCCAGAAAAAACTAATAAAATACTGTTGTCTTCGCCAGCCTTGATACAATTTGCATAGCCTTCGGGTACACAAAGTATTTTGCTATCTTTTTCGCTAAGCTGGATAATATCAGCAGGCAGATTAGTAGAGGGGTTATCCCAATCATCGGGTTGTACTAAGGCAATAGTAAAAGAACCTTTTACACAGTAAAACCATTTTTTTTCGTGCTGATGGCCGTGCCAACCACGCACCACGTTTTTATCGGGATGATGGATAAAATAAAAACGTTCGACTCCCTCAAAGACAAAGTTGTTTAGAGAACTTATTTGTCCTCGGTGGTCTGTAAATATTTCTCCTTGTATGGTTTTTACTTCAAACATTGTATATCGTTTTGTATTTCGTCTAATTTTAACAATAGAGATTTCATTTCCTCTACGCTTAAGCGGGTGGTGTTATGAGAGTGGTAGTCTTCGATGAGAGAGACTTTTTCTTGACCGTCTTTGAAATACTTGTCGTAATTTAAGTCGCGAGTATCACACGGAATGCGGAAATAGTTACCCATATCTTCAGCGCGAGCCATTTCTTCGCGAGCGACTAAGGTTTCATACAATTTTTCGCCGTGACGGGTACCTATAATCTTTACTTCAGTATTTTTATTGTAGAGTTGTTTTAGAGCTTCAGCTAATACGGTAAGAGTAGCAGCGGGGGCTTTTTGTACAAAAAGGTCGCCGTTATGTCCATTTTCGAAAGCATAAAGGACGAGGTCTACAGCATCGGCTAAAGTCATCATAAATCGAGTCATATTGGGGTCGGTTAGAGTGATGACTTTGTTGTCTTTCATTTGCTCTATCCATAGAGGGATTACAGAGCCTCTAGAAGCCATTACATTGCCATATCGAGTGCAGGAAATGGTTGTTACAGCATTTTCGCCTAACTGACGACCTTTTGCAATAGCTACTTTTTCCATCATTGCCTTTGAGATGCCCATTGCATTGATAGGGTAGCAAGCCTTATCGGTAGAAAGTACAACTACATTTTTGACTTGATGGGCGATAGCAGAGTTTAGCACATTTTCAGTGCCTAACACATTAGTTTTGACAGCTTCTAAAGGGAAAAACTCACACGATGGCACTTGTTTGAGGGCAGCGGCGTGGAAGACATAGTCTACGCCTGTCATAGCTATATCTACAGAGGCTCTATCGCGTACATCGCCTATATAGAATTTGACTTTAGGGTTTTGCAAGGCGTGGCGCATATCGTCCTGTTTTTTTTCATCACGTGAAAAAATGCGTATTTCTTTGAAGTGATCGGTAGGAAGGAAACGCTGTAATACAGCATTTCCGAAAGAGCCTGTTCCTCCTGTGATAAGAAGGGTTTTATTTTTTATTTCCATTATTTGTTGCTATCTGTTCTATAATTTCTATATATTTTTTTGTTCGATCCATACTTGTTCCAAAACGTTTTAGGTTTTGCTCTCCTTTTTGAATAAGTTCATTTTTTACACTTGTGTTGTTGTGCAGTAGTAGTATTTTTTCTGCATACTCATCGGCTTTCAAAGGGCTACAATACAAAGCTGCCTCTGCACAAATATCTCTTGAGAAAGGCATATCTGAAGCGACTATAGGTACTTTCATTGCCATTGCCTCTAGATAAGTGGTAGAGAAAGTTTCTAATAGGGAAGGCATTAGTAGCACATCCATTTGTTGGTATAACAAAGGCAGTTGGCTTAGCGGTACATTTCCTAAATAGTTGATGTAACGATGATACTTGTCATCAAAATTTAGTTCTTCTTTTTTCAGTGAAATATGCACTTTAAAGTTCAATTCAGGATCTATATTTTGGATTTCATCTATAATTTTAGGAATGATCTGCAAATTTTTATGTGGATAATTAGCTGTAAGGCATAAAATATCCAGTTGAGTTTTTTCAATAGGTAAATTTTGCCATTCTTCCTTTTTGTTAAAAATAGCGTTGAGGGTATTATGCACTGTAAAAGTATCCTTTTTATAGCCTGTTTTTTGTTTAAAAATAAGTCTTGCATTTTCTGTTTCGAAGACTAAAGCGTCGGCATTGTTTATAAAAGCTTTTTTCTTCAAGAAAATGAGCAATTTATATTTCAATTGCTGTAAAAAAGAAAGTTGGTTATAGAAAGGAGAGTTAGTATAGAGCATTTGTCCAAAAGCAAAGCCTACTATTTTAGGGAAATTACTTTTGTGATATGACGGTCCAAAAGTAGTAAAAATAACATTAGGATTGATTTCTTCTTCTAATTTTTTTACAAAGTTACTTCTTTTTAGTTTAGCTGTATAAATCTTTTCAGGAATATCATAGAACACGAAATTCTTAGGGAAAGTAGCTGTATCAATAGTTTTAGCACTATGAGGGGATTGGAGCACCCAATACAGATGTTCGTTGTTAAAAGTTTTTAAATCATTTAGGAAAGAGGTAGCTACTTGTATACCTCCTCCTGCAAAAAGATTAGAATTATCTATGAGTATTCGCATAGTTACATTTTTTATACTTTTTCTTATTCTCCTCTAATAAAATATACCAAAAAAACAAAAACACAATAATATCTAAATCTGTAAAACCTTTAAAATTTAATATTAATGTAAGTAAAAACAAAAAGTAGATAAGATTTTTATATTGTTGAATTTCTTTTCCTTTCTTTAAATTGATAGTTGTATATATTAGAAAAAATTTCTGTGCATATAAAATTAGCAAACCAAATAACCCCATAAAAAATAAAATTCTGAGATATCCTACATCTGTTCCTTTATAATAATGTTCCCCATCTTCAGCTGTGAATCTTCCATCTCCTAGAATCCAAGTTTTTAAATTATCAGGATAAACATACATTTCTGATAAATGATTAGTAGAAGCAGATTCTAATTTGCCTGATTGAGAATAATTAATAAAAAGTTCAAAAGCATGTGAAACCATTTTTATATCATTATTCTCAAGTAACAGATCTTTAAAAAAGGTATTGAAAGAAAGAATTAATAAAGCTGAAATTAGGAAAAATATTATTATTCTTTTGAAAAAAGCATTTAGTTCTTTTATGTTAAAGCTATTAGGGTAAATGTAATATAAAAGAGATATTAAAAAACCTATAAAGGTAGTTCTTGCAAAGAATATTCCTGAAATAAGAATTATTAAATATATTAGTAGCCATCTAAGAGAAGTTTTTTGTTTCAAAAAATAAGTAACTAATACAAGCCCCCATGCGCAAAAAACCCCAGCTTGATAAAAGAAAAAGTTTCCTATACCAAATAACCTAAAGGAACTTACATAATACAATTGATCTGTTGCACTTGTCCCTTGTCCTTGCAACTTAAAAATAACATCTTTAAATTGTGGAACGGTAAACATTACTATTGCTATTACAATATTTAATAAGATAATATATATAATAAGCTTTACGACTTTTTCAAAATCAATAGTATCTATTTTTTTATATAAGTATATTACTAAAAAAGCTGCAAAAAAAACAAATACATTTAAAATGGCTCTAAATCCCCAAGAATCTATATTATCATTTATAATTATTGTTGCTAAAAAAGGGAATAACAATGCTAATAGCCATAATATATTATAGAATATCTCTTTTTTCAATTTAAATTTTCCTAAATAGTGCAAAAAAAATACCCCCCCCCCGATTATTCCTAAAAAAAAACGTGTTCTTACACTAAAAGGTAAGAAAAAAAAAGGCAAATCAGAAATATATAGTAAAGCTACTATATATAAAGATGTTTTTTTTATCAAAGCAATCATAGTAAACTATAATTTAGGGCGTCTTCCTATTATTTTTTTTAGAGTGCGAATCATAGTGTCATTAAAACGAGTACCAAACAAAAAAAGTGACCAATAATAAATGTAGAAATAAGCACTTTTATTGAACCCTAATTTAGCTAATTCTCTTGCGTACATTTTAAACTGCTTTCTTCCTTTATTCCGCTGAATTGCCAATACAGGATAAGAATATTTTGACATATTCAACAATATCTTATCTGCTGTACCATTCTTGTATTTATCACTTATATAATTAATAATTTTTAAATACCAACTCATAAAATTGAGTGAATTTTGAGTCGTAATAGTTCCTGGAGTATAAAGTTTTTTTTCAGTCTCACTTGAACCGAAAAAAGGAGTACCTCCCTCTGTTGCCTGAGTAAGAGGTTGATGAAAATAAGCGCTTGGGTATTTTTGTGTTACTTCGGCTAAAAGATATAATTGATATAACAATGAACCATCAAAAATTGTGGTCTCAAATTCTTTTGCAAATTTACGATTGATTGTAAATCCTGAAATAAAAACACTCTTATCAAATAATGTTATATAAGTATCTGCAGAAGGAGTAAAGTCTTTATTTTCTGGGAAGTATTGGAAATACTCTATTTGCCCATTCTTATAAACATTTCTATAAGAACGGAGAATATAGCCATATTCTAATCTTTCTTTGAGAAATAGAGCATAATTGTCTAATACATTTGGGATAAAAGTATCATCATCTCCCATAAAGATAATAAAATTCCCTTGTGCATTATTTATAAGAGCTCTCAAGTTTCCGTCATAGCCTAAATTTTCTTTATTTTCAACATAGATAATTTTATAGCGAGTTGTAGTTTTGAACTCTTCGACTATTTTTCTTATCTCTTCTCTTCGAGGTGATTTATCTTCACAAATTACAATTTCCATTATTTCAGGTTCCGAAAAATCAATACTTTGGAGTAGATTTTTTAGTTCTTGTGGTCTATTATAACTAGGTATACATATAGAAAAGAGTAGTTTTTCCATTCTTTAATTATTTTAGTTTGTAATATTCTTCTACTATTTGTTTGGCTCTATCATTTTCAGAACCTCCCAAGATTTTTAATCTTTCACAAGCTTTTTCAGCGATTAGAGTTATTTTTTCAGGGTGATCTAATAGATATTTTGCTTTAGTCACTAATTCTGTAGGGTTTCTAAAGTAGAGCGCAGCTTCTCCTTCTGGGAACATTTCATTCATATCATCAGTATATTCGCTGAGCATTACAGCTTTTGTTATAGGAATTTCAAAACATCGGCGTGTATAGGTATCACTATTGATTTTCGAGAAAAACACTAAAGCTATTTTTAGTCTATTGAGTGTCCTATTATAACATTCTCCTCTTCTTGCAGGAAATATAGATTCTTTAATTTCATTATATAAAGGAGCTTTTTTCCAAGCATCATCTCCATAAACCACTACAGGAATATTTGCCTCTAATAAGTTTTTTATCAGAAAATCACGTCCATCGTTCTCAAAATGCCCTATAAATGCTATAGGGATATCTTTTTCCACTTCTTCTAATCTATAGTTAAAAGAACTCAGATAGTGAGGTAATAATATTTTAGTGTTGGTAATTCCTATTTTCTTAAAATCTTCAATATTTTTTTTTCTGTATACAAAGTTTATATCACATAAAAAAGCATTTTTTATAAAATGTTTATAGTATGCCTTAGAGGGGACGCCACTAAAAGCATCATCATTGTTATACGAAAAAATTTTGCAATTAGTTTTTTCTTTTATTTTTTTTAATGTATTGGTGTGTACAGAATAACATCTATACAAAAAAATAAAATCAGGATCAAAACTCTCAACTTTTTTGAGAATAGTGCGATTATATTTTAGGATATTAATACCTATATGAAACCTATTCTGTACTTTATTAAGAAATGTGGTCAATTTATTTTTATTAGTATACAAAAAATCCTCATAATCAATTTTTTCTACCTGCCAATTGTTTTCTAAATTTTTATATTCTTCACTTACTTGTATAAAGCCATTGTAAATTGCAGGAGCATATTGTGACCATTTAAAAGATCCTATTACTAATATTTTCATTTTCTTTTATTTTTGTAATGAAATTTCAAACTCTTCACTCCACAAGGCTAATACATACACTTTCCAAATATTGAATACATAGTTGCGCTTGCCCTGAAGATGCAAATATAATTCTTTTTTAAATTTTTCAACATCTAAATTGGGGACAGAATAAAGAAAAGCGTCATTTAGTTTTTGTAATACATCAGCTTTCAATTCATTGCGTAACCATTTCTCTAATGGAATAGAAAAACCTTTTTTGGGCTGAGTAAATACTTCTCTTGGAATATATTCTTCTAAAATATCTCTCAAGATTCGTTTTGTTATCCCATCTTTATAACGATATGATATAGGCAGTGTTCTGGCAAATTCTATAATTCTATAATCTAAAAATGGACTGCGTGATTCTACCGAAAATGCCATACTTGCTCTATCTACCTTTACATTGCTATCATTTTCTAACCACAATTTGATATTCAAATCTGCGGCACGTTGTAAAGCGTCTTTTGAAAGATGTTTAAAACTGTTATAATGTTTGTCTAACCAGGACAAGTCTCTTTTTTTATTAATTGTATCTAATGAGATATAAAACTTCACAGCTAATTCATTCTCATCCTTTGATTTTAGTATTTCCCTAATAGTATGGGGCATTGAACCTGTAAGCCAGTGAAAAGGAGTTTTACTCAGCAGTTTGCGTATAGGGTAAGGTATCCAAGAAAGTTTTCTAAACTTATCAATAATCACAAAGTGTGAATAGCCTATAAAACTCTCATCGCCTCCATCACCTGAAAGAGCTACTGTTACCTCTTGTTTTGTTATTTTGTTGAGTAATAACGATGGTAATGCTGAACTATCAGCAAAAGGCTCATCATAAGCCCTTCTAAAGTCTGCAAGCATTTCCAGAAACTGTTCAGGTTTGCAAGTAGTTTCTTTATGATGGCTGCCTATAAGTTCTGCATATTGTCTTGCAACCTTGCTTTCATCATATTGAGGGTCCTCTGAGGCAATGGTAAAGGTGTTGATGGGGTTATCAGAATTTTTAGCTGCAATGGCTGATACTAATGCTGAATCTATACCTCCTGACAAAAATGAACCTAAGGGTACATCAGACTGCATTCTTATCTTTACAGCATCTTTTATTAGTTCATGCAACTTATCCTTGGCTTCTGCATAACTCATATTGGTAAGAGTTACTGGCTGTAAATCCCAATATGGTTCTATCACTTTGTTTTTCTCAATAGTATTTATAAGCATAAAATGCCCTGGAGACAGCTTATACACCTCTTCAAAAATAGTATAAGGACTGGGAATATAACCACAATCTAAATAAATAGCAATAGCTTCTTTAGAAACTGTTAATTCTTTACTGAATAAAGGACGTAACTGGCTGCATATTTCAAATTTCCCTTCTTTCCAAAAATAATAAAAAGGTTTTACTCCTACTCTATCTCTAGCACAAAATAGTTGCTTGCTTTCAGTATTATAGATAGCAAAAGCAAACATACCATTCAATTTTTTGAGAATTTCTTTCCCCCAACAGTCAAATCCTTTAATAAGTACTTCAGTATCACTAGTAGTTTCAAAATGATAACCTTCACACACTAATTCACTTTGTATTTGCTTATAATTATATATTTCACCATTATAAACAATAGTGTATTTCCCAAAATTATAAGGTTGATTAGAGCGTTTTTCTAAATCTAAAATAGACAAACGCAAATGTCCTAAAGTTACCTCATCTATTTTTTCTATCCCCATATTATTGGGACCTCTAAAATAGATAGTCTTTAGCTTGCTTTCTACTTCCTCTTCTAAATAGGGTATGTTTGTTACATAAATTCCACACATAATTAAGCGTTACATTATTTTATTAAAGTTTTATTAATTATAAGCTGTCATATAATACTATGTTTTCTACAAGCCATATATCTATAAATACATTCAAATAAGTACACTAAAACAGTTATTATCGCAAAGCTAAAAACATTTAGTAATAAATCAAAATAATATCCTAAAAAAACACTTAGCAGATAAAATAGTGTAGTTAAAAACATTCCTATTAATAAAGATTTATACTTATCAAAAACAATTAAACCATTTTGTGCTAAAGGGCAACCTAAACAAAAAATAATAGGAGCTATTAATAAGATTCGTGTTGGCAATATAGCACTCTCCATTCCACCAGCAAAAATTTTTATAATAAGAGGAATAAAGGGCTGTATCAGAATACATACTATAAGGTAAAAAATTAAAGAATATTTCATTAAATTTTTTAATAAGGTTTTATTTTTTTCAATAGACATCTTAGGGTATAAGGCATTGTTTATGATAGATATAGGAATCATAATTAAAGTAAGTATTTTTATTCCAATATCATATATGGCAACCTTATCCATTCCTAAAAAAGTACCTAAGAAAATATAGTTGAATCTATCTTTCACTGATATAATAGCATCAGAGGCAAAGAGAGGAAAACTATCTTTTAGATATTTTTTAAGTATTGATAGTTTAGGAATATAGAAAGAAACTTGTTCTTTTTTTAAAACAATGTATAAAGAAATACCGCCCCCTACTATCCCTCCTATCCCATTTAACAAGGGAACTAATAGGTATTGTTCTTTAGTTTGAACAAAAAATAAAATTAAGATAATGAATAATACTTTTATAACTAAATTAATGATTGTATTATATTTCATTTTTTCTATTCCTTGAAAAAACCATTGAGGAAAAAGGACATCATTAATACAAATTAGAAATGAAAAAATGTATAGTATTATATCTTCACTTCCAACTTGTAATAATAATAATGAAAAAATCAATACTAATATTGAGATTATCCAAAAAATAGACTTTATTGTTAAGATAGAAGAAAATATCTCACTCGTCTTTTCCAAATCTTCTCTGTTTATAGCTATTTCTTTGGCGCCAGAGATGTTAAAACCAAAGTTTATAAATATTGAAAAATAGGTTGCTATAGTTTGTGCAAAAATAACAGTGCCATACAAATCTTTTCCTAATACTCTTATAAGATATGGGTATATAACTAAAGGTAATACAAGATTGAAAACTTGTATTAGACTTAAGTATGAAAAATTTTCAATTACTTTTTTATTATTATTCTTTATAGATCCTATTTTTTGTAACAAACTCACTCTTTTAAGAATTATAATATCCTTTATACCAATTTACAAACTCCTTTATACCTTGTTCTATGCTTGTAGAAGGTTTATAGTTATAGTCATTTATTAATTCAGTTACATCAGCCCAAGTACGCTGTACATCTCCCATTTGCATAGGATACATCTCTTTTTTGGCTTCCTTACCCATATATTTTTCAATAGTAGCTATAAAATTCATTAACTTTACAGAATTATTATTCCCTATATTATATATTTTGTATAGAGGTCTAAAATCTGTAACAGGTTTTTCTATAATAGTTACTACTCCAGCTACTATATCATCAATATAAGTAAAGTCACGTTCCATATCACCATTGTTAAACACTTTAATAGGTTCACTTTGTGCAATGGCGTTGGCAAACAAGATAGGTGACATATCAGGGCGGCCCCAAGGGCCATAGACAGTGAAAAAGCGTAATCCAGTAGAGGCGAACTTATATAAATGGGTATAGGTATGCGCCATGAGTTCATTACTTTTTTTAGTAGCAGCATAAAGGCTTACGGGAGCATCTACTTTGTCGGTTTCAGAGAAAGGTATTTTAGCATTCATTCCATATACACTTGAACTACTTGCATATACTAAATGTTTGACAGAAAAATGGCGGCAACATTCTAACAGATTAGCGAAGCCTACTATATTAGATTGTATATAAGTATCAGGATTTTCAATAGAATATCTCACTCCTGCCTGAGCTGCTAAATTACATACTACTTCAAACTTTTCTTTATCAAACAACGATACTAATTGTTGTTTATCTGTAATATCTACTTTTGCAAATTGAAAAGTAGAATATAATTCGCTATTAATAAGTGTATGATCAATACATTTTTCTTTTTTAATACCTAAAAAATCTAATCGACCATATTTTAAATTCACATCATAGTAATTGTTGAGATTATCAATCCCAACAACTTGATGTCCTTTTTCTAATAAAGTTTTGCAAACAAAGGCACCAATAAATCCTGCAGCTCCTGTTACTAATATTCTCACGTGTTAATCTGCTAAATTCTTTATAAATTCTTCTATATGTTTCTTAGCTTTCCAGCCAAGAGCTTCTGTTTTTTGGGTGATGACTTCGGAGGTCATACGGTTGCCTTTGCGTTCTGGTAGCATTTGTATCTGGTCTCCAAATAGTTGGGCTATTTCCAGCACGGTATAGGTTTCGGGACTACCAATGCCATAACCATCACCTTTGCCTTTTTGTCCTACTAATAGCAAGCCATCGACTATATCGTCTATGTGGGTGAAATTGCGCTGTTGGGTACCGGGACTTACTACGGTTAGGGGCTCTCCTTTCTTCATTTTTTCAGTAAAAAGAGCTATGAGGGTAGCGTATTTACCAGTGCGTATTTCTCGTTTGCCATAGACATTGTAAAAATATACAATAGCATACTCTAAATTGTACCAATTGCCATAGTTGATAATCAGTTCGGTATTAGATGATTTGCTCCACGCATAAGGGCTTTGGTCTTTACCCATCCCGCCATCACCAAACTTAGTGCTACTGCCTGCATATACCAGTTTGCTCCCGCGTTTACGACAGAACTCTAACACTTTTAAGGTGCCTATTTTGTTGAACAAAAGGACTTTGTCTATATCCTCAAAACTTTGCTCTACTCGTGAGTATTCGCCTAAATGGTAAATTAAATCGGGGGTGAAATTGATCAACTCAAAAATGTGTTCGGTACTACCTTCTATGTAGGTTACTCCGGACACGTGGTTGTCTCGGCTTCCGGTAAAGTAATTGTCTAATGAATAGACATCGTTTTGAGGGTCTTTGGCTAAGGCTTCACAAAGGTTTGAGCCTACAAAGCCAGCTCCTCCTGTTACTAATATTTTCATTATGCAAATGCAGAATTAAAATGAGATTTATCAGTGGTCTCAGAGAGACTCTGAGAAATTGAGATGATATTGGTAATTTTATAAAACAGATTATCAGTTTATTAGAGTTTGACAAAGTTTGAGACTTTGACAAAGTTCATAAGAGATGTAATCTTTATTTATCTTGGTAGTGCCCTAAAAATTGAATTATAATTACACGTTTTTCTTCTTCTAATATTTCATAAACAAGCCTATCTTTTTTATTGAGTGTTCTGCTATAAACAACGCCTTCTTCTCCTTTAAGTTGTTCAGGAGCCCCTACTCCTTTTGTTGGAGTTTCTTGTAACTCTTGAATGATTCTTTCTATTTTTGTTTTTATAGCAGGAGTTCCTGACTTTTTGATAATTTTTAAATCATCTATTGCATCATCAGATATTTGTACTGTAAAAGTTAGTTGGTCAGAGTCCATAGGTTATCTGGTGTTACAGTGGTAAGTGTTCCTTTCTGTTTTTGACTACGAGCTTTTTTTATTTTCTGAGCTGTAGTTTTAGAATAAGTATTCAAAGGCTTTCCTACACTCACCACTTTTTTTTTGATTTTGAATTTTTCAAAAAGAGTATCAAAGAGTGCGTATTCAGCCTCATTGTTAAATGTTAATTGTAATGTAACCATAATTAATTCTTTTTCTAATAGGTGTTATGGGAGCTGTGAGAGCTATAGGAATTGTGAGAACTCTCACCTAACTATTAAACTCCTATTTGTATATATTCCCAACCTTTTTGGGGTAACTCAAAGGCATTGTATTGGTTGCGTCCGTCAAAGATTACTTTTTGGTTTAGCAATTTGGCTATTTCATCGAAATCGGGGACGCGGAATTCTTTCCACTCAGTAAGCAAAAGTAACGCATCAGCTCCTTTGAGGGCTTCGTATTTGCTCTCTACATAAGTAACCTCTACATCTTTTAAATAACATACTTTTGCCTCGTGTACTGCTTTAGGGTCGTAGGCTTGCACTTTGGCACCCCGTTTCACCAATTCTTTAATGACGTAAATTGCAGGTGCTTCACGCATGTCATCGGTTTCGGGCTTGAATGAGAGCCCCCATACGGCAAAGGTTTTACCGCTGAGGTTTTTGCCATATTTGGCAACCACTTTTTGGGCGATGACATATTTTTGTCGGTTGTTTACCTTATCGACGGACTCGATAAGTTCTGCTTTGTAATCAACCTCTTCGGCTAATTTTTTTAATGCTAATACATCTTTGGGGAAACAAGAACCTCCATACCCACAACCGGGGTAAATAAAACTATAGCCTATACGGCTGTCGGATCCTATCCCGATACGCACTTTGTTTACATCGGCTCCTACACGCTCACAGATATTGGCAATCTCGTTCATAAAAGATATTTTGGTAGCGAGCATAGTGTTAGCAGCATATTTAGTCATTTCAGCCGAGCGAATGTCCATTGTGATCATCCGTTCGTTTTGCATATAAAACGGGCTGTAGAGTTCTTTCATCTTCTTGAAAGCGTGTTCGTTATCGGCTCCTATTACCACGCGATCAGGCTTCATAAAGTCTTCAATCGCTTTACCTTCTTTTAAAAACTCGGGATTGGATACTACGTGAAATTTGTAATTCACTCCGCGTTTATCTAAGGCAGCTTGTACAGTAGCACGCACTTTATCGGCTGTGCCTACAGGTACGGTAGATTTATCGACCACAATGAGCTCTCCTTGCATCGTTTCGCCTATTGCTTGGGCTACTGAAAGTACATATTGCAAATCGGCAGACCCATCATCGCCCATAGGCGTTCCCACAGCAATGAAAGCAACCTCGGCATCTTTGATAGCTTCGGCTATGTCAGTTGTGAAAAACAAGGTTTGATGAGCTACATTGCTCAGCACCATCTCTTCCAACCCAGGTTCGTAGATGGGGATAATTCCTTGTTTGAGTTTTGCTATTTTCTCAGTATTGACATCTACACAGGTTACCTTATTACCCATTTCGGCAAAACAAGTGCCTGATACTAAGCCTACATAACCCGTGCCTATAACTGCTATCTTCATATATAAATTTCTGTATTACGATTTTTTTTGCAAAGATAAAAAACAATTGATGATAAACAATAAAATAATTAATAAAATTAACCGTTAGTTAGGGGTTCAGCGTACAAGTCATAATCGGCAGCTTCTATAATTTTGACATCGGTAAAATCACCAATTTTCACATAATGTTTTTTGGCATCGATGAGTACCTCGTTGTCTACATCGGGGGAATCGTATTCGGTGCGTCCTACGAAATAGTTGCCTTCTTTGCGGTCGATGAGGCAACGGAAGGTTTTACCTACTTTTTCTTGGTTCAATTCCCACGATATTTGCGATTGCAATTCCATAATTTCATTGGCACGTTGTAGCTTTACTTCTTCGGGTACATCATCGGCTAACTCGTAGGCTGTGGTATTCTCTTCGTGACTATAGGTAAAACAACCGAGGCGATCAAAACGCATTGCTTTAACAAAATCTTTAAGTGCCTGAAAATCTTCTTCGGTTTCACCAGGGTAGCCTACAATTAGGGTTGTACGGATTGCCATTTCGGGGACTGCTTCGCGGAATTTATTGAGGAGCTTGGTGGTCTTCTCTTGGGTGGTACCGCGTTTCATACTGGTGAGAATCTTATCGGAAATGTGTTGTAGTGGGATATCTAAATAATTACATATCTTAGGCTCGGTTTTCATCACCTCAAGCACGTCCATTGGGAAACCTGTGGGGAAGGCATAGTGAATGCGTATCCACTCAATGCCTTCAACTTTTACCAAGGCGCGCAATAGGTTGGCAAGCGCGCGTTTTTTGTAGAGGTCTAAGCCGTAATAAGTGATATCCTGAGCGATGAGAATGAGTTCCTTTACCCCTTTGGCGGCGAGTTTTTCGGCTTCGGTTACCAAATCTTCAATGGGGGTAGAAATATGAGCGCCACGCATCAGTGGGATAGCACAAAAACTACAAGGACGGTCGCAACCTTCGGATATTTTAAGATAGGCGTAATTTTTAGGTGTAGTGGTAAGTCGTTCGCCTATGAGTTCGTGTTTATAGTCGGCACCGAGAACTTTGAGCAGAGCGGGCAATTCACTAGTGCCAAAATATTGATCGACATCGGGGATTTCTTTTTCTAAATCGGGTTTATAACGTTCGGATAGACAGCCCATTACAAACACTTTATCCACTAATCCTGCTTCCTTTTGTTGTACATAGTCCAATATAGTGTTGATGCTCTCTTCTTTGGCGTTGTTGATAAATCCACAAGTGTTGATAACCACTATATTACCTTCTTTTTCGTGCACTACTTCTTTGCCTCCAGCCTTTAATTGCCCCATTAGCACTTCGCTGTCATACACGTTTTTAGAGCAACCAAGGGTTACCACATTGATAGTATTCTTTTTTATTGATCTTGTTCTCATTTTTCGGTTTATTTCAGGGTGCAAAAGTACAGATAATTTGTTAAATAGCCAATTTTAGGGGTTGGATATAGGAAGTTGAAGAATCCTTTTCCCGATGTGAGTAACCAAAACTTTCTTTCTGATTTTCAATTTACAAAAAAGAAAATTATCAAATTTTGTAAAAAAAACTTTCAAAAAATTTGCAGATTAGAAAAATAGCAGTACCTTTGCACCGCAAAAATGCAAAATCGCTGGTCTATGGTGTAATGGTAACACAGCAGATTTTGGTTCTGTTATTCTAGGTTCGAGTCCTAGTAGACCAACGAGAAAGGCTTCCTAAAGGAAGCCTTTTTTATTTATATTAAATTGCTATTTATTTCTTAATTGAATAGAAATGCCATTGCAAAACCTATAACAATCACGCCTAATTTCCTGTAATTAAATTGGTGATTTTCGGAGGTTTCAAACAGTATTACTGACGAGATATGCAAGAATATCCCTACGACTACGGCACTCATCAGGTTGTGATAGGGCAATAAGGCGGGGACATAGTTTGCTAAAAAAGCACCCAGCGGGGTCATTAGCGAAAAGACAAACAGAAAAGCGAGCGTGCGTTTGAGTCCGATGCCTGAATCTAAGAAAAAGATTGTCAGCACCATAGCAATGGGCAGGTGGTGAATGAAAATGCCATATACCATATTGCTGTGCTCGTGCAGCGGAAAGCCTTCAAGCAGCGAGTGGATACTCAAACTGATGAACAACCCCCAAGGGAAATGCGTTTGTAATCCTTTGGCAGGTGAATGAAAATGACCGTGTTCGGCACCGTGAGAAAAGAACTCTAAGACGATTTGCAAGAGTATGCCCACAACAATCCATACGCCTATTGCTTTATCGCCAAAATCACTGTTTTCCTCGTGATGGTGTAATGCTTCGTGATATACTTCGGGGAGGAGGTGAAAAATGGTCATCCCCATCAAAAAAGCACCACTAAAAGCCAATAACAACTTAATCCTACTCTTCTGTGTGGGTTTGAGCCACAACACAAGGCAAGCCCCTATAACGATAGAGAGAAAAGGAAGAAGATAATTTTTCATTTTGCAACTGATAATAATTGAATTGCTTGGATAAGCGTATCTACTTGTGCATCGGTAGTAGCCCACGAACTAATCAACCGAATGGCGGTGTGGGTTTCATCTACTTTTTGCCACTGGTAGAAATCAAACTGCTCTGCCAATGCAGCAATTTGTGTGTGAGTGAGTATCGGGAATAACTGATTTGTACAAGTATCTGAAAGAAAGGTATAACCATTGGCTACAAACGCTTCTTTGATACGCTTCATCTGCTTGTTAGCGTGCAATGTCAAAGCATCGTACAATCCGTTTTCAAACAAGGTGAGAAATTGCAACCCTAGCAAACGACCTTTGGCAAGTAATGCGCCTTGTTGTTTGAGGTAATACTCAAAACCATCGGCGAGGGCTGGGTTGTTCATTACAATGGCTTCGCCTAACAATCCGCCGTTTTTGGTAGCTCCTATATAAAACACATCGGTATAACGCGCTAAATCTTTCCATTGTATATCGTTGTCTTCAGCATTCAATGCCGACCCTAATCGCGCTCCATCCATAAATAGCAGGAGGTTGTGCGCTTGGCAACACTCGTAAATCGCTTTGAGTTCTGCCAAAGTATAGATGGTTCCTATCTCGGTGGCGTTCGTAATATACACGAGTCGTGGTTGAACTTGGTGTGGATAATTTGTATAGCGGGTGGCAAAATCGGCAATGCTCTCAGGGGTAATTTTACCGTTTGTTGCTGGAGCTAAGTGTATTTTGTGACCTACGGCTTCTATGGCTCCGGTTTCATTATCGGCGATATGTCCTGTTTCGGGGGCAATCACGCTTTGGTAGGTGCGCAACAAAGTGCCTATTACCAGCATATTAGCTTGTGTACCTCCACTTACAAAAAATATTTGCGCCTCAGGGTTTTCTATCTTGTTTTTGATGAGTTCTTTGGCAGCTGCCGAATAGCTATCGTTCCCATAACCAGCTTGTTGCACTGCATTTGTACGCATAAGTGCCTCTAAAATCATTGGATGAGCTCCCTCGGCATAATCGTTTTTAAATGATATTTTCATTTTTAGTATTAGTTAGAATGAGGGGGCAAAGATACGAATAATTTTGATTTGGTGCGAGTTGTATGGGAAAGTGCAAGCCGTACGGGCGATTAGTGCGAGCCGCACGGGCGATTTACTAATTTGCTAATGAGGCTGTCCGAAAAATTTTATTTATGTGGGCGTTTGCAAAACGCCCCTACATAACATACTTCAAAAATTATTGATAATCAGAGTAGTCAACTTTGCCAAAGGTCGTAGCACGACGAGGAACTAAAACTTTGGCAAAGTGTAGGGACGCTGTTAAGCTGACGTATTTCCAATATAAGGCATAAAAATTCTAATGATTAATAATTTAAAGAGTACTAAAAAACATAAAGATTCCTGCATCATCACATATTTTCTTTCGGTTATTTATAACACATTCTTGTAAAAAGCAACCCAAAAAAACTCTACCTCCTCCAAATCTAGGTCCATTCCTAAAATCTCTCAGAGTAAAAACAGCGTCTTTTAGTATAATCTTAATAATGTCTTCAGACTTTAAATTTTTAGGACTATTTATCACTATGTTATGACCTAGAATCCTATAATCTATCACAATAGTATCTTGATTATGAATTTGTAATATTTGGGCTCCTTGTAGTTCAAGCTCTTCAGGAAAATAGAAGTTAAATTCCTTATGATAGAAACCTATATTTGAATCATTGAAACATTTTTTAGAAAGTTCCACTTTCTGATTTTCATAATAATTCGATATAATTATTCTAGCTATGATAATAGCGGTAATAACCATTATTACAATTATAATCCTTTTTGCATTTTTATTTAACCTTAATATAGCCATTGTAATTGTTGATAAAATAGCGTGAGTTCGGCGTAAGTAATTATTTAACAATCAATAAAATATTTTTAAGTCTCCCACAAAGATAGCTAGGGCTCACAGCTGGGTATGTGAAACGCAAATCTATTCTTTTAACGATTGATGGTTAATAATTTTAAAAATGTTGCTCTTGGGATTTCTTCGGCACCTAAACTTTCTAAATATTCACTGTGAATTTGGCAATCTACTAGGGCGATATGAGGGTGAGCTTGCAGGAAAGTGATAAAACCGTACTGCGAGGCGTTAGGCTGCTTGCTAAACATACTTTCTCCACAGAAAATTTTACCGATTTGAAGTCCGTATAAGCCGCCTACAAGAGTTTCGTCTTGCCACACCTCTACCGAGTGTGCAATTCCTTGCTGATGGAGGGTTGTATAGGCTTCTATGAGCTCGGGGTGAATCCAAGTGCCGTGTTGGTCTTTGCGAGACACTGTAGCGCATTGCTGCATTACTTCGGTAAAACAACGGTTGTAGGTAACGCGATAAGGTGCTTTGCTGAGGAGTTTGCGCATATTTTTGCTGATATGCAGTTTTTCGGGGAAAAGTACAAAGCGAGGGTCGGGACACCACCATAACACGGGGTCTCCTTCGTTATACCAAGGAAAAATGCCTTGGGAGTAAGCCTCTACGAGTCGGGCGGGGGTGAGATTACCTCCAAAAGCAACAATTCCTTCCTCCGAAGCGGTTTCGGGGGAAGGAAAAGGTGTTTCGTCGTTTATTAAGTATGTCATTCTTAGAATGGTAGATCGTCTTCGGGTTCAGCAGGAGCCACGGGAGCATTTTGTACCGGAGGAGTGCCAAAAGCCTGTTGTGGAGTAGGCTGAAACTGCTGTTGTGGCGCTTGAGGTGGGTATTGAGGAGGCACTTGTTGTTGGTACTGAGGCGCAGCTTGCTGATATTGAGGGGGCGCTTGTTGGTATTGTGGTTGTGCATATCCTTGTGGAGGGTAAGCGGGTTGCCCATAACCTTGTGGAGGGTAGTTTTGTGCTATTTCGGCATTTTCGATGCGCCATCCTTGCAAGTTTACAATGTATTTGGTCTCTCCTTGAGGGTTTACCCACTCACGACCGCGAATATTAAAGCTGATGCGCACTGTTTGTCCTTCTTGAAAATTATCGAGGAGTACGCATTTTTCTTGAACAAAGTCGAATGGGATGTACTGAGGGTATTGTTCCTCGGTCATAATCACCACATCACGGCGTTGGAAGCCATTTTGCCCTACGGTTTGGGTAGGGTTAATTTTTATAATTCGTCCTTGAATTTCCATATTGGTATTTTATTTATTGGTTATTCGTAAATAATGATTTGTAAGGGCAAAGGTAGTATAATTTTGGTTATTAACAATAGATTAGTAGAAAATATTTTATTTAATTCTGGTTTTGATAGCTTGCACTACTGGGAGGAAGTTGAAAGACATTGGAGATTTTTGTAGGGAATAGGACAAGTCGTACGAGCAGGAAAAACGAACTCAAAAGAAATAGAAAAATGATTAAAAAGGAATGTAAATCAAAACTAAAAATAAATTTTTTTGATACATTATAGTTAAAAAGTATTATTGAAAATTAATTTTCACCGAATTTATCTATACTTTTGTACCAAATTTCATTTATAACTAATTTAATAACATTAATTTTGAATACTATGTCAAAAACAGCAAATGCCGTATTAGGCTTAGCAGTAGGTACTGCTATCGGAGTAGGTTTGGGCATTCTTTTTGCGCCAGACAAAGGTAAAAACACACGTAAAAAAATTAAAGACACTCTTAGAGACAAGTCTGATGATTTGAAAGAACAATTAGATAATCTTACAGAAAGTGTGCGTGAGAAATCTTTGGAACTGAAAGGTTCTTTAGAAGAAAAAGTAGATAGACTTTTTTCAAAAGCAAGCAATAAATCTGAAGATGTAATTAGTCTTCTAGAAAAGAAATTAGCTTCATTGAAAGAAGAAGCCGCTAAAATTAAGAAATAATTTTATGGCGATTTATTCTATTAAAGAAACGTTTGTAGAAGTTCCTACAAAAGCAAACTCAGCCTTTAATTCGCAGTTTGCTTACTATAAACTTGTACTTTTTAGGTTTATAGCAAAATCCTCGTATGGGTTGATAACTTTTTTTGTTTGTGCCTTTGCAAGTTTATTAATATTATTTTTCCTATCTCTTGCTACAGCTTATGCCATAGGCGAGGCTTTAGGTAGTAATGGTTTAGGGTTTGCTATTGTAGGAGCTTTCTATATATTGTTGTCATTAGTAGTTTTATTGTTTCGCAAGAAACTAATTGAGAGGTCACTATTGCGAAAACTATCCGAAATTTATTTTAAAACTGACCCCGAAGAAGAAGAAAATGAACAATAAGACTTATTCGTCATTTGAAGAAATTGATAATGATATTAGACTATTGCGATTAGAAAAAGAGATTGACAGACTATCTCTCACGCAACAAGTATCCGCTTCAGCAGAAAGTTTGAGTCCAAAGAATTTATTAGCTAATACTTGGGTCTCTCTTCTGTTTAACAACAAACGATGGATAAATATCGCTTTGGAGTATGGTATGCAACTTTTAGCTAAAAGATATTTAAACAAAAACAGATAAAAAATATCTTTTATAATTTTAACCAAAATATCACGATTAATATATTAAAAATTGCATAAAGCATTCTAAGTATAATTATTGCATCAAACTTTAATATTAATTTTTAAATTTAATCAACTATGAAGAAAATTATTGCATTAGTTTCAGTGATTTGTTTATCACTAGTAGCTTTTTCTTGCATCTCTTGTAGCAAGAATGATGACCCAGCAGACAACGACCTTTTTGTAGGAACCTACAAAGGTAGTATCTCTTACTTAAATGGTCAAGAGAAAAAAGCTGTTGACAATGGTTCAGTAACTGTTGTAAAAACAGGGAATGATTATTATTTCCGTTTTTCAGATGGTATTGAAGACCTAAAAGGTGTTA
>NZ_CALGWU010000055.1 GCF_937936315.1 uncultured Capnocytophaga sp. | reverse complement strand
ATCTATTACTTATTACCTAAATTAAGATTATGAACAGAATCATTTATAAAGGTTTTGCAGTGGCTTTTGTAGCCCTTACCCTTACCGCTTGTGCAGGTCGTAAAACTTACGAGCGTCCCAATGTCGTGAATGAAAAACTTTTCCGTACGGATAATATCCCTACGGATAGCCTTAGCAGTGCCAATGTGTCTTGGCGCAACATCTTCACCGATGCCACTCTCCAGCAGCACATCAGCAAGGCACTTTCTAATAATCTCGATGTGCGTATAGCAATGCAAAGTGTAGTTTCAGCACAAGCCTACCTCAAGCAAAGTAAAGCTGCTTTTATCCCTACCCTCTCAGTAGGGACAAACTACACCCGCAGCACCAACTCTATCAATGCAGCGGGAGGTCTGGGAGAACGTACTTACAACAATCTATTTGATATCACAGGCTCAGCCTCGTGGGAAGCCGATATTTGGGGTAAACTCTCCGCCCAAAAACGCGCCTCTTATGCCTCTTATTTGGCAACGGTTGAAGCTCAAAAAGCAGTGCAGTCCGAAGTGGTAGCAACTTTGGCGACAGCTTATTACCAATTGTTGATGCTCGACGAACAGAAAAAAGTACTCGAACAAACCATTGAGTTCCGCACCAAAAGTTTGGAAACTACCAAACAACTTAAAAATGCAGGTTCTACTACCGAAGTAGCGACCAAGCAAATCGAAGCACTCGTGTACAACGCACAAGCACAACTTATTACAATCAACAATAGCGTATGGGCATTAGAGAATACGATATGTGTACTCCTCGGCGAAGAACCTCATCACATAGAGCGAAGCACCCTTGCCGAACAACAATTCCCTACTGAATTCCGTCAGGGATATGCTGTGAGTTTGCTCGAAAATCGTCCTGATGTGGCACGTGCCGAACTGAACTTGCGCAACGCTTTTGAACTCACCAATGTAGCCCGTGCTGCTTTCTATCCTACCCTCACTCTCAGTGCTCGTGGCGGTATCAGCAGTACTGAACTCGATACTTGGTTTTCAGCCAAATCGATGTTTGCTAACTTTATAGCGGGATTGGCGCAACCTATCCTCAATCGCCGACAAATACGCACCCAGTACGAAGTACAAAAAGCTGCTCAAGAAACCGCTTTACTCAACTTCAAAAAGGCAATTCTTTCAGCAGGCAAAGAAGTCTCCGATGCAATGCACCAATTCAACTCTCAAGACGAGTTTATCCAACTCAAAACTAAAGAGATGGAAGCCTATCAAAAAGCGACTGATTTTTCTAAACAACTCTTTGATAGCGGTATGGTGAATTATTTAGAGGTGATCACTGCCGAAGTAAACCGCCTCAATGCCGAACTTAGTGTAGCCAACGCACAATTCACTCGTATGCAGTATGGTATCACCCTGTATAAAGCCCTCGGAGGTGGCTGGAAATAATTGGCAAATTAGTAAATTAGCAAATTAAAAAGAAGAATCTATAACTTAAACTTATGATAAAAAGTTTTATAAACAGACCGGTACTATCAACGGTAATTTCTATTCTGATAGTAATTTTAGGGATTTTAGGGATTGTATCCTTACCTATTTCCCAATACCCCGACATTGCCCCTGTAACGGTGCAGGTATCGGCTAACTATGCAGGTGCCAATGCCGAAACAGTGCTTAAAGCAGTGGTGATTCCGCTGGAAGAACAAATCAATGGGGTGGAAAATATGGATTATATCACCTCATCGGCTTCTAATAGTGGTTCAGCAAATATTACTGTGTATTTCAAACAAGGCACCAATGGTGATATTGCAGCAGTAAACGTGCAAAATGCGGTGTCGCGTGCCAACTCTATTTTGCCATCGGAGGTAACCCAATCGGGGGTAACCGTTCGCAAGCAGAGTTCAGGTAACCTGATGTTCCTCAGCTTCTTTTCCGAAAATAAAGAGTTAGACGATGTGTTCTTGCAAAACTATTTGAGCATCAATGTGATTCCTGCAATCAAACGTATCAGTGGGGTAGGGGATGCCAGTGCTTTTGGAGGTAAAACCTATTCTATGCGCGTTTGGATCAATCCGCAAAAACTCCAAGCATACGGTCTCAACCCTACGGAGGTAACTGCTGCAATTTCAGCTCAAAGTAAAGAAGCAGCTGCAGGTACTTTGGGGCAAAATAGCGGTAGTAGCTATGAATATGTGATTAAGTACAAAGGAAAATACACTCAAGTGTCTGAATATGAGAATATAGTACTCAAAGCCTTAGATGGCGGACGTGTACTTCGCCTCAAAGATGTGGCTACGGTAGAACTCGATGCCCTCGGCTATACAGGATTTTCTGAAAGCAAAGGTCGTCCTGCGGTGGCTATGGGTATTTCCCAAACCCCAGGCTCTAATGCTCACGAAATTATCCAAAATATAGAAAAACTCTTAGAAGAACTAAAACCTTCTTTGCCCGAGGGGATTACTTATAGTATCAACTACAACGCTAATACGTTCTTAGATGCTGCCATTTCTAAAGTGGTGTCTACCCTCTTGGAGGCTTTCTTGTTAGTGTTCTTGGTAGTGTATATTTTCTTGCAAGACTTCCGCTCTACGCTCATTCCTGCTATTGCGGTGCCAGTGTCTATCGTGGGTACTTTCTTCTTCTTGAACCTCTTTGGTTATTCTATCAATATGCTCACCCTCTTTGCACTAGTGTTGGCTATTGGTATAGTGGTAGACGATGCCATAGTGGTCGTTGAGGCGGTGCACGCCAAGATGGAGCAAACTCACGAGAAAGCAAAACCTGCTACCATTTCGGCTATGAACGAGATTACAGGAGCGATTATTTCTATCACTTTGGTAATGGCAGCAGTGTTTGTGCCAGTAACCTTTATGGGCGGTACTACGGGGGTGTTCTACAAACAATTTGGGGTAACCCTTATTGTAGCTATCGTGATTTCAGCAATCAATGCGCTCACTCTCAGTCCAGTACTTTGCTCGCTCTTCCTCAAACCTCACGGTGATAAGCAGTACGAAGAAAAATCGTGGTTTGGCAAGTTCTTCCACAAGTTTAATATAGCTTTCAATGCCGCTACGCATAAATATGGGCAAACTTTTACTTTCTTCCTTCGTCACAAATGGGTAACCTTGGTGCTTTTACTCTTAGCAGGAGGTGGTATCTATTTTGCCAATAAAAGTATGAAATCGGGGTTTGTACCCAATGAAGACCAAGGCTTTGTGATGATGGATGTATCAATGATTCCTGGTGCCTCTATGGAACGTGTCGCCAATATTATGCGTGAGGTAAACGAAAATCTTTCCAATATCCCAGGAGTGGAAAATGTTACCTTAGTAACGGGACGTGGTATGATTTCGGGCGAAGGTAGTAACAATGGTATGGGCTTTTTCAAACTGAAACCTTTTGCCGAACGTTCTAAACAACCCGGACAAGATATACAAAGTATTATAATGCGCGCCTTTGGAGCTGTAGCAAGTGTCAAAGATGCTAATGTGATTTTCTTCCAACCGCCTTCAGTACCTGGTTTTGGTATAGGTGGTGGGGTATCGTTTGTGCTCTTGGATAAATCCGGAAGTGATATCAGTGAGGTGAACAAAAATGCACAACAATTTTTAGGTGCTTTGATGCAACGCCCCGAAATACAATTCGCTCAAACCTCATTCAACGTGAATTACCCTCAATACCAAATGGATATCAATGTGGAACGCGCTATGCAATCGGGTATTACAGTGAGTACAATTCTCTCTACCTTACAGAATTACATAGGTGGTTTTTACGCTACCGACTTTACCCTCTACGGAAAGCAATACCGCGTAATGGTACAATCGTTGCCCGAAGCGCGTAAAGACCTCAATAGTCTCAACAACTTATTTGTAAAAACAGGTAGTGGCACAATGGCGCCTATTACCGAGTTTGTAACGCTCACACGTACCTTTGGACCTCAATCACTCAGCCGTTACAACCTATTTACTTCGGTATCTATTTCGGCTCAGAATAACCCTGCTTATAGTACGGGTGATGCCCTTACAGCAGTACAAGAGGTAGCTGCCAAAACCCTCAACGCTAATTATAGTATTGATTATACAGGTTTGACACGTGAAGAACAAACCGCAGGCTCACAAACCATACTCATTTTCTTACTCAGCTTGGTGTTTACTTATTTTATCCTTTCAGCACAGTATGAGAGTTACCTATTACCATTATCAGTGCTCTTCTCATTGCCTTTTGGTATCTTTGGAGCTTATTTAGGACAGTGGCTTTTCGGATTGGAAAACAATATTTATTTCCAAATCTCTCTTATTATGTTAATGGGACTTTTGGCTAAAAACGCTATCCTGATAGTAGAGTTTGCGGTACAACGCCGCCGTATGGGTGAAAGCCTATCTAAAGCAGCTATCAATGCTGCTATGGCGCGTTTGCGTCCTATCTTGATGACCTCTTTCGCTTTCATCGTTGGTTTGATGCCATTAGTATTTGCCTCAGGAGTAGGTGCTGAAGGTAACCGCTCAGTAGCTACAGGAGCTGCGGTAGGACAGTTGATAGGTACTTTTTTTGGATTGATAGTCATACCTGTACTTTTTGTGATTTTCCAAGATTTGCAAGAGCGCATAAGTGGTTATCGCCATAAAGTTGATGAAATTTTTGTAAACCCAACCGATGAATATTAATGTCATTGTGGATTTAATTTTATAGATTCTTCCCTTTGATAGAAACTCTCCGACAACAGAGTGTTTAAGAAATAAATTTTATATCTCTTAGGGTATAAAAAATTTTAACAAAAATATAAGATTTTACTATCTAAAGTGTAAAGAAAAAGTTAAAAATAAGAATGTAAGCTATTTTTGTAACTCAAAAATGTGGTGGATATAAAAAATAGCCATACATTTGCCCTCAATATTAATCGTGAATAAGTTTTTTTTTAATTTTATTTTTATATGAAAAGAACTCTTTTAAGCGTTGCAGCTATCGTTGCAACTTTTGTAAGTGCTAATGCACAAGAAATGCTAAGTAAAAGCAAATTTTTTGACAACTGGCAAGTAGGTGTTAAAGGTGGTGGATTCTCTTGGACTACCCGTGAAGCCTTCATCAAAAACACACGTGCCACTTTTGGAGCCGAGATAGGTAAACAAATCTCTCCAGCGTTCCGTTTAGGCGTTGAAGGTATGGCGTATGTACGTCCAGTAGATTATGACAACAATCCTGCTTTCAACAACTTTATCGACGAAACTAATGTAAGTTTGGTAGGTACTGTAAACTTGAGCAACCTTATTGCTGGTTACAAAGGAACCCCTCGTTTCTTTGAAGTAGAAGGTTTTGCTGGTTTAGGTTGGATGCACGCTTATGTTCAAAACATTATTCCTAATGTGAACACTCGTGAATTTTATCCAAGTAATAAAATGACAGCTCAATTTGGTTCTAACTTGTTGTTCAATTTAGGTGAAAGCAAAGCTTGGGGTATTAAAATTAGTCCAGCACTTGTTTATGGTGTTGATACTCCTGCACAAAATTCACAGAATAGCTTGAACATCCACAATTCATTCACTCAAGTAACTGCTGGTGTGGTTTACCGTTTCAAAGGTAGCAATGGAGCTCACCACTTCACTACAGCTGCTCAAGCTCCTGATAACAGCGGTGAGTTAGCAAGACTTCGTGATGAGTTGAACAGCAAAAACAAACAATTAGCTGATAACCAAAAACAAATCAAAAACTTGCAAGATGAGTTAGAAGCTGCTCGTAACAAAAAACCTGAAGTAGTTGAGAAAGTTGTTACTAAAAACAAAAAAACTTTGGAATCTGTAGTTACTTTCCGTGTAGCTAAAACTACTATCGAAGCTTCTCAATTGCCTAACGTAGAGCGTATCGCTTCTTACCTTAAAAAACACTCTGACACTAAAGTGGTTATCAAAGGTTATGCTTCTCCTGAAGGTGACTTAGAGAAAAACAAAAAATTAGCCGCTGCTCGTGCTGAAGCTGTTAAAACTCTCTTAGTAAACCGTTACAAAATCTCAGCTGATAGAATCCAAGCTGAAGGTAATGGTATCGGTGATATGTTCAGCGAACCAGATTGGAACCGCGTAAGTATCGCTAATATTGTTGAGTAATTATTTAGATAATTTGAACTTAAAAATAAGAATTACTAAAAAGCGAGGTGAAAACCTCGCTTTTTTTGTTCTCTATTACTTGTTCTCTGTTATTTGTTACCTGTTACCTGAAAAGCTCCTACTTCAATCACTTCTTTAGCATTGCTGAGGCGTACGGTAGTTTCTTCTTGTTTTTGCTGTGGAGTACCAAAGTGTGTGTAGAAAGTAATGCGCAAACTCACGGGCATCAATTGCTTTTGTGAGTGAGTGCCAAAGTAATCCACTTGTACTTTGTATTTCCCATTTTCTGCTTTCTTGAGCATAAACTCTTCTGGTCCATAACCTTGGGTAACATCATGTGATATTTTACCACCGAGGTAAGTGAGTGTGTTTTGATAATAACATTTCTCGTCTTTAGGGTCGGTTACCCATAAGTCCATATCACAATTATCGGTGTCCCAAGAGAGTACTACACGTACATCTACGGGTTCTTTTTTGAGCAAATGCTTGTCGATATAACTTACGTCTATGCCTTGGTGGCGTGCAATAAGACTGTTGAGGTCGTTGAGGGTAACGAGTTGTACATCACCAAAGCGACTGCTCCACTCATTTGTAACTACTCTATAAAGATTTTTTGCTGCCTCGTTGTACTGAGCGTCTTCAGCTAAGGCTAAACCTAAATCACGGAATGATTGGGGTTCTTCTTCGCGCAATTGGGCTACTTTGCGGAACACTTGTACCGCTTCTTTTTTAGCACTGTAGTTGCTGAGTTTATAGCCTAACATACGCAACAATTGTGGATCGTCTAAACTGAGTTCCGCTAAATTAGATACTACCAAAATAGCTTGCTCATGATTGCCTTTCTTGAAGAAATAATCGGCTACATCCACATAGAAGGACGGAGTATTGCCGTATTCTTTTTTCAATTTGTAATAGGTTTCTACAGCTTTACTTTCCTCAGTGTACTGCATTACCTTTAAATAAGGGGTATCGGGGTTATAGGCATTGAGTTCTATTTTAGAAGTAGGAACAGAAGCAGGTGCTGGTGTGCTACGTGGAGCAGTGGCTCTTTTTGCCATCGCATTACTGCTAACCTCTTTACTTGCACTGCGTTCCATTGAAGGTGCTTCTACAGCAGCGACATCGGCAATAGCATTATTATCTATAGGATATACCACTTCTTCCATAATTACCGCTTTATTTTTGGATTTACTATCTTTGAGAGGATATTGGGTATTCCACCATTTAGATTGTTCAGCTGATTGTGCTATCACATTCTCTAAAATGCGTTTAGCACTATCTTCTTTTTGTTTTTCTTGGTTAGCCAAACGTTTGGAGTATTCCATTTGCAATTCTTTAGGTGGTGTAATGCGGTAGCGCACATAATCTTCTACGGTTTCTAAAACGATAAGTGAATTACCTTCGGTTACAATGCCATACTCACGCCCTACCGCGTCTATTTGTTTTTGTTCAGCGCCTTCGCGTTCTAATTGAGCAATTTGTTTTTCTGCCCATATACGGCGTAAAAGGTCAAACTCACTTTCCGAAGCATCGGGATTGGCTGCCAAATGTATTTCTTTTTGTAGTATTACATTTTTAGGGTAGCCAAAACTAAGTACTAAAGTAGCTTCTTTAGTTTGTAATTCTCCTGCAAGGGTAAAATTTCCTTTGCTAATAGTAGCACCTTTCTGTGGGAAAATATTGGCTATTTTGCCATTTTTCACTTCTATATCCAGCAGTTGGAAAGGTATAGTCTGTGCTGCTTTTAGTGCTTGCTCGGTAGTGAGGGTGGTCAAATCTATAAAGCTACCCCCCGTAGCATTGGCGAGGTATTGCATTTTTGGGGTATTGGCAACTGCCGAAGCATTGACTACTGTTATAGGGGTTTTAGCTTGTTTTACCACTTCTTTTACTGAAAATTCTTTACTGCCAAAATTGAAAATGCCATCGCTAAAGAAGAGCAATTCATCGGCTTTAAGACTGAAATTGATAGCATTGCCATCGGTAGCACCGTCATAAGGCAGACTTTCTAAATGTGATTTCAGCGCTTGCCAATTGCCGTTTTTCACTTCAAAACTAAGGGGTTTGTCAGAGCGAATATTGAAACTGCTAAGAATGACTTTCACATCTTTTACTTCCTTGAAATAGCTTTCTAAGAAAGCAAATTCTTTTGCTCTATCGCGATTGGCTGCCGAATGTGATGCATCCCATAAAAGCCCTATTTCCTTAGGGGTAGGTCTGTTTTTGGGTTGGGCAGTAGCCAAAGCGATATTGCCATAGCAATAGGTTTTGTTGCCTTTAGTAGCGCTAATGCTTTGCGGTTTCTCAATTTTCGGGAAAGTGAGCGCAATGTTCTGGTTGAGCGCAAAATTCTGTTGGCTCACCTCACTGATATAGCTGTTGCGCGCTTGTTTGAAGTCTAATTGCAAGCTGTTTTGAATATCAGCTTTTACAAAGCGCGATACCACCTCAGTGCGTACTTTGAAGTTTTTAAGGGTGGTGTTAGCCGTGATAGGCAAGAAGTAATAATCCTGTCCGTCGCGCTCGTGTAGCTCTTGTTCAAAGGCGATGAGTACACGCCGAGTGCCTTTGGCAGGCATAGGATACACGCGGGCTTTGAAGTTATTGCCCTCTGTTTTTTCTAACAAACCAGGGTCTATACCCCTGCGCACTATGTCCTCAAAGGCTTTGCGCCCTAAGGCTTTGTCTACCACCACTCCTTCGCGCATTTTGCCGTTGATATCCAAGGCAAAGCGCGACACCTGCTGACCGTCGGCAAGAGGAAACTGAAACTCGCCTTCCATTACGCGGGTATTGGGGTTGTAGAAGGTCATTTCCATAGTGGTAACGGCTGTTTGCCCTATGACCAATATGTCTATGGAGAGGTCTTGCAACACCATCGGGTTGGCATTGCGTTCGTTTACTACCTTCACCTCGGGCACTACCGATTTCTGTGCGGTGATTGCTAAGGGAAGCAGTAAAGCTGCTGAAGATAAAAAATGTTTGATTTTCATTACTAAACAATGTTTTGATGAAACTTATTAGCTGTAAATCAAACAATATACCAAAAAAATTATTCGTCTAAGAACTGCACTTCGTACAAATTGCGGTAGTAACCATTCTCTATTTGTAGCAACTCCTCGTGAGTACCTGTTTCTACAATTCTTCCTTTGTCTAACACAATAATTTTGTCGGCTTTTTTCACCGTTGTAAGGCGGTGGGCGATGATAATAGAAGTGCGCCCTTTGGTCATTTTATCGGTAGCCTCTTGTATAAGTTGTTCAGAATGAGAATCGACTGATGAAGTTGCCTCGTCTAAAATGAGTATCTGTGGCTTGTGTACATAAGCGCGCAAGAAAGCAATGAGCTGGCGTTGTCCTGCCGAAAGCATTGTGCCGCGCTCTTTCACATTGTAGTGATAACCTTCGGGTAAGCTCATCAAGAAATCGTGAACGCCTATGCTTTTAGCAGCTGCAATCACTTCCTCCTCAGTGATAGCAGGATTTTTCAGGGTGATGTTGTTCAGCACACTATCAGCAAACAAAAATACATCTTGCAATACAGTGGCGATGTGTTTTCGCAATGAACTGAGGGTGTATTCCTCTATATTTACCCCATCGATGTAAATCGCACCCGAGCTAAGGTCGTAAAATCGGTTTAGCAAATTGGTAATCGTGGTTTTTCCAGCACCTGTAGCCCCCACAATAGCAATGGTCTCGCCTTCTTTGACTTCAAAACTGATGCCGTGCAAAATCTCTTCGCCTGCTACATATTCAAAGTGAACATCTTTAAATTGGATAGCCCCTTTCACTTCGGTAAGTTCCTTATCTCCTTCAGTTTCCGAGTCGTTTTCAGTTTCCAAAATAGCAAACACACGATCGGAAGCGATGATACCCATCTGCAAGGTGTTGAACTTATCGGCGATATGCCTGATAGGGCGGAAAAGCTGTTGTGAGAGTTGTATAAACAAGAAGATATTTCCTAAATCGTACACATTATCGCCTACGATTTGTCGTCCGCCAAACCACACGATAAGGGCAATGGTAATCGATACACACAAGTCGCCAATAGGGAAGAAGATAGAGTTATACCATATTGTTTTGAGCCACGCTTGCTTGTGCTTCTCGTTGATTTTCTTGAAGTTTTCTAATTCTTCGCGCTCTTGGGCAAAAAGCTGTACCACTTTGATGCCCGAAATGCGCTCCTGCACAAAGGCATTGAGGTTAGCCACTTCTTTGCGCACTTCCACAAAAGCAGCATTCATAGAACGCTGAAACCAACGAGTGAAATAGAGAATTAGTGGCATAGTAGCATAGCTGATGAGTGCTAATTTCCAATCGATTACAAACATTACGACGGTGATAACTAACATTTTGAGCACATCGCTTGCCATCTCAAAAAGCCCTGAACTGAAAATTTCACCTATGCGTTCCATATCGTTCACCGCACGGGTTACCAGTACGCCAATTGACGATTTATCGAAATATCGCATCTTCAGGCGTAACAAGTGAGCGAAGAGTTTTTCGCGTATATCGCGTATAACGGTTTGCCCCAGCCAGTTAGAATAATAAGAAAATAGGAATTGCATCAGCACTTCGGCGCAGAGCAAGGCTACTAATATATAGGTGATGCGCAACAGCCCTTCGTAGTTTTTAAGGGTGATATAATCGTCTATTGCTACTTTTATGAGGTAAGGCTGAGCCGTTGAAAAAATAGAAGAAAGTACCGCAAAGAGTGCGACGGCTATAAATACGCCTCGATAAGGTTTTACAAAGCGTGATAACTGATGAAATGTATGTTTAGTGCGTGATGTTTTTTCGGACATTGTTTTCTTTTAAGACTGCAAAAGTACAAAATAATTATTAAAGTTTAGTAGTTAGTCGTTAGTTTTTAGTCGTTATCGTTTCCTTCTTGCCCCCAGATACCTGACCCCAGCCCCCTGAAACCTGTCCCCTGACACCTGAAACCTTTTTAATAACTTTATGTTTAAATGCTATATTAGCAGTATATATGTTAAAATTATAATAAAATATAGGTTTAAAGATAAAATAATTGCTAAAAAACTTGCATAGTATTCTCTATTTATAGACTTTTGTACGCGAATAATAAAAACACGTACGTACAATGGAAGAAAAAGAATTTTTGGACAATGAGGAGATTTTCTCAAAAGTCCTAAGGGCGGGTAGGCGCACTTACTTCTTTGATGTGAGGGCTACACGCGCTAATGATTATTACTTGACCATTACTGAAAGTAAGAAGTTTACGCACGACGATGGGTCTGTACACTACAAAAAACACAAAATCTACCTCTACAAAGAAGATTTTGAATTATTTAAAGACATTTTGAACGAAATGACTGCTTATGTTTTTGATGAAAAAGGAGAAGAAGTAATCTCTGAACGCCATCAAAAAGATTTTAAAAGAGAGCTATATGCCGAGCGATTGGAAGGCGTAAGAACTAATGGAGCTGCCAATGGTGTTACGAATGGTGCTTATCGCAACCTTGATTTTGAAGACCTCTAACTAAAAAATGCTAACAAGGTGGAGCTTCACTCATTGTAATATTAAGAGTGATGACGTAATGGGCTATTGGGTAAAGCTCATCTTCTGGCGTGGGTGGTACTTTATAAGTGCTTCTCGCAAATAACTCTTCTCAACGTGTACGTATATTTCAGTAGTAGTAATATTCTCGTGACCTAACATCATTTGTATAGCGCGCAAGTTGGCACCATTCTCCAGTAGGTGCGTGGCAAACGAATGCCTAAATGTATGGGGACTAATTGTCTTCTGTAACCCTATACTTTCCGCTACTTGTCTTACAATCGTAAAAATCATCGCTCGTGTGAGCTGTTTTCCCCTTCTGTTTAAGAATACAAAATCCTCGTGTCCTTTAGCTATTTTTAGCTGTCGCCGCTGGTTGTCTATATATTGCTTCACTTGCTTTTGAGTGTATGCCTCAATAGGTACCAACCGCTGTTTGCTGCCTTTTCCCATCACCCTGATAAAATCTTCATCAAAAAACAAATCGGATAATCTAAGCGAAATGAGTTCCGATACACGCAATCCGCAAGCGTATAGCATCTCTATCATCGCCTTGTTGCGATGACCTTCATCGGTGCTTAAATCTATAGAAGCCAGCATCGCATCTATCTCTTGTAGTGAAAGGGTATCGGGGAGTTTTACTCCTATTTTTGGGCTTTCAATGAGGCTCATCGGGAAGTCTTCACGCCCTTTTTCGTACATCATAAATTTAAAAAAACTCTTCAATGCCGAAATGAGTCGCGCTTGTGAACGTGCATTCAGGTCTTTTGCTACTTCGTACACGAATTGTCGCAAAGTGTCTTCCTCTATGTTGCTGGGAGTTTCGGTGATGTTGTATTTTTCTAAATAGCAAATAAGTTTTTCGATATCCAAACCGTATGACACAGCCGTATTCTGCGACAAGCCTCGTTGCAGTCGCAGATAATGCTGAAAAGCTATATTTGTTTCACGCCACACCTATTAATTGTTAATTATCAATGGATAATTTTTCACTATCGTTATAGTGTTTTTTATCAATGATAGTTCCTTTGGAGAGGGTAATAAGCCCTGGATTAGAGCGAATCATCGTTTTTAGCGTAGTGGCATCGTTGTAATAGAAGTTGAAATTGAGTTCGTATTTCTTTACGATATAAGGCGCTTTTTCCATTTGTGAAGTGAGACCTATTACTGTATAGCCGTTTTTCATTGCTTTATCGGTAACGGTTTTAATAGCTTTAAACGCCTCTTGGTTAGCGCGGTCAAGACGATAGGAAATCACCATCAAAAGTTTGTCTTTGTTGATGAATTCCTCTAAATAATCGGTGGTTCTATCCTTATCCTGAATGTAGAAGTCGTGGATAGGAGGCATTTCGGTTTTAGAAGTAAGACTCACGTACTCACCCGCTATTTTAGGGAAGGAAGGGTCTTTAGTTTCAATCACTTTGTTTTGCCCATCTATTTTAAAAGTCCAATAGTAAGTAACAGCATTAGGAGGTAATTCCATACCTTTAGGGATATTAGTACCTATTTTGTACACGCGGAAGTCCTTCACTGGCAAGTGGTTGTACACGTAATAAACGAAAATGATGCAGAAAAGCACAGATAAGTAAGTTACAACCAAGGGTAGTTTGCCTTTTGTAAGTGGATGAATATATTTCTGACCGAAGAAAACGACCAAAGTGAGTGCTAAAAGCACTAAATCTTTAGTAAACGATTGCCAAGGAGTAAATTTGATGGCATCGCCAAAACAACCGCAATCGGTTACCTTGTTAAAATACGCCGAATAGAAAGTAAGGAAGCCAAAGAATACTAACATGGCAATCAAAAGCCATAAAGTGAGTTTCTTTTTATAGCCTACTAATAGGGTTACGCCTAATACTACCTCGAAAATGCATACAAAGATAGCAAATGCTAAAGCATAAGGCACGAGGAAAGGCAAATTGAGTACACCAGGGGCGAAATAATCTTCTAATTTGAAAGAAAAACCCATAGGGTCGTTGAGCTTTATCATCCCACTGATGATGAAAGTAACGCCTACTAATATACGACAAAGTTGTACAAGATATTTCATGCTGAGGTTATAATTTTAGGGAGGGTGTATGACATATACACCTAGTTAATTTTGAGTTTGTTTAGCTTCAAAAACTTTGCCAAACTACTTAGTTTATCTATTAACTAAAAAGAAAAGAGCCACTTATTATTTTAAGTGACTCTTTTCTTTTTAATAATTTTAAATTTACAATTATGCTTCTAATGGAATAACAGAAACATAAGATTTATCGTTTTTCTTTTTCTCGAATTTTACGATACCATCTATTTTAGCGTGCAAAGTATGGTCTTTACCAATGTACACGTTCTCGCCAGCATTGTGTTGAGTTCCACGTTGTCTAACGATAATGTTTCCAGCGATGGCAACTTGTCCACCGAAAATTTTCACGCCTAAGCGTTTAGAGTGTGATTCTCTACCGTTCTTTGAACTACCGACACCTTTCTTGTGAGCCATTTTCTTAGATTTTTAAGTTTAACAATTATTTTACAACAATGTTCTCGATTACAATCTGGGTGAGGTACTGACGGTGTCCGTTCTTCACTTTGTAACCTTTACGTCTTTTCTTTTTGAATACGAGCACTTTGTCTCCTTTCAAATGTTTTAAAACTTTAGCTTCTACAGAAGCTCCGTTTATAGCTGGGGCGCCTACAGTTACAGCTCCGTTGTTATCAATGAGAAGTACGTTAGAAAAAGTTACTTTTTCATCTTCTGCATTAGGCAAACGGTGCACGTAAACTTTTTGGTCTTTGCTTACTTTAAATTGTTGCCCTGCTATCTCTACAATTGCATACATAGCTTAACGTTTTTAATTATTGTTTAAATCGGCGGCAAAGGTACGAATTATTTTTTACGTGGCAAAATAAAATGAAAAATATTTGCTGCTTTTATAGATATACTTTACCTTTGCCAAAGTTTAACAACACTTTTAGTTGGACAAGATTGTTAATTATTAATTGTCAATTGTATGAGAATTGTATTTATGGGAACGCCCGATTTTGCTTTAGCGTCCCTAAAAGCCTTAGTAGAAAATAACTATAACGTAGTGGGCGTGGTAACTGTTGCTGATAAACCTTCTGGTCGCGGACAAAAATTGCATCAGTCGCCTGTGAAAGTCTATGCCGAAAGTAAAGGTATACCCGTACTCCAACCTTTGAAACTCAAAGATGAGAATTTCCTTAGTGAACTTAAAGCCCTCCAACCCGATTTACAAATAGTAGTAGCTTTCCGTATGTTGCCTGAAGTGGTATGGCGATTGCCTAAATATGGTACTTTCAACCTCCACGCTTCACTTTTGCCTAACTACCGAGGTGCTGCTCCTATCAATTGGGCGATTATCAATGGCGAAAAACAAACGGGGGTGACAACTTTCTTTATAGATGAAAAGATTGATACTGGGGCAATTATCGCTCAAGCTGTTACCCCTATCGATACTCACGAAACAGCCGGCACACTACATGATAAACTAATGCTGCAAGGGGCAGATTTGGTGCTCAAAACAGTAGATAGTATCGCCGATGGTACTTGCACCACACAACCGCAAGATAAGGAGATTACTTTTGCCGAAGCTCCTAAAATATATAAAGAGACTTGTAAAATCAATTGGGAAGATGAGGGAATAGCTATTGAGCGCCTTATTAGAGGAATGAGTCCGTACCCTACTGCTTGGGCGGAGTTTCCTCATAAGGGAGAAATGCTTGCTGCCAAGGTGTATGATGCTGTGTTTGAGCCTGCCTCTCATAACGAACCTATCGGGAAACTTTTGACAGAGAAAAAACAACTGCGCGTAGCGGTGAAAGATGGCTTTATCCAGCTTTTAGAGTTACAACTCCCCGCCAAAAAACGTATGAAAACAGCCGATTTGCTCAACGGGTTTTCTTTTGAATAAAACTCAAATTTACACAAAATATATTGTTAATAAAAAAGACTTTGTAGCATTTTTGATGCTGCAAAGTCTTTTTTGTTATTGATTTACAATTGTTTTTATTCGTTATTCAGCTTAGTAGGTTGAGGAGATTTAATAATTTTCTTCTTATTACCTTTAACTTTTTTAACTTTATCCTTTGTCCATACCATCAACTTGTGTGTGAGAGGGAAATGGAAAACTTCTTTGTCTTTGGCAATTCTTGCGGTGAGATAAATGCCTAAAGGCATTAATATCAAGGCGGGAATCCACGGAGCTAAAGCGGGGTTGATAGTGTTGTTCTCGGCTATGTTCTTCATAAACATTCCTATAAAATAATAGGATAAGAATAATATCATCGCAAAAACTAAGGGTAAGCCTATACCACCCTTGCGGATAAAAGCGCCTAAAGGAGCAGCAACAAAGAATAGAACAAAGCAAGCTATAGTGAGTGCAAACTTATCACTGAGGTTCATTATGTGTAAGTTCATCAGTTTGTAGCGATACTCAATGTCCATCTGGCGAAATTCTACATTGTCTAACTGTGCTTGGTTGTTATTTATAGCCATTTCAAGCACTCGTTGTTGATCGTAGTTATTGAGTATTTTTAGTAGTTGAGTTACTGATTTTATTTCTTTAGGGGTGGTCGTTTTTTCTTGAGTTTTATTATCGTGAGGAGTAGAGTTAAAGCCTGTACGGCGGAACATGTTATTTCCGTAGTCAGTAATATTTTGCTTGAAGTCAGAACGCAATGAGTCGATAGCATAATCTAATTGATTTACGTTCATCATTCTATAGGTAGTGGCATCAGTTTTTTCGTTGAAATCTACACTGTTTAAGTGAGAAAGGTCGAGATTGATTATATATTTTTTAAAATGCACTTTAGCGAAAGGCATTTTTTGTTGAGTTTCATAAGTGTTTGTTTTGATGTCCTCGTAGTAAGTTCCGTCTTCTAAGATGAGTTGTAGGAAGTTTGGGTTAGATTTAGCACTTCTCAATTCACCACGCTTAGCATTGATAACAGTACGATTCACTCTATCAGGTGTTTTTTTATGGATAAGTACGCTTTCCAAAAACTGGTCGTTGTCACCCTTTTTTTTACCTACCTTAATGCTTATATCTTCGCCTATATTAGAGAAAACCCCTTCGGCTATAGCCATTGCAGGTTTTACTTTTGCGATGTTAGATCTTAGGGTATACACCTCGCGATAAGCTACAGGAATCACGTTGTTGGCCAAGAAGAAAGTTCCTAAACTCAATAGAGCCATTAAAACAATCAGTGGACGCATTACACGCATCAGTGAAATACCCGAGGCTTTCATTGCGGCAAACTCATAGCTTTCGGCAAAAGCGCCAAAGGTCATAATGGAGGCGATAACCACCGCCAGCGGCATAATGATAGGGATAAGTTGAGGGATGAAATAGATGAGGAATTTGAAGATAATCCAAAGTTCTAAGCCACGGCCAGCCAGCTCATCGATGTATGTGAAAATAGTGTGGAATACAAAGATGAGAATGAGGATAGAGAGTGCCCCGAGGAAATTTTTGAGGAACTGAGTAATGATATAGCGATCTATGATTTTCATACAACTAAAGCTGACGACTAACGAACTAACGACGAACTACATTTCGGTGATAGTGTAACCGTCTTTTTTATATTTTTCGCGGTCAAACTTGAAAATATTAGCTGATAACGGCTGATTGGTTTTGAAAGTATTCACTGTAATAGTGGTTTTAGTGCCGTTTTTGCCTATTTCAATAAGGTTGTAGATGTGTTTAGTTTGAATATCAATACCTAATAGGATTTGTTTTACCTCGCTATTAGCTTTTTGAGGTTTCAATTCTACGTATTGAATTTTGCGACCACGTACATTTTGTTGTATATCCCATTTGTACTTATAGCCTTTTTTGTAGAAGGTAAGCATTTTAGAGGGGGTAATGGTACTGTCGTCGGAAGCGTTTTTTTCTATGGTAATTTCCTCGTTTTCAGGAACAATAGTATATGTTTTACTGCCGTCGTACATTTTAGTAGCTCCTAAATAGTTTAGCACATACTTATCTTTGGCAATAGTTACATTACCTTTAGTTTCCTGATTGATATTTTCAGCAATATTATCGAGGTTGTATTTAAAATCTATATAGATATTGTTGTAAGCCACCATTTTAGCATACACTTCATCTAATAGTTTTTTAGCTTTATCAACCTGTTGGGCTTGTATGGTTACGCTACAAAGAGCGATGATAACCAATAGTATTCTTTTCATTTTCAGTGTTTTTAATGATTTTAGCTCAAGATTACAAGCAATTTTCGTGCCAATCAAAGTAAAAGCCAAATAGTAAAAGGGCTATTTGGCTTTTGTTGATTGTTTTATCAATTGTTAATTAATAACTATTTTCGTCAATTTCTACTTTGCCCCAGAATACTTTGTAAGCAAAATAAGTGTAGATAAGCAATAGAGGTGCACCTATCGCCGTGATAGTGAGCATAATCTCTAATGATTTTTGAGAAGCAGCAGCGTTGTAAACCGTGATGCTATTGCCTGTTTCTAAAGTAGTTCTCAAGAAAGTAGGGTGCAAGTTGAGTGCGGCTACTACCATAAAGAAAGCAATAGTGAGTATTGTGCCTACAAAAGCCTTTTTATAGTCTTTTTTCTTCATAAAGAATGCTATGCTCAAGATGCTGAGGAGCAATAGAATAGGGAATACTTTTAGCGCGGTACTGTTAGCGATATTCTCAGCCAAATGCGGTGTGAGCATACTGTAAATCGCTACAGCTGTGAACACTACCACAAAAGCGAGATAAGCGTAATTGATGCGTTTCTCGATGCGGTGGTGCATATCACCGTGAGTTTTGATGAGTAAATACAAACCTCCGTGTACCATAAAAAGCAATAAAGTCATTACGCCTACAAGCAGTGCATAAGGAGTAAGGAATGTAAAGAGAGCGCCTCCTTGGTATACGAAGTTCTCGTCTAATGGTAATCCTTGTAATACGTTGGCAATCACCACTCCTAAGAGTACGGGTAACACAATGCTGCACACACTGTACACAGTGTCCCAAGTATTGCGCCAACGATCACTATCCTCTTTGCCACGTACCTCAATGGCTACTGCTCTAAAGATAATAAAAGTGAGGAATAGCATAAAAGGTGTGTTCATAGCCGAAAACAATTCGGCGTACATTAGTGGGAAGCCTGCAAAAATACCAGCACCCCCAATTACTAACCATGCCTCATTACCGTCCCACACAGGACCTATGGCATTCAGAGCTACGCGGCGTTCTTTTTTCTTATCGAAACATAAATGCCACGCTCCTGCGCCGAAGTCAAAGCCGTCTAAAATAGCATAGCCTGTAATCAAAAATCCTATAATGATGAACCACCACGTAGGGTAGTCAATTCCTAAAAATGTTTCCATATCTGTATAATGTTATGCTGTTTGTAATTGTTCTTGAGTATCGTGTTCATCAATACCGTGAACAATTTTCTTGTTCATCAAGTAGATGAATAAAGCGAAGAGGATGATATAAATAACGGTAAATAAGATGATTGCGAAGAGTATTTGGTTCGCTGTTACCGATTTAGACAACGCATCGCTAGTGCGCAAGAGTTTGTACACTATCCAAGGTTGGCGACCCATTTCGGCTGCAAACCAACCTACTTGATTGCCTATTTGTGGCAAGAGTACGCTCCACACAAAAATGTGCAAGAGCCAGCGTTTGTCGTACAATTTGCCTCTCCACAATAGGAAAGAAGCATAGAGAGTAAGTGCGATGAGGAACATACCAATGGCTACCATTATATGATAGAATTGGAATACAGCATTCACTTGCCCTGGGCGGTCTTCCACTGGATATTGGTCGAGACCTGTTACAGGAGCAGCTGTGTCGTAATGAATCATATACGAAAGTCCGTTAGGGATTTTCACTCCGTGAGTTACCTCGTTTTGTTTATCCACCCAACCAAAGAGATAGAGATCGGCGGGACCTGTTTGGAAATGCCCTTCCATAGCTGCCAATTTCTCTGGTTGATTTTGAGCTACACCATCAGCTGAACTGTGTCCTGAAACCAATTGTAACAAGCACACAACAGTAGCAATGATAAGGGTTACTCTAAAGGCTTTTTTAGAAATTTCGACGTGGCGACCTTTGAGTAAATACCAAGCGTGTACGCTCAATACTAAGAAGATACCAGCCAAGAAAGCTCCTTGCCACACATGCCATATACGGTCTACACTTGAGGGGTTGAACACCATCGCCCAAAAATCGGTAATGACGGCTTTAGCTTGCAAACCTTCACCGGCAACTACATAACCTGCAGGAGTTTGTTGCCAGCTGTTGGCAATCACAATCCAGATAGCGGAACACATAGAACCCAAGAACACCCCAAGGGTTGCTAAGAAATGCCATATAGGTTTTACTTTCTTCCACCCGAAAAGTACAATGCCAAGGCAGGTACTTTCAAGCGCAAAAGCAAAAACACCTTCAGCAGCCAAGGCACTACCAAAAATATCACCTACATAACGCGAATAGGTAGCCCAGTTAGTACCAAATTCAAATTCCATTACAATCCCTGTAGCGACACCCAAACCAAAGGTAAGTGAGAAGATGCGCGTCCAAAAGCGGGCGAGCGTGTCATACTCTTTTTTACCAGTACGCAAGTAGATGCCCTTAAAAACAACCATTAGCAGTCCAAGCCCTATACTTAAAGGCGGATAGATGTAATGGAACGCAATTGTGAGCGCAAACTGCACCCGTGCTAAAATTTCTGTTTCCATACGTGAGTAATTTAATTAGTGAAATATGCGACAAAAATACGCTAAGTGATTGAGATTCCCAAAGAAAAGCTAAAAAAATAATGATAATTTATATTGTTTCTAATTAAATAAGCAAATTTGAAAATTAGTAAATTAGCAAATCGACAAATTTGCAAATTGATAAATTATTTGTATCTTTGCCCAAAACAAGACAATATCAGTATGATAAAATTACACATCACCAACGAAACCAATAGGTTAGAAGCCGTAATTTTAGGTACGGCTACCAGCAATGGACCTACTCCTAAACTCGAAGAAGCCTACGACCCTAAGTCGGCAGAGCACATCAAAGCAGGTACCTATCCTATAGAAAAGGATATGGTAGCCGAAATGGATGCTTTTCGTGCAGTACTTGAAAAATACAATGTAAAAGTATATCGCCCTGAAATTATTACCGATTGCAACCAAATATTCACTCGCGATATTGGTTTTGTGATTGAAGATACTTTTATCAAAGCGAATATCCTGCCCGATAGACAAGCTGAATTTCAGGCTATTGAATACATTGTCGCTCAAATACCTCCTGAAAAAGTAATTACTCCTCCCGCCGATGTACATATAGAAGGGGGCGATGTAATGCCTTGGAACGACCATATTTTTATTGGTACTTATAAAGGTGCTGACTATAAAGAACAAGTAACTGCGCGTACTAATATGGCAGGCGTTGCCTTTATCCAGCAGCTTTTTCCTCATAAAAAAGTGAAGGAGTTTGATTTGCTCAAATCAAAAACTGAAGCACGCGACAATGCCCTGCATCTCGATTGCTGCTTCCAGCCCGTAGGAAAAGACAAAGGGATTATCTACAAAGGAGGCTTCCGCTCCGAAGCTGATTATCAATATTTGGTAGACCTCTTTGGCAAAGAAAACCTCTTCCATATAGAGCGCGAAGAAATGTACAATATGTGCAGTAATGTATTCTCTATCAGTCCGGAAGTAGTAGTTTCCGAAAAGAATTTCACCCGCCTAAACCAATGGTTGCGCTCACAAGGCTTCACGGTTGAAGAAATTCCATATTCCGAAATTGCCAAACAAGAAGGATTGTTGCGATGCTCTACCTTACCACTCTGCCGTACTACCGATTAACCAATTAGCAAATTAGCCCGTGTGGCTCGCACCAAATTATTTAGACTGCTTACATATTTAGGTGTTTTAATGATAAAAGTTCGCTGTATCTTGTTTTATTTACAGCGAACTTCTTATTTTTGCCCCTGAAAAAACAACTGTAAGTAGTATCAATCACTAACAAGCTATGACACAACATTCTATCTCAAAGAACAAATCTTTCTACTGCATAGGGCTTAGTTACCAAAAAGCCGATGCAACCATACGTGGGATGTTTAGTCTTACCCCTGAAAATAAAGACCAATTACTCACTCAAGCCAAAGAAGAAGGTTTTGAGGAGCTTTTAGTTATTTCTACTTGTAACCGCACGGAACTCTATGGCTATGCCGAACACCCTTTTCAACTCATTCAATTGTTATGTGAATACGCCAAAGGATCGGTAGATGATTTTCAAAAAGTAGGCTATGTAAACAAAAGCAAAGAAGCTGTAGAACACCTTTTTAGAGTAGGTACAGGTTTAGATAGCCAAATATTAGGAGATTTTGAAATCATAGGGCAAATGAAACAAGCCTTTGCGCTCTCACGCGACAAAGGATTGGCAAATGCTTTCTTAGAGCGATTGATGAATTGTGTAATCAATGCGAGCAAGCGCATCAAGAATGAAACAGCTCTATCCTCAGGAGCTGCCTCGGTATCGTTTACGGCGGTACAGTACATTATGCAAAATGTGCCTGAAGTGTCACAAAAAAATATCCTCCTCTTTGGAGTAGGAAAGATAGGGCGTAACACTTGCGAGAACCTTATTAAGCACACTCAAAATAAGCATATTACCCTTATCAACCGCACACGTGAGAAGGCTGAGCAGGTAGCAGGAAAATTCAACGTAGTGGTAAAAGATTTTGCCGATTTACAAACTGAAATTAGCAAAGCCGATGTACTTGTAGTTGCTACTGGAGCAGCTACTCCTACTGTACACGAGCAATTTATCAACCCTAATAAACCTATTCTCATATTAGACCTTTCTATCCCTAAAAATGTAGCTGAAGAGGTGGCGCAACTCCCTAATGTAACCCTTTTGCATATGGATGAACTTTCTAAACGCAAAGATGAAGCCTTAGAACGTCGCAAAGAATCCATCCCGCAGGCTCTAGAGATTATAGAAGAGGTAAAAGGAGAATTTTTCCAATGGGTAGACAATCGCAAATTTGCACCTACTATTAAAGCGCTGAAATCTAAACTTGAAAGCCTTAAAAATGCTGAAATGGATTTTCATCGCAAGAAGATTAGCGATTTCAACGAGGAACAAGCTGAACTCATTAGCAATCGCATCATTCAAAAAATTACTACTCAGTTGGTAAATCACCTGAAAGACACATCGTCTATTGATGAAAGCATCAGTTGGTTACAAGAAGTCTTCCAATTAGAAGTGAGTGCTTAAAATTTTGAAAATATACATAATAGCGAATTATAAACAAAGAGAGGCTGCCTTATATAGGCAGCCTCTCTTTTTAGGTTCAAATGTTTTTTCAAAATTCATCTTTAATTTTTTTAGAACACTGAGTCGTCTTCTATAAGTTTTAAAACATTTAAGTATTTAGAAGTTTTTAAGTATTTAGCGTCGTTATAGTAAGCAAAAATCATTGTTTTATCTTTAATAGTGTTGATTACTTGCTTGTAGATATTAGGGGGCAACACGGGGCAACCCAAACTTCTACCCATGCGACCATTGCGAGCGATATAATTTTCATTAGCATAATCGGCTGTGTGAATTACTACCGAACGTTTTGCTAAGTTGCTGTTGTAACCTTTTTCATCGCCGTGGAGCGTTAGGCTATAGCCATTACTACCTTCGTAGGTTTCTCCAGTGATGTAAAATCCAATACTACTTTTGTTAGATTCCACTACATCCGAAAAAGAAGTGGCTACGCGTTCACCGCTTTTTTTACCATGAGCTACATAAGTGTAGTACACGATTTTCATTTTTTCTAAATCGATAGTATAAAAGCGTTTAGAATTACAATCTTTAGTGAAATCAATAATCGAGAAGAGTTCTTTATCGTTTAAGCGGTGTTGTTTTTTGAGTGATTGGTAACCTATGTAAGCATAGCGAAAAGCTTCAAAGCTGAGGTCATATTGATTAGCATTAAGCTCACTATACAATTCTTTGATGTTTAGTTCTGCTTTATTCAAAGCCAATTGCTTTTCCTTACTCAAGTGTGTTTGCGCATTCGCAAAGTACAAAAATGTACTCAAAACAAAGATAAGAAATAAGAAAAAATATCTTTTGTTCATAGTGTTGTTAAGGGTGTTTAAAAAAATAATACTAAGAAATCATTGCAGGGGCAAAAGTAGTACATTTTTCTCATATTGTATACATTTACACACAATTTTAACAAATATTTAACATTGTAAGTTGGTTTGAGGTAAGTTTTACAAGCATTTATAAGAGGAAGCAGTTTTTATTAGGCAAGAATTATACCGTTTTTTTAGGGGGCAGGGGTTAGGGAACAGGTTTTAGTAAATTGGCAAATTGACAAACTATTACTACTTTTGCTTTCTGATTGAAAATAACAACTTTATGCGCACACTGCTAATCGCTCTTTTCTCCTTTTGTTTTAGCACTGCTTTAGCCCAAAAAGCAGATGTCGAAACAGTGCGCTTTATAATGTTGCTTGATACGGTGAAAGAAAACCAACAAGCTGCTGCAATCAAACAATTTATAACTAAAACATTTCCATCTCAGCAGGGGGGTAACTCTCCTGCTTATTGGCTTACCAAAGTGCGCTTGCTAAAAGCTGAAAAGAAAAAAGATAGTATTACTTATGCTTTAAATGCAGTGCAACTGAAAGATAATCAATATGAATTGGCAGTTTTGCACTTTGTAGAGAGTTTGCAAGCAAAAAATGAGTACAAATCGTTAGCGCCTCACCAAACTGTAAAAACACTCTTGCAACAAACCCAAATAGCAGAACAACACCATTGCAGGAATGTATACAGATTATACGATGAGTTGGCTAAGTATGCTTACCTAAATGCACTGAGTTTTGGTAACTATACCGAAAGCAAAAAATACGTACAACAGTATATAGACCACCACCCTTACAAGCAGCACCCCCGCGTGCGACAACGGTATTACGATATCTGTTGTATGATTGCCCTCAGCGAGAAAAACATCAATGATTTTGAAAAATACTACGCATTAGCGGCTCCTTTAGCCAAAAAATTGAATGAGCCCGAAGCCCTCAATCGCTTGCATCAGTTTGAAGCTGAATACTACAAACTTACAGGCAAAAACGCTCAGTCGCTGGCGATAATGCAACAGAGTTTTCAAGTGGCGAAAAAGCGCCGTAATCTTTCCCCTCAGTTGCTGCTCAATATGTCGCGTACCTTTCTGCAAAACAAACAGTACGATTCGGCTATCTACTACTCGCGCGAGGCAATTGCGATGAATCGCGCTATTGGTGCTGACCCCGCAAACAGTTTTAACTACTATCGCGCTCTCAACGAGGCTTATAAAAAGAAAGGTGATTACCGCAATGCTTACTACGCACTGGATACTGTACTCACCCTTTTTGCAGCTCGCGAAAAATCCATACAAGCCGATAAAAACAACGAATTGCTCACTCAGTTCCAAACCGAGAAAAAAGACCTGCAAATCAGGACTCTGAAAATAAACAACGAACTGAGCGAAAAGAGAATTTCTCAGCAGAAGTTCCTCATTATAACTATTGTATTCTTTCTGGGGGTAATTTTGGTGTTGTTCTATCTCTTTTACAACCGTAGGCTGTTGAAAGCTAAAAACAAACAACTTCAAGCTGAAAACAAACAATTGCTCTTAGAGCAACAAACCCGACAACTACAACTAAATCCGCATTTTATATACAACGCAATCGCTAACCTGCAAGGACTTATCGGCGACCAGCAAACTGAGCGTGCCAATAGTTACCTCGTAGCTTTCTCTCAATTTATTAGAAAACAATTGGAGTTAAACCGCGAAGAGACGATCACCTTACAAGAGGAAATAGAAGCTATTGAAATTTATGTAAAACTTCAGCAAATGCGATATGAGAATCGTTTTACTTTTCACGTGGAAACCGATTTGGATACCGAAGCCTACTTGATTCCGCCTATGCTCATTCAGCCTTTTGTAGAAAATGCTATTGAACACGGCTTTAAAAATATCAACTACCAAGGAGTGCTCACGCTCACCATAGAGGAAAAAGACAACAAACTGCATCTTATCCTTATTGATAATGGCAATGGCAAAGGGATGCCTAACCCTCATAAAAAATCACTTTCTAAACTGATTACACAAGAGCGTTTAGACCTTTTGTTTAACACCCAACAAAAAGGCAATGCTTATTTTGAAGCTGCCCCCTTGTCCCCTCACGAAACTGGTTACCGAGTAGCAATTGTAATCCCCGTAATCCCCTCTTAACTGATATGAAAGTTTATATTTTAGAAGACGAAACTAATATTTTAAAATACCTCATCTCCTTAGTTGAGGCACTTCCGTTTGTGCAAATCGTAGGTTATGCTTCCGAAATTGCTAAAGCCGAAAAAGAAATTCCTATTTTGCAGCCTGAGCTCATCCTTTCGGATATTCAGCTTGCTGATGGCAATAGTTTTACACTTTTTTCACGGATAAAAACTGATAGTTTGCAGATTATCTTTATCACCGCCTTCAATCAGTTTGCTATGGAAGCCCTAAATTTAGGGGCTTTTGCCTATCTGCTAAAACCCATAGACAAAACTACTTTAAACGATACCCTATTGCGCTGTTACCAAAAACAAGAGCAATACAAGTTCAACCAACACCAAATGCAGCTAGCAATGCAGTATTACACCGAAAAGAAAGAAGTGACCAAACTCGCTCTCAAAACAGCTGATTGCATACAAATAGTACCCGTACAAGATATTGTGTATTGCCAAAGCGATAAAGGCTATACTACCTTCTACCTCGCCGATAAACAACAAATTGTAGTGAGTAAAGTGCTAAAAGAATACGAATCGCTATTGCCCGAAACGCAATTTGTGCGTTGCCACCAGTCGTATTTGGTGAATAGCACCTATATAAAGAAGTACTACAAAGATGGACTCTTAGAACTTACTACCGGTCATACGCTCCCCGTATCCGACCGCAAGCGCGAATACGTACAAGATTTTTTGTTGAAAAACTAATTGGCAAATCGGCAAATTGTCAAACTTCTTCCGCACTTATTTACCCAACTTCCGCGAATATTGAAATTCTTCTTTTTGTAACTATATATCCCATACTTTTGCCTCAAGAGAAACCTCCTCTTCCTTTATAGATTTTGGAGCTAACCTTTATCTATAAACTTTGAAATAAAAGTTTAACAAAAGTTTAACTTTATTTTAACAAATGGGGGGGTAAATTCTTAACTTTGCCGCGTGAAATTTATAAACAAATAACAAAAAATCAAAAAAGTAACATCTATGGGACTCTTAGACAAGAACATCACCATTACTTTTCTCGAAGGAAAAGTATCTTTAGAAGACTTATTTGAGCTATTAAAAGAAAAGCTCGGTAACAAGTATGAGGTAAAATTTCTCAAAAAAGGTAGTGCAGCCGCTCAATTTTTTGGAACTGGTAATGCTGAAGATCGCATTTTTGTAGCCAAAAATGCTTATCACCGTACGCTCATCACCACCAAATATGCTCCAATGACTGATGATATGAGCCGTGAGGATACTTACCTCGGTTTTGACCGCAGTACTATGAAAGGTTGGCTCAAAATGCTTTACTCTGAAGGGGGCTGGATAGGGCAATGGATTATCAGAACCATATACGGTAGCAACCAAGATTTTGATACCGATATCCTCGACGCTATCAATAGCAAATACCCTGTACAGCAAAAAGACCAAAACGTAGGTATTTCAGCCTTGTGGAAGAAAAATTAGTAGTAATCAATTTTAAAAATCAATAGTACAATGAAAAAAATCGTATTCGTAGTAGGGACAGTAGTAGCCCTTTTGATTACCGCTTGTGGTGGTAATGACAACTCTAAAAAAGAGGATAAAAAAATAACTTTTGCCGATAAAGATATTATCGGTGCATTGAAAACGGCTTTAGAGAAAAGTCCTTTAGCTGATAAAGAGTTTACTAGAGTACATTTTGGGAGTGAAGGTCCTATGAACGATGTGTTTAAGGATATTTCGGTTGGTTATTTTAACCCAGGTGACAAACAATTTTTCTCTCAACGCGTAGATGCTCAGGGAGTAGCTGTGGGTGAACCTCAAGCTCGTCCAAAAGACAGAGATGATGAGTTTATCTTCAAAGCAGCGGATATACCTTATGCTCGCATTGGTACTGAAATACAAGAAGCAAAGAAATTTTTAGCAGAAAACAAAGATTTTGCTGATTTTCATAACTTTACTGTTTCCGAAATCATCATTGATAAACAAAGAAGAAGCAAATTTCCCAATCATATAATGAATACCATCTATATTGATATGAATAAAAAGGGTGAATCAGAAAGTTATTACTACAGAGTCCATCTTCTAAAAACTGAAGAAGGTGGTAAGTTTGAAGTGTCTGAAAACTAATAAAAAATGAATTTAACAGAAGCCCAAGAACTCGTACTAAAAGAATGTGAACGCGAAAAGAAAATCGCACTCCGCAACCTTATTCTCGTAATTGCATTGGTGGTGATTGTAATAACACTACTCGCTGTTTTTGCTTTGCCTTTTATCAGCAAGGCGCTTAGCAGCAGCGACAGCATCCCACCGCATATCAAGTATATCCTCCCCGTTGCTATTTTGCTCTCACTCTACTACCCTATAATGCGCACCCGCACTATCTTCACCCGCGCTAAAAAAGTAGATGAATTTTTCGCTCTTTTGCAACAAGGTCTGGAGGTGCGCATCAATCGCGAATTAGAGTCCTACCTCACTACTATCCCTTTAGGAAAAGTGAAGTATCAGTTAGACCCTATTACTTATTTATACGTATCTATAGGAACGCAAAACTTTGAGTTGCCTATTGCTAAATATGCAGCCCCCGAGCTGAAACGCGTGCTCAACCAGCCGCAAAATTTAGCTACTTACAATACTGTAATGCAGGAGCTTTACAGCGATGAAACAACTACTTCACAAGCAACAGCTCCTCAAGAAACGATTGTGCTCAAACCTGTTGAAGAGTTCCGCACTTTTGCTGAAAACGAATTTGGTGCTGAACTCGATGCTATGGAAAAAGGGCGTACCACTACCAAAAAAATGACTTATGTGCAATTCGCTTTTGCCTTTGGAGTAATAGGTTTGATAGGCTTCTTAGTCGCTTCAGGCAGATTGAGTTTTAGCAATCCTGTGAATATCTTTATCGTAATAGGTATCATCACTGTAGGGAGTTATGTGTGGGGTATGCTCTCCAAGCGATATGCTCAAAACCAACTCTCTGGCGCTGGCGATTATACCCAAGTGAAAAAGAAAATTTTTGGCAAATTAGTGAATTATATCAGTCCGCAGTTTGCTTATTACGAAAATGCACACATAGGTATAACCGAATTTTTAGATTCGTTGTTGTTCAAAGCGGAACGTTATACCCTTAAAGGAGGTGATCAAATCGTAGGACATTACAACGGAATGCCTTTCCAATCGAGCAATCTCAGTGTTACATTTCGTCCTAATTTCCGCAACGAAAAAGAAGGTGATGATGTAGTTTTCTACGGTAATTACTTTGTAGCGCGTTCTCCCAAAAAGTTTGAACACCCTATTGTAATCCACCCCGTAAAAGGTTTCTTTAGTGACCTTAAAGACAATGAAATAGCTACTTACCTCAACCACGGTGGAGAAAAAATACGCTTAGAAGACCCCGAGTTTCAAAAACAGTTTGAAGTGTATTGCGACGACCAGATTACAGCGCGCTATGTGCTTACTCCAGCCTTTATGCAACGCCTTAAAAAACTGAACGAACGCCACAAAGGGCAAGTGTATATCGCTATTAATAAGTACAATATTGTGATCGCTACCAACGAAGGCAATGCCCTTATGCGCACCGATAATTCGCCTACCGCGATGCTCTTCCAAAAGATAGACCTCGCTATGGTAGAAAGTGTATACCGCGAACTTATAGAACAATTGCAAATGCTTGACACAATAGGGGGTAGGGGATAACCCTAACCCCTAACCCCTGACCCCTGAAACCTAACCCCCGCCCTATGATAACCTATATTTTAATTGCAGTAGGAGTACTCCTATTAATTTTTGTGATTGCAGCGTTCAACAGTTTGTCTAAACGCCGCAACCAGATAGAGAATGCCATTTCGTCATTAGACGCTTTGTTTATACAGCGTTCCGATTTGATACCCAACCTCATCGCCACTACTAAAGAGTATATGGCTTATGAGCAAGACACTCTCAGGCAAATCACCGAATTGCGCCGCCCAGTGCAACCCACACTTGCCGAGAATCCTTATCTGCAACCCGATGAAGCGAGCACAACTATCAGGAATATTATGCTACAAGCCGAAGCCTACCCTGAACTTAGAGCCAATAGTCAGTTTGTGCAACTGCAACACGCTCTCAGTGATTGCGAAGAGCAATTGGCAGCGGGTCGTCGTTACCTCAGTGCTTCCATTACTGATTACAACGACCGCATTGTAGTATTCCCCTCCAATGTAATTGCCTCCCTTTTTGGTTTCAAAAAATACGAATGGCAGTATGCCACTGAAGCCCAACGACAAAATGTAGATGTCGCAGGACTATTTTCCAATTAGAAATAGCGAATAGTTTTGTTTATTTACAAATAATTACTATTTTTGCCCCATTATTAGTAACAAATAAAAATTGTAATACAATGAAAAAACTTAGTATTTTAGTAGGCACTATGGTTGCCTTAGTAATGACCTCTTGTGGAGGTTCTTCCCTTTTTGGAGATGACCTTATCAGTAAAGAAGGAATGGATAAAGCCAAAGAAGTGCTGTCCAAAGAACCTTTTGCCGATAAAGAGTTCAACTGGATAGAACTCAAAACCAAAGAAGCTTTGAATAGCAAGTTTGACGGGGTGCTTACCAGCTACTACGATCCTGCTGTCCAAAAAGATATGGTACAGACTTATGACAAAACTTCTAAATTAGGAGATCCTAAAGCTGACCAATCTGCGGCTATTAGAGCTAAAGCAGGCTTAGACAAGGACAAAGACCGTTTCAAAGTGTCTGACATTCCTTTCGATAAACTCGTTTCCGAAGCTCAAGAAGCTATAAAATTCTTTAGCGGTTTAGAAGAAACTGCCGAGTATGAAGGTTTCAACGTAAATGAAATTGAGTTGATAAAAGAAAACGGCAAACTTAAAACTACCTTCAAAATTGATATGACTAAAAAAGGTGAAGGTTCTTACCGCCGAGGAAGAGAACGTATCACTAACTACTACGAAGTGAGAATTTTCCGCGGTGAAAATGGTGAGTGGGATTTAGTAACTGATTAATTATGAAAAAGATATTCACTTTACTATTTGCTCTTACACTCGTGGCTTGTATGCCAGGCGATAAAGGAGCGAATCTCAACAGCCCCGAAGGACTAAAAGTAACTCAAGAACTTTTGCAAAAAAACTTTGCTAAGTACAATAATATTACAGAAGTTTCGTTTGGAACTAACCGAGGTGTGATAGATATCATCACAGTGAGGTTCAATAAAGGTGAAAAAGACTTCTATGTAAATTATGTTACCTATAACGACCAAGTAAATGAAACTGAAACAGGCTTGTCTTCTAAGCAAGGTCGCACTATTAGTTTGAGCGAGGTCAATCTATCAATAGTACCTAATTTGATAAAGAAAGCTGAAAGCCTTATTCTAGAAAAAGACAATAAGTTCAATAGTTTCCGTATGGATAAATTGAATTATGAAGTTCAAGAAGATGGTACAATAGAAGTTTCTTTTGTAATAGATGCCATACACCCCGCTACTTCCTACTACGGAGAACGCAAAGGTGATAAAGGGCATTTCAGTTTTGAATTTAAAGCCGATGCCAAAGGCGAGAATGTAATAGCTACCGAAGGTTTGACTATTTAGTATTCTAAAAAAGCTCATAAAAAAGCGACTCAGCTTCACGCTGAATCGCTTTTTTGTTTATTGTCAATTCTCAATTGAGCAATGTATTTTCCATCTTTTTCTTCGATGTTGTATTGATGTTTTTTAGGATAAAGAAGTGTTAAGCGTTTCTTTAGGTTTTCAATGCCAATACCTGAGCTATATAAACTTTCTTGTTTAGGAATTATAGTGTTCTCACTTCTAAATAGTACCTTATTCTCTTCCACTCTCAAACTAAATGACAATTCTGTTGCTTCCGTTGCTGATACGCCGTGTTTAAAAGCATTCTCTACCAAGCTGATAAACAACAAAGGCGCTATGGTGAGAGGGGGGAGTTGCTTCGGGAAATCTACTTGCACCGTAGTTTTATCGGTGAGGCGTAACTGCATTAAGCTGATGTACTGCTGCAAGAAATCCACTTCTTCTGCAAGGCTAATTTGCTTTTGGTCGCTGTTTTGCATAAAGTGGCGCATCAGTTTGCTAAGGCTATGCACGCTCTGTTGTGCCTTTTGAGGGTCAAAAGCAATAAGCGAATAGATATTGTTGAGCGCATTAAAAAAGAAATGCGGTTGAAGTTGGTATCTCAATTGAGTAAGGTCGGCTTGTAGTTTGTGTGCTTGAGCTTCTTTTTGGGCGATTTCCAAAGAAAAGTTGCGTTGGGCATAGCGTATTGCCATAGCAAAGACTACCGGCAAGAGGTTCGAGAGGAAATCAAAATACACAAAAGCGTGGAAAGGTGGCATTTTGTGTTTATTTTTGTGAAGAGCAAAGTACGAAAAAAGCTCGTATTTGCTGTATGAAATACATAAAATGAGTACCACTGCCACCCATATAAAAAGTATATATCGTTTTTTAAACCACAGTTTATCAATAAGCCAATAGAAACTGATGTAGAACAAAAACATCAAAAAAGGCAATGATATAAGCGAACGATAAAGCGCCTCCTCAAAGCGTTGATTGCCTTCGGAGATAAAGATAAGGGCAGGCAGAATACAAACCACTGCCCAAGAGGCTATATGTGTTAAAAGTTTCATTTAATTTAGGTAAGAGATAAAAATTGCTTGTGCAGTTCGCATTATTCGTATCTGAGGGCGCTAATAGGTTCTAACTCGGCTGCTTTGCGGGCAGGATACCAACCAAAGAACACCCCTGTAATGGTACATACTAAGAAGGATATTACGATAGAATACAAGGTGATACTCACTGGCCAACCTATGAACAGCGATACGCCTACAGTAGCTAATAAGCCAATCACTACCCCTAATACACCCCCAGTAATGCTAATAAGCACCGACTCGATGAGGAATTGTGCCAAAATATCCTTACCCTTAGCCCCAATAGCCATACGCAAACCTATTTCCTTAGTGCGCTCTTTTACTGATACGTACATAATGTTCATAATACCTATACCGCCCACGATGAGCGAAATGCTGGCAATAGCTACCAATAAAATAGTGAGCATCTCGCTGGTAGAGCTAAACGTACTGATGAGCTCTTGTTGTGAAAACACATTGAAATCATTCTCTTGTGTAGCCGAAAGATTATGAGTACGCTCCAAAATTTTCTTTACTTGGTTTACTGCATTCTCCGACTGACTTTCATCTATTACCGAAGCGACAATACTCTGCAAGAACGTTTGCGCCAAAATACGCTTTTGTACCGTAGTATAAGGGGCTATAATCACATCGTCTTGATCTTGACCAAAGTTGCTCTCACCTTTTTTGGTAAGGATTCCAATCACTTTAAAAGGGATATTCTTAAAGCGTATGGTTTGCCCAATAGGGTTTTCGCCATTTGTAAAGAGGTTCTTAGCCACCGTTTGCCCTATCACGGCTACTTTGGCAAAATTGGTAATCTCATCTTCACCAAACATACTCCCTTCAGCCACACTCCATTCGCGTATGGGCAGGTATTCGGTATTCACTCCGTAGATAGAGGTAGGCCAGTTGTTGCCCCCTGCTATACTTTGTCCGTTGCCACTTACTACCGGCGACATATATTTCAGTAGGGTACCTTCTTTTTTAAGGGCTTCGTAATCCGTCATTTTGAGTGATTGCATATCGCTCATACTCATACGCACGCCGCCCATCATACCCGCCCCTGGGCGGATATTGAGCATATTAGTACCCATTTTAGAGATATTCTCCTTGATGCTCTTTTTAGAACCCTCGCCAATGGCAAGCATGGTTATTACTGAGCCCACCCCAATGATGATGCCCAGCATCGTAAGCATAGCCCTTGTTTTATTGAGCAAAAGGGCACGCCACGCTATTTTAAAAAGATTTTGTATATTCATAGTGTTTAGGTGTTAGGGGTCAGGTGTTAGGTGTTAGGGGGTCAGACCTATCCGACAAGTTTGACCAATCAGATTATATTGAAATTATTAAAGCGGTTTTCTAATGGTTAAAAATTTCTATACAAATATCGCTTTATCAATCCTTTTTCATCAAATACAAAAAGAGCGTTGTAGCCTTCAGCGCCATCGCCTCCCTCAAAATCAATCATATATTGTCCGTTTCCTCTATCATACACCCTTACTGATGAGAGTGTAGGATTAAATAAGTATTTGGTTTTAGGTAAAAGATAAGGTTCTTTACCTGCAAATGTAATGCGAATATAGGCAATTTCTTTTTTTGGATAGTCTTCTAAATAGAAATAGTCCCAAACACTTTCTCCTTTTCCGACAATTGTTTCTCCATTTTTGTTAATCTTGAACTTATAATCGCTTTTGTTTACTTTTTTAGTAACAAATTCTAACTTAATATCTTTGTTACTTACCGATAGTTCATTGTCTTCTGTTACTTTATGGGGTATTTTTGGATAGTTGTACCCAATGATAAAGAAAGAAGTTGTTCCTTTTAATGAGTTAAGTTTTACAATTGTATCACGCAATCTTTCGTTCTCTGCTTCAGGTGTACCGTCTTCAAAATCAATTTTCAGGGCAATCAATTCCTTATCATTAACTTTCTGAATCCTGCTTTTGTGTACGAAACCTTGTACTTTGTGTTGGGTACTTACCTCATACCAACCGCTTGGATTTTCTGTATAGAAAAAATATTCGTTCTTCAGTAATTTGCCTATAATCTCTGCTTTGCTGTTAGGGGATTTCCGGATATTAGTATAGCCATCGGGGTCATTTATTTGTCCGATGTATCGCTGTTGAGCTAATGATATATTAGCAACTAAGAAAAGAAATAGTAGCAAATTTTTCATTTGATAATTAACAATTATTAAAGTGGTAGTCCTATAATACGGGTTTTATACTCGCCTTTTACTATTTGCCAGCACACTTGGTAAAATAAACCAGCTTCGCTATTGTGCGCAAAAATATAAAGTGCCTCAGCTTCCTCATCGTAGTATATGGAACTGCTAAAATAGAAAATTTCATACAAATCATCATAAGCACTTTTAGGGATAGATACGTTTTTGCCTTTCATAGTTACAATGATACTCTTGTAGTGGTTTTCAGGTATAAAGGCCGCACCTTGAGGTATCTTACCATCAATGATTAACTCCTCATAATTTTTATGTTTTTTTATTATAATCTTGTGCTTGGTTTTGTCGAACTTCTGTTTGGTAATGGTCACTTTTACGTCCTTATCATCATAGACAACACTATTGCCTTGTACTTTTCCCTCTATAGCACGAAAGTCAAATATTTTTTTCAAGCGACTTTGATGCACATACCCTTTATCAACTTCAATCCAGTTAGTAGGGTTAAATTCTTTATCAAAGAAACCATACACAAGTGTATTGTTAGGCAAAGTACCTACAATTTTGCTTTTTACATTTTCTTTGGCGCGAATGTTTACATAGCCGTCTTTGTCTTTTACTACGGCATAATCTCCAAGAGGACCTTGCGCAAAGGCATTGGTACTGAGGAGCAGGAATAAAATAAATAAGTATTTCATATAACCTATTTTTTCGGCAAAGATACTAATTTCTTTTCAACTTTGCCAGAGCCCCGCACCATTATTCTTCATTCGTATTTCTCAATTGCGCCAGCTGTTCCTTCGCATTCAGCCTATCGGTTACTTCCTTATCACTGATGATATGTCCGTCTTTCAGCACTACGGTGCGTTTGCTAAATTGGGCAATATCATCTTCGTGGGTTACGAAGCATATAGTGCTACCTTGGTCGTTGAGGCGTTGAAAAAGCTCCATTACTTCATAGGAAGTTTTGGTATCGAGGTTTCCAGTTGCCTCATCGGCGAGAAGGATAACAGGTTGGTTTACAAGGGAGCGCGCAATGGCTACCCGCTGCTGCTGTCCGCCCGAGAGCTCACTAGGCAAGTGGTTCAATCGCTTTTCTAACCCTACACTGATAAGAGCTTCGATAGCGCGCTCACGGCGTTCTTTGGCTGATACTTTAGGGTTGTACATCAGTGGGAGTTCTACATTCTCAATGGCTGAGGTACGGGCTAATAGGTTATACGACTGAAAGATAAAACCTATTTTCGTGTTGCGTATATGTGCTAAATCGTTCTTGCTCATATCTTTCACCGAGATACCATCTAAAATGTAATCGCCAGAAGAGGGGCGGTCTAAGCACCCTAATATGTTGAGCAAAGTTGATTTACCCGACCCACTCGGTCCCATAATGGTTACAAACTCGCCTTCTCTGATGGTCAGGTTGATGCCTTTCAGGGCGTGTACCGTCTCGTTGCCCATCTGGAAGTTGCGCTTCATATCGCGTATATCTATAATGGCTTTTTTCATCTATTTAGCTTTTGAATTGTTTCTATTAGGGCGTTTTGGCATAAACGGACTGCTGCTATCGCTGTTCTTACTGTCGCCTCCAGCCACTTGCGGGCGGTCGCCTTGCAGGTTAGTGGCTACTTTCTCACCAACGTTGAGTCCACTCACTACTTGTACGTTGATACCATCATTGCTACCTATGGTTATGGCTTTTTGGGCAAGACTACCATCGGTGTTCACTACCCATACGTATTTTTGTTTGCCCTTGCCGTGTTGTACTTTAGGAACTTCAGCTGTAATACCTTTTTGAGCGTAATATTGTAGTAACACATCGGTATCAGGAGTAAAGTTGATAGCTTTGGCGGGCACGATAGTTACGCCTTTCAGTTCATTGGTATAAATAGCGATGGTCGCGGTAAGTCCTGGTTTCAGCTTTTCATCAGGGTTTTCTGCCTCTACTATCACCGTATAAGTTACCACGTTTGATGAAGTGGTAGGCGATAGACGCACTTGGGTAACACGTCCCACAAATTCTTCTTGAGGGTAAGCATCTACGGTGAAACTCACGCGTTGCCCCACTTTCACTTGTCCTATATCGGCTTCGTCTACATTCACTTCCACCTGCATACGCTTGATGTCTTTGGCTATTTTGAAGAGCGTAGGCGCACTCATTGAGGCGGCTACAGTTTGTCCTTCTTCAACTTCTTTGCTGAGGATAATCCCGTCGATAGGTGAATAGATATTGGCATAGCCTAAGTTCGTTTTCGCCTGATTGAGGGTCGTAAGACGTTGGGCTACACTGGCTTTCGCATTGTTAAGCTGATACAATGCTTGCTCATAATCCTGCTGACTAATCACTTGGGCATTATACATTTTCTTTTGCCGATCGTAATTTTGCTGATAGTAGTTCAGTTCGTTAAGGGCAGAATTATAGTTAGCCGTAGCGTTGATAACGTTTTCTTGTAGATTAGTTTTGTCGAGCTCTGCTAGTAGCTGACCTTTCTTCACTTGGCTGTTATAATCCACATAGATTTTGCTCACCAACCCTGATACTTGCGTACCTACTTCTACCTCGTCTACCGGTTGCACACTACCCGTAGCAGTTACTTCAGTAGTAACATCACCTTGGGTAACCTCATCGGTTTGGAGGAGAATAAGGGCAGGTTTTTCCTTCATAAAGAAGTGATACACGCCATAAGCCACTACCGCTAATAGCGCAACAATAATGATTTTCTTGATGTGTTTTTTCATTGTATTTAGTTGTTAGTTATTAGTTATTAGTCGTTAGATAATATCCTATAAATTATTTTTTCAGAGAGATGACCGTCGCTACATTCCCCCTCCTTGGGAGGGGGGTAGGGGGAGGACTCCCATATAAAACTTCAGCAACTGTACATATAATGCCGACATATATTTGTTTTGCAAATACGTTTGTTCGGCAGTGAGGTAGGCGTTTTGGCTCACGAGAAGTTCAGTATTAGTAAGTCCGCCGAACTCGTGTTTCTTTATTGCCAAATCGTAAGCTAATTTAGCATTGTCGCGAGCCGTACGCGAGGCTGCTTGTTGCGCTTGGTGAGTGGTGGCATTCTGCCAAGCGGTTTCTATCTTAGCATAAAGGTTTTTTTCAGCTTGTTGCTTTTCCAAAACGGACTGCTGCTGAGTGAGTTTTGCTAACTTCACATTATTCTTGTTCTTATTTTGCGAAAAGATAGGGATATTAAGCGATGCCCCTATCGTCTGACCAAAATTGCTATCTAACTGAGTAGCATAACCCAAACTATTGAGGTTAGAATACCCTGTATTCACTCCCGCCTGCAAACCTATAGAGGGCAACGCTCCTGCTTTGGCTATCTTGATGTCCTTTTCGGCTATCTTTTGTTGCGATTGATAGATTTTTAGGTTAGGGAGTGTTTCTTTGGCTTGAGCAAACACCTCGTCTTTGTTAGGGATAATCGCTACATCCTCATCGTTAGGAAGGTCGAGAGCAATAGCAAAGTCGCTATTAGGAGGGAGCTCTAAAAGTTGTTTGAGCGTTAGCACACGGTTAGCATACTGATTCTCTGCCTGAATGATAGCATATTCATTGTTGGCGTGACGCGTTTCTATCTCTGCCAAACTCAGTTTAGCTATCGAGCCATTGACGAACTTAGTTTGTGCTTGCTTGAGTTCTTCAGCCGAGGAGAGCGCTGTGTTTTTGGCTACTGCAATCCCTTCATAGCTGTAAAGTGCTTGCAAGTAGGCTTCCAGCACACTCAGGGTGATATTGTTCTTCGCTTCTTGCACATAGAGTTCGTTCTGCTCAAGCAATAGCTTGCTGCGGTCTATTTGTAAATTGATTTTATTCCCTTGATACAGAGGCACAGAGGCTGATACTCCAAAGTTGTTGGAGAACGTACGGCGCGATACCCGTTCGTTAGAAATCTGGTTGATTGCAGACCCGTTGTTGAGGTTTGCCGATGCCGAACCACTGACGGTAGGCAAGCGGTTATCCTTTGCCTGATTGAGGTTGATTTCAGCCGTTTGCTGGTTGAGTTCTGTTTTCTTTACAGAGATGTTGTGCTGCACGGCGTAGTTGATACAATCGGTTAGTGACCATTGTTTGGATTGTGCTATAGTCCATAAAGGAGATAGCAAGAGAGATATGTATAAAATTCTTTTCATAGGCTTTAGTTTTTTAGATGAAAGAAGAAGGTGAAAAAGATATTAGGATAGTACAATGAAAATTATCACCCTCTTCTTTACAATTTAATAACCATTTTTTATCATTTAGCTGATGCAAAGATAACTTGTAAAGGTAGGGGAAAACAAACTTTATCGACGAAAAGGTTAATTTTGTCGACGAAAAGGGGAAATCTCTCTATCTCGAAAAAATCTCTTATGTAATTTGCTAATTATCAAATTGGCTAATTGACAAATTATTGCTACCTTTGCCCCCGATAAAGAAATATGTAATGAAAACAATTCGTATAGGTACGCGTGATAGTGAGTTGGCTCTTTGGCAAGCTAAAACCGTACAACACCAATTAGAAGTTTTAGGATACTCTACTGAAATAGTTAGTACTAAGTCTCACGGCGATATAGAACTCAGCAAACCGCTCTACGAAATGGGAGTTACAGGTATCTTCACTAAAGCCTTGGATATTGCCCTGCTCAACGGTGAGATAGATATAGCAGTACATAGTATGAAGGATGTGCCTACCGCTTTGCCCGATGGAATTGTAGTAGGAGCAGTGCTCAAGCGGGGGAACCCTCACGATGTGTTAGTCTACAAAGGTGATCTTTCGTTTTTAGATGCCGAAATAGCAACCATCGCTACCAGCAGTTTGCGACGCAAAGCACAATGGTTGCACCGCTATCCACATCACAATATAGAAAACTTGCGTGGCAATGTGAATACTCGCTTGCAAAAACTTGCTGATAACCCTTGGAATGGGGCTATTTTTGCTGCAGCAGGCTTGGAACGCATTAATAAACTACCTGAAAATCACTTGCGACTCGATTGGATGCTTCCCGCTCCCGCACAAGGGGCTATAATGGTCACACTACACGAGGACAACGTGCCATTACAAGGTGTGCTTTTGCGCATTCACGATGGTAATACCTATGTGGCAACGCAAGTGGAACGCGCTTTCCTCCGTGCTTTAGAAGGCGGTTGTACGGCACCTATCGGAGCTTTTGCTCAGTACGACGGACAACAAAAAGTGTATTTTAAAGGCGGATTGTGGAGTGAAGATGGTAAAAAAGCGGCTGTAATAGAAGAAATTCTCACTCAAATAAACGAACATACGGGTGAGCAACTCGCCGAAAAAGTAAAATCCAAATTTGAAAATTGATAAATTAATTATTATGTTATATATCAAACAATTATTACAAAACGGAAAAAGCATACACGAGGAAATTACCCTCAAAGGTTGGGTGCGTACCTTTCGCAGTAACCGATTTATAGCCCTCAATGATGGCTCTACTATCGATAACCTCCAAGTAGTAGTAGATTTTGAAAATACAAACCCCGATATACTCAAACGCATTACCACAGGGGCAGCTATTGAAGTAAAAGGGAAATTAGTAGAAAGTCAAGGCAAAGGTCAGTCGGTAGAGTTACAAGCTACCGAGGTAGTGATTTTAGGTGATAGCAATCCCGAAGAATATCCTATCCAGCCTAAAAAACACTCATTGGAATTCTTGCGCGAAAATGCTCACTTGCGTGTGCGCTCTAATACTTTTAGTGCCGTGATGCGCGTGCGCTCTACTTTGGCATTTGCTATACATAAATACTTTCAGGACAACGGATTTTTCTATGTGAATACACCTATTATCACCGGTAGTGATGCCGAAGGTGCTGGTGAGATGTTCCGTGTAACTACTTTGGATGCTAAAAATCCACCACTTACCGAAAATGGTGAAGTAGATTATAAAAAAGATTTCTTTGGTCGTGAAACAAACCTCACAGTGTCTGGTCAGTTAGAGGGTGAAACCTTTGCTATGGCACTCGGCAAGATTTATACTTTTGGACCTACTTTCCGTGCCGAAAATTCTAATACTTCACGTCACTTAGCTGAATTCTGGATGATAGAACCCGAAATGGCGTTCTATGACCTTATCGACAATATGAATTTAGCTGAAGATTTCATCAAATACGTGCTCAAATATACTTTAGAAGTGCGTCGTGACGACCTTGAGTTTCTCGATAAACGTTTCTTAGAAGAAGAAAAAACCAAACCGCAAAACGAGCGCAGTTCTATGTCGCTTATTGAAAAACTCGAGTTTGTAATTCACAATGAGTTTAAACGTGTGAGCTATACTGAAGCAATTGATATTCTTAAAAATAGCAACCACAACAAAAAGAAGAAATTTCAATATCCTATAAACGAATGGGGGGTAGATTTGCAAAGTGAACACGAACGTTACTTGGTAGAAAAACACTTCGAGTGCCCTGTAATTCTCTATGATTATCCAGCGAATATCAAAGCTTTCTATATGCGATTGAATGACGATGGTAAAACAGTACGCGCTATGGATATCCTCTTCCCAGGCATTGGTGAAATCGTTGGTGGTTCCCAGCGTGAAGAGCGTTACGATGTACTCAAACAAAAAATCGCTGACCTGAATATGGATGAACAAACGCTTTGGTGGTATCTCGATCTCCGCAAGTTTGGTACAGCTGTACACAGTGGTTTTGGTCTTGGTTTTGAACGTTTGGTACTCTTTGCAACAGGAATGACTAACATTCGCGATGTAATTCCTTATCCTCGTACTCCACAAAGTGCAGAGTTTTAAGAAGAGTGTTGTGAGTAAAATAAAAATAGAGAGGATTATCAATTGATAATCCTCTCTATTTTTTTAGGGTGAAATAACTTAGTTAGAATATTTGTTTACTTTTTCTTTAGCTTTGATAAGATCGATGCCAAGGCTGTTGATTTTTTGCTGTTTGTTAAGCAATTTACCTTTTAGTTTAGCTTCGTCCTTAGGAGAAAGAGATCCTTTAGCTTTTTTTATGTCAAATTTAGATTGCTCTTTAGCTAAATCACCTTTAGCTTTAGCTATCTTAGCTTCCACTTTACTTACTTCACTATTAGCTTTACTTAATTGTTCTTTTCTTTTTAGAGCAGCTTTTTCGGCTTTAGCTCTTTCTTTAGCGGCTTTTTCTTCGGCTTTTCTAGCTTTTTCTTCAGCTTTAGCTTTTTCTTTAGCGG
>NZ_CALGWU010000054.1 GCF_937936315.1 uncultured Capnocytophaga sp. | reverse complement strand
TGTTTAAGAATTTGGAAAAAGAAATGGAAAAGCCAGAGAACAAGGAGTTACTCACGAAATTCCTCAAAGAAAAAGAAGCCTTTTTTATTGCCAACAAAGAACCTGGTTTCTACAAATATTACGAAGAAGATATCTATTATGCCATTTATGGCAAGCAATGGAAGAAGAAAATAAACTCATAATTTATGAATGAAATAACCAACATTACCGATTACAAAGACTGGTTGCAATCCTTAAAAAAGAGAATACAGCAAAGCCAAATAAAAGCAGCCATACAAGTAAATAGTGAGTTGTTACGCCTTTATTGGCAAATGGGAAAAGATATAGTTGAAAAGCAAGCGCAATCCAAGTGGGGCGATGGTTTTTTGCAAACGCTTAGTGCTGATTTGTGTGAGATGTTTCCTACAATGAAAGGTTTTTCTTATAGGAACCTAAAATCAATGCGACAATGGTATTTGTTTTATAATCAACAAAATATAATTGGGAAACAACTTGTTTCCCAATTAGAAGTTTCTTTGTTTAGTGTGCCTTGGGGGCATCATCTAATGATTATGCAGCGTTGTAAGGATATACAAGAGGCTATTTTCTACATTTATAAAACAATAGAAAACCACTGGAGCCGGTCGGTATTGGAACATCAAATGGGGCTGAATTTATATGAGCGACAAGGGAAAGCGATCACCAATTTTCAGCAAGAACTGCCTATGGCTGCCTCCGATTTAGCCCAAGAACTTACTAAAGACCCTTATGTGTTCGATTTTCTTTCAATAACAGAAAGTTATACTGAAAAAGAACTTCAACAGTATTTAGAAGATAATATGACGAAGTTTCTGTTGGAGCTTGGGAAGGGCTTTTGTTTCTATGGAAAACAGGTACATATAAATGTAGGAGGAGATGATTTTTATATCGATTTGCTTTTTTATAATGTGCAACTACACTGTTATGTAGTGGTAGAACTCAAAACAACCAAGTTTAAACCTGAACATATAGGGCAATTGAAATTTTATGTAACAGCAATAAATAAACAGTTGCGCACTGAAGCTGATAATCCTACTATTGGCTTGTTAATCTGTAAAGATAAAAATGATGTAGTAGCCCAGTATACCTTAGATGATATACATAATCCAATAGGCATTTCATCTTATAAATTATTTGATCAGTTATTAAAGGATTACAAATCATCTTTGCCAAGTATAGAAGAAATTGAAAAACAATTAAACACCACTGATGCGAGTTTGTAGCTCGTGTCCTAAGATCTAATGATAGATACCCATACACATTTATATTCAGAAGAATTTGATACCGAACGCGTTGAGATGATAGCGCGCGCAAAGGCAGCAGGCGTAACCCGTTGCTTTATCCCTGCTATTGATGCAAGTTATACCCAGCGAATGTTCCAACTGAAAAACGAATACCCTGATTATGTTTTCCTGATGAACGGTCTGCATCCTTGTAGTGTAAAAGAGAACTATAAAGAAGAGCTCGCTCACGTAGAAGCCTTAATGCCCACACATCCTTTTTGTGCGATAGGCGAAATAGGCATCGACCTCTATTGGGATAAAACTTTCCTCAAAGAACAACAAGAAGCTTTCGCTTGGCAAATACAGCTGGCAAAAAAACATCATTTGCCCATAGTAATTCATTGCCGTGAGGCTTTTGATGAGGTCTTTGAAGTTTTAGAATCCGAAAAAAGCGGCGACCTCTTTGGCGTTTTTCACTGCTTTACGGGAACTGAAGAGCAAGCCCATCGCGCTATTGGTTATGGATTGCATTTAGGAATAGGAGGAGTCGTAACTTTTAAAAATGGAAAAATCGACCAGTTTTTAAAAAATATTGATTTGTGCCATATAGTTTTAGAAACTGATAGTCCTTATCTAGCTCCAGTGCCTTATCGCGGAAAGCGTAATGAAAGTGCTTATATCGTGAAAGTTGTAGAAAAATTATCAGATATATATGAACTTCCAGAAAGCGAAATAACCCGCCTTACCGATATGAATGCTACAAAAATATTTAACATTTAATTAGGTGTTATCAAATATATTTCGTTACTTTGCCTTTCGTTATACAAAGAATAAGCAAACAAAATCGCTGAAATGACCGATTATTTTAAATCCATACGTCCGTTTAATGACGACGAAGTGCCTAAAGCCTTATTGCAAATTAAAGATACTCCTTTGATTCGTGCAATGATGGCTTATGCATTTCCTGAAGATACTCCTGCACAACGAGAGAAAAGACTCCTCGCTTGCCAAAAAGTATCCGATTTTCAGGTGGATATAATGTACCAAGTGGTTACTAAAGCAATCGAAAAAAGTATTACCGAATTTACTTGCGATGGATTTAGTGCTTTAGACCCTAAAAAGGCTTATGTTTTTGTTTCTAACCATCGTGATATTATCTTAGATACCTCTTTGCTAAATGTGGCTTTGCACGACAATCATCTCTCAATGACTGCATCGGCTATGGGCGATAATCTACTTAAGAAAAAGTATCTCAAGATATTAGCAATGCTCAATAGAAATATTATTATATATAGGAGTTTGCCCCCTCGTGAGGCTTTAGAGCATTCTAAATTGGTTTCGGAATTTATACATCATTGTATTACAGAGAACCACCGCAATGTGTGGATCGCACAACGCGAAGGGCGTACCAAAAATGGCGATGATCGCACCCAGCAAGGTGTCTTGAAAATGCTCACTCTAAATACTCCTGAAGGTGTATCCTCTTTGCAATACCTCAAAACCCTCAATATCGTACCAATGTCTATCTCCTATGAGTTTGACCCTACCGATGTACTGAAATTGCCTGCTCTCATCGCTCAACACAACGGCGTAGAGTATGTAAAATCTAAAAAAGAGGATTTCGAAAATATCATTCAAGGACTATTGGGGCAAAAAGGGCGTGTGCATATTTCGGTAGGTCAACCTTTATATGAGGAAATAGATGCTATAGAAAAGGCTCATCAACACCTAAACAAACAGCTACAAGCCTTAGCCGAGTGCTTAGATCGTGCGATTCACCAGCAGTACAAATTGTTTCCTGCTAACTATATCGCTTATGATTTGCTCAACAAAACTTCTATATATAAAGATTACTACAACGAAAAAGAATTTAGACAGTTTGAACGCCGAATGAACAACCGAAGCAAATCTGAAGACCTTTCTCAAAAAAAATTCTTAGAAATGTACGCCAATCCTGTAAAAAATAAATTCGATGGAAACTAATAATTCAAAAGTACTACTTATCTATACAGGAGGAACAATCGGAATGATAAAGGACTATCAAACAGGAGCCTTACGCGCTTTCGAGTTCGATAATCTCTATAAACGAATCCCCGAATTGTCCCATTTAGATTGTGATATATCTGTACATTCATTTGAAAAAGTGATAGACTCTTCCGATATGAATCCACAACATTGGATCACAATTGCCGAAGTAATTGAAAAAGAATATAACAACTACGATGGATTTGTTGTCCTTCATGGTAGTGATACAATGAGTTATTCCGCTTCTGCCTTGAGCTTTATGCTACAAGGCCTTAACAAACCCGTAATATTCACAGGATCACAACTACCCATAGGCGATTTGCGTACCGATGCCAAAGAAAATCTCATTACCTCCATACAATTGGCTGCCTTAAAAGAGAATGGTGAATCGGTAATACAAGAGGTAGGACTCTATTTTGAATACAAGCTCTACCGAGGCAATCGCACAACCAAAGTAAATGCCGAACACTTTCAAGCCTTCGCCTCTTTCAACTACCCTCTATTAGTAGAAAGTGGAGTACACTTAAAAGTAATGAAAGAAAACCTCTTACCACGCAAACATAATAACACCTTAGAAGTATGGAAAAACTTCGAAACTAATGTCGCAATCCTTAAAATGTTCCCAGGCATTACTCCTGCCGTCCTCAACGGATTCTTTAGTATCCCAAATCTCAAAGGAGTAGTCTTAGAAACTTATGGATCAGGTAACGCCCCTACCGATGAATGGTTCCTCGAAAGCTTGCAAAAAGCAATTGAAAAAGGAATATACATAATCAATGTAACCCAGTGTTCCGGTGGTAGTGTGATGATGGGTAAATACGAGGCTAGTGAAGCTCTCAAAAAGATGGGAATCATAGATGGAAAAGACCTTACAACTGAGTCTGCAATCACAAAATTAATGCTTTTACTTAGAAAAAATATCCCTTATAAAATGTTCAAAATCAAGTTTGAAGAAAATATAGCCGGAGAAATTTAGTAAAAAATTAAGAAAAAACTTGTGAGATAGAAAAATATTTTGTTACTTTGGCATTCAGAAACAGCATAGAGAGAGGTGTCCGAGTGGTCGAAGGAGTACGCCTGGAAAGTGTATATACGCCACAAGCGTATCGAGGGTTCGAATCCCTTCCTCTCTGCTTTTTTTCTAAAAAAAGTATTATTAAACATTAAATTATCAACTAACAAATTAAAAGATTAAACAAATGAAAAAAATGTCATCTAAGCTACTTCTAGTAGCAATGTTAATTTTAAACGTAGCTATGGTTAGCGCTCAGGAAGCAGCTGAAGCAGCGCAACAAAGTAAAGGCTTCCACCAAGTATTTAAAGAGCGTTTTATCGAAGGTGGTCCTGCCTATATGGCTCCTATCTTGCTCTGCTTGATCATCGGTTTGGCAGTAGCTATCGAGAGAATTATTTATCTTAATCTAGCAACTACCAACTCTAAAAAGTTGATTGCTGACATCGAACAAGCTCTAGATAGCAAAGGTATTGAAGCAGCTAAAGAAGTATGCCGTGATACTAAAGGACCTGTTGCCTCTATTTTCTATCAAGGTTTAGATCGTGCTTCTGAAGGTATTGATATGGTTGAAAAATCAGTAGTATCTTACGGTGGTGTCCAAATGGGACAATTAGAGAAAAACGTTTCTTGGATTTCTCTCTTTATCTCTATCGCACCGATGTTAGGGTTTATGGGAACCGTAATCGGTATGATCGAAGCCTTCGATAAAATTAGTTCTGCTGGTGGTTTGGATGCTTCTTTGATCGCTGGTGATATCAAGGTTGCCTTGCTTACTACCGTATTCGGTTTGATCGTTGCGATGATCCTTCAAGTATTCTACAACTACATTATTGCTAAAATCGACGCTATCGTGAACGATATGGAAGATGCTTCTATCTCTCTTATCGACCTTTTAGTAGCAAGAAAAATTAAATAATTTACTCACCCATTAAACAACTTTTAGTATGTATAAAATAGCAAAATACGCAGCAATAGCTTTAGGCGTAGTGGGTGTAGTATTATGGGCAGTTATGTCTTTCAATAGTGATAAAGACCCCAATACTCTCGATTACACTAATGCTTTCTATGCTGCTCAGCAAGCTCTTTTGGTATTAACCTATGTTTTATTAGGTATTACCCTCGCTGCAGTACTTATTTCAGCAGGAATGAACATCGCTTCATCTCCTAAAGCTCTTAAGAAAACGCTTATCTATACCGGTGGTTTCGTAGTGGTTCTTCTTTTAGGCTACATCTTCTCTTCAGGAGCTGCAGAACCTAATGCAAGTGAAGATGTGAAAAAAGCTAGCGAATCCGTGAGAAAATGGGTAAGCACAGGTCTAATCGCTTTATATATATTGGTAGCCGTTGCGGTAGGAGCTCTTATCGTTTCCAATGTGAAAAAAGCACTAATGAAATAAAAAATTATGGCAAGACGTTCAATACCTGAGGTAAATGCAGGATCTATGGCCGATATTGCTTTCCTTTTGTTGATATTCTTCTTGGTAACAACAACCATTGAAAGTAATACAGGGATCACTGTAAAATTACCTCCTAAACCACAAGAAAATACGCCACCACCTCCACTAGTGAAGGAGAAAAACGTATTGGTAGTGGTAGTGAATAAAAACAATCAGTTGTTAGTAAACAACCAATTGAAGGAACTTAAAGACGTTAAACAAACAGCTATTGATTTCTTGGATAACAATGGTGATGGTACCTGCGCTCATTGTAAAGGTAAACGTGATCCATTGTCTTCCGATAACCCCGATAAAGCTGTTATCTCTTTGCGTAACGACCGCGAAACTTCGTACAAAACTTATATAGCTGTACAGAACGAACTCATCGCAGCTTATAACGAACTACGCGAACGTGAACGCCAAAAGAAATTCCCTAACGAGGTTCCTTATGTTCAAATAGAAGAAGAGTTCAACGCTGCTCGTACCTCTCAATCTCGTAAAGATCAGCTTGAACCTATTATCTTGGAACTACAAAAACGTTTCCCAAGAAAACTTATAGAAACCGCGCCTAAAAAGCACTAAAAACTAAAGAGAATATGTCAAAATTTACTAAAAAGAAAAGTGGTGAAGTACCTCCAGTTTCTACGGCTTCCTTGCCTGACATTATCTTTATGCTTTTGTTTTTCTTTATGACTGTAACAGAATCAAAAGATAGTGACTTGATGGTGCAAAATAAGTTGCCTGTAGCTGATCAAATTCAGAAATTGGACAAAAAAGACCCTGTAGTATATATCTACGCTGGTAAACCCCTTCCTAAATATCAATCTAAGTTCGGGGCTAATGCCAAAATTCAAGTAAATGATAAATTTATAGACGTTTCAGAAGTAAGTCATTATATCCTTAACTATAGAGAAGGTTTACGTGATGCTCTTAAAGACGTTTATATCACTGCCTTGAAAGTAGATGCCGATACCAATATGGGACTTGTGAGTGATATTCGTGAGCAATTGCAAGAAATAAATGCTTTGAAACTCAACTATATTGCTCGTCAAGGGTCTCCTCTTGAGAAAAAATAGAAACATTTTTTAACTTTCTATCATAAAAAAGACACATATATTTATGTGTCTTTTTTTTGTTATTCTCAAAATTAATGTTACCTTTGCATTGTTAAAACATTTTTAATAGTAAATATTTATGAAAAAAATTATTTTATTTTTTGGTTTGCTCCTTAGTGCAGGAGCAGCTTCGGCTCAATCTTTAGATGCAGGCGATGTACAGCTCAATGCTGGTTTAGGTGTCTCTGGGCCTGGCGTTATTGTATATGGTTCCGCTGATTTTGGTGTTGCCGATAAAATATCTGTCGGTGGTGAACTTTTCTACCGCGGTAGAAGCTATAGCGGCGTAAGCTATAGTAGTATTGGTTTTTTAGCTAATGCTAACTATCACTTCGGTAAGCACATCAAAAGAATCCCTTCTAATGTAGATTTGTATGGCGGCTTATCACTAGGTTATTACAACTGGTCTAACGATTATGATAATTGGTATGGTGTTGATCCTTACTATGATTCTGGTTTCGCTGCACGTCTTCAAACAGGTGCTCGTTACTTCTTTACCGAAAACTTCGGTGTAAATGCTGAACTATTTGTAGAACACAACTCTTTCTCTGCAGGTGGTTTTAAAGCAGGAGTTACCTATAAATTCTAAAACTTATTTTGTACTTTATACACTAAGAGGCTGTACTCGCATAGAGTATAGCCTCTTTTGTCGCTTTAATTTCTTTTCAAAAAATATTCTTTAAACAATCGCAGTTGTCCATATTCATATCTTCTTTGGGTCTTTTCAATTATCCCTGCCAAAGAACTGAGATCTTCTTCAGCAGTAAATAGCTCTTCTAATTCCTTAATAGCTTCTGTAGTGAAAATTGCCTCTACAATATCTATTGGTAAAATTTCCCTTTCTATCAACTTGCCTAAATGTCCATAAATAGTTCCTTCAGTAAGCATACGTTCTTTGGCTATCTCGGCTACTGTTTTGTTCTGTTGCCATAATTGTAACGTGATGTCATAAGTAGAAATTTTTTCTTTCTTCTCTTTTTTGGGTTTTTCTTGGAGAGCGCTTATTTTAGGTGGATTGCTGAATAGTTGTTCATTTTTCAAAGTAGTATATACTCGCTCTATCAGCTGGTTGCGCATTGTCTCCATTTTCTTAGATTGTATATTCTCTTTGCTAAAAGGTTCTTGTTTTTCTAACAGCACGACCATTTGCTCTAAACGGAACAGTTTCTTGATGAGTTCTGCGAGGCTGTCGTCTAATTCTTTTAATTCTTTGCTAAACTCTTTTACTTTCTTCAGTCCTGCGACTTTGGTTTCTACATATAACAATTCGTACCATATCGTTTCTAATAGCGGACTAAAATAGGCAACAGCTTTCTGTATTCTTTCAAAAATTGTTTGTATAGGAGTTGGATTTTGGAAATAGCCTAATAGTTGCTTGCTAAACTTTTCAGATATAGCTACAAGTTCCTTTACTCGCTCGTATTGCTGCATTGCCCAGCTTTTATAGGTATTTTTGTTGCCCAAATCACCTATATAGCTATGGCTATGGGTGTACCACTCTTCTAATAAGGACTGCCAATCAAAGGTTTTCAGTATGTATTCTCTTAAGAAATCTATTCTACCCTCACGGCAGGCTTGTTGCATTTCCTCTTCTGTAGCTTTATTGTCGGCGTAGTCTATCACTTTCTCATCATTATCGATGCCGTTTTGTGTTACCGATGACAAGAGTACCAATCCGTCTAAGGAACGCAAGCGAGAGAATGCTACATAAGCTTGCCCAGAAGCAAATACACTTGCCAAGTCTAACACTGCTTTTTCAAAAGTGAGTCCTTGACTTTTGTGTATGGTAATCGCCCACGCCAATCGCAAGGGGTATTGAGTGAAAGTGCCTAAGCGTTCTTCTTCAATATCTTTGGTAGAGTCATTCACTTTGTAGCGCACATTTTCCCATTCGTAGCGCTCTACGTTTATGGTCATTCCGTTGTCCAAAGCTACACTCACCTCTTTTTCACCAAGGGCTACCACAGTTCCCATTTTCCCGTTAAAAAATAAGTGTTCTCCTGAGGGGTCGTTCTTGATAAACATCACTCTGGCGCCTTCTTTTAGCTGAATTACCTTTTCAATAGGGTAGAGATATTCAGGAAAATCGCCTACCACATCGGCTTCGTAACTGAATAGGGGAGAGGGGAGTTTTTCTAACTCCTCTTGGTTCATTGTGTCGGCTTTGTTGTTGTGAGTGGTGAGGGTAATGTACTCATTTTTGTGCTGTTTAGCGAACTCTGGTTGCACGTGTGAAGCCAATTGTCGCAAATCTTCTTGGGTGAGTTTGTTGTCCCTCAGGTGATTGAGTATAGAAATGAATACCCCATCGGTTTGGCGGTATATTTTTTCAAGCTCTATATACAGCAGTGGGTGCTGGGTGATTACTTGTGATTGGAAGAAGTACATTCCTGTGTAGTAATGTTTTAGCACCTCCCATTCTTCTTGTTTTACTACGGGCGGCAATTGCAGTAAATCGCCTATAAAAAGCACTTGTACCCCTCCAAAAGGTCGCCTATCCTTGCGGATAAACTGCATCATATAATCCATCGCGTCTAACACATCGGCGCGTAACATACTCACCTCGTCTACAATTAGCAGTTCCATATTCTTGATAACTTGCTGTTTGTTGCGATGCATTTGGAAGTGTTTTTTTAGTGATTGTCGGTTTTCAAACCTAAAAAACTCATTGGCAATAGGAGGGCTGTCAAAAGTAGGTAAAAATGAAGCAAAAGGCAATTGAAACTGAGAGTGAATAGTAACCCCTCGCGCATTGAGTGCTGCTATTCCCGTAGGGGCAACAACCACTGTGTTTTTATAGCTGGTTTCTATGATTTTGTGAAGCAAAGTTGTTTTTCCAGTCCCAGCTTTCCCCGTCAAAAAAATATTCCTATTGGTTTCGTTGATAAGTGTAAGAATACGCTTTTCCATACTCTTGTTCGGCTGATGTAGTTTTATGAGCACAAAAGTATAAAATATTTTGTGAAATAAAAAAAATAAACTACCTTTGCCACAAAAGATTACAAATTGAATTATGAATACACCTGTATCAGAAGAAAATTTAGAAATAGTTAAAAAGGTACTTACCAAATACTTAGAAGATAACGGGCATCGCAAAACTCCTGAAAGATATGCCATCGTAAAGGAAATTTACGAGTATAATGATCATTTCGACATAGAAACGCTCTATGCCAATATGAATGATAAAAAATACCGAGTGAGTAGAGCAACCCTCTACAACACTATCGAACTACTATTAGAATGTGGTTTGGTGCGTAAGCACCAGTTCGGGCAAAACCAAGCCTACTACGAAAAATCGTATTTCGATCGCCAGCACGACCATATTATCCTCACCGATACAGGAGAGATTGTAGAATTCTGCGACCCTCGCATCCAAACTATCCAAAAAACAATAGAAGAAGTATTTAACATCAATATTACCAATCACTCTCTTTATTTCTACGGTACACGCAAAACTGATACCGAACCTCAAACCCAAGAGAGTACAACTAAATAATCAAACAAAATGGCAGTAGATTTATTATTAGGTCTTCAGTGGGGAGACGAAGGAAAAGGAAAAATCGTAGACGTCCTTACCCAAAACTACGATATCATCGCTCGCTTTCAAGGAGGACCTAACGCAGGTCATACCCTCGAGTTCAATGGTATCAAGCACGTGTTACACACCATTCCATCGGGTATTTTCCACCAAGGTGCCGTGAATATCATAGGCAATGGGGTGGTGATAGATCCTATCATCTTCAAAAAAGAAATAGAAGCACTTGCTCCTTATGAAGTCAATCTGAAAAAAAACTTACTGATTTCACGAAAAGCTCATATCATTTTGCCTACTCACCGCCTTTTAGACGCTGCTTCCGAAGCTGCCAAAGGCAAAGCCAAAATAGGCTCTACTCTCAAAGGAATAGGCCCTACTTATATGGATAAAACAGGTCGTAATGGGTTGCGCGTAGGCGATATAGAACTATCCGACTTCAGTGAACGCTATCGCAATCTCACCGATAAACATGAAGAAATGCTCGCTAACTACAAGGTAGATATACAATACAACCTTAAAGAATTAGAAGCTGAGTTTTTTGAAGCTGTGAAAGTGCTTAAGGAGTTCCAACTCATCGATAGTGAAGAATACCTCTATCAAGCCCTCAAAGCAGGTAAAAAAATACTTGCTGAAGGTGCACAAGGCTCTATGCTCGACATTGATTTTGGTACTTATCCGTTTGTAACTTCCTCCAATACCACTGCTGCAGGCGCTTGTACAGGCTTAGGTATTGCACCGCGCACTATCGGTCAGGTGATAGGTATTTTCAAAGCCTATACTACCCGCGTGGGTAGTGGTCCTTTCCCTACTGAATTATTTGATGAAGTAGGTGAAACAATGACCCAAGTAGGTCGTGAATTTGGTGCGACTACCGGTCGCCGCCGCCGTTGTGGTTGGCTTGATTTGGTAGCTCTCAAATACGCCGTACAAGTAAACGGAGTAACTGAACTCACAATGATGAAAGCCGATGTACTCAGCGGTTTTGAAACGCTAAAACTATGTACCTCTTATCTATATAAAGGAAAAGAAATCAAGCATTTGCCTTATAATATTGAAGAACAGAACGTAACGCCTGTCTATACCGAACTCAAAGGCTGGCATCAAGATCTCACCCAGCTCAACTCTTATGAGCAACTCCCTAAAGAGCTATTGGATTATATCAGTTTCTTAGAAAAGGAATTAGAAGTACCTATCAAAGTAGTATCTGTAGGACCTGATAGAACACAAACCATTATGAGATAATAAAAAAGGCTATTCTTAAGAATAGCCTTTTTTTGTTTTTTTAAGTTGCCGCTTATTTGATGAAAGAGAATCCTTCAAAAGATTTTCCTACAATAGGAAGCGGTTTTTTCTCTTCTTTTATAGCATTAATCAATCCTAAGATGAATAACACTAAAAGAACAATCCATAACACAGTGCCTACTAAGGCTAAAGATGTTGAAATTCTCACAAGAATTTGAATTACAATACCAAAAACAATGGATAAAAGAATAAGTCCAAAACCTTGTTTAAGGTGATAGATAGATTTATCATCTTTAGTGCCTGCAAAAAAGGCAATTAGCCAACCAATCAAGCCAAAATAGCTTAAGACTGAAGTTACTTTACTACTCATAATAAATTGATTTTTTAGTTGAAAAATTAATTATGATGCAAAAGTAAATAATATTTTTAATATTTGAAAAAAAAACAAAAAATAAATTAAAATCATAATTTTTTACACATACCTTAGTAAGATTTTTTTCCCTCAAACCTATTGCTAACTATGATATTTAGCTTCTTATCTCTTGCCTGAAAAAATAAAATATTTTTGCTTTCTGAATTAAAAGTTGTACATTTGTAGCGAAAAACTAATTGTATAAAAGAACAATATGGAAAAGACAGTTAAACGATTCTTAGACGTTATCCTCGACCAAGCTACCCCTCTTATCGCAACGCTTAACAAAGGGGTTGATAAGTCACAAATAGCTGAATTTGAAGCTGAAATGGGTATTACACTCCCCACAGAGGTAAAACAATTATATCAAAATTTCAACGGACAAAAAGAAGGTGAAAACGATAGTTTCTTTTTAGATGGAATGCGCTTTATCCCTTTAGAAGAAATCAAACGCACTCAGCAACATTGGCTCGAACAGTTAGAAAGTGTTCCTAATTGGCAATCTCTCCACTTCGATAAAGAAGAAGCTATTGATATGTGCTGGGATGGGGTGCTAAAAAATCAATTCTATAACTCTAAATGGATACCATTCCTTTCCAATGGTGCACGTTTTATGTTCATCGACCTCGACCCCGATAAAGAAGGTGTCGTTGGGCAAATAGGCGAAATAGATTTGGTGCTCGATTCTATCGAAGATTCTTTTATGGATTTGAACCACGACTCTATGGAAGATTGGCTTGAATTCCTTACGGATGATATCGAACAAGGAATCGTATACTACGACAACGAAATGCACTCTCTCATCGATGCAGTTGATTTTGACGAAGAAAATGATATACCTAATATTTTCGCTCCTACCCCTGATTATGTATCCGAAGGTGGCTCTAATGTCTATAACTATTCCGAAAAAGATCGTAGTGATTTCGTATTCCCCGATCGCTCTTGTGTGTATATGGACGAGATTTGCGACCATTTCGAGAAATATATCGGCAAAATAGATAGTGTGTTCCACGAACTCATCTCAGAGTACGTACATATTGATGTACATTGGATTAAACCTACCCCCGAAACGCCTTACCACGTACTATTTACTACCGGTATGAGCGATTATCCTATGTATTTGCCCGAAGGTTTGGAAGACCCGAACGATTATAGCCACGCCGAGTTAATGGTTTATCTCCCCGAAAGCTGGCCTATCAGCGATGAGGCTTTTAAGGACGACGATAACTATTGGCCTGTGTACTTCCTTAAAATGATAGCGCGTTTCCCTCACCAATACAAAACGTGGATGGCTGAAGGGCACACTATCCCTAATGGTCCCGATGCCGAGCCTATCGCCAATACCAATTTTGGTTGCATCCTGCTAATGCCTCCTTACTTATCAGCGCCTCAAGAATTCTTGAAGTTGCATGCTGAAGATGGTACGATTATTAATTTCTATAGTATTTTACCTATCTATCCAGAAGAAATGGATTTGAAATTAGAAGAAGGAGTAGATGCTCTTCTCAACCTTTTTGATGAGTACGAAATCTCTGAAGTAATAGATATTCACCGCAAAAATGTAGCGTTATAAACATAAAAAAACAGATGAAATCTCTTGAGGTTTCATCTGTTTTTCTTTAATATTTCTGCCAGCATCTTCTTGGCTCTTAGCAGGGTAATCTTCACACTGCTCATCGGTGATTGCATTTCTTCGGCAATCTCTTTATAACTTTTCTCGTGCAGGTATCTCAGTTGTATAGCCGTTCTGTAAGGTTCTTTCAGTTGCTTGATGCTTTTTAAAAGGTAGTCGAATTGTTGCTCCATTATGAGGCTATCTTCTATAATAGGAGTCTCATCTATCAGTGTTTTAGATTGTTTTTCCTCTCGGTCTAAATGCAGCAGCGTTTCATTCTGTTTCCTTAGGTTATCTATGTGAATATTTTTAGAAATAGTGATGAGCCAAGTGCGGAAAGAGTAATGTTCGTCGTAAGTATGCAGCTTGTCAAACGCTTTAGCAAAGGTTTGTATGCTAATATCCTCTGCTTCTACTTCATCATTCACACGCTTGAGCTGAAAGTTGTACACATCAGCCCAGAACTCATCTAACAACCAACTAAAAGCTCGTTGCTTACCTGCTTTTGCAGCGGCTATATTTTCAGCTACTGCCTCTGCCATTACTTATTATTTCTGCACTCTTGTTCATCGGGTAAGCGACCGCAGAAGCTGCAAGCCTCTCCCTCAGGATTTAAATGTGGATTTTGGCTTGCACAAGTACCGGCAAACTTACCGCCTTTCTTGCCCCAAATCTTAATTGCCATACCTGCCACACATAGCAGTAATATACCAATAGTTAATAATATTAATTTCATTTTTTAGTTATTTAAGATTAAAAAGAGACTCTACAGATGGAACTCTCTCACAAGTAAAACCTTCCGCAAAATCTGTACCAATTAGCCTACCCAAATCGCGCGCTCTGTAAGTAACACTATCCAAAAAATTCCTATCCGAAATTGGGGTAGTAGGCTCATTGCTATTGCTGTCGTAAAACTGAGAACTGTACGCTAATACGGCATTCACTTTGGCTTCCATAAATCCTGTGATATCTACTACAAAATCGGGGACTATATTCTTCCATTGGATGTAATGGTACACCACTTTAGGTCGCCAAGCTGTTTGTGCTACGCCATTGAGAGTAGTTTCGATGCGGCGCAAACCACTGAGAAAACAAGCATCACTCACGAGTTTGCTGCCTTTGCCGTGGTCGATATGGCGGTCGTCTATGGCGTTGCAAAGTACTATATCAGGTTGATATTGGCGTATTTTCTTGATAATTTCCATTTGGTGAGCTTCATCATTTACAAAAAAGCCATCGCGGAATTTTAAATTCTCGCGTATGCTTACCCCTAATAATTCTTTGGCTTTAGTTGCTTCTTGGTGACGTATTTCAGCACTACCACGTGTGCCTAATTCCCCTTGAGTTAGGTCGATAATACCTACTATTCTGCCTAAGCTAATTTCTTTAGCTATGGTACCAGCAGCTCCTAATTCTACATCATCGGGATGTGCTCCAAAAGCTAATATATCTAATTTCATTTTATTATCTGTTATTTGTTGATTGTTTTATGTATTTCATCTGCAATTTTATCTAGCATTTCGTATCTATTGCGGTAGAGTGACCGTTTGCTTGATTTGATTTCTTCCATTGACTTACGTTGCATTTCAATGGGGAGTTTGAACCATCCATTTTTATCGGGAACTCCATCAGCTTCTTTCCACAACGTGTCATAACTAAAAGTGAGTTTGTGCAACCATTCTATATGAATGAAGTGTTTTTTGTTATGTGCTTGAATTTTACTGCCTACGCCATACAAAGCGGTACAGCCTAACTGCTTGCTAAGCTCCTGAATGATAAATATCATTAGGGCTTTAGGGCGAAGAGCGTACATTTGTTTTTGTAGTTCTTTGATAGCATTTTCATTTTCAGTAGCTTTATTACCCTGTACGCAACCTATACGGCATACCCATTCTTCATTTTCTTTATCAATCACAAACGAGGCTTCGCAGATAGCCTCTTGATAACTATCACAATGTAATGAAACGACTAATTCACCTTCCTTGCGGTAGCGATCGTTATTACCTAAATAGATTTGTCCTTTTTCGTTGTTGTATTTCATTGTGAACTCAGCCAATTTGATAGGAGTTTCAGATTCAACCATATGTTTTAGCAAAGGACGTTCCTTGATGAAGGCATAACAACTCAGCAAAGCCTTCATTCGTTGTTGTTTATTCCACCTTGTAGACATATACACTCTAAAAGGCTTAAAATAGAAACGCGGACGGTGCAAAAGTATCCACTTATACTCTTCTGATTGTATCAAACTAAACCATTTTTTAGCAAATGGAATGTTCAACAAAGTGTGGAAGAGTATCTTGTTCTTTTGTTTTTTGATGTATTTAGGATTTTCGTTGGCAAAACTATGTTCTGTTAAAGCCAAAGCATCGTGTAGTAGTTCTCTTGTCGTCATTAATTCTCGATTCTATTTACTTATTTTTCAATCCATTGTTTCACTTCATCGCTAGAAGGTAAGGTTTTAGGGTCGATTACCTTTTCTAATTTGCCATCTCTCCCGATAAGGTATTTTTGGAAATTCCATTTTACTTTAGAATCTTCTACACCATTTTTCGCTTTCTGGGTAAGAAACTGATATAGAGGGTGCATATTCTTTCCTTTTACCGATATTTTGCTCATCATTGGGAATGTTACTCCATAGTTGATACTGCAAAATGAAGCGATTTGTTCATTGCTACCTGGTTCTTGTCCTAAGAAATTATTAGCGGGGAATCCTATAATAACAAAATCTTTGTCTTTATATCGCTCATAGAGAGCTTCCAGCTCTTTGTATTGGGGTGTAAGACCACATTTAGAAGCGGTATTTACGATCATTACTTTCTTGCCTTTGAGATCAGCAAGAGCAAAAGGATTACCATTGATATCTTCTACAGTAAATTGATAAATAGTTTGATTATCAGCGTTGTTTTGTGCTTGTAGATTTTCCATAGTGAGGGTGAATAAAGTGATAATAAAAGTGAAGTATTTCATAGAAAAATTAAAATTTGTGGCAAAGTTACGCAAAAGGTTTGATTTATTAAAGAAAAACTTTATATTTGCCCAAAAATTAATAACTATGTTTTCAGAAAAAGCTTTTAAAATATTTGAAGAAAGCATCACACAGTATCACATAGCTGACGATGTGTACCAGCCTTTTACCAATCCTTATCCGTCTACCGACTTGCTAAACCACTTGCTTTATCGCAAAAATTGGATTGACACCGTGCAATGGCATTATGAGGATATTATTCGCGACCCACATATCGACCCAGTGGCTGCCCTCGACCTCAAACGCAAAATTGATGCCTCTAACCAAGATCGCACCGATATGGTGGAGTATATTGATAGTTATTTCTTAGATTTTTACAAGGAAGTAAAACCGCTACCTGAAGCCACTATCAATACGGAGAGTCCTGCGTGGGCAGTAGATAGGCTTTCGATTTTAGCACTCAAAATTTATCATATGCAAGAAGAGGTAAACCGCCCCGATGCCACCCCAGAGCATCGCGCTAAATGCCAAGAAAAACTGAATGTTCTCCTCGAACAGAAAAAAGACCTTTCAACGGCTCTCAACCAGCTTTTAGACGATATTGCTGCAGGTCGCAAATATATGAAGGTCTATAAACAAATGAAGATGTACAACGATGAGGAATTGAACCCAGTGCTGAGAGGAAGTAAATAGGAGATAAAAAAACTGCCCCAACTTATTCTGAGGCAGTTTTTTTATTTATTCTTTACCCTATAAACTAATTCTTTTATCACATCTTCATCGTATTCTTCAAAAGATATTTCTCCAAAATCTTTTTTAGTAAGTTGGGTGTTAGTAGGTTTACTTTCCCACCAATTGATAATCTCTCCATATCTATGAAGAAAAATATCCTTCTTCTGTTCGTCATATTTGAAAGTGATGTACTTTTCAGAATCATATTTCTCAAGTACTTGATTAAATAATTCAATAGTAAAAAAATTGTTCTTTATAGAGATGTTGCCAAAGTGATCTCCAAAAGAATTAGGGTAAATTGTTGAATTATAAGACATGTTATATAGATTATCCCTTTTGTTGAGTAGCACTATAACGGGAGCAACAGTCCAATCGATATCTCCAGTAGCTGAAAAATGAGTATACTTATTATCAAAAGCTAAGATCATATCTTCTAATTCATCTTCATTGATGTAACATCTATAAATTTCTTTAAACTTAAATATCTCAGTATCTTCTACTTTCTTTATAAGTTCAGAAATTTTTTCGATGTAAATGAGTCGGTGATGATCATAAAAAATAGTGCCATCTTCATTTACTTGTACATCTTTAGGAGTAATAATAGTATCATTACTTTGTTTAGACATTTCTTCTTCGCCGAAATCCTCTTTAGGATTTTCTTTTATGTCATTTGCTTGAGTTGCTTCATTATTCTCCTTTTTATCAGAAGGCTGCCAGCAATTAGCCACAAATAGAGAAACGATTAATAGAAAGAGTATTCTTTTCATAAGAAACGTATTTTAGGAAGGCGTATTAATATATGGTATTTTGATTCTGTTTTCAATTCGCAAGGTGTAGCCAGTTTCTTGTTTAAAACTTTTCATTTTTTGCAATTGACTTTCTTTGAATATAGGATGGGCTTTATTAGCTATATAAGCGCGTTTTTCTGTAAATTTATCACTTTGTCCTGTTTTCTCAAAATATTCAATAGTACGCTTTAATTGTTTTTCACCATCTTTTACCCAAACATTTGTATTTTTCTTAGATACTCTTTCTTTTAATTCTACAAAAACAACAGCTTTATCATACCAAAGCATACCATCACAGCGGTTGTCCATTTCTTTTTTTTCTTTATCTCGCCAAATATCTATACAATAATCAATAGCGATAAAATGTACTTCTTTTAATTCTTCATTCTCTACTACAGCAATCCATTTATCTCCGTTTCGCTCATCAAGATAGGCAGGCTCTTTATTATCTTGTTCATCGCATAAGCCAAAACGTTTCTTGTTTGAAACAGATTGACATTGGCTATTTAAAAAATCTATCTCCATTATTGTAAGTCTAAAAGGTCAGCAAAGAGTTCGTTAGTACGTCCTATTTCATCATTTAGAAAATTCTCATCAGAAGGGATACCTTCATAACTTTCTAATAGTTCAACAGAGCCTTTTTCATTGAGCTGATAAATAGCCAAATCATCACTATTTACAACTGAAGAAATAGGTACTATCTTATTGAGTTGTTCTTCTTTTTCTACTGTAACTCCTTTTTTTAATTTTCCTGCTTCCACGGCTACTGATACATAATTTACTAAATAAGGACTATGGGTAGTGATTATTAGTTTATTAGCCGATATTTCATTGTTGATTTTTAGCAAGCTATAAAGCATATCACGTTGCGAAGTAGGAAAGAGGTTTTGCTCTGGCTCTTCTACTATATTGACAAAGGAGGTTTTGTTGAATTTTTGTGGTAATACAGAAATAGCAATACGTTTTTGTTCATCACTCAAATGTTTGTCTTTGTATAGTTGTTCTATTTCTTTCCTAAATCTATTTATTTCCTCTCCACTCATACTAACTTTTATTCCACTATCTTTCTTTATTGTATTAACCAAATAATTTGATACTATATAAATGGGAGCAAAAGATTGGAAACCGCTCGAAGCCTCAGTTAGTTTTATTTTATAATCTTCTCCTTTAAGACTTAATGTATCATTTAACTTATCATAATCTAGTATAACATCGTTTATGGGAAGCAAAAGATTTTTTACTATTTCTTTTGAATTATCAAATTCAGTAAGGAACTCTTTTAAGGCATCTGAAGATAGTTTTAATTCTTTTGGTTTTTTTACATAAGCTATAAAGTTTCGCTCAGAAGGTACATACATTATCTGAGGTAAAGAATAATTATTATTTTTCCTTTCCTCAAACTTTAAAAACTTATTCTCATAAGTAATAATATAAGCTTCCCCTTTATATTGGATAAAAGTATTTTCCTTTAGATAATTTTCAATGCGATGATATGGTAAAAAAGTAATTAGAAATCTATTTTTCCTCTTAAACCATTTTTTATCATAATCACCTCGTACTAAAGCCTTTTCTATCCACATAAAGGTAGCTATTAACTTAGCGACAGTACTCTTACCACTACCTTGATTACCTATAAAAAAGGTTACTTTTTTAATCTCTATAGGAGTGTTACATTCTTTAATAGCCCCAAAATGCTGAATAATGATACTACTCATATTTTCTGTAAAGGTTTAATTTTGGGCACAAATATACAACAAAAAAACTGCCCCAAACAATTTGAGGCAGTTTTTTTATTACTACATTGCCAAATCGGCAAATTATCTAATGCTTGCTTTTAAGTACTCACGGTTGAGGCGTGCAATATTTTCAAGTGAAATACCTTTAGGGCATTCTACTTCGCAGGCACCAGTGTTGGTACAGTTACCAAAACCTTCGTGTTCCATTTGGTTTACCATATTCAGTACGCGTTCGGTAGCCTCTACACGACCTTGAGGAAGAAGGGCAAATTGCGATACTTTAGCAGCCACAAACAGCATAGCCGAAGAGTTTTTACAAGTAGCCACACAAGCACCACAACCTATACAAGCCGCAGCGTCCATAGACCGGTCGGCATCGCGTTTAGGAATAGGAATAGCGTTAGCATCTTGTGTATTACCCGAAGTATTTACAGAGATATATCCCCCTGCTTGTTGAATACGTTCAAAAGCAGTTCTATCTACCATCAAGTCTTTGATAACAGGGAAGGCAGTAGCGCGCCAAGGTTCAATAGTAATAGTGTCACCATCTTTGAACATACGCATATGCAACTGACAAGTAGTTACCCCACGGTCAGGTCCGTGAGCTTCCCCATTGATGAAGAGCGAGCACATACCGCAAATACCTTCACGGCAATCGTGGTCGAATGCTACAGGTTCTTCTCCTTTTTCAATGAGTTGTTCGTTGAGTACATCCAACATTTCCAAAAAAGACATATGGTCTGAAATGTTGGTTACTTTATAATCTACCATACGACCTTTCTCTTGCGAGTTTTTTTGTCGCCACACTTTTAGTGTTAGGTTCATTGTTGCCATATCTTTCTATTTATAACTACGTTGTTTTAGTTCAATATCTTTAAATTCAAGCGCTTCCTTATGCATAATCTCCTCACTTGGGTTGTAAGTATTCACCACCTCTTTAGGGTTACCAGTATACTGCCAAGCAGCTACGTAAGCATAGTTTACGTCATCACGAAGGGCTTCCCCATCAGGAGTTTGATACTCTTCACGGAAGTGACCACCACAAGACTCGTTACGCTCTAAAGCGTCTTTAGCAAATAGCTCACCAAGTTCAAGGAAGTCAGCCACACGCCCCGCTTTTTCAAGCTCTACGTTCATACCAGTTAGTTCTCCAGGTACTTTTACGTTCTTCCAAAAATCTTCACGTATTTCGCGTATTTCTTTGATAGCCTCTTTCAAGCCCTCAGCATTACGTGCCATACCTACTTTATCCCACATCACTTTACCAAGTTTCTTGTGGAAGTAATCTACAGAGTGGGTACCTTTATTGTTGATGAAATAAGCCAAACGCTCTTTTACAATGCGCTCTGCTTCATCAAACTCAGGGCTGTCAGTAGGAATTTTACCAGTGCGGATATCGGCGGCTAAGTAATCGCCAATAGTGTAAGGTAATACAAAGTAACCATCGGCTAAACCTTGCATCAAGGCAGAAGCTCCTAAGCGGTTAGCTCCGTGGTCGGAGAAGTTAGCCTCACCGATAGCATAACAACCAGGGATAGTGGTCATCAAGTTGTAATCTACCCAAATACCACCCATAGTGTAGTGAGTAGCAGGATAAATCATCATCGGTGTTTTATAAGGGTTTTCAGCTACAATCTTTTCGTACATTTGGAAAAGGTTACCATATTTAGCTTCTACGATTTTTTCACCGCGTTTAGTAACCTCTTCTTTAGTAGGTTCTACGCCGTGAATTTTACATTGCTCTTTACCATAACGCTCTATAGCAGAAGAGAAGTCTAAGTAAACAGCTTCACCAGTTTCGTTTACACCATAGCCTGCATCACAACGCTCTTTAGCAGCACGTGAAGCTACGTCACGAGGTACGAGGTTACCGAAGGCAGGATAACGGCGTTCCAAGTAGTAATCGCGGTCTTCTTCAGGGATTTCAGTAGGTCTTTTGCGTTTTTCGCGTATAGCTACTGCATCTTCCATTTTCTTAGGCACCCAAATACGTCCGTCGTTACGCAAAGATTCAGACATCAAAGTCAATTTAGACTGATAGTCGCCTGAACGAGGGATACAAGTAGGGTGGATTTGAGTGAAACAAGGGTTAGCGAAGTAAGCACCTTTTTTGTGGATTTTCCAAGCTGCAGTAGCGTTAGAGCCCATCGCATTGGTTGAAAGGAAGTATACGTTACCATAACCACCAGAGGCGATAACCACTGCGTGAGCAGAGTGGCGTTCAATTTCGCCAGTAACAAGGTTACGAGCGATGATACCACGAGCTTTGCCGTCTACGATTACCACATCAAGCATTTCGTGGCGGTTGTACATATCAATTTTACCACGAGCGATTTGGCGGTTCATAGCTGAATAGCAACCGAGCAAAAGCTGTTGCCCTGTTTGACCTTTGGCGTAGAAAGTACGAGAAACCAATACCCCACCGAAAGAACGGTTGTCTAAGAGTCCGCCGTAATCACGAGCAAAAGGAACCCCTTGAGCCACACATTGGTCGATGATGTTGCCAGATACTTCAGCAAGGCGATACACGTTAGCCTCACGAGCACGGTAGTCACCCCCTTTTACAGTATCGTAGAACAAGCGATAGTTAGAGTCGCCATCGCCCATATAGTTTTTAGCGGCATTGATACCTCCTTGAGCAGCAATAGAGTGCGCACGGCGAGGAGAATCTTGGTAAGCGAAAGCTTTCACATTATAGCCTAATTCAGCAAGGGTAGCTGCAGCCGAACCACCAGCCAAACCAGTACCTACCACAATCACGTCGATATTACGTTTGTTAGCAGGGTTTACGAGGTTGATATGGTCTTTATATTTCGTCCATTTGTCCGCTATAGGACCTTCAGGAATTTTAGAATCTAATGTACTCATAAGATTAAGCTGTTAAAAATTTAATGTAATGGAAGAGGGCTATGAAAATAAAGCCTCCGCAGATGATGTAAGAATACCAATTACCTATGCTACTGATGAGCTTTTTGCGAGCATCGTCTTTCCATCCCATAGATTGGAAAGCAGATTGGAATCCGTGCAACAAGTGCAAGCACAAGAACACAAAACACAATACATAGAATCCCACACGTAGAGGGTCGTGGAATTTCTCTATCAATTCGTGATAGTAGCGGTCGGGGTTTGGAGCTAATTGCTCGATGTACTTGTAATTCATTTCACCTACCCAAAAATCATAGAGGTGAAGCCCTAAGAAAAGGAGAATTGCAATTCCTGAAATGATCATATTACGAGACATCCAAGTGGAGTTAGCGCCCCCATTGTAGCTGTAATATGCTTCACTACCACGAGCTTTTTTGTTTTGGAGTTCCAAGACAAATCCCATAATGAAATGGAATAACACCCCAGCGAGCAATACAGGTTGCATAGCAAACTGAATTAGCGGGTTCGTACCCATAAAGTGGGATAGCTCGTTGAAAGTACTCTCACTAATCACTGAGGTAAGGTTTACCGCCAAGTGAATGATTAGAAAGAGAATGAGAAAGAGTGCCGAGAGAGCCATCGCCACCTTTCTTGCAACAGATGTTTTAAATAATCCTGCCATTCGTTTTATAGTTTTTTTATATATTTACGTTAAATAATTTCGCTACAAAAGTAAGGTGTTTTTATTATCTATACAACAAAAATCATATAAACAGCTTAATTTATATTCGGTTTAAAGAAGAAGAAGATAGTTACTCACTGAAAGTAAGGATTTAACAGATTTTAGGAGTTAAAAGTTAGGAGTAGAAGTATATTATAAAATTAGCCAAAGTTTTAAACCTTGGCTAAACTGATAAGTAAGATTTTCTTTATTATTTTTAAAAAAGAAGGCTGATTGTTAAATTAACAAATCAATAAATCGTTTGATTTCTTCTTCGGTATTAAAGCTGTGTAAACATACTCTCAACCGCTCCTGACCAGCAGGTACAGTGGGGGCTAAAATAGGTAATACTCCTAACCCTTGGACTTGTAAACGCTCGGCAAGGGTTTTCACGCGGTCGTTACCACTTACTACCATTGCTTGGATAGCAGAATTGGAAGGTATAAATCCTTCAATACCATATTGGGTTATTAATGATTTGAAATATTCTATATTGTGCCGAAGAGCGTTCATAGCCTCCGTTTGTTGTAACTGTTCATAACCTGCGCGAATAGTCGCTACACTATGTGGACTCATAGCTGTTGTATAAATAAATGAGCGCGAGAAGTTTACTAAATATTGTATCACCTCATCATTAGCAACTACTGCTGCTCCGTGAGCCCCCAAGCCTTTGCCAAAGGTGACAATGCGCGCGAAGATTTCAGTTTCTAATCCTAAGGCTTGTACCAATCCACAGCCGTGTTTGCCAAAAACACCTATAGCGTGCGCCTCATCCACTGCTATATAAGCACCATATTCTTGCGCTAAAGCTACCAAACGCACTAAATCTGGGCTGTCGCCATCCATTGAAAAAACGCTTTCAGTAGCGATGAGCACTGTTTTGTCACCCGTTGCAAACTTTTTGAGCAGTTTTTCTAAATCGTCTAAATCGTTGTGTTTGAACTTATACGAATGTGCTAAACTGAGTGAAATACCATCGCGTATAGAAGCGTGACTATAACTATCATATAAAATTACATCGCCACGACCTACGATGCAAGAGAAAAAACCTACATTAGCATCATAGCCTGAATTGTACAAAAGAGCCCCTTCAGCGTTATGAAAATCAGCGATATAGCGTTCGGTTTCTGTGAATAAATGAGAGTTTCCCGATAGCAATCGAGAGCCTGTTGCACCGTGAGGAGTTGTGTCGCTTATCAGTTGGCTAACACGCTCAGTGATAGTGGGATTTGTGCTAAAACCTATATAATCATTAGAGTAGAAATCAATAGCAAACGAGCGTTCACTAAGTTTGCGCAAGGCATTATTTTTTTGGCGTTCAGTTAATTTTTCTCGGATGTGTTTCATATTGCAAAAGTAGAAAATAATGACGAATTACGAATGACAAATGACGAAAATTTGTTACCTTTGCCACATTCTAAACTTCTTAACAACAATGAAACACTATTTTCTTTTATTATTGCTTCTTTTAGTAGGTTGCCAAGAAGCTGCAACTGATAATTCGCGAGAAGAAAAATACAATTTTCAGCTTTTGGCTGAACAAATTGCAGTGCTCAACAAACAACTCTCAAAAGGTATATCAGGAGAAATATATGATACAGATATTGAAACTTATACCTATTCAAAATCCGATTTAGATGCAACCATTCCGCTACTGCGCGAAATTCTTGCTAAAGAAGGATATCAACAACCTTCAGAAACTGAATTTATTGCAAAAGTACAACGAATTTTTGGTCGAACTATTGACCCTGAAAAATCTACTGATTATCTCTTCTTAAACAATTGGCAACCTTGTGACCGACAAATACGTTACTACCGAAAAAACACTGATGAGGTTTACTTTTATTCTTATTATATTGTTAAAAAGGGACGATTTTTCACCGAACTCTTTGCGTTACCTGAACTCATCAACTATCAAAAACTTTGTCCTGAATGTCTTCAAAAAGAACAGAATGCCCCTAAGAAAATTCAAATAGAAAGTGAACCTGTTAAGTTGTATAAATGGTGTGAAGAGAAATATTTACCTGAACAACGCCAAAATAACATTACAGAATTAGTGCATCGCAATAAATACCTTTTTAACGATAGTCGAGAGAGTTTTCGATGGCTTCAAGAACACGATGCATCGTTTTTGGAGTATTTGGTGCGTTACAATTATCTGAAAGATAAAGAACTGAATGATTTTGTACTTCACAAAAATATCAATGAGGTTCAACTGATTAAACACTTTGGAAGTCTGTTTTGGCATTTGCAATGTGATGGTAAATTGGTGTTTCACACTGAAATGATAGAGGCTGTTGAGCGTGCGTCAGAAGATGATAAAAAACTATTTTTACGCAAAATAGAGGATTATATTCTTATGATGCGCAAAGATAGTGGGTTAGATTTTGCACTACAAGCTGAACTACTTGGAAAATTAGCTTATTATTCCGAAAAAATTGCTGAACCTCTCAATATGAATTTTAGATATTTTGTTAAATTAGGATTTCAAGCTGAAGGATACGAAGGTAGTGAACTCGATTACGATCGCGAATTTAAAAAACACAACTACTACAATATCTCTGATTTTAAACAAGTGTGGGAAGATACGCGTTATGGTGGTACTTGGTACCCTGGAATGCCTGAATAAAAAGTAAACTTTTTCTAATTCTGTAATTTGCTAATTGACAAATTATTTATACCTTTGCCCATTATAAACTTTTAATTTTAACTTTTATGAAAAGATTGTACCCGATGCTTCTCAGCATCTTTCTATTGGTAGGTTTTACAGCGTGTAACCAGCTAAAAAACATTGCTCAAACAAAAAACTCCTATACACCTATAAAAGTAGAAGTTCCTAAGCGCGCTCAAGGTCAAAAAGATGTGCTAAACTTAGTAACTGATAAATTAGAGACAGTGCGTGTGGGAATTATCGGTCTCGGAATGAGAGGTCATAGTGCTGTTGAACGTTATATGCACATAGAAGGAGCTAAGATTACAGCTCTTAGTGATATTCGTCCTGAAATGGTAGAAAAATCACAAAAAATAATTGAAAAAGCAGGTCTTCCACGCGTACCACAATATACCGGAAGTGAAGATGCTTGGAAAGCCCTTTGTGAGCGTCCAGATGTAGATCTTGTTTATATAGTAACTGACTGGAAGCACCACACAGAGATGGCGCTTTATGCAATGGAACACGGCAAACATGTAGCTATAGAAGTGCCTGCAGCTCTTGATATGAAAGAGATTTGGGCACTTATAGATATGAGCGAAAAGAAACGTTTGCACTGTATGATGTTAGAAAACTGTGTGTACGACTATTTTGAAATTACTACTCTTAATATGGCGCAACAAGGGCTTTTGGGAGAGGTGATTCATGGAGAGGGCTCTTATATTCACAACCTCGATGAATTTTGGTCTTACTACTGGAATAACTGGCGTTTGGACTACAACTTTAAGAACAGAGGCGATGTGTATCCAACTCATGGTATAGGTCCTGTATGCCAAGCTCTCAACATTCACCGCGGCGATAAGATGAACTACTTAGTATCGTTTGACACTGAGCCTTTCAGAGGTAGAGAAGTGATGAAACGCGTAACAGGCAAAGACGGTAGCGATTTCAAAAATGGTGACCACACTATCACAATGATTAAAACTGAAAAAGGTAAAACTATACAAATACAGCACAATGTAGTGACTCCTCGTCCTTATTCTCGTATGTATCAACTTACAGGAACTAAAGGTTTTGCTAATAAATATCCTATATCAGGCTATTTGCTACAACCTGAAAATGTAGATAAGGACATAGTGCCTAACCACGAAAATCTATCAGCACACAGCTTTATGCCTGATAGTGCTAAAAAAGCCTTAATGGAAAAATATAAACCACGTATCCTTAAAGAATTAGAAGCTAAAGCTAAAGAAGTAGGTGGACACGGAGGTATGGACTTTATTATGGACTACCGTTTGATTTATTGTTTGCGCAATGGTTTGCCTTTAGATATGGATGTGTATGACCTTGCAGAATGGTGCTGCTTATCGCCTCTTTCTAAGCTATCATTAGAAAACGGCAGTGCTCCAGTAGAAATCCCTGATTTCACTCGTGGTGCTTGGAATAAACAAAAAGGTTATAAACACGCGTTTGTTAATTAGTATCCCGACCCCTTTCCCTCCCCCAAGGGGAGGGGGTAGGATAATATATTTTCCTAACTATTTATATTGCATTCTCCCCTCCTTGGGAGGGGGTGGGGGAGGATTATAGAACTTATGTCAAATGTATTACGCCTTCCTGCGGAACAACTCTACGCTAAGGAATTAGAGGCTTTAAAAGAAGAGGATAAAAAACAAGAAAAGCCCATAGGCTGGCAATTGTCGCCTAAAGCTGTGTTGAAATTTGTAACTGGTGGTACTGCCTGCGGGGTGGAAATTACTCCTAAGTACATCGGTCATAATCGCTTGGTGGAAATCGCTATTGCTACACTCCTTACCGACCGCTCTTTGCTGCTCATAGGTGAGCCAGGAACTGCCAAATCGTGGCTTTCCGAAAACCTTACAGCTGCCATTTGTGGCGACTCGGGCAAAGTGATTCAAGGTACTGCGGGCACTAGTGAAGAGCATATACGCTATTCGTGGAACTATGCAATGCTTTTGGCTAACGGTCCATCGCACGAAGCCTTACTTAAATCACCTATTTATCGCGCGATGGAAACAGGAACTGTCGCTCGTTTTGAGGAGATTTCACGTTGTGCTTCCGAAGTACAAGATGCATTGATTTCTATCCTATCGGAAAAGAATATAGCCATTCCTGAACTCAGTGAAGAATTGCCAGCTCAGCGTGGTTTCTCTATTATTGCCACAGCTAATACCCGCGACCGTGGTGTAAACGAAATGTCATCAGCACTTAAAAGACGTTTCAACATCATTGTGCTACCTGCTCCTGCTACTTTAGAAACTGAAGTATCTATCGTAACCAAGCGTGTAGCCGAAATTTCTAACAACTACAAGCTGAAAGCCGCCTTGCCAAGCAATGAAGCCATAGAGAAGATTGTAACAATTTTCCGCGAATTGCGCAAAGGAGCTACTTTAGATGAAAAACAAAAACTTAAATCGCCTAGTGGAGTTATTTCTACCGCCGAAGCTATTTCGCTTATTACCAATAGTATGGCATTAGCAGGTAGTTTTGGCAACGGCACTGTTACCGATGAAGATTTAGCATCAGGATTGCAAGGCGCTGTAGTGAAAGATGAAGATAAAGATAAAATGGTGTGGAAGGAATACCTTGAAAATGTAATGAAGAAACGCGGAGCATCGTGGCGTGAACTCTACAACCAATGTTCGGCAATGAACAATTGATAATTATTACATTGGTATATCGGCAAAATTACACATCTCTACATAGTAGTAAATAAGCGAATTGTATTCAGGATGTGCCTGCATCCACTGATGCAAGATAGGTATAAAGGTGGCGATAATTTCTTTATCGCCACTTTTTAATATATGTTTGCTATAAGTTCGGTAAATTTGTTCTGCTAAAGGCGTTATAAGCGTACCTTGGTATGATTTAGGGGCAAAATCTTCAGCGCGCAGAAAAGGCATTACATCAGTAATTACTTCCAAATATTCATCGCGGTCTTTGTAAACTTTGTGCAACTGCTCCGCTAAAGCAGAAAACGCTTCAGAAGGCATCGTGAAATACATACCTTTCAAACTCTCGTACAGCACATCAATGAGTGCTATTCTTCCTATTTTACGCAACTGAGCCAAGAGTTTTACATATTGCCAAAGCAGTTGGTCGGTGATGAGTACTTCTTCAGTGCTGAAATGCAGGTCTTTGAGAGTTTGTACATATTGTAGGAAAACATCTAAATCGTTTTCGGCTACTGCCCTCTTGCAAAAATCGTAATACACCCAGCCCAACGAATATTTGTTGATACAGCTATCGTTTTCCTTAAATTCCTCGAGAGCGATACGCAATGCTTCATCCAACTCACCAGCCTTTCGCAAAGCTGTTACCTCACTTACCATCATTTTTTTACAACTCTAAAAAAGGTGATTTTCTCATTACCCGAAGCAACCATAGTTTGTTCATCTACAAAAAGGAGTGCGTGATAGGATTTATCCGAAAGTTGTTGCCAACTCTTGCCTTGGTCGTTAGAGAAGAAAAGACCATTAGGCGAAGTTGCCACCAAAGCATTCCCCTCACTATTAGGGATGTATTGCACACAACTCGCATAGCCAATAGCCTTGTCGGTTGCGATAGGCTGCCAAGTTTTACCCCCATCGAAAGTGAGTGCGCCAGAGCCTTTGCGCTCTGTAGGTTGTTCATAATCACCACCGAGAACGATGCCCTGCTGGTCGTTGTAGAAAGCTATGGTGAAAGCCCCTTGAGTAGGCGAACCTTGGGCGAGGGGTAGGGTAGCGAGGTCTTGCCATTTATAGCTCTTGTTGTCCGAGAATAACACCCTACTTTTGCTACCGCCTGTCACTACCCATAGTTTGTTGCCATAGTGCGCCAAAGCCGAGTTGCTAGCAGCGAATACACTTTCACCCTCTTCAAGTTTAGGTGATTGCGACCACTTGAGTTTCGTCCATTGTTGTCCGCCATTGAGCGTTGTTACTACCGATAGGCGATTGTCGATAGGGTCGCCTATAGCGATGCCAAATTGGTCGTCCGTAAAGCGCAATACATCGTAGAATACATCGGGGTGTTCCTCGCGATACACTTCCTCCATACCACTTTGTTCAGCTTTGTAGAGCAATGCAGGGTTGCCGATAGAGAGCATAAAAAAGTTCTGACTCGTAGCTGCCACCGCACGGAAATCCGAAATGACCCCGCGATTCTTCAAGTTAGAAGTCGCAATAGTTTGGTTTTGAGTGTTGATAAAACCAAAGGTAGCATCGGAGCCTGCAAAAGCCACGTTTTTCTCTAAGAGCACCATTGCTCGCACGCTTATTTTCTCCAATGGAAAAGACTTTACTTCTACCAATTCGATAGTAGTGTCCTTATAAGGATTGGAGTGCTTACACGCCCCAAGACAAAGCAATATAAAAATAATAGCAATATGTTTCATACATCAGTGATAAACAAAGGCAAAGATAATGTTTTTGGTTGGAATAACAAAGAAAGGATGTGTTTATTTTTCAAAATGTTGTATCTTTGTCGCATCACATATTTAATAATTTTCTCATTATCTAATTACTTATGTATATCCGTTCCTTAAATATTACCACCGATAGAGTGCAAGGATTTCCATATAATACTGAAGCTGTACGCTATGCTAAACATATCAATCTTGATCAGCCGGTAACTTTCATTGTAGGTGATAATGGGGTCGGCAAATCATCTCTTATTGAAGCTATTGCCTACAAACTCCATTTGGCTCGTATCAACAATACATTAGGTTTTCAAGAAGAATCGTTTGAGCCTATTGCTCAACTCGCAGAAGATTTAGAACTCGATATGATACGCGATGGTCGTGGTTTTTTCTTTCGCTCAGAGGATTTTGGCGATTACGTAATTAAAGGTAATATTTTTGATTCGTTTGAAAGTCAAAATCCTACCTATAAGAATATGATGTTTAACTACGGACAAAATTTAGCGTCTTTTTCTCACGGAGAAGCCTTTTTGCATATCATTACCCAACGTGTAAAGCGACAAGGAATCTATATTTTTGATGAGCCAGAAAGTGCCCTCTCGCCCTTACACCAACTATCACTCATTTACTTCATACGCGAACATCTCAAGAAAGAGCGTTCACAGTTTATCATCGCCACCCATTCTCCAATCCTAATGGCAATGCCCGATGCACTAATCTATGAAGTTACCAAAAATGGAATGCAAGCTACCCCTTTGCAAGAAGTAGAACATTATATCATTACTAAAACTTTTTTGAACAATCCTAAGGCGTATTTTAGAGAGGATTAGAGAATCTTTTCCACTTTTCCCAGATCTAAATATACTAAATATTTTCCTTTTACTTGCCAGCCTATGGCTGTTAGGTTTTGTTGATAATGCTGTAGTTGGGTGCGGTATTGGTCGTTGGGTTGTCCGGTTTTGTAATCTATGATATAGACTTCGCGAGTGGTGGGGTTGTAGGCAAGTCGGTCGGGACGGAAATAGTTGCCATTAGCATCTATAAACTCACGTTCCATAAAGTATTCGTAGTCCTCACTAAAGAAGGGTGCTAAAGTGCTGTCACTGAGCAATCGTGTCATTTGGGGTTGTAATAACTCGTATTGTTCGGAAGTGAGAGTACCCTCTTGTAGCGCATCGTTGAGCACAACGTTGAGGTCGGTGGCATAAGTGATTTTTGAGAATAATTCGTGAATCAAGTTACCGCGCTCCAAGGCTTCTTGTTGGTGAGTGTCCCATAATAGGGAAGCTCCCGTCGCAATCTTGTAGTTCGGCTGCTGCCAACCTTTTTGAAAAGGAATAGGTGCTTCATTTTCAGCTGCTTTTTCTTTCTTCTCAGGAAATACAGGGTTACCAAAGGTATATTCCACTACATTCTCATTCCACTGCTTGTTTTCTTCTAAAAACTCTTTAAAGAGCGTGCCATACGTTCCAGCACTGCCTTTGGGGAGCGAGGTGATTACATAAAGAAACGATTCGGGTCGTGTCATCGCTACATATAGCACATTTAGCTGGTCGAGGAGGTTTTGTTCGTGCAATTGAGTCATCAGTTGCTCAGCTTTTGGGTCGTAGTTCACTAAACTTTTATTGCTGTTCACCAGCAAATAGTCAAAACCGTTAAACTGCTCGTTATCAACTGGAAACCAAAGTTTTTCAGTGTGAGTATCGATGAGTTTGCTATCGGCAAAAGCGTAGATAATCACGGGAGCAGAAAGCCCTTTGCTCTTGTGAACTGTCATTACCGTAATAGCGTTTAACCCTTCGGGAGAGCTGATGCTGAGTTTTTCTTGCTGGTCGTCCCAGAACTCTAAAAAATCGGCTAAGCCTCCTTTGCGCGCATTCTTGAAATCGAATACAATATCCATAAAATGGGTGAGATAAGCATCGGAAGGACGGGCAAGGTCAAAGCAATTTACTGCCAGAGCAACTCCTTCATACAGAGAATATTGGTTGAACAGCTCTATAGAAAACTGAAAATCGGCAAGGAAAGTATTTATGGGCTCCTCTACATATTTGCTGAGGAATAAGTGAGGGTCTTTAGTCGATTTAAAACGCAGATAATCAAAGAGTAATTGCAGTTTGAGTTCTTCACTTTCGGGGTGATAAAGCAAGCGTAATAGGGTGACGAGAAATTGTACTGATGCCACGTTTTTCAGCAATAGCGAATCGGGGGAAATCACATTTCTTTGGTGTTCTGAAAGGAAAGAGGCAACGGCAGCTCCTTCGCGGTTAGTGCGCACCAATATCGTAATATCCTTATCGGCAGCCCCTGCACGGTTAGCGTGTTCTATTTTCTCTAAAATGGCTTCACAATAGCTGTGTTCGCGCGGTGAGAGTATAACAGCATTGCTGTTGTTATTCTCTTCCGTAAACATATCCTCTTCTTCTGTAGTGATAAACGAGAGATTGAAATAGCCTTTGGGTAAGGATTGTTCTTTTTTGTTTTTGGGATATTCTTGTGCAGCGTTTTTATAAAGGTTTTTGTAAGTCTCACTTTGGAAAAGGTCTGCTGCAAAGTTGAAAAAGAGGTTGTTGAAATCGATAATGGCTTCTAAACTTCGGAAGTTTTTGTCGAGGTCTTTTACTTCTCCTTTGATGAGGAAAGGGTTTGCTTCATTGTTATACAGACTCATAAATTGTTCAGCCTTGCCTCCTCGCCAACGGTAAATCGATTGTTTAGCATCGCCCACAAGCAATACCGACCCGCGTTGTTTGTTTACCTCACTTTGTACTGCATTGAGGATAAGTGGTATAAAGTTCTGCCATTGCAGCACTGAGGTATCTTGAAACTCATCGATGAAATAATGACGGAATTTCTCGCCAATACGCTCGTAGATAAAAGGTACAGGCTGGTTGCTGAGTTCTGAAGAAATCACCCCATTGAACTCCCATATAGGCAAGATGTTTTCTTCTTCTTTAATGTTTTCTATTTCTTTTTGTATGCGGTTGAGCAAAGCCAAAGGTACAACATATCTCAGCGCGTTGTTAGCAAAAGCAAGGGTTCCAAAAGCCTCTTTGATAGCCAAAAACAGGTTGGCAATCACCTCTTGCAAACTATCGATAAGGGCAGTGTCGTACTTCTTAGCTGCTGAATTAGCATAAAGCGGTTCGCCTTGTAATAGATTGTTTTGCCAACCAACGCCCCACGAAGGTTCCTTAGGGTTGTTGGCGGTGAGTTTATCGAAGAAATCGTATAAATAACCTCTGTTAAAAGCACCTCTGTCTAAACTATGGTCGTGCATCAGTTGCATAAAGTCATCAGCGGAAGTTTTAATCGTTTTTAGGGCATTGTTGCGCTGGTTGAGTAGGGTGTTTTTAAGGGCTTTAAAATTAGATATTTCCTTGTCTTTCAGCAATTGTAAAGGCTCATAATAGTTTTCGTTAGTAAGCATTTCGGCTACGTCAAGCAGTTCTTTAGTAGTATCCCAACTCTTGTCGTCATCTATTTTTTCGTTGGCAAAATCGATGAGTAGCTGGGTGAGTTCAGTGTCATTCCCTGCTTTACTCATCAAATTATCCACCGCGCGCTCCAGTAAAGCCTTGCTATCCAATTGTACTTCAAAGAAAGGATTGAGGTGCAAATCGTGTGAAAAGCGGCGTATCAGTTGGTGGTTGAAGCCATCGATAGTGCTGATATTAAAGGCTGCGTAGTTGTGCAGTATATGCTCCAAAGTTTTAGCTGAACGCATTCTCAGTTCCTCATCGGGGAGCTTCAAATCCTTTGCTAACTCGCTAAACATAGGGTGAGGATTGGTGAGCATTTTGTCCTCACTGAATACGCCTAAAAGCTCAATGATGCGGTTCTTCATTTCAAAGACCGCCTTATTGGTGAAAGTAATAGCGAGCAATTGCCTAAACAAATCGGGGTATTTGCTGCCGAGGATGATTTGCAAGTAAGCCTTTACGAGGCTATAGGTTTTTCCAGAGCCTGCCGAGGCGTTGTATATAGTATAATTTGCTGATGGACTCATACTATTTCACGTGCTTTTTTCTAACTTCAATATAAGGTTTTAACAATCAGGTTAATCAACTTTTCCAAAGTGTGAAGCTTTGGTAAAGTGTAGTAATCTTTTATCCTGCAAATTCATCTAACATATCCAAAGATGGTACAAAGAAAAGTGTTCCTGTTTCGGCTGTGCTGAAATCTAATAGGCGGTCGTAATTACCAGCGGGATTGCCTATAAACATATTGGTAAGCATCTTTTCTACTGTACTAAACGTATTGGCATAACAGATGAAGTAAGTACCCATTTGGTGACTTATAGGGTCGTGGAAAGGCATATTGTCTCTCACTACTTTCAAATCATCGCCTACATTAGCAAGTGCCGAGTGCGCATTCGATGGCTTGGTATCCTCGTCCATTTCTATGTCCATTTCTTTGCTACGCCCTATTACTTTTTCTTGTTCGCTAACGGGGAGCGCACGCCAAGCGTTCATATCGTGTACGTATTTTTGTACGAATAGGTAGCTTCCTCCTTGGTAATCGGGGTCTTCATCACCTACTACCGCAAACTGTTCGCGTTCTGCGCCACGAGGGTTTTCGGTACCGTCTACAAAACCAATGATCGCACGTCCGTCCCAATATCTAAAACCTTGTACGTTTACAATACAGTCGGCAATGGGTTGCATTACCTCGTTAATAGTAGCTGCCATATCGTAAGCCAAACTTTGGTTGTGTGCGCGGATATGAAAATGCAAGTCGCCTTCGGTGGCTACAGCCGTGTGTTTACTCCCCTTGATAGGCTGAAAATCTTTGAGTTCTTTAGGGAGCGGTTCGGGTAGCCCCAAAGCAAGCCACGCGCTGTGGCTAATGCCTATGGTTACACTGGCACGACCTTCGGGAAAGCGGTTGGCTACTGAGTTGTTGAGGTTGCCTACCAACCCACATACTTTTTCAAAAGTGCTTTTTAGTAGTTTTTTCGTTATATTCTTCTTAAATACCCATACCAAAAATACAGTATTGTTATTAGGCAAATCAGTTACATTTTGATAATTCATTATTTTTATTTTTAGTTGTTAACAAATCGGTAAATTATCTCACGACTCTTTCTTGACGATTGATAGACTCTTGGTGAATGGCTTTGAATACTTGGATAACAAACTCTTCGCTGAGGTTGCGTTGCTCACCTTCTAAGATCACTTTTCCGAGGATTTCGTGCCAACGGGTGTTTTGCAAAATGGCTACGTTGTTTGTTTTTTTCAAAGCGCCAATCTCATCGGCTATATCCATACGCTTTTTGAGTAAATCTAATAATTGGTCGTCAATTATATCAATGCGTGATCTTAAATCACCTAACTGACTTACATAGTTTTTTTCGTTTACAGAAGTGTTGCGAATGCGCAAGTTTGCCATTATCTTGATAAGCTGTTCAGGTGTGATTTGCTGGGCAGCATCGCTCCACGCGGCATCAGGATTGCAGTGGGTTTCGATCATTAAGCCATCGAAATTGAGGTCGAGAGCTGTTTGTGAGACGTCGAATATCAAATCGCGTTTGCCAGTGATATGTGAAGGATCACAGATAAGGGGCAGGTTTGGGAATTTGTTTTGCAGTTCGATTGCTAATTGCCATTCAGGAATATTGCGGTATTTGGTTTTTTCGTAAGTAGAGAAACCGCGATGTATCACCCCTAAATTCTTAATACCTGCACGTTGCAGGCGTTCCAAGGCGCCTATCCACAAGGGGAGGTCGGGGTTTACAGGGTTTTTTACTAAGATAATCTTATCAGTACCTTCTAATTCATCGGCGATCTCTTGAATGATAAAAGGGCTCACGGTAGAGCGTGCGCCTATCCACAACATATCGATATCGTGTTCTAAAGCGAGCTTTACGTGGTCTTTATTAGCTACTTCGGTAGCGATTTTTAAGCCTGTTTCTTCTTTTACGCGTTGTAACCATTTGAGACCTAAGGCACCTACACCTTCAAACATACCAGGGCGGGTACGAGGTTTCCAAATTCCGGCACGGAAGAAAGATACATCGGTATTTTTGAGGCTGTGCGCTATTTTTAGCACTTGCTCTTCAGTTTCGGCACTGCAAGGTCCCGCAATCACTACGGGGTGGTTGAGCTGCAAATCGTCTAACCACTTTCTGTTTCCTTTTGTTATTTCCATTGTATTATTAGGTGTCAGGTGTCAGGTGTCAGGTGTCAGGTGTCAGGGGTCAGGTTTCAGGTTTCAGGTTTCAGAGTTTGGTTCTTTTTAAGCGTAGGGCATTGCTGATGACACTTACTGAGCTAAGGCTCATTGCTAAAGCTCCGAGCATAGGGGAGAGCAAAATGCCAAAGATAGGGTATAGCACTCCTGCAGCAACGGGGATACCTACAACGTTGTATACCAAAGCAAAAAATAGGTTTTCGTGTATGTTTTTCATTACTGCTTTGCTGAGTTTTTTAGCTTTTACAATACCATTTAAATCGCCTTTTACTAAGGTGATTTCAGCACTTTCTATAGCGATATCAGTACCGGTGCCCATTGCGATGCCTACGTTAGCTTGTGCCAAAGCAGGCGCATCGTTGATACCATCGCCTGCCATTGCTACGATTTTTCCTTCAGCTTGCAAACGCGCTACTTCAGCTTGTTTGTTTTGAGGGAGCATACCAGCTTTGTAGTTATTGATGCCTATTTCTTTGGCAATAGCTGCAGCTGTAAGCGAATTATCGCCTGTAAGCATTACGATTTCTACCCCCAAGTCTTGCAACTCTTGTAAGGCTTGAACAGTAGAGATTTTTACTCTATCGGTGATGGTTACTACCCCAATGATTTCTTTTTCTATAGCGAGAAGTGAAACGGTTTTTCCTGCTGCTTGCGCTGTTTTTACCACAGTTTGTATTTCTTCGGATAAAGGAGCACCGATTTCTTCCATCAATCGTTCATTGCCAAAGAAATAATTTTTTTCTTCGTAAGAGGCTTTTACCCCTCTGCCCGCCAAGGCTTCAAAGTTAGTAAAGGGTAGGGGAGTAGCACCTTGTGCTTGAGTGTATGCATTGGTAGCTTTTGCTAAAGGGTGTTCACTGTGCTGATTGAGACTATAGAGCACTTGTAACAAGTCCTTTTCACTTCTGTTGCCAAAGGTAAATACTTCGCTCACACTGGGTTTCCCCTCAGTAAGTGTGCCTGTTTTGTCGATGACTAATGTGTTTACTTTGTTCATCACCTCTAAGGCTTCGGCATTGCGTATCAAAATACCGTGTTGCGCTCCTCTACCTACGCCTACCATTACCGACATAGGAGTTGCTAACCCCAGCGCACAAGGGCAGGCAATAATGAGCACAGCAACCGCATTGAGCAAGGCATATATATAAGCGTTTTCACCACCCAATACAGACCATACTATAAAAGTAAGTACCGAAATGGTGATAACAATAGGCACGAAATAGGAGGCTATCTTATCGGCTAAGTTTTGAATAGGTGCGCGACTACTGCTGGCTTGTTGTACCAATTGCACTATTTGAGAGAGCAGGGTGTCACTACCTACTTTTTCAGCTTTCATCACAAACGATTGAGCACCGTTGAGCGTACCTGCCGACACTTTACTGCCCACTCCTTTTTCAGCAGGAATGGGCTCTCCCGTAATCATACTCTCATCTATGCTTGCATTGCCTTCGGTAATTACACCATCAACGGGGATTTTCTCACCAGGTTTTACACGAAGCAAATCGCCTAAGGTTACTTCTTCTATAGAGACTCTTATTTCCTCGCCGTGAACAATTTTAGTAGCCTCATTAGGAGCTAAATTCAACAGTTTTTTGATAGCCCCTTGCGTACGACTGTGGGCATCGGCTTCAAGCACTTGTCCTAAAAGTACTAAGGTAAGGATAACAGTAGCCGCCTCAAAATACAAGTGTATTGAGCCGTGTTCTTTGAATTGTTCAGGGAAAATATCGGGGGCTAAGAGACCTACAACACTGAAAAGCCACGCTACGCCAGCGCCTATCCCGATGAGGGTAAACATATTGAAGCGCAAGGAGCGGATACTGCGCCAAGCTCTTTCAAAAAATACCCAACAGAAATAGAACACCACAGGCAAGGAGAGTGCAAACTGCACCCAATTCCACGCACTTATAGGCATTAACTCATACAGCGGATTGTTGTGCCACATTCCGCTCATTGCGATGATAAAGATAGGGAGTGTAAAAGCTACGGCACCCCAAAAGTGACGGCGTAACTTTTTGCGCTTTTGCTCTTCCGCACTTTCACCTTCAGGAGCCTCTGTGCTTACTTGCTCTACTAAATCCATACCACACACGGGGCAATCGCCAGGGTGGTCGTAGGTTTTGTCGCCCTCGCAGTGCATAGGGCAATAGAAAACGCCATTGCCTTTAACTTTTTTGGGAGACTCTTGGTGGTGATGATGTTGTTGAGCTCCTCCTACTTGCTCTACTAAATCCATACCACATATAGGACAATCACCAGGATGATCGTAGGTTTTATCGCCTTCGCAGTGCATAGGACAATAGAAAACACCAGAGCCTTCAGAATTTGAAGACTGATGAATGCTATAATGAGTACCCTCTAAGGCTTTTTCAAGAGCTTCAAAAGGGATTTCTCTATCAGTTTCGACAGTAGCTTTTTTAGTAGCGAAATCTACGGTAACAGCTGTTACGCCTGCTACTTCAGAGAGCTTTTTTTGTATGGTATTGGCACAACCTGTGCACCCCATACCTTCTATATTGTATTCCATAAATTGTAAATGTTAAAAAGTTATTTGTTTTACGCTGCAAAGATACAGCAAAACATCTACTTGGATATTACACAATTTTGTATTTAATTTGTAAGATTTTAAACCTCATCTAAAGACTTACGTTTGTTATCTTTTATCTGCTTGAAAAAGCTAGGGGTGAGTCCTGTAACTTTTTTAAACTGATTGCTTAAGTGCGCTACGCTTGAATAGTTGAGTTGATAAGCTATTTCACTAAGCGTCAGTTCGTCATATACTAAGAGTTCCTTTGCTCTCTCAATCTTTTGAGCAATAAAGAATTTTTCAATAGTTCTGCCTTCTATCTCAGAAAACAAACGCGATAAAGCCCCGTAATCTCGACCTAATTCACTGCTGAGTATTTCAGAAAGGTTAAACGATAGTTTGTTGTCTTGGTTATGTATCAAATTGATAATGATAGATTTAATTTTTTCAATAAGAACACTTTTCTTATCGTTCATCACCTCAAATCCTAAGGGTAAGAGAGCTTGTTTGATAGCTTGTATCTCATCAGAAGAAAGTTCCTGTGTAAAAGTAATTTCACCCAAATTGATGCTTTGTGGTGTTAAACCTAACGCTTTTAACTGTTCATCGAGTACTATTATACAACGATGGCAGACCATATTTTTTACAAATAACATTGTCATATATTTCTTTTAAGGATTAAGATATTATAAAGTGCTTAAAAGTGATACCCAAAACCTATATTCATATAGATAGGATACATATCAAAAGTAATTGTTTTAAAGTCCTTTTTAAAGATATTATTTGTTCCGTAGGTGAGTTCAGCATTGATATTGAAATGCTTGAACGCTTGCCAAGAGCCTCCTATCAGTGTGCCCCAATGCCAATGGCGGAGATGATTGCTAAAATCATAAGAAGCGGTTTGCCCGTTAGAAAAACTTACTTTTTCGTCTATTGGGCTACCTTCACGTAAATAACCTTCGGTTACATAGCCTGAGAAATTGCCGTCCATACGGTAAGAAGCGAATATTCCCAAATGAATTTTCCAACGACTTGCAAGGCGATAATTCACCGCTATAGGTAAGGTGATGAATGAACTTTTATAGACTGTATGCACATCGCCTGTCCAAAAACCAGCCACGTGGTTACCTTGTTCTATAATCTCCATTCCGTAGTTCTTTACATTTGCATCAGTTTCCATACCTTTTTCTTCTAAGCGCAAACCTGCTGAGATACCCCATTTAGGGGTGAGCCATTTGGTGGCAGTACCTTCAAAAGAGCCGTTGAATTTGGGGCTGTACCCTTTTATTTTGCGAATTTCTTCAGGAAGGGGCGTAGGGCTTGCTCCCCCGATGTTTACACCCGCTTTTAGCTCGTATTCCCAACCTTTTTCTTCTGATTGTATAAGCGTTTCAGTACGTTCATTTTTGAGCGTGTAACAAACTGCCAAATAGTATTAAACATACAACAAAAATATTTGTTTTCATAACTTTATTATTCATAGTGATCCCATTCCTTTAATATGATAGATCATTTTTAGTAACTATTGATGTTTAACGAAGAAAGACAGCAAAAACTGTGCAAAAACCGCATTTAGCAACAAAAAAAGAGGTTAGCTAAAAAAGCTAACCTCTTAAATAAATTATTTTAGGAAAGACATTATTTAACATCTTCAGGATTTAAACTGAAGGTTATGCTCTTTTGACTGCAAGTAAGCATTCCATTGTAAAGTTTTTCTATTCGTTTACCATTTACATAAAAATCAACATCATAAATGATATTATAGATTTTTAGTTTTGAAAATGTTTTAGTAGCACCAGCTTCTAATTCATAGTTTTTATCTTTAAACTTCACAGTACATTTCTTATCAGTTTTATTTTCAACGATTATTTGTCCACGTTCAGCAGTGTCAAATTTTACGTTTTCAACTTTGTTAGCATCAACAGTTATTTTTCCTTTTTTAGTAGTTCCACAAGGAAGAGTAACAGAATAGTCGTAAGATTTCATTGGTAAAGAAAATATTAGATTTCCTTTATCGTTAGTTCTTAGAGAGATGTTATTGATGCTGACGGTAGCGTCTGCTACGGCTTCGTTTTCACTATCAGTAACGGTAAAAGTAATCATAGATTTTTTAGGGATATTGATAGTAGCTTCTTTTAGATTTCCGTCGAGATTTACATCAACAGATAGATAAAAAGGGGCTTCTTCAGTGAGGATAAAAAAGTGATAATCAATGATGTTTTTTTCTTCTGGAGTAAAAACGAAGCGTACAATACCCTCATTATTGGTGTTGCCTGTCAGTTCTACTTGTCCTGAAATATAGTCCTCATTACCATTTGTACTTTCAAGGAGATTTGTTATACTTTCAAATCTGAAAGTTCCGCCTACGCCATATACTTTTTTATTAGTAACGGGTTTTCCGTCTTGGGTTACTTTGATGTTTACAGTAGCCTTACCATCTTCTTTTTTCTTTTTAACGGTGAGGTTCAAGATGTTATCACCAGCGCGGATTTCTTTTTCAACCACATCGGATATAGGATCACCATTTTTCTCTAACACAAAGTAAAGGGTTTTACCAATGTGTTTATTTGCTTCAAACTTGGTGTTAGCACTCTTTAAAGGTACATTAGCTATTGTTTTAGGGTTTTGGTTTGCAGGAGCGTCTGTAACTTTTAAGTTAATGCCGTTCACTTCGCCACTTACAATTACTTCCACTATAGCTGTTTGTGTAGTGTTAGTAGTTGTACCTGTTTGTGTAGTGGCAGAGGTAGTGCCAGTTTGGGTAGTGTTAGTAGTTGTACCCGTTTGAGTAGTAACAGAGGTAGTACCGGTTTGGGTAGTTTTAGAAGTTGTTCCCGTTTGGTTAGTAGAGGTTTTAGTACCTACGGGATCAGTAGTCTCGTCGTCCTTAGAACAACTCACTACAAAAAGAGTGAATAGGCAAAATATTGCCCAGAAAGAATACATGTTTTTCATACTATCTATAAATTTAACGTTATTGGCGTTGTTTTTCGGGACAAAAGTATAACAAACTTATAATATAAACAAATAAAAAATTAACTTTTTTTAGAAAATTTTACGATTTAAACGTAAGTAAAAGTCAATCTTTTAGTTACGATTTTGTTAAAATTATTTTCTTTAATTTTTTAATTTAAAGGAGAGGAAAATATTAAGGAGAAGAGTTAAAAAAAATGTGAGGACGTTTGCACAACATCCTCACAAAATATAATAAAAAATAATTGATTATCAGTTCGAACAGCTTTGGCAAAGTGTAGCTATTTAGAAAGTTTTTGTAAAATTACTTAGAAATGATAGCCAAAACCTATATTCATATAGATAGGGTACATATTAAAGGTTATGGTTTTGAAGTCTTTTGTAAAAATATCATTCATTCCAGCAGTTAGTTCGGCGTTGATGTTGAAATGTTTAAAGGCTTGCCAAGATACGCCAACTTGCTCTCCCCACAACCAATGACGGAGATTAGAAGAGAAGTTGTAAGTGGCTGTTTGTCCGTCGTTAATAGAAATTTTGTTGCCTATAGGAGTACCTTCTCTTAAGTAGCCATTTCCTACATACCCTGAAAAATCTCCATCCATACGGTAAGACGCAAACACCCCTAAACGCACTTTCCATCGGTTAGAAAATCGATAATTTGCACTAATAGGAAGTGTAACGAACGAACTTTTGTAGTTAGTGTGTACATCGCCCGTCCAATAGCCTGCTAAACGCGAGTTTTCTTGGATAATTTCCATACTATAGTTTTTAACTGTAGCATCGGTTTCCATACCTTTTTCTTCTAAGCGCAATCCAGCTGAAAAACCTACTTTAGGGGTAATCCATTTGGTAACTACTCCCTCAATGCTTCCGTTGAATTTAGGGCTATAACTGCCTATCTTGCGAATTTCTTGAGGTATGCCGTGCGGACTTGCACCTCCTATGAGTACCCCTGCACGGAGTTCGTATTCCCAACCTTTTTCTTCTGATTGTACAAGAGCCTGAGTGCGATCTTCTTGTGCTTGAACACTTGTTAAGCTAATGCCCATAAGGGCTGTGATGATATATTTTTTCATTGATGGTAGTCTGTTTTTTTTATTATTCGTAGTAAAGTTGCATTTCGTCTATATAGAGAGTGCTGCCTACTGCACCTAGGAATTCGGCACCACCTTCACTGGAACTCATTACGATAGCGAGGTTATACTTGTTGTTTTTCAGTTTTTCAGGGTCAATATTTTTACCGTCTTTAGCCTTGAAAGTGATAGTAAAAGGAGTCCATTCATCGGTTTCTTTTCTGTTGTCAATTTGAGCAATCATTACAATATTAGGATGGGTTTTGATATTTGACCCATCAAGGTATTGCACGGTGTCACTTGTTTCATAGAACACAGCGTAAATATCGAAGTTATCTTTTTGGTTTGCAACTTCTTTATTGTCTTTATCGGTAAATTTATTGCCAGCTTTGTATTTGTAATAACCAGAGATAGCTAGAGGTTTTTTATTGAAAGCAGTTCCAAATCGAGTGGTTTTTAGTGGATTAGAAAAAGAAGGTCCAGTGTCAAACTCTCCGGTAAAGAGATTTCCTGCAGCAATGGGTTTTCCAAAGGCAGCTCCAAGACTTCCGGTACTACGTGTTGTGAGTTTCACACATTTACCCTTATACCCTTCATCTGATTGAGTCGTAGGATAGTCGGCTAAAGGGATAGTTCCCCATAAATTGGTGAGTTTAAAGCCTGCATTTCCGCTACTCCAATCCATTTCTTGTCCGCTTACTGAGGAGTCATAGAATACGTAATAGCCTTTTGAGGTGCGAGCATTTTCAAAAGAGTATTGAGCGATAATATTATTATTGGAGAGGAAACTTACTTTATAAGTTTTCTGCCATTTGCCATCTTCGGAAGTTACCACATAGGTTTGAGGGGTAGAAAAATCGCGGGTAGTACCACTTGTAGGGCTGATAGTTGCACCTTGAGTAAGAGTAAAACGTGGAGCGAGGTTTGTTACATCATCCCAAGCATTTACGTAGAGTTTTATCTCAGTATTTTGAATCATAGGTTTGCGAATCAGTATATTGCCATCTACTTCACAAGTGAGGATATCGGCTTCAGCATTGGGAGCTTCGTTTTTGATACAGCTTTGCAAAATGAGCAGCAAGGCTGCAATGGTAAAAATTTTTAGAACTTTCATATTAATTTATGAGTGTTGAGTTAAACAGATTGCAAAAGTATGAAGTAATTAATAAATTAGCAAATTGTTTTTGTTAAAACGAAACTAATAGAAAAATTGCTATCATTTTTTGTTCATTATTTGTTAAAAACAATGAAGTTTCTCATTTATAGTATTTTAGTTTGTTGTGTATACTACTTACTATCAAAAAATAGCTACAAATTTGTTAGTAATTGACCAGTTTTTGATAGTGTTCTGCTTTCTTTTGTTCTACCTTTGCCACCGAAAATTAATCGCAAAAAACACCAATATGATGAGTAGAAAAATAAACAAACGCATTTTACTATCGCTTTTGCTTTGTAACTTTTCGGGCGCTCTTTTCGCTCAAGAGGTAAAAGGAGTGGTAAAAGCAAAAGCCGATAATAGCCCTATGATGGGGGTAACGGTGATGGTGAAAAACAAAACAGTAGGCGCTTCTACTGATTTTGACGGGAATTACACCCTTCATCCCGTCGCTGCCACTGATAGTTTGGTCTTTTCATATATAGGCTACAAAACCCAAACAGTAGCTGTGAAAGGGCGCAAGAATATAAGTATAACTTTAGAAGAAGAGGTTACAGCCTTAGAAGGAATTACCGTTTCTGTGGGGTATCGTACTGAACGCAAAACAGATCTTACAGGGGCAGTTTCGGTAGTAAAAGTAAACGAAATGATGTCTACCGCCGAAAATAACCCTATGAAAGCCCTTCAAGGTCGTGTAGCAGGTATGCAAGTAACCGATAATGGAGGCCCTGCAGGTAAGGCAACTATTCGCATTCGTGGTATCGGTACGCTCAATAACAATGACCCTCTTTATATTATTGATGGGGTACCTACCCAAGGCGGTATGCACGAGCTAAACTCTAACGATATAGAGAGCATACAAGTATTGCGCGATGCTTCGGCTGCCAGTATCTATGGGTCGCGTGCAGCCAATGGGGTTATCGTTATTACCACTAAAAAAGGTAAGAAAGGTGTGCTGAAAGTAGATTTTGATCATTATACTACCATATCGATGTTCCACTCACGTATGAAAATGCTCAATGCTAACGAGTACGCACAAGTACTTTGGAAAGCAGCTGTTAATAGAGGAGGGAACCCTAACCAAAATCCTCTTGGTATTCATTATGATTATACCACAGATGCCAATGGACATAGTACTCTCAACAATTTGTACTATCCACGAGAGTATTTTGATAAAACAGGCAGCCCTATGTTGCCTTCTAATACCGATTGGTTTAAGGAAATCACCCGTATGGGAGTAACCGAATCGTACAACCTATCAGTAACTAATGGTACTGAAAAAGGTAACTACTTCCTTTCTTTGGGCTACTACAACAATGATGGTTTGGTGAAAAATACAGACTTCTCTCGTCTTTCGGCTCGTATCAATACCGATTACAAGCTCTTTGGCGATGTGGTAACTATAGGCGAAAACTTCACTGTAAACCGCACTAGTGAGGTAGAACAACCTCATCAAATCACCGAATCGGCAATGATAGCGGTGCCTTTCATTCCTGTGCGCACTACCGATGGCAAGCACTGGGGCGGACCTGTAAACGGATTGCCCGACCGTCAGAACCCTGCGCGCCTTGTAGCCGATAATAAGGATAATCGCTATAACTACTGGCGTATGTTTGGTAATGCTTTTATCAACATTCAGCCTATCAAAGGTTTTAATGTGCGTTCTAACTTTGGTATAGACTATGGTAATTTCTACAAACGCGTACTTAACCGTTCGTATATTTCAGGATTTATGGAAGAAGGTAAAGAAAGAACTTTCTCTCAACTCGAGCAAGCTCACTGGACTAAATGGAACTGGGCAAACACAGCTACTTACGACTTCGAACTTGGCAAGAGTCGTTTTGAAACCTTAGCAGGTATGGAAATGTTCTCGCAAGAAGACCTCAATTTTGCTATCAAGGGTAATAATCTCGCTATAGAAACACCTGAATATATGTGGCCTACATTGGCAACAGGAGGTGTGAGTGGTAGCGGTTCTTCTACTGGATATAAGTTGCTCTCTTTCTTCGGAAAAATCAACTATGCTTTTGATAATAAATACCTAGCTTCTGTAACCCTCCGCCGCGATGGCTCTTCACGTTTTGCTAAAGATAATCGTTGGGGTACTTTCCCTGCGTTCAACTTAGGTTGGCGCCTTTCTCAAGAATCTTTTATGGAGAAAACTCGCAATATAGTATCTGAACTTAAGTTGCGCTTTGGTTGGGGACAAAATGGTAACCAAGATATCAATAACTACGCTATTTATGACATCTTCGACCCTTACTATGGGGTAACCGGCGACTTCATTTGGAACGGTATCTGGAAAACCTCTTACGATATTGAAGGTAAAGGCTCTGGGCAATTAGCTTCAGGATTCCGCCGTACACGCCTCGGTAACAAAAACCTCAAATGGGAAACCACTACTCAAACGAACTTCGGTCTTGACTTCGGTTTCTTCAATAATAGTCTATATGGCTCTGCTGAATATTATATTAAAAACACTAAAGACATCTTGGTAGAACCTCCTTACGCAGGTATCAAAGGCGAAGGAGCTTACCAATGGGTAAATGGAGCTGCGGTAGAGAACAAAGGTTTAGAAGTATCAGTGGGCTATCGCAATGAAACTAAAGCCGGACTTAAATATGACATCAACGCCAATATAGCAGCCAACAGAAATAAGATTACCGAACTTCCTACTTCTGTAATCAACTCTTACGGGGGCAATGGTAAATGGGATAATGGCTTAGGTCGCCCTATAGGTTCTAATGCCTTCTATGGCTATGTAGCCGATGGTATCTTCAAAACTCAAGAAGAGGTGAATCAGCACCCTACACAGAATGGTAAAGGTATCGGTCGTATTCGTTACCGCGATTTGAACAACGATGGTGTAGTAAATGAAGACGACCGCACTTGGATAGGCAATCCACAACCTGATTTTATCTATGGTCTTAACTTCTATTTAGAGTACAAAAACTTTGATTTTACAGTCTTCTTCCAAGGAGTACATAATGTAGATGTAGTCTCTAACGTAAAACGCCACACCGATTTTTGGAGTGTACAAGATACCTATGGAAACAAAGGTCGCCGTTTGCTCGATGCTTTCGACCCCGTTACCAACCCTGATTCTGATATTCCAAGTGTATCAAGCGTAGACGACAACAACGAAGGACGTATGTCTACTTACTATGTGGAAAACGGATCATACCTCAAACTCCGCAATGTACAATTAGGTTATACTTTGCCTAAGGAACTATCCGAAAGAGTAAAACTAAGCAAGTTGCGCTTGTATGTAAGCGGACAAAATCTCCTTACAATCAAGAGCAAGTCATTTACTGGTAAAGACCCTGAAAACCCTAATTATGGCTACCCTATTCCTCTTACTTTCACAATGGGGCTTAATGCTAGCTTTTAGTACTAATACCTAAATCTAAATAATTAACAAATGAAAAAGATAATATATACCACCGCGATATGTGCAGCACTCTTTACAACAAGCTGCAGTTTTTTAGACGATAATCCTCAAGGGATTATGAGCGATAAAGAGGCTATATCTAAAGCTGATGAGCTCGCTATCGCTGCCTATGCCTCTTTAGGTAATGACCATTATGATTCACCTTTTAGCCTTTGGATTTACGGCAATGTGCGTGCCGATGATGCTTACAAAGGCGGACAAGACGTGAGCGACATTCAGGTGTTCCATTTCTACGAAACAGCTCAAAATATCGACCCTACTTATGCCGAGCCCGATAAGTTTTGGTTTATGTGCTACCAAGCCATTTCACGTACCAATACCGCACTGAAAGCCTTACAACAAGCATCAGATGCCGAAGTGCCTAACCGCCAATCACGTATAGGAGAAATGTACTTCTTACGTGGACACTTCTACTTCCAGCTAAAAATAATCTTTGGACATATTCCGTTTGTAGATGAAAATACAGCTGATAGTGCTTACGAAACCACCCCTAACACCTTGTCTAACGATGAGCAGTGGCAAAAAATAGCTGCTGATTTTAAGAAAGCATACGACCTATTGCCTGCCACTCAAGCCCAAAAAGGAAGAGCTACCAAAAGTGCAGCAGCAGCTTACCTTGCTAAAACTTACTTGTACAAAGCCTATCGACAAAGCGAAAACAATAGCGTAACAGGTATTGACAGCCAAGATTTGCAAGAGGTACTCACTTATACCAGCGCTGTGTTAGGCTCTGCCTACGGTTTAGAAGACGACTTTGCCTTCAACTTCCTCCCTGGCAGCTACGAAAATGGTAAAGAATCACTCTTTGCTGTACAATACTCAGTAGATGATGGCACTCAATACGGAAGCCTCAACTGGGGCGATGTACTCTCTGTACCTCAAAAGTTAGGCTGCTGCGACTTCCATAAGCCTAGCCAAAACTTAGTAAATGCCTTCAAAACCGTAAATGGATTGCCCGATTTTGATAACTTCAATAACAACGATTACAACGCTGCTACCGATAAAACCGACCCTCGTTTGTTCCATACAGTAGCACTACCTGGTTTGCCTTATAAGTACAATACAGAATTGATTTACAAAAACGACTGGAATCGCAATAGCAATGTGTACGGCTTCTATGCTTCACTCAAAGAAAACGTAGACCCATCTTGCTCTTGCTTCCGCAATATCAACCCATTCCGTGGTAACTCTAAGAACCGTATCGTGTTGCGCTATGCCGATGTGCTCTTAATGCGTGCCGAAGCCCTTATCGAGCTCAATCGTAGCAACGAAGCTCTTGCACTTATCAACCAAGTGCGCCAACGTGCTAAACAGAGTATGTCAATGATTCCTTATGCCACCAATACCGATATAGCTTTATACCAAGATGGCGTAAACATCACTTGGAATCAAGAAAACGCCCGCAAAGCACTTCGTTGGGAACGCCGTTTAGAGTTCGCAATGGAAGGCAGCCGCTTCTTCGACCTCGTACGTTGGGGTATTGCCGACCAAGTGCTCAACGACTATTTCGCTAAGGAAAAAACACGTCGCCCTGCTATATACAGCAATGCGCACTTCACCAAAAACAAGAATGAGTACATCCCTATTCCACAAAACCAAATAGGGTACGTTAAAGGTATTTACAAACAAAATGCAGGATTCTAATATGAAAACAACAGTATACAAATTCGCCCTTATAGCAGCTATATTCGGCTTGTTCAGCTGCGACGAAAAACACGAAGGCGAACTTATCAACGATAAAGAAGCCAAGATTAACGCTTTCCAAGCCAATGGTATTGACGGGATTATAGACGAACAGAAACAAACCATTACCGTATATGCCCCTTGGTCAGCTTCCCTTAATAGTATGACTACCTCCCTCAGCTTGCCTGAGGGGGCTACCTCAGTGCCTAAAGCTGCCGCTAATGTAGATTTGAGCAGTGGCGCTAAGTACCGCATCTTCAACGGTAACCTATATTGGGACTATACCGTTACAGCTCAGTACCCCAAGATAGAGAACTTTGCTATTGGCAAATACAAAGCCACTATCGACCACAGTACGGGTAAAATTAGTGTAAAATACCCTAAAGGAGAAAGTCTTACCGCGCTAACCCCTACCTTTAGCACTACCCCTAATGCTACCGTAAGCCCTGCTTCCGGAGCTGCCCAAAACTTCACTCAAAGCGTTACCTACACTATGAACTATCGCGGTGAGAGTTTTACCTACAATGTAGAGATTATCCCTACTAACTTTGCAGCGATTGCCTTTGTAGGTACTGCCAACAGTGCTTCGGCTATCGCCAATGAAGATGAGAAAGCAGCTTACGCTTGGCTTGTCGAAAACTACGACACTGCTAAATATATCTCGTTCAGCGACATCAAAGACGGCAAAGTCAATCTCAACAACTACAAAGTGATTTGGTGGCATTACGATGTCGTAGGCACTCACGATATGCCTGCCGATGCTACTAATGACGTAGTGGTGAACAAGATGAAACAGTACTATGCTAATGGAGGCTCATTCCTATTTACCTCTTGGGCAGGACAGTACGCCACTACTTTAGGTATGGTGCTTAGTGGCAAAATGGTAAATAATATGTGGAATGAAGGCAAGAATCCTGAATCCGTAGGAGATGACTGGGGCATTAGTTTCAGAGGAAATGAGTCACACCCGCTCTTCAAAGGATTGAATAAAATCAGTGGTAGAACCGATGCCGCTTATTTGCTATCAAAAGAAGCAAAACGTCGCGACCATAACACTATATGGAATATGAAAGACTTTGGCGATTACGTCGATAATGTGCCTTTATGGAAAACCGAAACCGGAGCCGAACTCCTTGCCAGCTACCATTGGGATAACGAAATGAAGCGTGCCACTATCTACGAGTTCCCTAAACGTGGCAACACAGGGCGCACTCTCTGCATTGGTATCGGTAGTTACGATTGGTATAACGAAGACAATTCCCCTGCCAATACCTACAAAAGCAATATCGAATTGCTTACCGCTAACGCCCTAGAATACTTAGCAAACTAAATAAGATAACAATGATGAAAAAGATATTTCCAATCGCATTGTGCGCCACCGCACTCCTCGCTTGCGATAAAAAAGAATATGTCAGCAATGATCCCAATGCCAATACTCAGGCGCCCACTTGCTACGATGTACAAGACGGGAAAAGCGATTACCATACTTTTTTCCAGCCCCAAAAGGCGTGGGTAGGCGACCCTATGCCGTTCTACAACAATGGCAAGTTCCATATCTTCTACCTCTACGACCAGCGACCAGCGCCCGCAACCTTTCACCCTTGGTATAGCACCACCACTACCGATTTGGTGAACTATACCGATAACGGCGAAGCTATCCCCTGCGGTGCCGATGGTTCACACGAAGACGCCCTCGGTACAGGTGCTATATTCAAGGACGGTAACACCTATTACGCCTTCTACACAGGGCATAATGGCGATTTAGACCCTAAAGAAATCATCTATTGGGCTACTTCTACCGACCTAAAAACGTGGACGAAAGACACCCAACACGCCTTCCGTGCCCCTTGGGGATACGACCGAAACGAGTTCCGCGACCCTATCGTATTCAAAGAAGGAAGCACCTACAAGATGCTCCTAAGTACCCGTGCCGATATAGGAAGCGGTGTTTGGAGAGCTGTAGTAGCTCAATTCACCTCTACCGACTTGAAGAATTGGACGAAAGATGCCTCTAATCCCTTCTTTTATATCGAAAATAGCGAAGACGTATTTATGGTAGAATGCCCCGATGTATTCACACAAGGCAACTATCAATACCTCATCTATTCCAATATCAAAACGCGCCAAGTGCAGTATAAATATCGTGCTATAGGGGCAACCAATTGGACAACCCCCGCACAACCCAATATAGACGATATAGCCTTTTATGCAGGCAAAACCGCTTCCGATGGCACTCATCGCTATATATGGGGCTGGATACCTACCCGCGAAACATATTCCGATAGCGGCGCTTATGGTTGGGGAGGTTCTTTAGCCGTACATCAATTAGTACAAAACTCTGATGGTACCCTAAATGTGAAAATGCCAGCAGCTTTCGATAGCAAACCTGCAGTATCTACTTCCTTGGGTAACGTAGCTTTAGATAATAACACACGCGTTTTCGGTCGCCTCAACAAAGGTTTTAATAAGATAGCAACTAAAATCAAAGCCAATACAGCAACCCAATTCGGACTGATATTCGGTGCTTGCGGAAGCCAATTAGAAACCTATCAAATCAACCTCAATCTCAGCGAAGGAAAGCTACAACTCAATCGCGTTCTAAAAGGAGGAACCACCACTACTATCCAACAAGCAAAACTCCCCATAAGCACATCTAAAGAATACGAGGTAAAAGTAGTACAAGAAGGCTCTGCCGCAGTGGTATATATCAACAACACCACCGCCTTCTCTTTCCGTTCTTACAGAATGAACCAAAACCCTTGGGGCATTTTTGCTAACGGAACAGCCAACTTCCAATTCTAAAAATTGAAGAAATCGCAACGTTTCCTAAAATTCATTGCGAAATTCTTAAGTATAGCTTAAGTGGACTCTAAGTGGTTATTAAGTAGTTACTAAGTGGTGCTAAGCAACAGGAATCGCATTGCGAAAAACGCAAAAACTACCCGTGTAACTCGCATCTTTGCCAAAGTTTTAATTGCTTGTCGTGCTACGACCTTTGGCAAAGTTGATTGCTCTAATAGTCAGTTGCTTTTAGAGTATGTTGTGTAGGGGCGTTTTGCAAACGCCCCTAAAAGAAAAAGCTTTTCGGACACCGTATAATAAATTTCTAAAAACCAAATAAAATAACTACATTTGTCACACCAATAAAATAGAATAAACAAAGCCCCCATCACCTTTTTAGCTTGCCCCCTCTCCTTGGGAGTAGTCTCTGAATACTTGCAAGAGAGTATATGATGAACGAGGAGAGGAACTAAAATAAAAGTATTAAGGTGTAAAAATAATTTCATATATTTACACTCTGAAAATTAATGTATTATGGAATTATTTAAGGAACAAAGCCTCTTAGAGTTTACTGAACGCTTTAAAACAGACTTAGTAATAATGGGGAGAATTTTCCTACATTACATAAGATAATACATCAAGCAAAGTCTTGGATACGAGGTATATATTCTTGGGTATCAGAATTTAACATAGACCGATATTTAGCGGAATACAGTTTTAGAATTAATCGTTCACAAAATAAAGATACTATCTTTAACAAATTAATGAAAAGAATTGTAGAGCGTTCTCCCGTTTTCCAAAGTCAATTAATATGTATCTAAATAGACATATCAAAAAAATTTTCTAATTATTTTTGAGATTTCTTTGCAAAATACGAAAATTATTACTATATTTGCAGAAAACCATGTTATTATGAACGAAAAAAGAAATATCAAGCAAAAAATTAATTTGTTTATAGGTTCCATAGGAGCCTTTATAGGAGTGGCGGTATTTGTAGCCTATATTCCTCAAATTATGGCCAACTTAGAGGGTCACAAAGCACAACCTTGGCAACCTTTGTTTGCAGCGGGGTCTTGTCTTATCTGGGTGGTGTATGGCTGGACAAAAGAGCCTAAGCCAGATTATATTCTCATTATCCCCAATTTGGTAGGGGTAGTTTTAGGATTCTTAACTTTTATTACTTCGCTTTAAAGCTACTTGTATGTTTTTGCTTTGTCCTTACATGCAAAAACGATCACTAATCCCTACTTTGGAATAAATTGAGGTATCAAAATAATTTCATATATTTACACTCTGAAAATTAATGTATTATGGAATTATTTAAGGGACAAAGCCTCTTAGAGTTTACTGAACGCTTTAAAACAGACTTAGTAATAATGGGAAGAATTTTCCTACATTACATAAGGTAATACATCAAGTAAAGTCTTGGATACGAGGTATATATTCTTGGGTATTAGAATTTAATATAGACCGATATTTAGCGGAATACAGTTTTAGAATTAATCGTTCACAAAATAAAGATACTATCTTTAACAAATTAATGAAAAGAATTGTAGAGCGTTCTCCCGTTTCCCAAAGTCAATTAATATGTATCTAAATAGACACCTCAATAAAAGTATATGAATAACAAACTAATAGCAGGATTAGGAGTCTTAACGCTCACTGCCTGCCAGCAAAACACCGATGATATCATCATCGAGGACTTCGAGTCGGGCACTTATGCCAATTGGACGGTAGAAGGCGACGCCTTTGGCGCGACTCCCGCCACGGGTAGCTATACCGGTCAGCAGCCCGTAACAGGCTTTGAAGGAAAGCACCTCGCCAATAGCTTCAACAATGGCGACGACTCTCGCGGAGCCCTTACATCCAAAGAGTTCACCATCGAGCGCGATTACATCAACTTCCTCATAGGAGGAGGCACACACCCCGATACCTATATCGAGCTATTAGTCGAGGGAAAAAGCGTGCTACAAACGCGTTCCCTCTACGAAACCGAAACCCTACAATGGCTCACTTGGGATGTCAAAGCCTATAAAAACAAGAAAGCTACTATCCGCATTGTCGATAACCAACGCGGCGGTTGGGGGCACATCCTTATAGACCAAATCGAACAAAATAACAAACAAAAAAGCATTTTTATGACTGATTACACCCGTACCTTTGAAGCCAAAGACAAGTACTTGCTCATTCCTATCGAAGACCAAGCAGTTGAAAACAAAGTTCAACTCTCGGTAGAAGGTAACCCCGTAGGCGAGCCAATGACCATCCGTATCGCCCAAAACAAAATCGACTACTGGGTGCCTATCGCTATCGAGGCGTACAAAGGCAAAAAAGTAACCCTTACTTTTGCAGTAGCCAAAACTACCGATATAGGCTTAGCCGAAATCAAACAGTCGGCTGAATATAACTTCAATTACAACGAAAAATACCGCCCATCATACCACTTCACCCCCCAATACGGCTGGATGAACGACCCTAACGGAATGGTATACCTCGACGGAGTATTCCACCTCTTCTACCAATACAACCCTTACGGAGCGCGCTGGGGCAATATGCACTGGGGGCACACCGTTTCCAAAGACTTGGTGAATTGGGAATACAAGCCTTTTGTATTAGCCCCTGATAAGTTAGGAGCGATTTTCTCAGGCAGTGCTGTGATTGACCACGATAATACTTCCGGCTTTGGCAAAGGCGCTATGGTGGCTATTTTTACTTCTGCAGGCGACCGCCAAACCCAATCTATCGCTTATAGCCTCGATGGCGGAAAAACCTTCACCAAATACCAAGGCAACCCTGTCCTCACCGATGCCAATATCATCGACTTCCGCGACCCGAAAGTATTCTGGCACGCACCCTCTAAACAATGGGTGATGAGCCTTGCCACTACCCAAACGATTACCTTCTATGGTTCTAAGAACCTCAAAGAATGGACACGCCTCAGTGAGTTTGGCGAAGGTTTAGGCGGACACGGTGGCGTGTGGGAATGCCCCGATCTCTTCCCGCTTACTTATGAAGGAAAAACCAAATGGGTGCTCTTCGTGAGTATCAACCCAGGTGGACCTAACGGCGGAAGTGCTACTCAGTACTTCATCGGTAATTTCGATGGTAAAACCTTCACCCCTGATACTATGAACTATCCCCTTTGGTTAGACTATGGTCGCGATAATTATGCAGGTGTAACTTGGAGCAATGTCCCCGCCACCGATGGTCGTCGCCTCTTCATAGGCTGGATGAGCAACTGGGATTACGCCAATGAAATTCCTACTGAAAACTTCCGTAGTGCGATGACTGTTGCCCGCGCTTTGCGTTTAGCGCATAATGGCGAGCATTTGGTAGTAGCCAGCGAACCTGTAAAAGAGTTAGAGAGCTTGCGTCGTGAACCCCTCTCTTTAGCCGATAAAACTACCTCCGATACGGTAACTTTCGAGAACTTCTTGCCTAACAACCAAGGAGCCTACGAACTAACCTTTACAGTTACCCCTAATGATACCGATAGCTTTAGCTTTGCCCTCGAGAACGCTAAAGGTGAAACAATAAAATACCTATTCGATTGCGCTAACAAAACCCTATCGGTAGACCGCAGCAAGAGCAGTGTAGCCTTCAATGCCAATTTTGCCGAAACGCCTATCAAAGCACCTCTAACAGCTAAGAAGAGTTACACAGTACGTTTGTTGGTAGATAAGGCCTCTACTGAGCTATTTGTAAATAATGGTGAAGTGGTTCAAACCAATACCGTATTCCCTACTGAGGTGTACAATACGCTTCGTTTTAAAACTGAAAAAGGTACGCTAAACCTTAATGATATAACCGTTTATAAATTGAAATAAAATGAAAAATAATTATCTAAAATATTTATTGCCCGTACTCCTATCATTCTTCTGTATGGGCTTTGTAGACCTTGTAGGCGCAGCCTCCAATTTTGTAAAAGATGATTTCGGCTTAACCGAAACCACTGCCAAAGCGCTTCCTGCGATGGTATTCTTTTGGTTTCTGCTTTTCTCAGTGCCCACAGGCGTACTAATGAGCAAAATAGGTCGTCGCAAAACTGTACTCCTCAGCTTGGTGATTACCATCTTAGCGATGGTAGTGCCCTTTATCAGCTACAACTATACCACTATGCTGGTAGCTTTCTCCTTGCTTGGTATTGGTAACACACTGATGCAAGTATCGCTAAACCCGCTAATGTCAGTCATAGTAAAAGGCGACAAACTCGCCAGTTCACTCACTTTTGGTCAGTTTATCAAGGCAATAGCCTCGTTTTCTGCCCCCTTACTGATGAGTTTCTGCTTCGATAAATTCAATGATTGGCGACTCTTCTTCCTGCTCTTTGTAGCTATCTCGGTAGTAACCCTCTTGTGGCTGGGTGCTACCCATATTGAAGAAGAAAAAAACGACGGCAAGAACGCTACCTTTGCCGAGTGTTTTGCACTACTTGCTAACCCTTATGTACTCTTGTGTTTCATTGGTATTATGTGCCACGTGGGGATAGACGTAGGGGTTAATGCCTCAGCGCCCACTATCTTTATGGAGCGTTTAGGGCTTACCACTACCCAAGCCTCTTTTGCCACCAGCTGGTATTTCTTATTCCGTACCATAGGGTGTCTGTCAGGAGCTTATATTCTCACCAAAGTATCTCCTAAGAGTTTCTTTACCCTCAGTGTGCTTTGTATGATAGCCTCAATGGCGATATTGTTCTTTTTCAGTGATAAAACAATGCTCTATATTGCTATTGCTTTAGTAGGTTTTGGTAACTCCAATGTATTCTCAATCATCTTCTCGCAAGCCCTCTTGCAGAATCCTACCAAGAAAAATGAAGTATCAGGCTTAATGATTATGGGACTCTTTGGCGGTACTATCTTCCCTTTTGCAATGGGCTTAGCCTCCGATGCAATGAACGGTTCTCAGATAGGCGCCCTTATTGTCCTCAGCATAGGAGTGGTATATCTATTGCTAATGAGCACCCGACTCAAAGCCAACGCCTAACAATATAGTTGGAAAACTCTGCCTCGTCAGATAGCTCAGATAGTTCAGATAGCTCAGATAGTTCAGAAAATGCTGCTAATACTATGAAATCTCAAAAAGAATTTATAACTTTGTACGCTGAAAAAGAAAATAATTAACAATAATACTCTCGCCTCCTTCTCCCAAGGGGAGGGCAGAGGATAATATACAATACAATGAAAAATACAGTAGTAGGATTGGGAGAAATCCTTTGGGATGTCTTCCCTGAAAGAAAAGTATTAGGCGGTGCGCCCGCTAATTTCGCTTACCACGTGTCGCAATTCGGCTTCAACGGCTATGCTGTGAGTGCCATTGGTGGCGACCTCCTCGGTAAGGAAATACTAAAAAGTTTAGAAGAAAAAGAACTCAACTACATCATCGAAAAAACTGATTTCCCCACAGGAACCGTAAAAGTACAGTTAGACGGTCGTGGGGTGCCTACCTATGAGATTAGCGAAAATGTAGCGTGGGACAATATTCCATTTTCTTCACGTATCGAGAACTTAGCAAAGAACACTAATACCGTGTGTTTTGGGTCGTTAGCGCAGCGCAGTGAAGTATCGCGCGCCACTATCCACAAGTTCTTAGATTTGATGCCTGCCGAGAGTCTGAAAGTATTCGATATCAACCTCCGCTTGAAATACTTCAGCAAAGAGGTAATCGCCGATTCCTTAGATAAAGCAACAGCCCTAAAAATCAACGATGAGGAAATAGTAAAAATTGCCGAAATGTTCAATTTGCAAGGAACTGATGAAGAAGTGTGCAAGCACCTATTGGAGAAATACAACCTCAAATTCCTTATCTTAACACAAGGTACGAGAGGTAGTTATGTGTTCACGCCTAATGAAAAATCGTTCTTAGGGACACCTAAGGTTACCATTGCTGATACGGTAGGTGCAGGCGACTCGTTCACGGCTGCCTTTGTAGCCTCTTACCTCAATGGTCGCAGTATTGCCCAATCACATCAATTGGCGGTGGAAGTGTCGGCTTACGTATGTCAGCAACACGGTGCGATGCCTCGCCTTGCCGATGCTCATTTAGAGTTGTTTAGATAAAATGACTTTTAGAAGGTATCATATACTTTTTTTATACTTCGCTCTCTTTGCTTGCCTCGCTTGCCAAAGGGAGCGAAACCCCCGTTATGTGATAGGGGTGTCGCAGTGCAGTGAAGACCTTTGGCGACAAACGATGAACGAGGAACTCAAACGCGAAGTAGCCCTCTATCAAGCCAATACAGAGGTGCTCATTCGCAGTGTGAAAGACGATACTCCCAAGCAAATCGCCGATATAGAGTGGTTCATAGAGCAAAAGGTAGATGTGCTTGTTGTTTCACCTAATGAGTCGGAAGCCTGTACCCCAGTTATTGAAAAGGCTTACCAGCAAGGTATTCCCGTGATTTTGGTAGATAGGAAAATCGCTACCGAAAGTTATACAGCCTATGTAGGAGCCAATAATTACCAAATAGGCAAAGAAGCAGGGCTTTATGCTATAGGCGTTCTCAAAGGCAAAGGCAATATAGCCGAAGTACGTGGAACCAAAGGCTCTACCTCTGATGCCGAGCGTCATAAAGGCTTTGTAGATGCCCTCAAAAACGCTCCCGAGGTGCAAATAGTAGCCGAAACTTGGGGCAACTTCCTTCAAGCCGATGCCAAAACACAAATGCAACAACTCTTCCAAGAGCACCCTCATATCGACCTTGTATTTGCGATGAACGACCCAATGGCAGCAGGTACTCACGAGGCTGCAATGCAGTTCAATGGCAAAATTCCTTTTATCATAGGAGTAGATGCGCTGCAACAAGTGGGCATACAAAATATAGAAAATAGCGTGCAAGATGCATCGTTTATCTACCCTACAGGAGGTGAAAAGGTAATAGAACTCGCGATGAAAATTCTCCACAAACAGCCTTTTCAGCGCGAGAATATCCTCAATACCACAGTGGTAGATAAGAGTAACGTGCGTATTTTGCAGCTACAAACAGAGCAAATTGCTGAAAAACAAGCTAAGATAGAGAATATCAATAACCAACTGAGTGAGAGCCTTATCCAGCATACAAACCAACGAATGTTGCTCTACCTTTCTATTACAGCTATTGTGCTTATCACCGTTTTCTTACTGATGGCTATTAGGGCTTATCGCGCTAAAAGTAAGACCAATAGCGAACTGAAACGCCAAAAAGAACAGTTGGAAATCATCTCTAAACAATTAGAAGAGGCGACCCAAGCTAAATTGCTTTTCTTTACCAATATCTCTCACGAATTTAAAACTCCCTTGTCACTCATCTTAGGACCTGTGCAAACGCTCTTAGCGCACAATTCTCTCCCCAAAGAAGAACAAGACTTGTTATTCCTCATCAAAAAGAATAGCAACCGACTTTTGCATCTCATTTCCGAAGTAATTGAGTTCCGCAGTTATGAGAATAACAAAATGCAAATGTACTTCACCAAAGGCAATTTGAAGAGCTTCCTCAACGAACTCAATTCTTTTTTCACCGACCCTATCAAGCAAAAGAAACTCAATTTTCAGTTCCTTGCCGAAGATACTTCTTTTGAAATGCCTTTTGATAAGGAAAAAGTAGAGAAAATCTACTTCAACCTGCTTTCCAATGCGCTGAAGTTCACACCTCAAGAAGGACGTATTTCTGTGTCTTTAGAAAAACAAGGAGAATATGCAGCTCTACGTGTGTTCAACAGCGGTTCATATATCCCAAAAGACAAACAAAATGAGGTGTTTGAACACTTCTATAAAATAAATCCCGATAGCGAAGGTTCGGGTATTGGCTTGGCGTTGGTACAAGCCTTAGTAGCCTCACACAATGGTACTATCAGCGTGGAGAGTACAGAAGGCGAGGGGACAACTTTCCTCATTCGCCTGCCTTTCAGCCAAGAACAAGTATCGGCAAAAGCGGTATACGACAGTAATTACATAGAAACTCACCTCGATTTATTGCCTTCATTGCCAGCATCTGCCGAGAAACTCAAATTGCCAACAGCTTCACCTTCAGCTCCTGAAAAACCTACCGTACTGATTGTGGAAGACAACGAGGATATGCGCCAGTTTATTCGCTATATTCTCAGTGATAGCTACAATCTTATAGAAGCCGAAAATGGTGAAGAAGGCTTTGAAGTCGCCAAAAAGCACCTCCCCGATGTAGTGATTAGCGATGTGATGATGCCTAAAACCGATGGTTTTGATTTGTGTCAGTTACTGAAAACCAATGTAGCCACTAACCATATTCCCGTGATTTTGCTTACCGCCTATGCTTTAGACGAACAGAAACAAGTAGGTTTTGAGAGCGGTGCTGATGCTTATATCTCCAAGCCTTTCAACGTAAAACTGCTGAAAACGAGGGTACGCAAACTTATTGAGAACCGCAAGAAGATACGCGAGAGCTTTAGTAATTTCCTCCTAAACGAAACCAAACAAGAGACTTTAGGCAAGGTAGAACAACAATTTATCACCGATTTCACCCAATATGTCGAAAACTCTATCGCTAACCCCGAACTGAATATAGACGAAATCGCCGATGCCTTAGGCTTGTCGCGCTCTAACCTATACCGCAAAATCAAATCCCTCACTGACTATTCGCCTAACGAACTCATTCGCACCATACGAGTAAAATACGCCAAGCAGTTGCTCAACAGCAAAGCCAAGAGCATCTCGGAAGTCGCTTATGAAGTAGGCTTCTCTTCACCATCCTATTTTGCCAAATGCTTTAAAGATTTTTACAACGAAAGTCCAACAGAGTACTTAGAACGAATTAGGTAATAACTTTTTGCATCAAAAAATAATATAAAAAGATGAAACATATTATGATTATAGTTCTATCTCTTATAAAAGATAGGATGATTCCTATAAACAAATAATCAAAGTAATGGAAAAGATATATCAATTAAGAAACATATTAGAAAAAGCTTTTAAAACAGAAGGGCAAGAACGATTTGATAATATCAATTTTTTTCTAAAAGAAGTCTGGGAAGATGAAGCTATCACAGATGAGAAAATAAATGATTTACTAACGGATATTGCTTATGACTTAGAATTTTATGAGCCTTCTAATGGGAATTGGAGTATAGATACTTCTATTTACTATGATGGAGAAAAAATGGATAGAATGTTAGATGAAGCAATAAAAAATATAGACACTTTGTTAGTAAATTTAGGTTATAATGACAACTTCAAACACAAAATAGTGGAAAGAATGTCGATTAATAAACTTGCTAAAAAAGGCTCTAATAACTGAAGAGTGAGAAAGAATAGAAGCAGTAAAAACTTTTTAAGATATAGCTTGGAATGAAACAATCTGTAATGAGGCTATTATTGATCTCTTAACAGAAATTGCTTATAACTTAGAAATTTATGAACCAAATGAAGATTGATACTAATAAACCTTATATAACAATATATCCACGATGAAATTTGAAATAGAAATATTAATTAATAAATACGGACAAGGATTAATACCTTTGACTGTTTTGCAAGAAAAATTTGAAGCTTATTCATTGTGTCAAAAAAGAAGTTTTTTACAAGAAATGAGCTTTTTAATTATTCAATCAAAACCTAAAGAAGAAGATGTAGATTTAGCTATTAAGAAAGAAAAGCTAAAAAGTGGTTACACACCTTGTGTATTATTAAAAAAAGGAATAAGTTCTTATAATTTAGAAAGAGTGATTAATCTTCCTGAAAATGAAATGGGGAAAATTTTTATATTATTTATGGGTATATTTAAAATAGCTTATATTAGAAGATTTAAAGAAGAAATGAATAACATAAATAAATGGTGGTATTGGGATTTGTCTGATAATAGCAATGTAGAGAGAATACTAGAAGGTTGTCATAATTCAAATTAAAATATTTATGAAAAATATTTTTGAGTACATAAATGATATTTTATCAAACTGGGATCCTCTTGATGTAGGAGAGGATTTGGCACAAGATGAATATCAAAAGTATATTCCCTCTATAGTAAAAAGATTAAACAACAAGAGAGAATTAGCACTTTACTTGGAATGTATTTTAACAAAAGAATTGAATACAGGCTACAACAAAGATAATGATAAACACAGAAAGGATCTTGATAGAATTATACACGAAATGTTGAGTTTTTAAAATGCACTTTCAACTTATTAAAGACGATTTTTACAATAATATATTAGGGAAGATTGAATATTACTTCCCTTCATTCCATTCTATTTTTCACAAAGAGGACGGAATATATCCTATTTTAGGAGAGTTAGGTTCTTTATATAATCTTGAATTTAATTTAAAGAAATGAGATATTCAAGAGAAATTGTAAATCAAATAAAGATAATAGACGAAGTGCTCTATTCTCTGAACTTACCTTCAATTTTGAAGAATGAATATTTTGTAACAGACGCTATAAGCTGTGAAAATTATTTAAAGTTACATTATAATAAACCTAATAACATTTTCTTTTCAATAATATTAAATTCCTTTGGAGTACAAATAGATATTGATGAAGCAAAAGAAATATTAGATTTATCACTTTCCTCTCCAAAAGAAGAAAAATACTTTAAAGAATTTGTAAAAATTCTTTTTACATCTTTTATTAGAATAAAAAAATACGGTAAATATTATATTAAGATTAGTTTTTTCAATCAGAAAAGAGAATGTGTTAAAACGATTAGATACATTGAAATTAATTCTTTTTCTTTAAATTTTAAAGCTACTTTAAAAGGATATCCTCCTTTGTATTTATCTTGGTAAGATAAGATTATAATAAAAGTTCTAGTTTAAAAATTCGTACGTTTACCTTGAAAAGGACAATTTCAAAAGTATCAAAGAAATTATAAAGGTTATAAAGTTTTTAAAATCAAACCATAGTAGTATGAAAATAGACAGAGAACTCAAGCAAGAAATTAACAAAGAATGGCAAAGTGCTTTCCCCCAGTTAGGGAGCTATACTCAAAATAAATTTTTTAAAGTTTTAGGGACTCTTATTGTTGGTATAGAATTGATAAAGGTTCCTTTTATGGAACAATATAGACCTCATTTTGTTATCTATACTCTGTTTGATAAAGATTTAGGCACAAACCTCTCTGAAGAAATATTATTACAAGAGTTTTATAATAAGAAAGGGTTTCAGTGTGATATACCTTATTTAAAACACAATGAGTATTTTAAAGAAGTGGTAAGTTGTATTGATAAACAACTTCCAATTTCTTTAGAAGTAGACATACAAATTGATAAAATAAATGTTCTTTTAGAAAGTTATATTAGAAAAGCCCCTTTTAATGGAGGAGCTACTAACTCTTTCAGTTATGCAAAATATCAAGAAATTAAAATGAAGATAGCCTTGTATCTGAATAAAGAAAGAGCTCAACAAGTATTTAGAGATATTTATAATGTAAAATGGGATAATAAATCTTTTGAAGAATCTAATGGTTCTATAAATAGTTGGTTAGTCTCTTTGCAAGAAGTGATAGATAATAGGGATACTTTTCTAAGACAAATTGAAATTAACAAACAAAGTAAAAAGATTTTAAAATTACCTTATTCAGAGATTGTTTTATAGCTGTAAAATATTCGTAAAAGTTAGGTAATGTGATAACAATAGTTTTCTTATGAATTTAACAGATAAATTAATAGCACTACTAAAAAAAGGAGCTCCTGTATATGGAACAATACAAAAATCTTTTTCAAAGAATGATGCCTTAGAGATTTTAGAAGAGTGTCTAAAGAGTAGAATTGCTATTTTAGGAGGAGATGTAGTCAATGTTAATAATAAAGGCTATTTTGAACATAATTATGACAATTGGAGTTGCGAAAGAAAAAAAAATGAGTCTGATGCTGATTATGCTTTGAGAAGTGCTAAAAGAGCTATTAAATACATTTTAGAATATAAAAAGGATAATGCTTATTTTATTCTTGTACTTGATGTAAAAGATGAAACTATTAAACAACATCTTTTTTTTAATGAGATGATTTTGTAACCTATCACCAACGAAGTAGGCGATACCCATTTAGAAAAATACCCTTTCCCTGCTATTTAAAGCCCCTGCTCAGATATATGTAAAAGACAAAGAACGCATTAGCTTTGAATATGATGCTTTTGAGAGCAGAGCCGCGATGTACTACGGCAATACAGACCTTAAAAAACAAAAACGCCGTTATGTTAAACATTATAAGATGGTACTATGGAAAACCTTCTGAATCCAATGAATATTTTTGGAATTATTTTTATGAAAATTATGGCAAATGATGGACGTGCTTTATTATTATATTTATCTTTTTTATGCAAAGGTTATGCCTGATGATTATCCACATTCAAACACTGTTTGGGCATTAGGTTTTATTTTCTCTTTGATAATCAATGGACTGATTGATATACCATTAGCATATTTTTTTAATTGTTATTTAAGTATAATTCAAAAAGTAATCATAATAATAATTGTGATGACTTTGTTTTACTTGAAATATGATAGAAGTGGTAAAGGAATAAGAATTGTAGAAAAGGAAAAACCTAAGTTTTTTGGTAGCAATACAGCTTCTATAATACTTACTATTCTATTTTTTTTGATAGGTATGCTCTTTTTATTTTTTAAAGCAGATGTAGTAAGGGAAATATTAGAGATGAATAAAGCTGCTACCTCACCTATGTAAGTGATAAAACTTTAGCATTTAACCTCAGTTCGATATAGCAAAAAGAGGGTAGATTTTTAAAAGCAAATACCGCAAAAAATCGTCATTCGTAACTCGTCATTCGTAATTATTTATTATCTTTGCCCCAATTAAATTAATTATTATTACAATGAAGTTAAAACATATCACCCTTTTAGCAGTGGCATCCTTAGTGCTTGCTGCCTGCAACAATCCCCAAAATCCTGTACAAAAAGAAGCACAAACCCCTCAAAAACCGTTGATTAGCTATGTAGACCCATTCATCGGTACGGGCGGACACGGACATACTTACCCTGGGGCAACTACGCCTTTCGGTATGATACAAGTTAGCCCCGTGAATGGTCTTAGTCACTGGGATTGGTGCTCTGGTTACCACTATTCCGATAGCCTTATGGTAGGTTTTGGACATTTGAGCCTTAGTGGTACGGGGATAGGCGACTTAAATGATATTTTGCTAATGCCTACTACTAAAGAATATGATCTTAGCGTACTGAAATACGGTCGCAAAGAGCAATATCCTGTGAATGCCCAAGAGTTCCGCGATATGGTGCCTTACAAATCAAAGTACAGCCATAAGAACGAAAAAGCAGAACCTGGCTATTACCAAGTGTATTTAGAAGACCCCAAAGTGAATGTAGAACTTACTGCAGCACAACGTTATGCTGTACATCGTTATACCTTTGAAAAAGGTGCAGAGCAATCAGTGATTCTGAACTTAGGATTTGCTATCAATTGGGATAGCCCTACCAAAACTTCTTTTAGCAAATCGGATAAGAAGTTAGACGCTAATAACAACGACAATATTATCACAGGGTATCGTTATAGCACAGGATGGGCTGAAAACCAAAAAGTGTTCTTCGCAATACAGTTTTCTAAACCTATAAAAAATATTACCTATCAAAAACACAAAGATGATGTTACCTCAGGGCAAATCTTCTTTGATAATACCGATGAGAAGTTAGAGGTAAAAGTAGCCGTTTCGTCAGTAAGTGAAGAAAATGCTTTAGATAACTTGGAGTTATACAACGCTCCTAATTTTGATAAAACCAAATCATTAGCACAACAACAATGGGAAAAGACCCTCAGCAGTATAGTAGTAGAAACTCCTGTTGATTCTCTCAAAACAATTTTCTATACTGCCCTCTATCACGCACAAGTAGCCCCTGTAACTTTCTCCGATAAGAATGGTCAATTCCGCTTGCAAAATGATGAGATTGCACAAGCCGAAGGTACTGCTTATTCTACTCTTTCATTGTGGGATACTTTCCGTGCCGAGCACCCATTGCTTACCCTTTTGCAACCCAAAGTAACTGCCGATATCATCAACTCAATGTTAGCTTACTACCAAGTGCACAAAGTGTTACCCGTTTGGACGCTATATGGTAACGAAACCAATACAATGACCGGCTATCACTCTGTTGCGGTGATTGCCGAAGCCTATCTAAAAGGTGTCCGTGGTTTTGATGCTGAAAAGGCTTACGAGGCAATGAAAACTACAATGATGCAAGATGATCGCGGACTAAAAGCCTACAAAAAATATGGTTACATTCCTTATAACGCAGGGGTAGACGAGTCGGTTACTATTACCCTTGAATACGCTTACGATGACTGGTGTGTGGCGCAAATGGCTAAAGCCTTAGGTAAAACTGAAGATGCTGATTTCTTTACCAAACGCTCTGAAGCCTATGCTCACTTATTAGATAAAGAAACGGGCTTTATGCGTGGTAAAAGTACCAATGGCAAATGGCGCACACCTTTTGACCCTAAACGCTCCGACCACCGCGAAAACACCGACTATACCGAAGGTAACGCTTGGCAACACAGCTGGTTTGTGCCTCACAACGTACAAGGACTTATCAACCTATTTGGAGGCAATGAACCTTTTGTAACACACTTAGAAAAACTCTTTACCGAAAGTTCTGAAATCACTGGTGATAACACCTCTCCTGATATTTCAGGACTCATAGGGCAATACGCGCACGGCAATGAGCCTAGCCACCATATTGCCTATATGTTCAACGTAGCAGGACAACCTAAGAAAACCCAATATTGGGTAGACCGCATCTTGCAAACTCAGTACAACACTACCCCTAACGGACTCAGTGGTAATGAGGATTGCGGACAGATGTCGGCTTGGTATCTCTGGAGCGCTATGGGCTTATACCCTATGAATCCAGCTTCTACTGAGTATCAATTCGGTCGCCCGCTATTTGATAAAGTAACCATACACTTGCCTAACGGAAAGACATTTACAATCATTGCTAAAAATGTCTCTAAAGACAATAAGTATATCCAATCTGTAAAACTCAACGGCAAGGAATACTCTCAATGGCATATTTCTCACCAAGACCTTTTAAAAGGCGGTGAATTAGTTTTTGAAATGACAAACAAATGAAAAGAAACATCTTAATCACAGGAGGAGCTGGTTTTATAGGCTCTCACGTCGTAAGGTTATTTGTAAACAAATACCCTAACTATCACATTTTTAACTTAGACAAACTTACTTATGCTGGTAACTTAGAAAACGTTGCCGATGTAGCCAATGCCCCTAACTACACCTTTATACAAGCGGATATTTGCGACTACGAGCGTATGAAAGCCCTCATCGCTGAACATCACATCGATGGAATCATTCACCTCGCTGCCGAAAGTCACGTGGATAGAAGTATTGAAGACCCTTTTATCTTCGCGAAAACGAACGTGATGGGTACTTTGAGCCTCTTGCAAGCAGCTCGTGAAGCGTGGAAAGATAATATGCAGGGCAAACGCTTTTATCACGTTTCTACCGATGAGGTATATGGAGCTTTAGAAATGGATAATACCCTCTTTACAGAGCAAACTCCTTACGACCCTCAATCACCTTATTCGGCTTCTAAAGCCTCATCCGACCATTTTGTGAGAGCTTATCACAACACTTACAAATTGCCTGTAGTGATTTCAAACTGCTCTAACAACTATGGTTCTCACCAATACCCTGAAAAATTGATACCAGTGTGCATCTACAATATTGTGGATAATAAACCACTACCAATCTATGGCAAAGGTGAGAATATCCGCGATTGGCTTTTTGTGGAAGATCACGCTCGCGCTATTGATACCATTTTCCATCAAGGAAAAGATGGTGATACCTACAATATTGGAGGCTTTAATGAATGGCGTAATATCGATTTGGTGAAGGTAATCATCAAAGAAGTAGATAAGCAATTAGGTCGCCCCGAAGGTACTTCCGAAAAACTCATCACTTTCGTAACCGACCGTGCTGGTCACGACCTCCGTTACGCTATTGATGCTACTAAATTGAAAAATGAACTCGGTTGGGAACCTTCCTTGCAGTTTGAAGAAGGTATCCAAAAAACCGTAAAATGGTACCTTTCTAATAGATAAAAGGTAAGAACTAAAAGATAAAAAACAGAGGCTACTCATTAGTAACCTCTGTTTTTTTATTCGTAATTCGTAATTCGTCATTTGTTTATCGTCTACACACCACTTGGTTCATATATTTTAGATTTACGACGCTGTATTCGTTCAGTTTGTTAGTTTTTTCTAATTGTTTATAGAAGGCTTTGAGATTAGCTTTCTTGAGCGTTTCGTCTTCAAACTTGCCAAAAACAACTTTAAAAGTAGGTACACGCATCAAAAAATCGTATTCGCCATTAGGTTTTACTAATACTTCGGTGATGTTCTCAGCCATCCATTGGTCGTTTTGTATAAACTGCATCAGTGCGTAAGAGGATTTCCAATACTGTTCGGTATTACCTCTGAGGATAGGCACTCGTGCCGAGTAAGAACTTGAGAGTGGCATCTTCTTTCCTTGGGTATCCATATAGTACACTCCCGCTCCGTCGTACACACGAGCGATAGGTTCTCGCTGTTTAATTTTGGCATTTAGGGTACCATCAATAGTGCAAAACACTTCCGATTTCTCAATCATCACATTGTTGTCTAAGAGCTTTTCAATTTCATTTAGCCGAAGAAGTCCCATAGGGTGTTGTGCTTGAGGATCTTTGAAGATAGTGCGGCGTATAGCCTCATCAGTAACGTACATATTCTCATCCTGATGGTCTACCACCACCTCTTTCACTACACGCATCTTGTTACGCCCCGATGCAAATATTTGTATGCAAAAGGGCAAAAAGATGATTACAAGTATTTTTAGTATCTTTTTTATCATAACATAATCGACAGATTAACAAATCGGCAAATCAATTAGTATCGTAGCCAAAACGCCTTAATTGTCGCGCATTGCTACGCCAGTCTTTATTTACTTTTACAAAAAGTTCTAAGTGTATTTGTTTGCCAAAAAACTTCTCTAAATCAGTGCGAGCTTCCACACCTACCCGTTTTAAAGCTTCTCCTTTATGACCTATGATGATGCCCTTTTGGCTTTCACGCTCTACCATTATCACCGACCGAATGTGAATAATCGTCTCGCTATCGGCAAAACTTTCAGTCTCTACTTCTACCGAATAGGGGATTTCCTTTTTGTAGTGCAATAGAATTTTCTCGCGTATAATCTCATTTACGAAAAAACGCTCTGGTTTATCGGTGAGTTGGTCTTTAGGGAAGAAAGCAGGCGACTCCGGCAAAAGTTCTATAATGCGGTTAAACACCACTTCGGTTTGAAAGTTGCGCAAAGCCGAAATAGGAAAAATTTCGGCACGAGGCACTTTTTCTTTCCAGTAGGCTACTTGTTCTTCTAATGTACTTTGGTCGGAGGTATCCACTTTGTTGATGAGCAACAATACAGGCACTTCCAGTTTATTGATGCGATTAAAAAAAACTTCATCTTTCAGCTCTTTTTCGCCTATTTCTACCATATAGATGAGAATGTCAGCATCTTCAAAAGCACTTTTCACAAAGTCCATCATCGAGGCTTGTAAGGCGTATGAAGGTTTAATAATCCCAGGAGTGTCCGAAAAAACCACCTGAAAATCATCACCACTTACGATACCAAAAATACGGTGTCGTGTAGTTTGTGCTTTAGAGGTGATAATAGAAAGTTTTTCGCCTACAAAGGCGTTCATAAGGGTAGATTTCCCTACATTAGGGTTCCCTATAATATTTACAAATCCAGCTTTATGCATCTGTTAATTGTCAATTGTTAATTGATTGTATCATTCCTTTCCCCCAATGCGGGTGATTAGGCGTTTTAGGAGTGAAATGATTAAATTTTTCTAAGGCTATTTTAACTATAGGTGCTGCTTTTTCCTTGCCACCGCCTAATATTTTAGGTTTGTAATAAATGCCGATGGCACGAATCACATAAGGACGTGGGTTTTCGGTATTTGCCTTGATAGCTTTTTCAATGTATGCTTTACATATTTTTCCGTATTTAGCCCCGCGAAACATCGGGTTTACTTTCACTTTAGCACTGTTTAGATAGGCGTATAAGGCATTGATTTCCGATACATCGGCATCAGGTTGTTTTTCAGCTATCTTCAAATATTTCTCTGCCTGATTGCAATAACTATCAATCATATCTCCCTGCGACATATCAGCGAGGCGTATGTTCACATAAGCCGCATAATAATTCACGAGCCAATGCGAAGCCGCTGAGGTAGCAAGGGTCTCAAAATCTTTAGCTAAAGTCTGTAATTCTTTAGTAGTATAGCTTTTGTCAAGGAGTTTTACTTTTTCAGTAAGTATAGCCTCCACATCCTGCCCCCAAACCACAGAACAAACTAATAGCAGAAAAAAAGTAATATATCTACTCATTCGTAATTCGTCATTCGTCATTCGTAATTTGTCATTATCTCCTTCCTTTCGGTTTTTTAGCAGGTGCCGATGGGGTAGGAGAGGAGGTAGTTTGTGGGGTATCTGCCTCTTCTTTCTTTTTCTCCTTTTTGTAAAGAGGAATCAGGTAGCTGAGTGTGTAGTTGAACCCTACGCCAAATCGGCTTCCTTCGTGTACCCTGCCAAAAGCAGGAATATAATAGTTAGGGAAACCACTGTTGTCCGTTTGTGCTACCAATAGCCCTACGCGCACACTTGCCCCTGCATAGAGGTTGTGCAAGAGTTCCGCTTTGATACCTACAACTAATTCCAACCAATGCGCGGTACGGCCATCGTATTTCTTCAAAAAAGAAGGATCGGAGCCTATGATATTTTCAGTCCAATATTGGTTGTCCTTGTGGATTGTATAGGAAGTGAGGTCTTGTGAGAAGAGCGAAATACCATAGCGAGCCCCTGCGTAAATCATATTTTCCATACCGTACCAATTGCCATAGGTATTATAATCAAAACCCGCACGCAAAAACTGACCTTGGGTAGTATAAGCATAAAAATCCTCGTTTTTACTTCTCTTTTCGTGACCTAATTCTGCTGCAAAATAGTAGTTGGTTGTCAAGCGGTAATCGCCTACCAACTCAAGTCCGTAGTAATCTTTATCAAAAAAAGGACGTACCAACTTACTCAAGTCGGCACCCACGCGCAAGCCATACCGTTGTTTGTACACGGGGGCTTCTTGTTTTTCGGGTAAGGCGATGGTAGTTTGTGAAGTCGTACGGGTAGCTGTTTGTGCTTTTAATCCTGCAACCCACAACATACTAATGATACAAATGTATATGAGCTCTTTTTTCATTATCTACGGTAGTGTTCTTGATGTTCAGACCTTTCAGCCAAGAGTTGCTTGCATCTTGAATAGTAGCCGAAAGAGTGTTGTAAGTGATTTTTACCCCGCAAGCCTTGCTTACGAATGTTTGTTCGGGAGTATAAGTGAGTGTAAGAGTTGCTGTGCTGGTAGTTGTACCCGAAACCACTGTTTGAAACAGATAAGTGGTAGGAGATTCCAAGCGCAAAGGCAAGGCAAGTGAATCTAAAGTAGTGTTGCTCACCAAAGGAGTGGTGTTACCCTCACCATAGACAGTAAGATTTGCGACACTAAAAGGAACGCGAGTGTTGTTTTGGTTGTAGAAACGCACCACCAAGCGAGGTGTATTCACAGTGTGGTCACAAAGATCATCCGACTCACAGCTTATCAATGCTGAAAGTGAGAGAATTAAAAAGGATATGAAGATAGTTTTTTTCATTAGAAAATATAAAGTTGGCGCAAAGATACAAAACAATTGATAATTAACAATTGCTTATAAACAATTATTTACTATCTTTGTCCTTTCAACTATTCAGTTTTAACTAATACAGATGGCAAAGAAAAAGAAAACCCTCCCTGCTAATTTCTACGAACTTTTAGAAGCTAAAGATTTAGAAGCGCTTAAAGCCGTTTTCAACGAATGCGAGTTAAATGCTTACGACCGTCATTCATTCAAGAAACCCACCCTATCGTTTTACGATGTTCCCTTAGAGTTAATGGATTGGCTCATTGCCCAAGGAGCTGATATTAATGTAAAAGATGAATACGAGCGCACTCCGCTGCACTATCACGCTCAGGTGAATAATGTAGAAAGAGTAGCACTGCTATTGGAAAAAGGTGCCGACATAGAGGCGCAAGATAAATATAAAAATACTCCTTTGCACTTTGCTGAGTATAATGCCGAAGTAGCCCAGTTATTCATTCAAAAAGGTGCTGATATAAAAGCAAAAGACAATATGGGGTATAATGTAATGGAGCGTATACTTGCCAGATTAAGCAATGGTTATCTTGTAAAAGCTGCCAAAGCCGCTGAGGTATACCTCAAAGCAGGATTGAAGCCTACCAAATTTGCCAAAGAACAAGTTACTCGTGTAGGCGAGGATTTTGAGTTTCACCGCAACAATTTCAACCCAGAGTATTTGGAGGAAACCGATGCTGCCCTCCAAGAACTATACAAACTCTTTGATGTACCTCCTGTACCTCGCCGTATACAACACGATGGCAAATCGCCTATTGTACTTACTGGCTATACATGGCAAGAGCGTTACGAGCAGGCGTGGACACTTTTGGTGCCCAGCAATGGCAGTGCTGCTACAGTGCAAGGCGAGGTAGTGCGTATAGCAGGCAGAATAAACCTTGAGCTTTTGCGCAATGCTATGGGCAACTGGGATAAGGAATACCGCAAGATGCTCACCGCCATTAGCGGTTATCTGCAACAAGGTAATCCCCTCTCGGAGAGTGAACTCGCCGAAGTATCCGATATTCAAAAACATATTTTGGAAGACGACGGCACTGGCACTAAACGCCTATGCGAATTAGCGACCGCTTGGGTCGTACAGAATCCTCAGCCTATTGCCTTAGGCAAAGTGAATTATAAGTATTAGGTATCAGGGGTCAGGTGTCAGGGGATAGCCATCCGATTTGTCTGCACCGTCTGCCCCGTCTGATGTCTATTATTAACAATATCATACAAACTTATAAATGAATAACAATACACCATCTCTTTGGCAAAAAATACAACAATCATTACTTGCTATTGCGCCTTCAATAGGCAAAAGTTTTCAGAAACCTGCTGAGGAGGCTCAAATTAAAGCGTTAGAAGATGTTATAGCGCAACCTCTCCCTGAGAGTTTTAAAGAGTATTTGCGTACTTTCAACGGACAAGAACAAAGTGATAGCCCCCATTATTTTATGGGGTATAACTTATTGCTTCCCATAGATGAAATTATTGAAACCTACCAAATGCAGGTGGAGGACTTTGAAGGGGAATCTATTGCTGATGACATCAATCCTAATAAAATTCAACCTGTATTATGGGATAAAGGTTGGGTTCCGTTTACAGATTTTGAGGCGACAACGCGTATTTGCATAGATCTCAACCCTGCTACCAATGGGGTAAAAGGGCAAGTGATTATGCTATACCCTGGGATTGATTACCAAAGTGATAAGGTGGTATTAGCCAATTCTTTTGAAGAGTTTACTCAGAAAATATGGGATATATTAGACTCAAAAGATTATTCCTTTGAAGAGGGGATTATAGAACAAGATTTTTTAATTTAAAAAACACCACATAATGACCTTAGTAGAACAATACCTTGAAGGCTTGAAACAAGCCTATATCGATAACGGTGGAGAAGAAGCGTGGCAAAACCTTATGGCTACAGCCCACGGCGCTACCGAAGCCGATTTGCAAGTCCTCCGCAATCGTTACCCACAAGTGCCAGAGAGTTTGCTGGACTTACTCCGTCATATTGACGGCACTTATTGGCGTGAATATGAAAAAGGCACAGTGAGCGACCTTATTTTAGGAGCAGATGAAGCTATGGGAGATTATCCTTATTACCTGCTTTCGGCTCACCAGATTGTAGAAACTCAAAATGAAGCCTTTGATTTTTATGCTGATTATATCAATCGAGAGTATGAAGAGGTAGAGATAGACAATCGCATTACGAGTGATGCTTCTCAACTTAATTGGTTGCATTTTTCCGATTGTATGAACAATGGCGGTACCTCTCAGCTTTTTATAGATTTTTCGCCTTCTGCTACGGGAAAAGTAGGGCAGGTAGTTCGTTTTGTACACGACCCTGATGCTATGGATGTGATTGCCGACAGCTTTGATGATTATCTCAAAATGCTTATGGATAACGAATATTGCTTTATAGATGAAATGCATTTTGAGGAATAAAATGAAAAACTTTAATATCTAAATCTTATGAATAATCAAATAATTACTGCACAAGAGCGCAAAAACAGAAGTATTGAGATACTACAAGCACAAAATGTACCTTTCATAGAGCATTTGCCTTTGCGCTATGAAACTGAGGAAGTAATCCCTCGTGATAAAAAGGAAGTCATCGAGAGACTTGCCTGCTCTTTTACTTCTATAATGTGCGCCTTATCCATTGGCAAAAATGAATATACTGAGGAGGATAGAGAGTATATGACACAAGATTTTCTTTCAGCCAGATACGGCGCCCTTGACCTGCTTACTCCCAAGGAACAAAAAATAATATCAGGTAATAATGTAAGCGAGGCAGAAGCGATAAATGCCGCTTGGAAATACGAGTCGATTTGGGCGCTGCTATGGGCTTTGGGTGTGGTGGAAGAATTGTCTTTCCCAAATCAGATTTGTGATTGTGATTTGGTGATGGGTACTATGGAACGCTTCAAAAATCTTGATGACTTTATGGCAAATACCACTCTGCGCCCTGTGGAAGAAATCCTGCAAGCCTTGGATTTGCACTATCGTTACCACTGGGCAGCAGTCAATGCCCGTGTGAATGGCTCAGACCCAGCAGGGATAGATGAAGGTATCGTGATGGAGCGCCGTGCAGGTTTGGAATGGCTCTGCTGCAAAGGCGAGGAGAACGACAATCTTACAGATACCTATAACGCTTGGGATTACCCTGAACTAGATACTTAATAAGTTAGAGAATAGGAATTAGCACCTCGCTGGCGCGAGCTTATAGCTCGTGCCTTGTTAACAATTCAAAATGAAAATCATCTCTAAATTCAAAGATTACTACGACTATAAAGTCGCTGAGTATGGCATAGACGAAAACCTCGTCTATGACCGCCGTTTGCCACCAGAGGTAGGGATGAGCCTCCCTCAGAGAAGTTGCCTCACCTTTGACGACCCCACCGATGATGAGGCACTGCACTCAGCACTCTATGTGGACAATGCGCTTGTACACCTCTTTGCCACACGCTCTAAAATATACACTCATTGGGATTTTGCCGACCCTGAGGATTGGCATTACAACCTATTTGATTTGTGGTATGGCGATCGCTATGTGCTGATGAATGACGGGAAAGAAATTAGGATAACCTCCTACTTATCGGCTACTTGTGATACCCTGCTTGAACAGATAGAAGCCTCGCGCGAGCGGAATATTTTTCAGCTGGAAGACCGACCTCCTTGGTTAGTGTTAAAAAGTCCGTTGTTGCTCATTTATAACAAAGACCACAGAGGAGATAATAGAGCAACCCATTATGTAAATTTGCAGGAACTCGGCATCTATATCGACCCCGATTTTGTATGGCAGCACATTGTGCAATACCTTTCCGACCTGAAAACCCAAGCCGAGCAATCGCCCGAACTGTCCAACGACTTGAAAATAGACAGTAAAGGCTTTGACAAAAAGCGCTCTTTCCGCCCCAAAATGAAGTAATTTGTAAATTGAATGAATTATCTAAAAGAAATACAAATCCTCAAAACTGAGCTTGCTCTTTCCTTGCAGAAAGCCAAAACCCTATTAGAGCAAACTGCAGGTGATATCCCCGCCGCTATAACCCTCTATCACCAAGAAAATATAGCTACTATAATGGCAGAAACCGAGTGCGAGCATTGGGAAGCCAAAAGTGTATACGAGCGTTTTAATTATAATGTCGAAAAGGCTGTAAAACACATTTTTAGCACTTCACTAACTATAAGTGTTGAAGATAAAAGAGACACTAGCGAAAGAGGTATGGGCTACCTCGTCAGTGCCTTAGATGCCAATTTGAACAATCTGCCCAAGCGCTCTACCTTCATCCCAATAAAAGATTTCGATGAATACCTCTCTAGCGATTTCAAAGCAGTATTCCCCCTATACCAACCTCAATGGAATAAAATAGAACCCCATTTCAATTGTACGACCAGCAATGTCTTTGACTCTACCACGTGCCGAAAAATCATTGCACAACTGCGCCAACGTACATTTACCGATGAAAAAGTAAAGATTTTTATACAGAAAGTCATTGCAGATGTAGAAGAAAAACTCCCCACCTGCGCCTATATAGAGGTCTATGGGAATATATAAAAATAAACCAATGAAAGAACAACTCCACCGCATTCAGCAAAAGCTCTCCCAAGCCAAAGCCGCTGATAAAAACTTAGAAGTATTTGGTGCCGATGCTCACCAGTACCACCTCAACCCACCCGTAAGTGAGGCGGAAGTCCTTGCTTTTGAGAAGAAATATGGCGTACAACTCCCCGAATGCTATCGTGCCTTTATGCTTACTATTGGCGATGCCAAAGCTAAAAAATCAGACTTTATAGCAGGACCTTATTTCGGTTTGTACGCCTTTGGAACTTCTGTAGATAGCCTACTCTACGAAAAAATAGAAACTTACCTCAAAGCGCCTTGCAACCTTTCTCCTGATATGACTCAAGAAGAATGGGAAACACTCTCCGATCCACTATTGTTCTCTGAGGAAGAGGAAGAAGAAGACGATGATAAGTATTTTGCCGAACGAGCAAAAGTATTTGGCGGACTCTTGCCTCTTGGAAGTCAGGGCTGTACCTATGAACACGCCTTGGTGCTCAATGGCAAATATGCCGGTCGCGTAGTAAATGTAGATTTAGACCTCGCGCAACCCAAATTTGCTTTCGAAGCCAACTTCTTAGATTGGTACGAACGCTACCTCGATGAGGTCATTTCGGGGCAACTTATAGACGACCGCCCTACTTGGTTTGGCTACCATCGTGGCGAACCCGCTGAGGTGCTCCTCAATGAATATGAACACACTACCGACCGCAAAACCCAAACCGACTGCCTCGAGGGGGTATATCATAAAAAACCACCTTTAGAACCTGCACTATTAGACAAGATAGAAAAGCTCATTGCCTTAAACAACGACGATAGAGATTTCTTAATTGAAATTCTTAGCCAATCGTCTTATGAGCGAGCCAAACCTTACTTGCAAGATTTGGTAACCAAAGATCCTAAAAAGGTATTTCAGTTCGTATGGTGGTATGCAAAAGACCATTGCGCCGACTGGGTGTCTGTTGTAAAAGAGCTATTGCCTACCATTACTGATGAAAGAACCTTTGATTTTGCTACCTACCTCCTTACGGAAGGAGATGACAATTTCGAGGAAGTAATCCTGCCCTTCACCGATAATGAAAATCACCAAATACGTAGCACTGCCTACTATACACTCGGCGAAAGCGAGAAAAGAGAACAGTACCTCGATACCTTCATCAAAGGGCTACAAGAGACCGATACCGGTGTCCTTTGCACAGTTATGCAAGCCCTTTCTGGGGTGGAAGACAAGCGCTTATTACCCTATTACAAAGCTATCGCCAAACGTTTCCCTGAAGAGAAAGACTATGTCCTCTCTAACTTAGAATACCGCTTAGCTTCCTTTGGTCTCACCATTGAAGAAGCAAGAAAATAAGAAGATGGAACTAAAAAAGACCATAGAAAACCTTTGGATTACTAAACTCCTCGTTGAAGGACTTAACAAAGCCTTTGCCTATAACGAGTACTTGGGTTGCTTTTTGATGATAACTATTTTCTGTATTATCTATGTGCTAATATTCCCTATAATATTAGTGGCATTGCCAATTCTTGGGTTAGTGAATTTGTTTAGGAAATAAATAGTGAAGAATGAACCTAAATAGAATAATACATTCAAGGCTCTTAAATACCACTATTGATAAAGTAATCAAAATCAATGCCTACAACCCATTATTAGGTTTAGTTGTAATAACAATAGCTCTTTTTGTTTTCTTTATACTCGTAATCCTTTCAATAATAGTAGGATTACCTATACTTGGCTTAGTGAATTTGTTTAAAAAATTGATAAAATAAAATATGGAAATACAACATTTGTTGGGCAGACCTATCCATTCTCCCGAAATAAAAGAATTTTTTGCGCAATATCATTTACCACAAAACCCTAATCCTGAATATGATGCTTACGGCAACTTGTTTTGGGTACCAGTTAATAATGAAGAAAAGACCATTCGCTGCCTTTTTACTGGGTATGTGAGATATGCTCCCGCTTATGGAGAGCCTATTGGCAATTATAACAAGGAAAAAGACCAACTTATTTTGCATCAAATCACCATTGATTCTGAGAATGCACCCGATGGAAAAATTTCTGATATAAACCTGCCTTTTGGATTGAACATTGGCGATGATAAAACAACCATTGAACAGAAAATAGGCAAGAAGCTTACGCGTAAAGAAGTGAGTGATTATGGTTCTACTTATGATGTTTTATTTGAGGAATTTAGCTTGTTAGTGGCTCTGAATCCTAAGGAACAACTGGACAGGCTAATGTTATTCAAATTAGAACTCTATGAAAAGAAACGCATCCGCCTAAAAGCCCTCCTCAAATCACAAAACAAGAATATAGACCCCGATCGCATTCCCGAAATACAAGCCTTCCTTTCCGAAACACCTATCACTCAGTGGCGCAAGCGTATGGCTCAGGGTGATGATATGTTTTCAGAAGAAAGCATTACCGCTGTAGAAACAGCCCTTACGGAATATGTGCAAACACTTTGTGAAGCGGTGCAAAAGAAAAATGCGACTACCGTTTATAACTCTATGGGCAAATTGGTAAAAAAACTCAATAAAATTAATGACAAATACGGATTTATAGAAACAATGGAGCGTGAGGAACTTTGCGAGTGGCTCAATACACTCATTCGCAAAACAGGTTTAGAATTAGCCGATAATGTAGATATCACCGATGAATACCGCGAGTGGTAAAAAAATAAAGAAACAATGAAAAAATCATTAGAAAACCTTTTAGAAAAGCAAGGTATTGCCTTACTCAATACCCTCTCTAAAGAAGAGCGACGCGCTCGTACCGAAACTATCAAAGCGCGCTATCGCGAGGCAGGTTATGACGATTTGCCTCACGAACTCGTTACCTTCCTTACCATATTCGACGGCAAGGATATCAAGCGCCGCGACGGCTATATGGCTTTTATATACTCACAAAACCTCCCTACTCGCCAAGAGATGCTGTACTATGAATCCGACGCAGGGGTTACCGAGCTTATTCCCTTTGGTGATGTCAATGCTGATGAAGTTCTCTGTATCGATAGTGTAGGTAGTGTATGGGGCGTGCTTGACCTTACCTCTTGGGTGCCTCGTAAAACCTATCACTATTTCTATGGAGGCGACCTCTATACCGCCCTTGAAAATATCATCAAAGGCAAAGTAGAAGAAACAATCATACGACCTTAAAAACACAATACTATGGCAATAGACGGCGTAAAAATCATAGATAGCGATAGTGGCTACGACATTTACAACAACATCACCGAGCGTTATAAAGATGGTGAGGATATAGAAAAAATCAGACAAGATTGGCTCAATGAGGAAGCTAATTTCTGTATTGATGAATTGTATACTGAAATCTATTGGACGGCTTTTGCGTATTCCCTTTGGAAAATAGGCTATCCAAAAGATGAAGTGCGCACCAAAGCTTTGCAACTCATAGAACGAGGAGCAACACCGCTCTGGAATGAGATAGACAGCAAAGTCCAAAAACAACGACAGAAAGCACTTGATAAGCTCAAACTACAACTGCAAGAGGATAACCCCAAACCTCTTGTGAAACCTACCCTAAAGAAACCTAAAACACCTTATTTTGAAGTAGGAGATGTGTTGGCGGTAACCATTGGTGAACGTTATGGTATCTGCTTTGTCTCAGCTGTAGAGGTTACTCCCCGAAAAATAGAGTATCATCTTGCTCCTACTCGATATTTAGCCCCTACTTATCCTACAATGACCGACTTTTTGCAAAGCGAACTCGCCTGTGGGAAAAACAATCAAGATTTCGCCCTCAAAACCGATTGCTGGTTCAACCATAAAGATTTAGGAGTGATACTGCCTTCCCTTAAAAAAATAGGGATAATACAGTTCAAACCTTATAGTTTATGGACACTCTCACCCGCTCATAGCATAGAGGATATCTATGAAAAAATCATAGAAGACAAAAAATATTTTGGAGGGAAACTCAAGAAAGTAGAGGA
>NZ_CALGWU010000053.1 GCF_937936315.1 uncultured Capnocytophaga sp. | reverse complement strand
TAGCATTCTTGCTAATAACAACAAAAAAACTCAGGAGAATATCCTGAGTTTTTTTTGTTGTCAATTGTTAAATTATAAAATAGTGTTAAAGTTTTACACTGTATCGATTTTTATTGTACTTTTGCGCCTTGGATATAATTTATCCTTTGTTTTGATGAAAAAATATTCTTTTATGCAATTACTAAAAAACGTATTTAGAGGGCTTTTTATTGCCTTGCTGAGTGTATTAGCAATGAATAATAGTGCTTATGCGCAAATTTGCGATATCAATACGCAAAAATCTTTAGAGCAAACCCACGTGGCGTACTATACAGAAGTTACACAAGGGGGTGATGCTATTTTTACCATCCGTTATCCTTTGGTAGGTACTACCTATACCTTTTCGGATAACTTAGGAACTACCTATTCCATTACCTATACTTCAGGTACTGAAGAGTTCATCTACATCAATGCTGGAGCAGTGAATACCGAGCGTAGGTTCTCTCTCAAAGCCCAAAATGGTGCTTGTACCTATCAATCAGGTTTTGATTATAAGGTTACTCCTATTACTACGCTTAAGCTCGCTACTAGTGTAGAACACGAGTGGTGTGGTAATGGAGGGGCTATCCGTTTTACCCTTATAGGTCCTGGCGCTAATAATAACAATTATAATTTCTATTATAAGAAAAGCAATGTGCCTACTTATAACACTACTACTTCATTATCTCTTACTGGAGTTACTTCCTTAGCAGCAGGTAAATACGACCTTTTAGCACGACCTAAATCAGGTACAGGCGATATAGAGGTCAAGAATATTGAAATCAAAAAAGACCTTAAAACTATTGATTATACCTTATCACAAATTCCTGCTACTTGCGCTTCAGCAGGTATAGGTATAAAAGTAGATATAAAAGTAGATCAATGGGGTAACCACTCTGCTAACTATCCTGTCTACTATACCCTACAAGATGCTACAGGAAATAATATACCAGGCAAAATAAGACAAACTTCTAACATCTTTACGGGGCTCACTCCTGGTACTTACAGAGTGAAAGTAGAAAACTTCTGTGGAGCAAGCCCTACTCCTAAAAGCATTACCATAGCTTCATCCAATCTTACCTTTACAAGTTTATGGACTCATCCACGTCCTAAAGAATTTAATTGTGATTATGTTGAGTTTGACTCTGTTCTCCTTTATGGTACCAGTCTTACAGAGGCTTACACTTCCGATACTTTCCCTTATCCGCTTACAGTAAAGTATGTGATTACAGCTCCTTCAGGTGCAGTGTATACGCCTACTTATACCATTAATAATAAAAGTGACTTTTATTTATATCTACCTGTTGGAACAAGAGATGAGCTAGGGGTAGAGAACCGCTTTAGAGAGCACCGTATTCTTAAAGAGTATGGAGTGTGGAAGATAGCAGCTGAAGTAGAGATGTGCGGTACTACTACCGCTATCCCTGCTGTAACAGCTACCCTTTATAACCCTATAGAAAATGCTCTTGTAGAACAGTGGAACGATGGCGACTCTCCTACTGCTTGCCATAAGATACGTCTGCGTCTGCGCCATAAGTACATAAGAGACAATTCGCCTATACTAAATACTTATTTGGAGCTTGAGCAGGCTCCTGCAAACTTCAACTATGCAGCTGCAGGCTTCTACCAAATACCGGCAACCCACCCCAATCCATTACTCAGAGGTAAATTTGTAAAGAAAATACAATACAATCCTTCTAATTTTCAAACAGTAGTAGCTCCTGACTTTATAGCCGCTGGCGATACTTTCCAATTCCGTTTGGTAGATGATGAGTGCGATACTAATCGCAGCAATCTAATGGATCCTGTTACTATTACACTTTCTACCGCACCACAACCTACAGATATATCCGTTAGAAATATAGCTAGTTGTAAGGATGCTACTGCTACTAGTGCTCCTTACGCTTCTATGCGTATAGGAAAGGGAACTGGTAGTACTATTGATAAAATAGAAATTATAGAGTACAATGGAAATACCACAGGTGCTCTACCTAGTACTTCTATCTCCTTACCTTATACCCTAACAGCTGATAACCGTCTTAATGATGTTACCTGGTATGTACGCGATTTACCTGTTGGTAATTACAAGGTGAAAGCAACCAATATATGTGGAGGTGTAAGAGTTGTTCCTGTAGTCCTTTCTGGGCAAACCTATTCATTTACTTTTGCCCCTGGATGTGAACCCATTGTCCAAGGACGCATTGATTTAGCCCCTACCGACGATTGGCGCTATACTGAGTCACACTTTCTAATACAACAATTGAATGAGGCTACTCAAGTTTGGGCAACAATGCCTCATACAGGTCTTAGTTTAAACCAAAACATCAACCGAAAAATTACCGATGACGGCTTCCCTAGAAAAGGAAAATTCCGTGTGGTACGCCAAGTATTTAACTCAGATAATTTATATGAATGTGTACAAGTGCTTGCCGAAAAAGAATTTGGAGGTGATCTCGAAGAACCTGAGGTTATAGGGGTAGGTTGTGCTGGAAATAAATTCCACGTAATGGTGATTCCAAAAGGGGGTACAGGGCCTTTTACCTATAAACTTGTACATAAAATCCCTGCAGGAAGTACTACCCCCGATACCTCTGTGGCACATACACAAGTGGGCGATAACTTCTTTCTCGATTTGGATGGCACAAACCTCAATACTGCTTATAAGTTTACGGTAACCGATGCCTGCCCAAGTACAAAAGATAGAGAACTTACACTTAGTAATATCCGCCTCCCTAAAATTAAGGCACAAAAAGAATACTACTGTGTAGGTCAATCAGCAGTACTCAAAATGGATGATTTAGGCCCTAATATCACTATTGAGTGGTATCGCTCCGACAATATGGCTGCTCTAGTAGCTACAGGTCATACCCTTACCATCCCTGCTCTTACAGCTGCTGACTTTACAAACCAATACAAAGTAGTTATTAAGATAGCAGGAAAACCAGCTGCTGCTACTTGTATCACCAACGCTATTGCTGCTTATCAGTTCCAGCAAATTACCACTTATCCTTCATATACAGCTCCTACTGGGGTAAATACATCTAAATGTATAGAAGGAAACTTGGCTGTCAATTTCGATTTGAATACTCTCTTTACAGGTACTACTCCTATTACAGGTGGTGTTACTACCACTATTGAAGATGCTTCAGGTGTCATACCTGTGCCTACTAACGGTATAATTAATCTTAATCGATCAGACCTAATTGGTACTCATACTTTCCTTTACAAAATACTTAGCCCTTGTGGTGAACTCATAACCCAAGCTTCTGCCAAGCTAACAATAACACGCGCTTTCAAACCTGCAGTGAAAACTACTGTTAAGGTATGTAATGCGTCAGTAACTTTAAACGAAGTAAAACAACTTATTGATGAAGGCTCTCCTGAAGTAGTTGCAAAACAACCTACATTCCATTGGTATGGCTCGCTCTCTGATGCGCAAGCGCAAACTTCAGAAATAGCAGCTACTACTTCTATCAATACCCCTAATGGTAGTTCGCAAGATTATTACTTGCGCTTTACAAAAAATAATTATTGTGCTGAAACTATATACAAAATTACCATAGCAGGTGAAAGTAGCTTAGTTCCTAAAACCCTTACTAATACAGGTTGTGATATAACAACTGTAGCAAGCCTAAAAGCCTTAGTAGATCCTGCCGATACTGCCAACGTACTTATCTATAAAAATGGTAGTACTACGCCTTTGGGTGATGATGCAGTGATAGAAGATAATGTAGGCTATACCTATGCCAAAAACGTCTATCGTTGTATTACTTCACCTGTTGCGCTGAACTTTAACTTTACCCCTCGTTCTGTTGCTAAAAACGAACAAATATCAGTATGTACTTTTATAGGCTATTACGGAGGTTTGCATACTAAAGTAAAAGATATTAAAGATGCTTTACAAGTGCTCTATCCCAATGCTACGATAACTGTTTTAGGTAGCTCTTCAGGAAACTGGTATGTACAAACAAACCCTAATTCTGATGTGTCAATTACTGGCTATTCAGGATTTAAAATACAAGAAGCTGGTAAGTGTGAGTCCTTACCTTATGTGGTGCGCCTTGCTCAAAACGATATTACTCCTGTACAAGCTCAGTCTATTACCACTTGCGAGGAGATTATGGCTGGTGAATTAGCAGACCAATTGCAAGCTGCCTATGGGTATACAAATGTAGAAATAATAGCAGGTAGATCTACTACTCCTTTGGCAAGAACCGCTTTAGTAGATTGGAACACAGCTCTTTACTTTACAGCTGAAGCAACTGGTAAATGTCGTAGCCCTAAAGTGCCTCTAACTCTTATTAAGGATACCAATGTTACTACAGCTACTGCAAAAACTTTCGAGGTGTGTATGACCGCAGGATCTACCCCACGTGTATCTGACCTTAAAGACGCTATTGGCGGTGGTATCGTGAAGATATTTGTACGCAGTGGTGCTCAATGGGTATTGCAAGCGGATAATACACAGGTTAATCCTTCTAATGCCTATTTCTATACCTTGCAAGCTACAGGTAAATGCCCTAGTATTAAAACACCGCTTATCGTGAGCTTACATACTAAGCCTGCTAATGCTCCTACAGTAAGCCCTACAGTTACACTCTGCCCTACGGCAGTAAGTAGTGTGGTGAGCTTAGATGCCTATGTTACAGCTTTGCCGGCTCATACTTTGCGTTGGTATGCTACCGCTACGGCTACTGCTTATACCTCTACTACTCCTACTATCAATACGCAAGTAACTACTAAAACTACCCTAGAAGCCTATGTGGTGCAAGTGAATGCTAATGGTTGTGAAGGCCCTCGTGCAGTAGTAACCATAACTGTAGATGATACTACAACCCCTACTCTTACCACTCCTGCTCCTTTAGTAGTTGATTGCCGTAATGCGGCTGCAAGCATCACCACTTGGCTTAATAGTGCTACTGCTACAGATAGTTGTGCTACTGCAAACGTAACTAATAATTACAACGCAGTAAAACCTGCCGACCTATGTAACAATAGCGGAGTAGTAACTGTTACCTTTACTGCTACTGATTTGTTTGGTAAAACTGTTACCCAAACAAGTACTATTACTTTGGTGCATATAGAGGCTAATACCGATACCTTCACTATCACCAATGGCACTAATGGCGGTACTACTACCCTTACTATATTTGATAACGACAAAGTAGGAACTCAAACTGCTACACCTGCTACAGTAAGTATGACTGTGGTTACCCCTGCTACGGGGGGTGCAGGTAGTGGAATACCTACCCTAAATAGCAATGGTACTATTACAGTACCAGCAGGTACAGCCTCAGGAACTTATACTATTGTCTACAAGATTTGTACAAATGTAGCTACTCTTACAATTTGTGATACTGCTACCACTACAATTGTAGTAGGTGCTCCTGAAATCAAAGCTAATGCCGATACCTTCACTATCACCAATGGTGCTAATGGCGGTACTACTAG
>NZ_CALGWU010000052.1 GCF_937936315.1 uncultured Capnocytophaga sp. | reverse complement strand
GGAAGCCCGTTAGCATCGGTGTGCGTTACAGGGGTGATTATACCCGCTAAAATAAGCAATTCCAACGCTTTTTTCACCTCATTACTATGGTATCCCCCTCCTCCTACTTGCGAGTATACAAACTTACTGCCTATTTGTAAGGCGACGCTTTGCAGGGTAAGTCTAAGTAAGGTAGGGTCTACTCTCTTTCGGTATTTAGGAAAATCGTCCTGATAGGTGAGTACAATATCGTCTTGCACCTCTTGGCAAGCCAAATAATCGCGTGTTGCTACCCATTTGGCTACTACCTCTGGCATCCCTCCTACCAACATATAAGAACGAAATAACCCTACTAACTTCTCGTACAAAGGTAATGGTAAAGGCGCTTCGGCAGTAGCACTATTGCGCGCTTCCAATAGCAAAGTTTCGCCACAAGCCCTTAAAAACTCATCAAAAGTCATTGGGTAGACAAACATAGAGTGGATACGCCCCACCCCAAAAGTTGGCAATGTTTCGAGAGCAAACTCTAAGAGAGAACCTGCAGCTATCACGTGCAAATCGGGCATATCTTCTTTAAAAAAACGCAATGCCATAATTGCCTCGCCTGCCGCTTGTATCTCGTCTATAAAAAGCAGTGTTTGTCCAGCAACAATAGGCTTTCCCACCATAGCCGAAAGCTGAGGCACTATACGCTTTACATCAAGGTCTCCCTGAAAGAGTTGTATAAATGAAGGTTGCTTTTCTAAGTTTATTTCTACGAAATTTTCAAATTGTTTGCCCAACTCTCTTACTGCTGTCGATTTACCCACCTGACGGGCACCCCTTAACAACAAAGGTTTGTGAGCAGGGCGTAAAGCCCATTCTTTTAGATAGCTGTCTATTAGTCTTGGGTAATACATCTTATAAGTAGTTATATATCAAAGGGCAAAGATACAAAAATTAAATTATCCAAAGAAATAAATCATCGTTTTTTGCAAAAATCCAAAGAAATAAATTGTCGTTTTTTGCAAAAATCCAAAGAAATAATGATTTTGCAAGTTATTTTTTTACTCAACACGGGGAGGTCTTCAAATATTCATATTCTTTTTCCCTCTTCCTATTTCTAGCAATCGCTCAAGAGTAGTTTGCAGTACCTTATTTAGTTTCAGCTGCCACTGATATTGATAGTCTATCACAGGGTCATTCTCATCATCTAAATTTCTCCCTACTGTTTGTACATAGATAATGCCATTTTCCACGTGATAATCTCCCATTGCATAACACTTCGTTGGTTCTGGGAAACGTTCTGTAAATTCATTCCCGTATTCATTATAGTCTATCAATATCATTCTATTGAAATCACCAATACTGAAAGCTAATTCTTTTTTTTCTAAAGCAATTTCAAAATCCTCATCAATAGAATTCTTTACTATTTTAGTTTCATTCTTTAGTTTCTGAACTAACAGAGCTAAATCCATAGCTCCTTCTATAGTGGAACAGTCCATTTTATATAAGGTTTTCCCTACTTGATAGGAGAAAATATCACCTTCTATGGTTGGATTTTCAATAGGTACTAAAGTTTCATCGCTATAAGGGGTTTTGTCGAGCATTACCTCCCCTTTTAGCAAACGAAAAATCTCTCCGCCAAAATTTATATCCAACCAACCTGCTGATGGAGTATATTTTAATCGTATAACACTTGCTTTTTTCTTTACAGTTCTCATTGTAGTTTTAATTTAAATATGGGAATAATAATGTCTAAAAATAGTATCGATATGGTAAAAATCTTCTAAATTACTTTCATTATAACCTTGTTGCTTTAAATCAACCTGTATTTTTCTCAGTAATTCCAACCAATAAGCAATAAAAACCTCTCTTTTGATGTGAATTGTATCATTAGGCGTGTTCAGTTCAGGCAAAAGATGCTTTTTGTGTTTTAAAGCTGTCCAATAAACACTAATGGAAAGCATATCATTATAGGGTTTTATTATCCACTCTGCCATAAAAGCATTACTACCCCAATGCACTTTTGTTTCGGATAAAGGTTGTTCATACATATCGTATAGCATTTTGACAATATCCCAATAAATATCGGCAACCTCATCGTGCATTTCTAAATCCAAAGCCACCCCATTCCATATCATACATAAGTTAGACGATTTGTTTTTAGGATAGATAGTTTGCAAAGCCTCACTTATAGTACTATCCTCAACATCTCGTTTGTGTAACCCTTCAGCTGGAAAAGACTTTATTGAAAATAATTCTTTCATAATGGTAAAAATATATTAGTTGTTCTTTTGTGTGATTGCTTTAAGTTTATCTAATAGATTTATAGCATATCCTCCTTGGGGTAAAACTTCTCTTATTTTAGAACGGCATAAAGCCCTTTTAAACTCCCAATCGAAAA
>NZ_CALGWU010000051.1 GCF_937936315.1 uncultured Capnocytophaga sp. | reverse complement strand
CCTCGTCTGGTTGTGAATTGCTTTCAAATTTTGTAGTTTTGTGATTGATAACAACAGTAGAAAAGATGCCGTTGTAAAAACCAGTGTTGTGAATTGCTTTCAAATTTTGTAGTTTTGTGATTGATAACAACAACAATTTAAATGAATCTACTTGTAACATAGTTGTGAATTGCTTTCAAATTTTGTAGTTTTGTGATTGATAACAACTATAATTTCTCTTTCATCATTTACTGGATAGTTGTGAATTGCTTTCAAATTTTGTAGTTTTGTGATTGATAACAACGAACAGGCGGGACAGCAATTAGTCTTGTTTGTTGTGAATTGCTTTCAAATTTTGTAGTTTTGTGATTGATAACAACAGTGTATGGCAAGAGTGCTGATGATTACGCGTTGTGAATTGCTTTCAAATTTTGTAGTTTTGCGATTGATAACAACCCCCTGCAGATACACATTCACAGAGACGAGGTTGTGAATTGCTTTCAAATTTTGTAGTTTTGTGATTGATAACAACCAAACAAGCCGTAAAGCCGTATAAAACTCCGTTATGAATTGCTTTCAAATTTTGTAGTTTTGTGATTGATAACAACCTCAATCTTTTAAAGGTTTTAGTATCAATCGGTTTTGATTAAAAACAGTACTGAAAAAACCTCTTCTTTTATCTTTGTTTATAAGATAAAAGAGGAGGTTTTACTTTTCTATTCTTCTTAAAAAAGACTTTTATGCTTTGGTAATGTTTCCTAGGCGGTCTACTTTTAGTTTGATACAGACTTCTTTTATCATTATTCCTACTATACTTCTCTCCATTTTATTCAATGGTGAATACTCCATTTTATTTACAATAGGAGATGCCACTGCTTCTTGTACAAAAAAACACTGATTTCCTGTAAAACTCACTGTTTTATAAATTCTTTCTTTCTGTTCTTTGCTAAGGTTATTGAAATCTATTGTCTCTGCGATTTCTCCTTCCATAGGCACATATACCAAATCGTTAGGCGAAAGGATAAATAATAGTGGTTCTCCTTTTTCATTACGCTCAGGGACAGAAGGAAGTCCTTATTTTTGTCGTTCAATTACTTTGTTGAAAGGGATAGTTGCATACGAGCGTTTTTCTTTGCCTTGATATACTCCAAAAAAGAGGTTTGTTCCTTTGGCGGCTTCTACAAATTTGGTAGCTTTAGCACCTATTTCTCCGAGTGGAAATTTACTTCCTTCCTCAAAAATACGGACTTTATAGATAGGTTGATGTTTTTTGCCATCGTTATATTGAGCGATATTTTTGTTGAGTTCTTCTAATCCTTCTGCTGAAAAAGCTACTTCTGGACTTCCTTTATATTTCAGATAGTTGAGCAATATTTTCTGAATGCCCGTATCGGTAATACTACTGATGATCTTTTCAGTAAAGGTAATGTCTACTGTTTTTCGGGTAGCTGTAAGTATTTTATCTTTACCTATTTTTCTATCCAAAACAATTTTACCTGAAACAGTTTCTTTATGTAAAGGCTTTCTGATAGCCCAATTAGTTCCTTCTTGTTTTACTTTCTTTTTTACAAGTACACCATTTTTCTCTTCCCATTTTTCATAATAGTTGGTAGCTTTATTAATCACTCTTAGGTTTTGTTTGAAACTCACTACTATATGTTCGAGGGATTCTTTGGCTTCTTGAGTGAATGTAGCCCAAGGTTTCTTGAACTGCCAGTTATTATTCTTTTTCTCACAGAGGATGGTGCGAAGGTCTATGCGAGATTGTTGTTTTTCTTTTTTATCCTTACTCTTATCCAATGCGTGTTGGTTATTCATATAATTAATATGCTCTCTCGTGGCACAAGCAATCACTAAGGCATCCATAGCGTGATGACGGTGGTCTATGCGTTTCTTTTGGAAACCTTGGCTGTACTCTATTGGAACCGTAGGAAGATTTTTTTGAAGTCTGTCGTTATATGAGGTAAAAAGCTGTGTTTGGGTAAGTTGGTTCATTCGCTCAAAACGAGGAAGTATAAGCTCGTTCCACACGTCATTAAGTCCCCAATCCTGCTTGAGGGCAGTAGTGATTTTACCTGTACAAGGTATTACATTTTTAGAGTTTACACCTTCATCTTTTTCATCTGAACGCACTATTTTAGAAAGTATTTCAGAAATATACTTGCTGATGTAACGAGTGTCATTCAGCTGGCGAGCCACCATTTTTTCAGGTATTTCATTCAAAAGAAGTTTTTGTTGTTTGGCTAAATTATTAGCGTAATGTTTCTTCACAAACTCTTTGTATTGTTCTTCTGTGAAGATAGTAACTTCTTTATTAGCTGTTATGCGCACTTTCTCACCGTGGTGATTCTGGATAAATTCCAATCCTAATAGATTTGTTTTTAGCTTATTTACAGCTGATTCGCATATTACCTTATTGGATAAACTATCGTCGTAATAACGGCTTTGTGGAATAATATGTTCTATTTCATACTCCTCGGTAAATAGCTTTGTGAGTGAAATCACCTCTCCCGTATAAGGCGATTTATACTTTTGTTCTAACCAGAGCTTGTAGCGTTGTATCTCAGGGGTGGTAGGTTCAGCTTTTTTGCGAATTTTTTGAATTTCTTCGTCTATTTCATCTGTACTACTGAATACACCTTCTTCATAGATTTTAAGCAGTTCTTGCTGTATAGGCGAATAGGGGCGTACGTTCTGTATGCTTGCATCTTCTTTTAATTCGGCAAGCAATTTCTTAATACGTAGGTTGGTATTTTCATTCTCTTGATTTCTATTAGAAAGTTGTTTTCTTTCTTCAGCTGTTTTTTTGAGTTCTCTACCCAGTTCTATATGTATTTCATCAAAGAAATTCGCTTGTCCCCCACCGTATTGTTGCCAAATATCTCTTACTACGCGTAAAGTTTCGGTAACTACTTGCTCTACTATAGGATTTCTCAGTGAATGTTGCTTGAAATCTTCTAAATATACTTCTAAATCACTCACTGAAGTCCATTTTTCTATATCGGTAGCTTCGGCGTGACGGTTATAGACTACATACTGTGCTAACCAAAGCGGTAATCCTTGAAAGCAGCTCTCACTATTGAGCTGATACTTCTCTGTTTTTTCTCTAATGATGGTACGGATATCCTCATTCGCCACTCCATTGATAAGGTCGTCTATACGTTTTTGAGTAGATACATCAATACGATTAAAGTCCCAATGATTGCCAAATCGCATCAGAGGGAGTAATTTTTTAATTGCTTTTTCAGAAAAGCTACCATATTCATTAGGATAGGGTTTGAAGTTTTTAAAACTTTCTATGAAGGATGTTTCGTTTAATTGTTTCTTTTTAGCAAATCTCTTTAATGCTTTTTCAAATTCAACTTTGTCTTTCACCGAATATAACAAATGCCACAATCGATATGTTGTATCAAAGGTTAGAAAGTTGGCTGGGAGTCCTTCTACTTTCTGCAAATACCGCTGAAGGTCATAACCTGTTTCATTCATAGGGTATTTTTTGGAGGAGTTATCTGCCACATCATACACATAGTTCCAACGATAAGTAGTGAGCCATTTTTTAAGCTCGCTTTTAGCTGCTTTGTCTTTAATTTGAGGATTTTTTGCATGTAAAAAGTATTTCAGTAAACTTTCATTATCTATTTCTTTTTGAGACATCAAGAAGTTGAAGAGAGCCTCATAGTCTTGGGGTGTTTCAATAAACTGAGCAGTTACCTCACGGTCGGTTTCTATTTCATAAATTCGCAAGTTTTGCAGCCATTGCAGCACTCTAAATTCTTGGTAGTAAGGATTAGATTTGGCACATACTTTTATAGGAGCATCTTTGCGCTCATTAGTTTCCTTATCTATATACGAACGCTTTTCTAAGGTACAATTGGCAATAGTAGATTTTTTGCTGCGCAACGGGCGTTGGTAGAAAATGATATCTTCTACAAACAGATGAAGGAAATCTTTTGATAATAGATTTTGTTGTTGCGTCTCGTTTTTGCGGTATAATTCTCTTATACAGTCCGCTAATAGGTTTTTGGTAAACAATTCTGGTTGAAGTGCTATTTGTTTGGTTAAAATAGCTTTTAATTCATTTTTATAGTATTTTCGTTCAATCGTACGAACTAATTTACCTTTAATCTTCTGATTGGGGTCTTGCAACAAATGATCGTAGATATAAGCACCTACAGTTTTTCCAGAAAAATCAATATCGTGTTCTGTTTTCTTTTTGAGCAAGTTCCAGTCGTTTTCTTCAGGAGCTCTAAAGGAACGTTTTTCTTTACCCTCTTTGTCTACTTTAATAGTGCCATCATCATTAAGGTCGGTAGTAACGATAAAATCACGTGTTTTTCCCTTCCAATCGTCCAAAGGGATTTTACTTGTACGACGGTATATCCAACCATTTTCTAAACGGATTGTATACCAAATCTCACCTTTTTTATTAGGAGCTTCAGCCTCTACCTCTACAACTTTTAAAGAGTGAAAAGCAACTTCTTTGTTAGGGCTTTCAGTTTCTTCTTCGCCGCGCAACTGGTAGTACCCTCTTTTTTGATTGAAGTGAAGAATAAGCCAAGCCAATTCTTGTTGGGTAATCTTTTGTGAAAGTGCTTTTTTACGCAGGTAATAAATTGTCCAATCATAAGGGATTTTACTCTCTTCGCCATTAGATTTTTTATAGAATAACTGAGGTTGGTGTTTTTTGAAATCCTCAATCATCTCATTGAAACTATTTGTAAAGATAAAATTCCCATTGTTATAAGCTATTTTGGGTTCAGCATTATCTATAAATTTACCATATCTTTTGGTAAAGTCTATTTGAGCATCATAGTGAGGAGGTAAAAAACCTAATATGTGAAGTACTCTATGAAGTCGCTCACGGCGAAGTAAATGCCGTTCTCTCAGGCGACGCATACTGCGATAAGTAGTTCTTTCGGCAGTTTGAGAAACTGTATTTCCTTTCTCAAAATCGCCTAATATACCCTGATCCATAGGGATAATCCTACTACCAGCAGCCATAATTTTTCCTTGTTTGTTTTCAAAATCTTGTTGTACAAAAGCCCAACCGATAGAGTTTGAGCCTAAATCTAAGCCTAATATGTGTTTCATTGGTATAATGTTTTAAGAAAGGACAAATATAATGATTTTTTTTATACTAAAATATTTGTACATTAAAAATATAATACCTACTTTTGTCGCACAATTTGAAAGCAATTCACAATAAGGATTATTCCGTTGTGAAAACATTTAAAGGAGCCCTATCCTAGTGATAGGGTTCTTTTTTTTGGAAAATTGAGAATCTAGGAGAGCCTCGGAGAGAATAGGACGAGGAAGACAAGGCAGACAAGGCTGATTGGGGAGGAACTGTGAGAGATTTTATGAAATGATGATATAATAAAAAAGAGCAACTCTTTATCAGAATTGCTCTTTATAAGAAGGCGGCGACAT
>NZ_CALGWU010000050.1 GCF_937936315.1 uncultured Capnocytophaga sp. | reverse complement strand
GTAGCAGGCTCTGTAAGTGGTGGAGCCAATGCTACTTCGGTATCCCAAGTGGCAGGTAGTCCTCTTAACAAACCTGTGTTTACCCTTGTAGGTACGCCTAACACCGAAGTGGCTTTTACCCTTAAGCGTAAGCTTACTAAGGCTGCTACCGATGCTTTGGCAGGTAGATACCTTACCGATGAGGTGAAAGTAACAGTGGTAGGCGAACCAGAAGAAAAAGAAAAATCTAACCAGTATAGGGTAACGCCTCCAGTAGTTACGGTACAAGGCATCACTCGAGTTGATAATGTCGAAATAGGCGAAAATACAGCTACCTTCGGCATACGTAATACAGGGGTAGGCTATACACATACCATCTTCTTCTCTGTTGATTACCCTGCGGGTATTACTAGCGTACGCTTTACTCCTCCTACTGGGGTCACTTTAGCGCAAGTAGGTACCGTACCTGCTGGTTTTCATAATGCAGGCAAAACTTTGTACAGCCTTACCAAACCGGGGGGCTTTGCTAATAATGAGCTGGTAACTATTACCGAAACCTACAAAGTGGCTAGTTCTCTATGCGCTAAGCAGGTAAAGGCTGGCTACGTGCCTTATTGGGGCTTCTCAGCTACCGAACTATTTGACCAAAATACTAAAGTAGGTAGAGATATAAAAGTAAAGGAATACAAAATTCCTGTAGTAAAACAAATTACCGATTGGAATAAAAGATATTTTGAGTACGGCGCAGGTCTTACAGCTGCTGCCGGACAAAAACTCGGTACTTTCTATACTGCCTTCAAGAACGAAAGTACCGATGGCTCTATCGCCTATGACAACCGAGTGGAAAGGCTAGAGCAAAACAGAAAACACTTCGCTCCCGATAACTTCTATATTATTGCTACCGATGGCACTAAGATTCCGGTACCAACACGTATTTTTGATGGTAATAATACAACTTTTGACTTTCACGATTTGCCAGCTTTAGCCGAGGCTGCTCTTGCTGGCAAAGACATTGGTCTTACCGATGAAGATGGCGATGGCTACCGCGATGACCTTAAACCTGGTGCCGAGGTAAGATTGTGTTTTGATCTGATAGCTACAGGCATTCCTATGGATTGTGGTACTTTCACAATATTCCCTACTTTTAACTATTGGTACGAGAGTGCTTGTGGTAGTACAGGTAAGACAAGAGAAGGCGTAAATACCTATACGCGAAATTTTGGATTTGCCAACAAAACGGCTTTCCCAGTGCAGTTGCTTAAGAACGCTCCTGAAAAAGGCTACTTAGCTCCTGCTATGACTACCGTAACGGCTTACGAGCGTTTCAAAGGTAACCTACGTCTTAATGCTGATAATAATGACCTTCGTTACAATTATCGTATGCAGTTGCCTTCGGGTATTGCTCTCAAAAATGTAGTATTCCACTATACTGACGATTTTACCGATACGAGCGCGCCTACTGTCACTATTCCTGATGTGCCCGCTGGTGGATTGCTAGATTTTACCACCCCCGAAACGCCTCCTGCAGGCATAACGGGTAACAATGTGCGCTTGTGGGGGCATATATCTTTTGATATAGAACTCACCGATTGTACCGGAATGGGTAATGCTACGGCTATTCCGTATACCATTTCGCTAATGAATAGAAACCCAGATGGTACTTTCTTCCAAAAACCTCTAATTTGTAAAAGTGCAAATATAGCTTTAGGCTGTACAGTACCTTGTACAGTAAATGGTCCTGAGATACTTAATGCTAAAGTAGAGCGCGCCGATAACTCTTATGGTTGGACGGATGCTACTATGACCCAACGCGTACAACGTGCTAATATATCTGCAGAGCAACGCCGTAAAGTGTTGCCTTTAGACGATGTAGAATTCTTTGCCGAAGGAAAACAATCGCCTAATGCTGCATCCGATAACCTATTCTATTATACTTCTGTAAAAAAACAAGCAGATTTAGATCCTAAGTTTATCAAAGTAAAAATAGGTACTCACGAAGTTACTTTACTTGCTACTGACCCAGGTGTGGTAACAAATGTTTCCGATGCCAATGGCAACTATTACCGTTGGAATCTTACCGATGCGCTGCCTTCGGGAATTTTAGGCAAAAACCAAACCTTCTCGGTAGTAGCTACCTATCAGGTAAAGAATACAGTACAAACTTATGGCGTAGAGGAGCAATCGGGTATTGCCTCTTATTTCTATACCTTAGCCGATAAAAATGATACCAATATTACCTCCCAAGGATACCACACCAACGCGTTGCGTTGTGGAATAACCTTTGTACCTGTTTTTAATTATGCACATACAGCTACGAAGTATGGCAGTAACGCTTATGGTTTGTCAGGTTGTTATCCTAACTACATAGGGAGCAATCTTATTTACTCAGGTCGTCAACAAGGAGGGGGAAGTAGTTTTTATACTGAAGAATATCGTCCAGGGCGTTTGATTAAGAAGATTGTTATTAAAATGCCTTTGGCGTACAAAATCCTTAGTACCGAATATACCTATATTGCCGAAGCTTCTCAAATTAAGAATGGAGGGGCTCGTCCTAGGTTTATGATTCCTTTAAATAAATGGGTAGAAACTACCGAAGGTGGTTTCCGTGTGTACACCTATACCAATCCTCAGCGAGGCGATGCACTTCATTTGCCTCCAGGGATGCTATGGACAGACTACTCTGAATTTTTGCGTGCTTCAGTACGAGGTTCTTGCAAATCTAAAGATTTCCAGAGAGAAATAACTCCAGGAAGAGAGGCTACAAGTGCTGAAATATCGGCAGCGGGCGAAGTGCTAACAACTAGTGTAGACTATGAGGATTACTACTATCATTATGCGTCAAAATCTACCTCACTGCCTAGCAATCAACAAAAAATAGCGGAAATTAGGTATTCAGGTAAGCCTCAATTACTATTAGGAGCACAAGGTCAAGGCTCTACTATTAGGGCAGATAGGAGTGAGCAACAAACAGTTTTCTCTATCGAGACACGTTACAATACAGCTCCTA
>NZ_CALGWU010000049.1 GCF_937936315.1 uncultured Capnocytophaga sp. | reverse complement strand
TCGCCGCCTTCTTATAAAGAGCAATTCTGATAAAGAGTTGCTCTTTTTTTATTATGAATTATGATGAATTGAACAAATAGAAAAGATAATAAGTAAAAACTCCCCAAGGCATTATGCGTTGGGGAGTTTTTTGTTTTGTAGGAAGTCTTATTGTTTTTCTTCTAAGATAAAGAAGTGATAAGTGGTTTCAAAAGGATTTTCTACGGTGATTTCAAAAAAATAGGCTTGAGAATCAGCAGTATTCTTAAACTTTTCTTGAAGATTTTCTTTCCAGATGTTATCCTCTGATGATAGCTTTGAAAACTTAGTTTTTTTACTAAGCCAAATTTTTTCAAATTCTTTTCTTTTATTAGCATTACTGTCGCAAACAATGAGTATAAATCCATTACTTTTTCTATTCTTAAAGTGTTTCTGAATAGATTCTTGGTACTCTGAAAAACCTCCTTTATCTTTTGGGAAGTGATATTTAAACTCTATTTTAAAAGGAGTTTCTGTGTTATTCTTATCTATTAATGATAAATCTACACGAGTTTTAGCAATGCGAGGGTACTCGGCAATTGCTCTTTTTCCTTGCTCTTTGTGTTTTTGGTTGAAGAGTTCAACAAGCAAGTTTCTAATGTGAATTTCTTGTTTTAGGTTAAAGAAATTGTCATTGAGTTCATTTAGTTTATTTTTGAACTCATCTGATTCAATGATCTCTAATAGCTGTTTAAACATTTTGCTCATATTATTATTGTTTTAGTTATTACTTTATGTTTGATTGTGCAAATATACTAATTTTCTACGATAGTACACTCTTTTCTTATGATATATTCAGGTTTGCCGTATTTGTAAAAAACAGTTTCCCATTCTCCATTATTGAGGTAGGTGCGCACAAACTTTATCTCCTCAATATCATTTAGATTATACATAACGAAAAAAGAAAAATTTTCGTTTGCCCAAATTTCACCATAGTGCTTTAAAAAACAATCTCTATAAATAGGTTCTTTAGCATATTCAATATCTTTGCAAACAATAACTTCTTTTCCAATATACTTATTTATATAAGTACGTTTTACTTTGTCCTCAAAATAGTGGTAGTTAGTGGTAGTTATTAACTCAAAATCTCGGTAAGGTTTCTCTTCAAAGAAGCACCTTTGAATAAATCTTCCTTGTTCATTGAAGAAAAGTACTTCTTTGTCACCATAATAGTAATCTAGAATTTCCTGTTTGGTGAGTATGTCTTTTTCATAGGAATTGATAAATACTTTTCGGTAGTCTTCATATACTTTACCATCATAAGACATATTGTATTGTACTTTATTTCCTTTTTCGTCGTACAAGAATGATTCTTCAGTACTTAAACCTTTTACGCCTATTAACTCTTTTTTTTGGTTGTAGTTGTATTCATATTTTTGAGTGATTTCATCATTTTTTAGGATAGCTATCATATCACCTTTTTCATCATATAACCACTCTTGGGTTTTGCTTGAAGGGAGAGGATCAATCACTTTACTAAGGAGTTTATTTTCGTTGTACAAAAATTTTCTAGTACAAGGTATTTCTCCTGAGATTGTAGCCGTCCACTCAATGATTTGATCGTTTTCATTGTACTTAAAAGTAATGAGGATGTTGTCTATTTCATAGCTTGTTATGAAACCTTTATCGTTGTAAGTTGTTGTAAAGTATTTATTATTATGAGAATAATCAAAAATATCAAAAAAGTTTTCTATTTCTGGTTTATCATTAAAAGAATCTATATTATATAAAGTTACTGCCATTCCGCGAAATTCGCTAATAAGTGTTTGGATAGTTTCAGGAATAAAAAGTTCATAATCTTTAAATGCTCCTAAGCGCACAGTGTTGTTCTCATCTTCTACTGCCTCGTATTCTTTGTAAGTAGTTTGCACTTTTTTGTTGGCAAAGAAAGTATTAGGCTCCATTATAGGAATATAAGGTGAATCAGGACGTTTTAAGCCGTTATTTTTTATTTTCATTGTTGTTTATTTTTTTAGTTTTACAAATATTGGGTAAGAGGAGGTTCCCTTTAAAAGCAACCTCCTCAGTTGTTTTAACTGCGTTTTATCCAAGATAAACCTCCATTTTTTGAACAGTACAAACCTTTATCAGTTTGTGCTAAGATTTCATTACCGGAGACTGTTAAATCTTTAAAGATATAACTGCCAGTGTAGCGACCAATCCAAGAAATTCTATTATTCTTAGAAGCCTCGATTTTCTTTGCATTTTTTGGACAAATGCGAACCACTTCGTTTTTAAATGTAACTATTAAACTCATAATTATTATAGTTTTTAGTGAGTGCCTACTCTATATGGTTTTCGGCTTCCCCAGTATTTCTTTATTTTTAGGCAAAGTTATCAACAGAAAGAGATATAACTCGTTGTTATAAAAACTTTTTAGCCTCAGCAGCAATAGCAGGAATAAGCTCTTTAGAGAAGCTATTGCTTAATTGTCGAGTATAGATAAGAATACGTTTGTTATCCTTACTAAAGTGTAAGAAATAACGGTCTCTTCCTACTTTTATTTCTTTTTGGAAAACGATATCAAAAGTTTGTTCTAAATTAATGTGGTAACAGCTTGGATAATTACCAGCTGCAACAATTATAATAGGGAACTCTTTGAAAAAAGACATTGCAAAGAGAGGTTTACGCTCTTCTATAGACTGTTTTCTAAGGGCTTCTATATCCTCATTTTTGTAGCTTTCTTTAGTAGGGTAGTCGCTGAACTCGGTGATGAAAAACTCCTTTAGAAAGTTGATTTTCTCAAGTTTTTCTCCCTGTAAAAATAGCTATTCGTAGAGCTTTTCGTAGTTTAAATAGGTACAACTAGTTCCTCCTTTTTTGCTTTTATCCCAACTATTATATTAATTGCCGTAAGCATATAAGGGATGTTCGTGAGAGATGAGGCGTTGACTATCGTAGTTAGGTACTTCATTAGTAGAAAGTATGCGCTCCCATTGAGATACATTACTTTGGAAGAGCTCTTCTTTCTTCTTTTCTAAATTCTCGGTAGTCTCTTCTTGGGGAATGTGTGCAGCTTCTTTGCCGATTATCAAAACTTTACCATTAGGGTTGCCATACCCTACAAATAGATTATTGGCTTTATAGTAGGCTACTGCCTCTTTAAAATGCTGTGTATACATATAATTTAAGTTTTTAATATTATATTCTTTTTCTGTGTAAAAGCATTAATTTTCGACTACACTGCACTCTTTTCTAACGATATAGATCGGTTTCCCATTATGATAGAAAATAGTTTCCCATTCTCCATTAGGAGAGTAGTTGCGTACAAACTTTTCTTTCTCGTTATCGTCTAGGTTATTTATAGCTAAAGAAGAAAAATTTTCGTTGTGCCAAATATTACTATAATTAGAAAAATGATTTTTATAAAGAGGTTCTTCAGTGCACTTAATATCTTTACAAATAATAACTTCTTTCGCATCATACTTATTTATGTAAGTGCATTTTACCTTATCTTCAAAATATTGGTAGTTAATACTTTCTTTTAATTCAAACCCTCGGTAATATTTGATTTCAAAGTACTGTTTTTCAATTACATTTCCTTGTTCGTCAAAGAATAAAAACTCCTTCTCTCCATTCTCGTAGTACAAAATTTCTTGTTTGGCAAGACGCCCATTTTTGTACGAATTGATAAATACTTTTCGCTCGTTTTCTCTTTCGTTTTTTTCATTTTCTTCGCTGAAAGAACAAAATAGTGTTTTATTGCCTCTCTCGTCATATAGGAACAAATCTTCCCACATAAATCTCTCATTTCGATAACGTTTTAAGCTTACTAATTCACCTTTTGAGTTGTACTTATATTTATACTCTTCAGGATTTTCCCCATTTTCTATAACGACTACCATATCGCCTTTTTCGTCATATAAATACTCTTTAAAAATACCTGTAGGGATCTTTTCTGTAATTTTATAGAGCAAACCTTTTTCATTGTACAAAAAACTGTATGTACAAGGTATTTGATCCGAAATAGTAGCAGTCCATTCGGTGAGTTGTTGCTGTTCATTATATTTAAAAACAAATACAAAATCGTCTACTTCGTAACTCGTTACTAACCCCTGTTCGTTGTAAGTAGTTACAAAGCATTCACAACCACTGAAAAATAATATGTTATGCCACAATGTTTTGGTCGTTTCATCAAGGGATTTTTTCGTTCTAAAATCTCTTGCCATATCATCATATTCCTTGATAAGGTTTATGATATCCTCAGGAATAACAGCCACATTTTTTTTAAATTTGCCTAAGCCAATGTTGTTGTTGTCTATGAGTACCTCGTACTCTTTGTAGGACGTTTTTACTTTTTTGCCTGCAAAGAAAAGATTGGGTTCTACCTTAGGAATATAAGGACTTCTAGGATAATTTTCTAAACCGTTATTTTGTATTTTCATTGTTGTTAAATCTTTTTTAGAAGGAGTAACAAGCCTAAGTTTATTATAGGCTTGCACTCCTTGTGAAATGTAAATTAAATGCTTCTTATCTTTCCACCATTTTGGTTTCTCAGTTCCATATCTCCGTTTTTTAAGGTGATGAGTATGTCTGAATTGTAGAAAATAGCTTTTACAGCATTACTTTCTACAACTGTAGATTTACGTCCTCCAGAATCGTTGCAAAGATCTGTTCTACCATTGCTGTAGGTGATTAAAACAGATTTTTCATCATCGCTGAGAGCAGCGTCAATTACATTGCTTTGCGCAATCGTTCTGATACGACCTCCTGAATCACTGAGAAGATCTAATCTTCCATTTACAATTTTTAAAATCATATTATTATAGTTTTTAGTGAGTGCCTACTCTATATGGTTTTCGGCTTCCCCAATGTTTTAAGGTAAGAGTTAAGAGGTAAAAAAGCTTTGTTTGTACTTGATGATATGTAGCTCTTTTTCAAGTTTTTTGGCTTTTTTAATGCTGTCGTTAGTGCCTTTTGACTGTCCGTCCCAGAAGGCAAAAACCACTTCGGAATTTTCGATGATTTGAGTGTTGCGCACAAGGGTCGCTCCACGCCCATACTTTTGATAGTCGGGTTTGAAAACGAGGAGAGGAATACCCATCTCGGCAGCAAATTGTGCGGCAAGGGTGTCGGCTCCTTTAGCACCACCCGATACGATGTTTTCGGGTTTTTCGTGCGTATTGATATACGCTAAAATACTTTCTTTCAGTAGGGTGTAATCGCTAAAATCACGTCCCCCAACAATGGCTATATTCATATAAATCGTTATTTGTTGGGGCAAAAGTCGATAGCAAGAGCGACAAAAACTGTCGCTCGAAGAAAAAAGTTCGTATATTTGCAAAAAATAATGAGATGAAGAAGTTTTTAAGACACCGTTTTATCGTGGAACGCCTGCGTATGAAGCCTCATTCGTATGAAGATTTGATAAAAGCTTTACAAAAAAGTGAGGAATATTGCGATGTTGAGGCGTTTACTGATCGTACTTTTCTGCGTGATAAGCAAGAAATTGAGAAAATCTACCACATAAAAATTGAGTATAATAACACTCTTAAAGCGTACGAAATCACAGAAGATAACGACCTCTATACTCAAAATCTATTAGAAGCGTTTGATGTGTTTAGAGCTTTGCAGAATTATGGCAATCTTTCCGAGGTGATTCAGTTTGAAAAGCGATTGCCTGCGGGTACGGAATATCTGTCGCCGCTGCTTAGGGCTATCAAAGAAAAGCGACAGGTAGCGTTGCATTACTATAAGTTTTGGGATAAAAACAAACAGCCAGTGGTGCGCACGTTAGAGCCCTATTTGCTAAAAGAAGCGCAAAGACGCTGGTATGTGCTGGCGTGGGATGTGGAGAAGGAAGCGTTGCGGGTGTTTGGTTTGGATAGAATTAAGCACTTAGACGATGAGCGGGGGGTGAAGTTTCAGCATCCTGTACCGGAGGAGGTAGAGCATTTTTTTGACGATAGTTTTGGGGCGTGGGTAGACAACGAGCGTACGCAAGCTGAAGAGGTGGTGCTCGCCTTTAAAAAGTTACCTACCGACTCGCCTTTTGTACCTAACCCCGCTGAATACCTCAAAGCGATGCCTTTACACTCTTCGCAAGAGGTGATGAGTGAAACTGAAGATGAAATTGTGCTCAAACTGCACTTGAAAATTACTCCTGATTTTGTGAAAGAAGTACAATCGTACGGCAGTAGGATAGAGTGGAGGTAAGCAATTGTACGAGTGGCTCAAACTGCCAAAATGGCACTGTTTTTGTAAATGGCAAATTGTTTGCTATCAAAATACGAAATAAACCTAATAAGAATCATTATGAGTACTGAAGATATTAACAAAGACAATTTTGAATTTGAACAAGACCCTGTGGATTACACTCCTGAAGAGGATATGTACGAAACAGTGGAAATTCCTGAAGATGAGAACTTCGATGACTTCAATGAGGACGAAATGCCTTTTGATTTAGATGACGACGACTCTTTTGAAGAAGAAGAACCTGAAGCAGAGGAAGAATTGGAAGAGCCTGAAACAGAAGAAGACTCCGAAGAAGAGGATTCTGAAGAAGAGGATTCTGAAGAGCCTTTTGAGGATGAAGACTTTGAAGCGTTTGAAGAAGAGCCTGAAACAGAGGAAGAAACCCCGATGGAACAACCTCCATTAGAAGATGAACCTGCTCATACTTCAGAACCTACTGAGGAAGAGCAGATTATGTATAAAGACCCCAACGAACCTGAAAAAACGGATGAGTATTTCAACAAGGAAAGAGACCGCTATTTGCGTCTGTTTGCCGAGTTTGATAACTACCGCCGTAGAACTATTAAAGAACGTGAAGAATTAATAGCTACTGCTGGAAAGGACATTTTGTCAGCTATGTTGCCTATAGTAGATGATTTTGACCGTGCTTTGGTGGAACTCTCTAAAACAGCAGATGAGAATACACTTGAAGGGGTGAAACTCATCTATAACAAACTTATAAACACGCTAAAATCTAAAGGTTTAGAGCGTATGGACGTTGCTCCTAACGATGTGTTCGACAGTGAAATTCACGATGCAATTACACTCATTCCTGCTCCATCGCCTGAATATAAAGGTAGAATAGTGGATGTAGTGCAAGCGGGCTACAAATTAGGTGATAAAGTGATACGTTTTCCTAAAGTAGTGGTAGCACAATAAGAAGTTTAAAATGAAAAGAGATTACTACGAAATATTAGAAATACAGAAAACAGCTACGGCTGCCGAAATAAAAAAAGCATACCGCAAACAAGCATTAAAATACCACCCCGACAAAAATCCTGGGGATAAAGAAGCTGAAGAGAATTTTAAATTAGCTGCTGAAGCCTACGAGGTGCTCAGCGATGAGAACAAACGGGCTCAGTACGACCGCTTTGGTCACGCTGCCTTTGAAGGCGGTATGGGGGGCGGTGGTTTCTCAATGGACGATATATTCAGTCAGTTTGGCGATATATTTGGTGGTCATTTTTCGGGTGGCTTTAGTGGTTTTGGCGGTTTTGGTGGCGGCAGTCAGCAGGTATATGTGAAAGGAGAAAACTTGCGTATACGTGTGAAAGTTACCTTGGAAGATGTTGTAAAAGGTACTGAAAAGAAAATAAAAGTACGCCGCAAAGTAAAAGCTGAAGATACAACTTATAAAACTTGCCCAACGTGTAATGGTCGCGGACAAGTGGTACGACAAGTGAACACAATGCTTGGTATGATGCAAACTGCCTCTACTTGTTCGGCTTGTGGTGGTGCTGGTGAAGTGATTGATAAACGCGGTGCCGATACCGATGCCCAAGGATTGAAAACTATTGAAGAGACTATCTCTATCAATATTCCTGCGGGTGTAATGGATGGCATTCAGCTGAATATGAATGGAAAGGGTAATGAAGCTCCTGTGAAGAACAGTGTAGCTGGTGACCTTTTGATTCTTATTGAAGAACAAGAACACGAAACTCTCAAACGCGAAGGCGATAATTTGCATTACGATTTGTATATCAGTTTCCCTGAAGCTGTTTTAGGAGCTACTAAGGAAATAGATACAGTAACGGGCAAAGTGCGCATCAAATTAGAAGAAGGCATACAATCGGGCAAGATATTGCGCTTGCGTGGCAAAGGTATTCCTAGCTTGCAAGGACGCGCAACGGGTGATTTGATTGTTCACGTGAATGTATGGACTCCTAAACACTTAAACGAGGAGCAAAAGGCTTTCTTTAAAAAGATGCAGGAGGATGAGAATTTCGCTCCTAAACCCGATAAGCACGATAAGTCGTTCTTTGAAAAAGTAAAAGAAATGTTTTCATAGGTTATAGATTTTGTTAAATCTAAAAAGGGACTACCTTACGCAGGTAGTCCCTTTTTATTTTGTATTTTAAGGCGTATCCTTCTTAGAAGAAGTAACGTTTGAAAGCCTCGATAGCGGCATAGTCGGCGAAGCCTAAATTGCGGTAACGACGAGCGGTTTCGCTGTTACGAGCTTCGGCGCGTTGCCAGAATTCACGCAAGTCGTCTCCTTGGAACATAGCACCATCTTTTTGAGATTGGTGGAAGAAGATGGCTTGACGTTTTTTGAGCACTTGTGCTGGACTCATAGGGACTGCCATTTCGATTTCGTGGATGTCCCATTCGTGCCAAGCTCCGCGGTATAACCATACCCAGCAGTCTTTCATATAATCTTTGTGTTTTAAGTTCTTCAAAGCAGCAAAGATAGCATCGAGACATACTTTGTGAGTTCCGTGAGGATCAGCGAGGTCACCCGCAGCATAGATTTGGTGAGGTTTTACTTCTTCAATCAAATCCATAATGATTTTGATATCGGCTTCGCCTATAGGGTTCTTTTTCACACCTCCTGTTTCATAGAAAGGCAAGTTGAGGAAGTGTACTTGGTTATCGGGCACTCCTTCATAACGTGTAGCAGCCAATGATTCGTGGCGACGGATGTTACCTTTGAGTTGGCGTACGAGAAGGCTATCGATTTCGTTGGATTTTTTATTGGTGATGTTGCTAATAATCTCGTTGATTACAGCTACTTCAGTTTTGTTTTCTTTGGCTATATCTTTGAATACTTCGGCGAATTTAAGCGCTTCGTGGTCGGATACGGCAAAGTTACCGGAAGTTTGGTAAGCTACGTGTACTTCGTGACCTTGAGAAACTAATCGGTCGAAAGTACCTCCCATAGAAATTACATCGTCATCGGGGTGAGGGCTGAAGATAATTACGCGTTTTTTGTGAGGATGTTCGCGTTCAGGGCGGTTGGTATCATCGGCATTAGGTTTACCACCTGGCCATCCTGTGATGGTGTGTTGCAAGCGGTTGAACATAGCGATGTTCAAATCGTAAGCAGGACCTGATTCTGCCAAGAGTTTGGACATACCGTACTCGTTGTAATCGGAATCTGTGAGTTTGAGGATTGTTTTACCCAAGTGTTCGCAAAGCCAAACAATAGCTTTTGCTTTGAGGTCTTCGTTCCATTGTACATCGGTAACGAGCCAAGGGGTTTTGATACGAGTGAGATCGGCGGCTGCTTCTTCGTCTAATACAAAAGTAGTGTTTTCGTGGAGTTGGAGGTAGCTTGAAGGTACTTCGGCAGTGATATCGCCTTCTACGGCTTTGGCTACGATAGAGGCTTTGCCGCTACCCCAAGCGAGCAATACGATGCGGTGAGCTTTTAACACGGTGCGGATACCCATTGTAATGGCTTGACGAGGCACATTGTCGATACCGTGGAAGGTTTCGGCAGCATCGGAGCGGGTGATGTGGTCGAGAGTGATGATGCGGGTACCAGAATTGCGGTTAGAACCAGGTTCGTTGAAGCCGATGTGACCGGTACGACCGATACCGAGGAGTTGGAAATCAAGTCCGCCGCAATCTTGGATTTTTTTGTCGTAATTAGCGCAGTAGGCTTCTAATTCGTCGTGAGATACGGTACCATCGGGGATATTGATATTTTCTTTAGGGATATCAATATGGTTGAAGAGGTGCTCGTGCATAAAGTACCAATAACTTTGTATATCCTGTTTTTCCATTGGATAATACTCGTCTAAGTTGAAGGTAATTACGTTTTTGAAGCTAAGACCTTCTTCTTTGTGCATACGCACGAGTTCGTCGTAGACTTTTACAGGGGAGGAGCCGGTGGCTAAGCCTAATACGCATTTTTTGCCTTCGGCTTGTTTTTTTTTGATAAGGTCGGCGATTTCGTGTGCGACACTAATTGAAGCGGTTACGGAGTTCGAGAAAACGATGTTGTGGATTTTCTCGAAGCGAGTTTCCTCAACAGAGCCAGCAGGCTGATGAGTGATTGATGAAACTTCTTTTCTGATATGTGTTCTCATTTTTTATTGATAAATGATGTTATAATAAATAATTAGTTTTGACCCCGCAAAGGTATATCTTTTTTGTGATTTATACAAAAAAAATTAACATTTTATTTTAATTCTTTTTATGGTTAAAAGGCGGAAGTTTTTATATACGCTTTTTAAATAACTTGATAAAAATAAAAAAATTTGGTAATAAACGGAAAAGTGAAGAATGATTGAATATTATAATCAACTTTGGCAAAGTGTGAAACTTTGCCAAAGTGTAGCGGCGCAAAAGTGATTTTGAGACTTTTTGGATAGCGCTAGTGTTTTTAGAAATTTGGTTTTAATTGATGTTTGTTGAAATAGAAGTCTTCGATAACTTTGAGGACTTCTTCTTCGGTGTCTACCAAATGAAATAAATCCAAGTCTTCAGGGCTGATATTGTTGAACTTCTCTAACAATATGGTTCTTATCCACTCTACAAGTCCGCCCCAATAATCGGTGCCTACTAAGATAATAGGAATTTTGTCGATTTTATGAGTTTGCACGAGGGTGAGTGTTTCAAAAAGTTCGTCGAGGGTGCCGAAACCGCCTGGCATAGCGATGAAGGCTTTGGAGTATTTTACGAACATTACTTTGCGTGCAAAGAAATAGTTGAATTTGATGTTCTTGTCGTGGTCGATATAAGGGTTGTTGGTTTGCTCGAAGGGGAGGTCGATGTTGAGTCCGGCAGATACGCCTTTGTTGAGGTGTGCGCCTTTGTTACCGGCTTCCATAATGCCGGGTCCTCCGCCAGTGATGATGCCAAAGCCTTCGTCGACTATTTTTTGGGCGATGCGTACGGTGAGTTCGTAGTAAGGATTTTCGGGCTTGATACGCGCTGATCCAAAGATACATACGCAGGGACCTATGGAGCTCATCTGCTCGTAGCCGTGTACAAATTCGCCCATTATTTTAAAAATAGACCAAGAGTCGTGTGTTTTAGTTTCGTTCCAAACTTTAGAATGTTTTTTCATGATTAACTATCTGTTATTTAGTGAATTAATATAGTCATACTCTACTTCTATAACTCCTTTGAGCTTAGAAAAATGAGCTTTGGCTTTTCTGATATCAATGTTGTCAGGTATTTTTATAGCGATTCCTTTTATGATTTTGTACTCATATAGTACTTCAGCCTTATATTCATTAACTTCTTTTTTTAAAGCCTCTAATACAGTTTCGTCTTTATAACTAATAATGAGGTTGTGAGTTATATTTTTAGGCATCTCTTCAGTTATAGCGTTAGATGTTGTTTTTTTAAAATTAAGGCAAGAAAGCGTGAGAAAGCCTATTGCTATTATCCAAAAAAATCTTTTTTTCATTTTTATTATTAAATTAATTAGTTAAACATTTGTCAATCAAGTTATTTTTTAAGTTTCGCACAGATTTACACCAATTTTTGTCAGACGGCAAAGAAGAGAAAAGTGAAAAATCTGAGTTTTTGGAGGGTCTCGGAGAGGAGCTGTGGAAAATTAACAAATTTGGACATTAGAGAATTAGCAAATTAGTTTATAGATTCATTATTTTTACTTTCAAATTTTTTAAGGTCGTTGCCTTTGAGGGCATTTTCGACGAGCTCGGGGAGACGATCGGGGGTGCAGGCAAAGCAGGCAATGCCGAGTTTGCTGATTTCCTTGCCGAGTTTTTCGTCGTAATCGGGACGACCGCTATCGGAAAGGGCTAAGAGTACCAATACTTTTACACCGTCCTGATGCATCTCGTTTAGACGACGTAGTAGTCCGGAGCGTACGCCTCCCTCATAGAGGTCGGATATGAGGATGAACATCGTTTTGCGGGGGTTCTCGATGAGTGTTTGGCAATATGCCACAGACTTATTGATGTCGGTTCCTCCTCCCAATTGCACGCCAAAGAGCATATCGACGGGGTCTTGACGGCAGGCTTCGGTGAGGTCGGTTATTTCGGTGTCGAACACTACTACGTGAGTGTCGAGGGCGGGCATACTTGCAAAGATAGAACCCATTACCGATGAGTAGATAATGGAATCGCACATAGACCCACTTTGGTCGATGTCGAGGATTACCGTCCAGTTTTTTTGTTTTTGAGTGCGCTCAAAGAAATAGAATTTTTCGGGTATGATGCGCTTGGTGGCGGTATCGTAGTTTTTGAGGTTGCGCTGAATGGTTCGTTTCCAGTCGGTTGATGAGAAATTGGCGATGGGGGTATGTGCTTTTTTGTTGAGAGCGCCCGTAACGGCGCGGCGGAGGTCTTGCTCCATACGTTTCATTATCTCATTGACGACTTCTTTGACTAACTCGCGGGCGGTGTCTTTGGATTTGGCAGGAATCTGGTCTTTGAGTGCCATTAGGGTGCCCACCATAGAGATGTCGGGCTTTACGTTCTTGAGGGTTTCGGGTTCAAAGAGCAGTTTGGTGAGTCCTTTGCGTTCGATAGCATCGGTTTGAATGACGCTCACTACATCGGGGGGGAAGAAGGAACGCACATCGGTGAGCCACTTGGCTAAGTTAGGAGCAGAGTTGCCCAAACCTGCCGAGCGTTTGCCGCCGCCGTTGCCATTGTTCTCGGTGTCGTCGTAGAGGGCGGCCAGGGTAGCGTCCATCAGCGATTGTTGTTCGTTAAGCGATACTTCGCCTAAAGCATTTGCATCTTGACCCAAGATGAGTCGCCAGCGTGTGATATTTTCGTCCATTAGAGTATGTAAAAGATAAGACCTATTTGTAATACATTTGAACTGAGGCTCGTACCATCAGTAGTTTTTACGTCTTTTAACAAAGGAGAAAGATTGTACTGCACGAAGAAATTCAGTGCATTATAGCCAAAAGCGGCAAAGGCTTTTACCTGAAATTTTTTAGCAATATCGGGGTTTTGGAAAGAAGTGTCGATATCGTTCGCAGTGTATAGGCTTCTGCCTCCTAAAAGATAAGAGAATCGCATACCGGCATATACTCTCCAGAACTTGTGAGATGTGGGGGTGGAAGTGCGGAAGCGGAATTCTACGGGTATCTCGATAGCGTGGGTTTTGAAGTAGTTTTTGCTGATGTTCAAATCTCGGAAGTGTTCAACGATTTCGTAGCTCACAACTCCTGATGAGGTTCTATTGGCTACCATATTGTTATACACCACATCGTAAGCATAGCCTAACCCTATGCCGAACCCAAGATTGCGTTTTTGGTTGATAGGGAGGTCGCGGATGAAACCTAAGTGGATACCGTGGGAGAGGTTGTGTTGCACAACACTGCTGGCTTTACCAGCGAGATAATCGTAGGTGAGGCCAACGTAGAATTGATCTTCTAAATAACGGTTGTCGATAGTTGTTAGCGTAGAGGTTGCGCCTTGAGAAGTAGCAATCAATCCGTCGTCACTATCTTCTTGAGCGTAAGTGAAGAGGGGGAGGAGTAAAAGAAAGATATTTAGTTTGTTCATTTTTTTTCTTTGGATTTATTAACTTCGTTTTCTCGAAATTCATTGACATAATTTTCTAAAAGAGTTATGTCAATACTTTCAAAATCAGATTTATCATAAATAGAGACAAAAAGTACTGATTTTGTATCATTTTCTTCTTTAATACTGATAATTATTTCGTGAGTGATAACTCTTGCTCCCCCACTTTTTCCTTTGTTTTTAGAAGAAATATTCAAACGTAACTTTTTGTATCCACCTCCTAAATTCACGCCTAAGAGGGGGTTTGTTTCTATTTCTGTTTGGAGTTTTACCAAGTCTTTGGATAGACTTTTATATTTTTTCAATAAAGCTTTAGCCTCTTTTTCAAAACTTTTTAGTACATAAAATTTATAGTCCATTGATAAAATTTTCAAAAGGGATAGCTTCTTTTTTTCCAGCACGTACATCTTCAGCTTCTTGCATTGCATCAAAGAGTTTTTTCTTAAAGGCTTTTTGCTCTTTGATTACAGTTTTCTCTGATGTAATAGTTTCTGTATTTTGTTTTTTTACTTCGAAAATTTCGACGAAATCAAGGCTTTCTATGAAGTTTAAAAAAGCATTCAATTTTGAACCTTGTGCCCTAATATTTATTATATATTCCATAGTGTTCTTGTTATTTTGAGGCAAAATTACGAATAAAAAGCAAAACTACAAAAAATAATGTAATTAGCTCATACAA
>NZ_CALGWU010000048.1 GCF_937936315.1 uncultured Capnocytophaga sp. | reverse complement strand
ATGAAGTAAAACAAGCTTTTAAAGAATTGTTTAAACGTAACAGTGATGAAATTTTTAAAACAAATCCAAATATATGGAAGCAATTTGATAGAGTTGAAGGTACTGGTAAAATAAATAGTCTTAAAAATTTCAAAGATTTAGTAGAAGATATTTCTTTTGATGCTAAACACCCTATTTTTAACTTTATAAAAGCTGAATAATTATGTTTTGTGAAAGTAGAACAATAAACAATGTAATAGCTTATGTGAATGAATATTACATTAATAGCAAAGGACTCTTTAATGCTCAATCAAATGAATGTCTATTAGAAATTTCTGGACGGCAAGAACTATATCCCTTTGGAAAAGACCATTTGATATCAAGAGAGATTGTGTATGGAGATTCTGCCATAATCAATATTAACGATTTAACTATTGTTATTAATAATTATAGGATAGAAGCTCAAAATTACCCTTACTTTTCTTTTTATGAAGTTGATGATAAATCACAAGAAGGGATTTATGATTTTGAAAAGAAAAAAATACTTTTTGAAGCTACAAGTTGGTTAGGAAGAAGTATTATAGACAAGTATATATTTCGTGATTTTAAAAAGAAAATAGCTTGTAGAAAAATAGATTCAGATTCAATTCTTTGGGAGTTTCCTCTTTCTTCTCTTGGTAAAGGTAAAGATTACAATACAGATGAAGAATTTGACTATGAAGTAGAGCAATTTGTAGGAATATATAACAATATTCTTTGGGTTTATATAGAAAGAGGTGGATTTATTGGTTTAGATATTCAAACTGGGGAATTGAAACATCGTATTCTAGGGATACCCAAGGGGAATTTATTAGGCAAAGTCGATAGTTATGTAGATAATGAAGAGTTTTACATTTTTTATCGTGCAAAATTTATTTTGGATGAAAAAAAAGGAATAATTATCGGTTTAATAGCTGACAGATTTTTTGAAATAGACCTCAATAAAGAAAAAATAACTCCTATGCTATATGGTATGTGGGATAAAATGGAGAAAATGAACCTAAAAAAATATGGAGTTAATGGGAATACAAGTCTACAAGGAGATTTATTGTATTTTTATAATGACAAAGAATTACAATTTGGTGTTTTAGACATCAACACCAAGGAAATTATTTATGTTTCAGAGCCTATTGCTGTAGTGGAAAGAGATGATAGTTTTACTCGCCTTAGAGATTTAAAAGTCTCAGAAAATAAGGTGTATATCTTAGATAGTAATCATACATTACATATTTTTGAGCGTGAAGAATAGTTCTTGTTTTATCATTTTATCATACTAATTTCATTTCTATTACTTTTACTTTCATTTAAAAGCATAGAAAAACCCTAAGAAATATACGCCTGAAAACATTGAGCATATAGATATGAAGTTTGAAAAAGGTTTAGATGATATCTGTGCCAACTGCCGTTATGACGTGAAGTTTAACAATAACCGAAATGAAGGTCTACCTTTATTTGAAGAGTTCAAAAGCTATAATACTGAAACTTGGAGTAAAATAGCTAATGATAAAGGTTTTATTCAACAGTTACGCATAACTCCTTAAAATGGTTGGGACTAATTTAGAACAAACTTCTATGAATTGATTCCTGTTTTCTATTCTAATAACACAAACCTTATTAAATAGTTCAAAATAGGACTATAATAAAATAATAAAGAATAACTTGTTAAGTTATATTGTGTAAGTTCCAGTAGTAAGTGCAATTTTTCAGTAGATTTTTAGAGTAAATTTTTGTTGTTCAGTAAATTGCCTCTGCAGAGGCAATTTACTGAACAACAAAAAAAGAGAAAAAACCATAAAAGTCTTTTCTCTTTCAAAATAAATGCTTTTCTTTGTAAATGACAATGAAAGAATATAAGCATTTAAATTTGGCGCAAAGGTCGGTAATTTCTGCTTTAAAAGCAAGCAGAATGAAACAAAAAAAAATTGCGGTTTATGCGGAGTGTAGTCCCTCTACCGTTAGTCGAGAGCTGGCAAGAAACAAAACAAAGACAGGAAAATACAGTCCAAAAGTAGCTCAAGAAATCTCAGAAGAGCGTAAAGAACGTTTTAGAAAAGAACGTAAATTTACTAAAGAAATGAAAGTTCTTGTCATTAAGTATATCTCTGAAGAACAGTGGTCTGTTGAGCAAATTGTAGGGTATTGTAGAAAAAATGGAATACCAATAGTAGGAAAAACAACTATCTATAAATTCATTCACCAAGACAAAGAAAACGGAGGCGACCTATACAAACACACTCGTCATCAGCTTAAGCATAGATGTAGAGCATTGTACACTTGTAAAAAGAAAGTGGAAGATAAAAAGTCTATTGAAGAACGCCCTGAGGTTGTAAGTCAGAAAACAGAGTTTGGACACTGGGAAATAGATTTAATTGTAGGAGCTGGTAATAAAGGAGCGATACTTACATTGGTTGAAATGACTACTAAAATGTTGTTTATGAGAAAATTAAAAGAAGGGAAGAAGGCTAAATCATTAGCAGATGAACTTATAGATATGACCTTGCCTTACAAAAACTATATAAAGACAATTACGGCTGACAATGGTAATGAATTTTCTGACTTTAAGCGAATTGAAAAGAATTTGAACCTACAATTTTTCTTTGCTCATCCTTATAGTTCTTGGGAGCGAGGTCTTAGTGAACACACTAATGGTCTTGTGCGTCAATACATACCAAAAAATACTGATTTTAAGGATATTACAGATAAAGAAATTAGAGAATATCAATATAAAATTAATAATAGACCAAGAAAAGTATTAGATTTTGAAAAACCTAAAGATTTATTCTATCAGAAAGTAATCTGAAAAATTGCACTTGATGGTGGAATGGACGATGAATAAAAAATAGGGTTTTATTGAAAGCGTATCACTTTTTTTATTATTTTTGCCCTCTTAAACACTAATTGAATAAAAAAGAAATGTCAGAAAACAAATCACTATCTTTTGATGTACTCATTGAAATTCCCAAAGGGAGTCGCAATAAATACGAGTATGATTTTGAGTTGCGCAAAGTGCGTTACGATCGTATGATTTTCTCATCGATGATGTATCCAGCCGATTATGGTTTTGTGCCCGAAACCTTAGCTTTAGATTCCGACCCGTTAGACGTGCTCGTATTAGTAACCGAACCTACTTTCCCTGGCTGTGTAATGGAAGTTAAACCTATAGGAGTATTCCACATGGCTGATGAAAAAGGTCCTGATGAAAAGGTGATTTGCGTACCCGTTTCCGACCCAATATGGAATAAAATGAACGACCTTAGCGATTTGAACCCTCACCTTATCAAAGAAATCGAACACTTCTTTAGCGTATATAAAGATTTAGAAAAGAAGAAAGTAGCGATCAATGGTTGGGGTGATCTAAACGAAGCAGTGAAAATTTATCACGAATGTAAAGAGCGCTACATTACTGGTGGCAAGAATTTTTCAATAAACTAAACTAATGAGCCAATGAACTGATTATAAATCGGTTCATTGGCTCATATTTAATTAATAAATTGACCAATGCCTTTATTTAAACAAGATCCTTTTGGACATACCCTTTTTGTAAAGAAATGGCTCATTCGCGTTTTTGGACTTATTACCCATAGCAGGTATGATGGTTTTAATCAGTTGAAGATTGAAGGCTCGGATATTATTCGCGAATTGCCTCCACAAAATGTGATGTTCATTTCTAATCACCAAACGTATTTTGCCGATGTAACGGCTATGTATCACGTTTTTAATGCCAGTTTGAAAGGGCGCAAAGATACCTTAGATAATATGGGGTATTTGTGGAATCCTAAACTCAATATTTATTATGTAGCAGCCTCCGAGACTATGAAGTCCGGGATATTACCTAAAATATTGGGATATGCGGGGGCTATTCCAGTGAATAGAACATGGCGTGAGAAAGGCAAAGAAGTACACCGTGAAGTACGCCGAGTTGATGTAGAGAATATAGGGGTTGCGCTCGCCGATGGTTGGGTGATTACTTTTCCACAAGGTACTACATCTCCTTGGAAACCTATCCGCAAGGGTACGGCACACCTTATCAAGCAATATAAACCTGTGGTAGTACCTATCGTTATCGATGGTTTTCGCCGTTCGTTTGATAAAAAAGGTATCAATATCAAAAAGAAAGGGGTTCAACAATCAATGATTATCAAACCTCCTTTGCAGATAGATTATGAGAATGATACTGTTGAGGAAATTGTGGCTCAAATAGAAATGGCTATTGAACAACACGAATCATTCCTCAAAGTAAAGAAATTAGAATCTGAGAATACGCCAAAGGTAGAAGGTCAAGAGCAACCCTAAGCTTGCTAAACCTGCTCCTGTGAGTGAAGGGTAGTTTGTACTAAGCCCATAAAGTAATGGCAATCCTCCTACATAAGCTCCAATAGAATTAGCAGTGTTGAATCCCGCTTGCATAAAAGCAGCTCCCATCATTTCGGATTGAGGTGCGCAGCGGAAAATAAGCATATTCAGCGGAGAACCTAATGACATCGACATTGCTCCACATACAAATGTAAGCACCCACGCTATAGGCTGAATATGTGAGAAAAAGAATACCAATAGCAATACACTGATGAGCATCAACGAGACGTAAATAGTCGCTTTGATAGGCGATAGTCGATCAGTAATCCAGCCTCCTAAGAGATTGCCTACCACCATTCCCGCACCCGCAACTATCATCACCACCGATTTCATATCAGGGTTGATATGTGCTGTCTCTATCATCAAGGGTTGTATATAGCTGAACCACGCAAAAAGTCCACCACAACCTAAAGCAGTAATACCTAAAACTAATAACGACCTTGGATTGAAAAATAAACGTACTTCGCGTTTGATACCAAGGTCTCTTTTGTTTTCTATATTGGGTAAGAAAAAGAATATTGATAGCATTGTAAGCAATCCTAACGACGATACACAGCCCATCGCTGTTCGCCAGCCTATCCACGCTCCTATGTAAGTAAGCAAAGGTACCATTATCAAATTGGCGACAGTAAGCCCTGCAAACATAATCGAAATGGCAAAAGCCTCTTTACCTTTAGGTGCTAACTGCTTGGCTACAATAGCACCTACCCCAAAGAATGCACCGTGGGGTAACCCCGAAAAAAAACGCGCTAAAAGCAAGGTGGTATAATTAGGTGAAAAAGCTGAAAGCCCGTTGAAGAGAGTGAAGAGCAACATAAAGAACAATAGTATCTTCTTAGGATTGTATGAGGCTGCCAATGCAATGAGCGTTGGAGCACCTACAACTACACCTATGGCATAAGCCGAAATAAGCCGCCCTGTGATAGCATCTTCTAAATGCATATCTTCGCCTATTACGCGTAACAATCCCATTATTAGAAACTCGGTAGCTCCTAATGCTAAGCCACCTATAGTAAGAGGCCACAGTTTTTTAATCATAAGTTTTCTTTTTAGGTAAATTCTATTATATAATGCCTAATTTCTTCATCAAAAAGGTAGCGTTTTTGTTCTTACACACACCATCTCTCAGTTTGTAATCAAAAGTGAGTTCTCCATTTTCAATTACTGATTCAAAACATTTGTTTTGCAACTGTTGAGGATATTTTTTGCTGAGATTGCACACTTCTATATCGTGGGTAGCGAGCATCCCTAAAGCTTGCAAAGAGAGTAAGCGCTCTACAATTTTGATAGTACCATGCTGTTTATCTTCAGAGTTGGTACCTCGCAACACTTCGTCTAATAAAACAAAACAACGTTCGTCTTCTAAGGTTTTTACTATCTGCTGTATGCGGTTGATTTCGGCAAAGAAATATGATTTGCCATCGCTGAGAGAATCGGCGAGACGCATAGAAACGAGCAATCGCAAAGGGTGTACATTGGCTTTACGCGCACAAACGGGCAAACCTACCAAAGTGAGCAACATATTCACTCCCAAAGTACGCAAAAAAGTACTCTTCCCCGACATATTAGAGCCTGTGAGCAGTATAAAAGCCTGCTCATTGAGGATAATATCGTTAGTAATGCGCTGTTCTGAAGGAATAAGAGGGTGTCCTATCGCCTCAAAAGCTATTTCGTACTTATTATTAAGAGTAGGATATACAAAATTAGGGTGATTATAGCTAAAGTTTGCAAAACTACACAACACTTCAATCTCCCCCACCGATTGCAACCACTCTTCTATATGGACTGCATAACGAGCTTTCCATTGCAAAAGCTGTTGGTAACGATGTATGTGATAGAAAGAAAATGCGTTGAGAGGTATAGATACTAATATATTGCCTACACTGTCTAAATCGTCTAACAAACGCGAAAGTTGGGCTATTTTAGCGCTTGCTTGCTGGTTTCTTTCAGGAAAACGTGCTTCTACTTGGGCAATACACTCCCTAAAAGCATACAACATTGTATAAGTACGTTCGAAACCTAATTTTTCTTTAGCTATTCTACCTATAAAACTAAAAAAAGTTACTAAATTTATAGTGAGCAATAGTTTTCCTATAGTTTTTAGCAGTTCGTTATCCCAACTATAACCTATTAACAGACATACAACAAGCAGTATAGGTAAGGCTATAAGTGTATAACGCATCACATTGCTCAATAGTTTAACAGGGGCTTTTGCCCACGCACTCAGTTTGGTATAGAACTCCTCACTATCGTCTATTTGTTGGGCATAAGCAGTAAAGGTTTGTCGCCAATCAAGGTCGGGAGTAAGGGCTTGTATTTGTTTTTGAGTGTCGAGAATACGCTCTGGAGTAGGGCAGAGAAGTCGCTCTGCTAATAGCTTTCTCCCCAAGAAAGTATGTGTGCGATTGAGGTAATGATAAAGCGAGCGTTCACCTAAAATATCTAAATCATAAGCGTAAGGGTGATTCTCTTGTTGGAAAGCACTACCATTATCAGTGAAGAAAATATGTTGTTCTAAAAAAGCAATTTCCTGCTCATTGAGGCGTATTTTGGTTTTAGCAATAGTGCGACGAGCACTTATCTTTTTATGTTTTACAATCAATAAAAAGAAGACGATAATAGCCAATATACAAAAGAGCCCCATCAGTATAGAGGGGGCTTTGATGAGTTGGTATACCAAGCCAATAATCAGTAACATATCAGTCAATCGTAGCAACCCCATTTGGTTGTATTGCTTGTTGAGTTTTTGATATTGTGCTGTGGCTTCTGTGAGTTTTTCTTTATATGAGTTTGTCATTTTTTGTTATTCATAATTATTATCGAATCCAATCATTCAAGCGATTAGCATCTAATCGTAAGAAGATAAAAAGTAGGATAGTAAATGCCCAAAGTCCAGACCCCCCATAGCTAAAGAAAGGCAACGGAATACCAATGGTAGGTATCAAACTAATTACCATACCTATATTGATACAGAAGTGTACAAACAGAATTGAGATTACACAATAACCATAAACCCTATTGAATTTTGTTTTCTGTCGTTCGGCGAGTACAATGAGTCGCAAGAGTAAGAAGGTGAATAGTATTACTACAGTAGCTGTACCAACAAATCCCCATTCTTCACCTATGGTGGTGAAAATATAATCGGTGTGTTGTTCAGGGATAAAACTTCCTTTAGTACGTGTGCCTTCCAAGAATCCTTTTCCTAAGGCACCTCCAGAGGTAATCGCCGATTCCGCCATATTGGTATTATAAGCAAAATCACGCTTCATAGCTGCAATTTTTTGAGGGTCGGTTTCGAGGCGTAACCACAGGTTTAGACGATTGCGGTGGTGCTGTTTCAGTACATTATCATACACGGGGTGAGTAGCGAAGGCTGTTAGCAAGCACAATACCGAGAGTATAAAAATATTCTGAAAGGGAATTCGGTTAGTTTTCTTTTTATGCCAAAATCCATAAGCCCCAATACTAATAATAGAGGCTAAAACAGTGAAAGTAGTGCCAAATTTCAGTGAAGAGATAAACACTACCCCTGATAAAAAGAGGTAGAAGAGTAGGGCAGAAGGCATTCCTTCACGGAAGAGTGCAAATGCTAATGAGAAGAATACTAATAAACTCCCTACATCGGGTTGTAACAAGATGAGAAATGCAGGTACACAAATGATGGCAATAGCGCGTAAGAGGTCGGGAGTACGCCGAATATCAGTGTGGATATCACTTACATAACGAGAAAAAGCAAGTGCCGTAGCTACTTTAGCAAATTCACTGGGTTGCACCGTAATAGAGCCTATAGCATACCACGCTTTGGCGCCATTGGTCTCTTTACCAAAAATAAATAACCCTGCTAATAAAACAATAGCAATGAGATAGAAGAGTACTGAAAAGTTAGAGTATATTTTGGGGTCTAAAGCCAAAATAAAAGTAATCAGTAAGAAGCTGAGCCCTATAAAAAGCATCTGTTTTCCATAAAACTGATTGATGTCGAAAATGGAAGTAACATTTAGGTCACTATAAGTAGTGGAGAAAATAGCAATCCACCCGCACATTACTAATAATAAATACAATATTACCGAAATCCAATCAAGATTCTTTATAAGGCTATGTTTCATTGATAGTTATAAGATTATTTGAGTTTTTTACGAAAAAGGAAAAACAAGGCGTATTCAATAGCTAAGTTAAGCCATCTTTTTTCGTTGGTCAAGAAAGAGAACCAAGTATTAGCAAGTAGATTTCCAAGAGTGAGACTCTTAGTAGCTGCTGATACTTGTTGGGTGAGTGACAAACGGTCTATTTCCTTTTCTAAACGTAGTATTTTTAGGTCGTTATCGATTTCTTCAAAAGAGCGATAGATTTTATTCTTCGTCATCGGGTTCTACTTTAAAATAGATTTCGGAGAGTTTTTCTAATAGAGGTCTTTCAATAAGTTTTTTGCGGAAAGCCAATACTATTATAGCAATCAATATATAGAAAGCTCCTACAATAGCAAATCCTAAAGCGTTGCTACCCAATGCTTCGCCTACTGCATAGGCTATAGCAAAGGACAAGAAAAACAATACCAACAAACTAACAAAAGCTACTATAAAAAAAGTGATGAGAGCATAGGATGATTTACCTATGAATCTGAAAATAAATAATTTATAGTAAGCGATTTGCGAATCGAGGGCAGAATTTGCTTTTGTAGGAACTTCCTCAAAAGATTCTTTGATAGAATGGATAGACATAAGTGTTTATTTCTGTAGTTTAGCGTTAGCTTCTTTTAAAGCAGCTAATTTTTTTTCTAAGAAAGTAATCACATCTTCAGCTTTGTAGCTTGATTTAGAAAGTAAAGATTCTACTTTATCTTCTAAAGAACCTTTAAGCTCAGCTGATTTTTCTTTTACACTATCGGTTAAACGTTCAAGCTGTTCTTTTAGTTTATCAGCTTTATCACTCACAGAGTCTTTAATTTTTTCGCGAGTGTTTTTTCCTTTGTCGGGAGCGAAAAGAATGCCTAATCCTACTCCAATGGCAGTACCTGCTGCCAAACCTAATAATACATTTGCTGTTTTTGCCATAATATTCTAAATTTAAATGTTTATTCTTTAAAGTATCAATTTCTATACCATTTGTAAGCTAATAGTGTGTTTTTCAGTAGCATTGCTATAGTCATAGGCCCTACACCACCAGGAACAGGAGTAATGTAGCTCGCTTTTTCTTTTACTTCATTGAAAGCTACATCGCCTACTATACGGTATCCTTTAGAGTTGCTATCGTCTTTTAGGCGTGTAATTCCTACATCTATTACGGTTACGCCTTCTTTTACCATATCGCCTTTTAGAAATTCTGGAATACCCAATGCCATCACCACAATATCGGCTTGACGGGTGAGGTCAGCGAGGTTAGGGGTATGACTGTGGGTGAGGGTAACTGTTGCATTGCCTTGGTCTCCTTTTTGACTAAGTAATATACTAATAGGACGACCTACAATGTGTGAACGCCCTACTACTACTACGTGTTTGCCTTTGGTAGGCACTTTGTAGCGTTTTAGCAATTCCATAATACCAAAGGGAGTAGCAGGAATGAAAGCCTCCATATCCAATGCCATTCTGCCGAAGTTAGCAGGATGAAAACCATCTACATCTTTTGTAGGGTCGATGGCTAAAAGTATTTTCTGCTCATTGATGTGTTTAGGCAGAGGTAATTGCACAATATAACCATCAATTTCAGGATTGGCATTTAGCTTTGCAATTTCTTGTAGTAATTTTTCTTCACTAATATCAGCGGGAAGTTTTACCAAAGTAGAAGCAAAACCCACTTGCTCACAAGCCTTTACTTTACTACCTACATAAGTGAGGCTTGCACCATCGTCGCCTACTAATACAGCTGCTAAATGAGGTACTTTTTTACCTTGGTTTTTAAGTTGTTTTACCTCTTCAGCGATTTCTTGTTTAAGAGCTTCAGAAGTTTTTTTTCCGTCTAAAATAGTCATTAAGAGTTCTGTTTTTATAGGTTAGAGAGCTTCTTCATCAGTGATATCGAGCTCTATTTGATTTAAGAGTTGTTTTACTTGGGCTAATGATTCGAATGAGTCGCTAAAAGTAACGGATGTTTTGGTTCTTTCGATTTCGTATACCAATGCTTTTACTAAATCAACAGGTACAAGTTCCTCTCCTCCTGATAAATCGGCATTAAAACCAATACCAATAGCCATTGTTTCTACTTGCATTCCAAAGCAAATTTCGATAAACTCTTCTAAAGTAGCAGATTTTACGATTCCTTTAGCCCATTCGTCGGCTTTACAAGCGGCAGCTTGTTTTTCATCTTCCCAAAAGAGAGCTACAGGAATAGCCTCTTTGCTTTCTTCAATATAGAAAGCTTGTGAGCCACACATTGCAAAGGATTCGTCTACCTCTAAGTAGAACACTTTTTTATTCTTTACTATGGTTTCAATGAATTTCTTTAACATATTTGTATTAATTTATTTATCTCATACCTTGCATCATCTGCATCATTTTTCTACCGCCGCCGCCTTGCATCATTTTCATCATTTTACTCATTTGCTCAAACTGTTTCATCAGTTGGTTTACTTCTTGAATATCACGACCACTACCTTTGGCAATGCGTTTTTTGCGGCTTAAATCTATAATAGCAGGAGTACTACGCTCTTTTGGAGTCATTGAGTGTATAATAGCTTCGATGTGTTTGAAGGCATCGTCTTTGATATCGAGGTCTTTTACAGCTTTACCAACGCCAGGGAGCATACCGAGGAGGTCTTTCATACTACCCATACGTTTGATTTGTTGAATTTGCTCGAGGAAGTCGTCGAAACCAAATTGGTTTTTAGCAATTTTCTTTTGCAATTTGCGTGCTTGTTCCTCATCAAACTGTTCTTGGGCGCGTTCTACTAATGATACAACGTCCCCCATTCCGAGGATACGGTCAGCCATACGTTCAGGATAGAACACATCAATAGCGTCCATTTTTTCACCTGTACCTACAAATTTGATAGGTTTATTTACTACTGATTTGATAGTAATCGCTGCCCCGCCTCGGGTATCGCCGTCGAGTTTGGTGAGGATAACCCCATCGAAGTTTAGTACATCGTTGAATGCTTTAGCGGTATTCACGGCGTCTTGTCCCGTCATTGCATCAACTACAAAAAGGGTTTCTTGTGGATTGAGAGCTTTGTGAATATTAGATATTTCGGTCATCATTTGCTCATCGACAGCTAATCGACCAGCGGTATCTACTATCACTACATTTAAGTGGTTTCCTTTAGCATACTGCACCCCTTTTTGAGCAATATCTATGGGGTTGCTGTTGCCTTTATCGGAGAATACGGGTACCCCTACTTGTTCACCAACGATATGTAATTGGTCAATCGCAGCAGGACGATAGACGTCGCAAGCAACGAGTAAAGGTTTTTTGTTTTTCTTGTTTTTGAGGTAGTTAGCTAATTTTCCTGAGAAAGTAGTTTTTCCAGAACCTTGTAATCCTGACATTAGGATAACAGTAGGGTTACCTGATAGGTTTATACCTGCAGCATCGCCTCCCATTAGCTGGGTGAGTTCGTCTTTTACGATTTTCACCATTAACTGACCAGGTTGTAAGGTGGTGAGTACCTGCTGACCTAAGGCTTTTTCTTTTACATTGTTAGTGAAATCTTTGGCTATCTTATAATTTACATCGGCATCTAATAAAGCACGACGTACTTCTTTTAGCGTTTCAGCTACATTTATTTCAGTAATTTTTCCATGTCCCTTTAGATTATGTAGGGCTTTCTCTAATTTATCACTTAAATTATCAAACATTTTTTTCTGTTTTAAAAACTTGGGCAAAGGTAGAAAAAAAAGTGGAAACTAAAAAGTATAGAGATAAAAAATAAATAAAATGTGTTTGTAATTCAAAAAAACTTTGTACTTTTGTCGCATTATTAAACACAGAATTATGAAGAAATTTGGTGATGTCATCAATGTAAATACCCCAGTACTCCTTTGTTTTTACTCAGAAGGTATAGAGGTTTCACTGCATATGAACGCAGTGTTACGCGAAGTTGCTTCGGTACTTAGAGAGCGTGTAAAGGTAGTGAAAATAGATGTAAACAAGAATGCTGAATTGAGTAAGGCGTTGAAGATAAGTGCTTTGCCAACAGTTATTATTTTCAATAAACTAAGCCTTATTTGGCGTGCTGAGGGCTTCCAAGATAGTGAAGTATTACTAATGGAGCTCAATAAATTTCTTTAATAATATTGAATATAAAAAAACAACTTTGCTAAAGTTTTAGACTTTAGCAGAGTTTCTATTGTCTTGCTAATACCTAAACTCTAATTCTTCTTAATGGTTATAATGTGGTATTAGTAATCCTATTACTAAATCATAACTATTGATACCTTGTTTTTGTTTGTTTGCTTTTAAGAATGCATCATAGCTGGCTTTGAAAACAGGTTCAGCTTTGTTTTCATATTGTTTCCAAAACAAACGTACTTCTTTATAATTTTCAAAAATTCCTTTGTGTACTTGTGAGTGAAGTGCTTCATACTCGGTGGGGGCTACTACAGCTACTTCGTTTAGGAAATAACGGAGAGCAAATAGTTCAGCACTATAATCAAAATAGGGATTTTTTGTTTTTTTTGCAGCTAAATAACCTAAGTAATTAGCTTCTTCTTCAGCAGCATATCCCATTTGATGAGCTATTTCGTGACAAGCAGTAATAGGAGTACTATAGCCTATCATCTTTCCATTCACTTGTGCTTCATTAGTAAATGGATTTAAATATCCACTATATCCCATATAGGTGAGCAAAGTACTATAAATAGAAGGTTTTACACTTTTTATAGCTTTAAAATCACTAATACCTTGTATTGTTAGTGGGTAGCCTTCAGTAGCAATGCGGTATATTTCCTTTTGAGAAAGCCAAAAATCTACTTTGATACTATCATTAGGAGCTAATCGAGAATGGAGAGCATTGGCTCTGTTTATACATATTTGGGTAGCTTTAAGTAGTTGTTCCTCGCTATATTGTTTAGAAATTTTTAATGAGTCCTCCAAAGGTACTCTAAAATAGTTGAAGCCCCATAAAAAGAAAAAAGCAAAGACTATACGCACACTTTTAGAGAATATTTTATCTAAGGTTTTTAGAGGTTCTGTCCATAGTTTCTTGAAGTGTTTTACCACTGTTATAACTAAACCAATAATAACCAAAGTGTACAAAATATCACCTACAGAGAAAGGTATCCACCCCAATAGAAAGTGAAGCACTTTAGCTATATATGGGTAGATACCTTTACTGTAGATATGTTCAGTAACAGAGGGGAAGCTGCGAAAAATGAGCCAGATTGCTATGTAAATAGCCAATATACTATATTTTCGCACTTGTTTTCTTTCCATTACTAATTATCTTTACCTTCTAAATCTCTCTCAAATTGTTTTACTTCTTTGAGTTGTTCAATAATTTTATCAATAGTTTCTTTCTTATCTATCTCGATAGGGATTTCCACTTTTGTGTATTCCCAACGGATGATGAGGTTCAGTTTTTCATTGGAAAGACTCTCAAAAGAAAATTCTAAGGACTCTTGTAAATCTTTAGTTTGTATTACAGGAACTGTAAACTCTATAGCGTTTTCATTAGGGTCGTAACTATAAGCACCCCAAGCATCGGCATCGTAGTTCAGTACTATTTTCCATTGGTGTTGTTCGGGAGTTATAAAAATGGCATAATCTCCTTTTTTTACTGGTTTTCCACCTACTTTAACAGGTTGTAAAAAGCTGATACTCGTAGCTTGATTAGCTCCTGCACGCCATACTTTTCCGTAAGGAACTAATTCACCGAAAATCTTTCTACCTCGCACACTAGGGCGACCATAGTCTACTGTTACTTGACTTACTGAAAATTGTTGAGTAATCACTTGGCGTGGGCTTGCCATTGGGTAGCTAAAGTTTTGGGCATAAGAGATACAACTTGCTAAAATACCTATAAGAAATACGATTTTTTTCATACTATTCAAAATTGAGATTTAACAAGAAACCACGTGTTTTGAGCCCATTGATATTACCTGTCCATCTACTATTAGCATCTTTATCTGGGATTAATTCATTGTTTACAGAGAACAAGGCTCTGAGGGAAGGGGATACCCTAAAGTAATGAGTATAGATATCTAAACCTATCCCCATTTCATAGAAAAATACGTTTTTAGTAGCACGGAAAGTTTTTTCGGAGTTATCGATAGTAAGTTTGTCATTACTACTTAGGTTGAAAACTACGGAAGCTCCTGCTGTTACATAAGGTTTGAAGTTATACCAACGTTTTGCACTGAATTTTAATAATAAAGGAATGTAGATATAGGTAGATTGAGCATCACGTAGTGCATCTTTACTATCAGAGAACCCAGGGAAGATAAGTACACGTTTGTTGTATACTAATCCTGGTTCTATACGCAAATCAAGGTACTTCATCAAGCGAGCAGAGCCAGTAAGCCCTACATTGAACCCCACTTTACGGTCGGTTTGGATTTCTCGCAAACTTGTATTTCTATAATTAAGATTTTTGTAATCAATTTTGAAATCGAAGGTATTGGCTCCAAAGTAATAGCCCCATTGGTAGCGTTTCTCATCAAAATGTTCCAAATTCATCATAGGTTTCTTGAATTGGGCATATAAATTAACAAAACCTATACAAAGGAACAAAAATAAAAGGATTTTCTTAAAATTTATTTTACTCATTATTTATTGAAAAATTCTATTTATTAGCAATATAGATGGTAACAACTCCTCCTAAGGTTTTAGGGTAATATTTAGTTTGCAGATAGCCTACTTTATCCAATATTTCTTGGAATTTCTTTCCATAAGGAAAATGAATGGCAGAGTTGGATAAATACCGGTAGGCTGATCGGTCTTTAGAAAAGAGTTTACCAATAAGAGGCATTATGTAATTGGTATAACAATAGTATCCTTGTTTGAAAGGGAATTTCTCGGGTATAGAAGTTTCTAAAACCACTAATCTTCCATTAGGTTTTAGCACTCTAAATATTTCAGAAAGCCCTTTTTCTAAATCCTCAAAATTGCGTACTCCAAAGCCAACAGTTACGGCATCAAAAGTTGCATCAGCAAAAGGTAATTGTTCACTGTCACCTTGTACCAAGTTTATGCGGTTTGAAAGTTGTTTTTTAGCAATCTTTTCACGTCCTACCGCGAGCATTCCTTCAGAGATGTCTAAACCCGTGATTTTTACCTCAGGTATAGTTGTAAGCGCAATAGCTAAATCACCTGTACCTGTAGCGACATCTAATACTGTAGAAGGATTGATTTCAGCTACTTTTTGGACGACGAATTTACGCCATTTTACGTCTGACCCCCAAGAAATTACACGATTCAAACCATCATAAGTTTTAGAGATAGTATTGAACATTTGGGTTACTTGTTGTTTTTTTCCATCTGTTGATCCTAGGTAGGGCGTAACGGTGTTTTCAGACATATATGCTTAATTTTTGGCAAAAATAGTAATTAATTATTAATTAGCAAGTAACAATGAACAATTAAACTGATTTTTCTATTTTCTTCTCAGCTCCTAACTTGTAAATCTTACGTAGAAGATCAAGTATCTCGCTGGCTATTTCTTTTTCGATTGTATCTTTATTAGGCAAAAGCCCGAAAAATTTTGCCTGCCACTCATCATCTTTAGGTTGTTTACCTGCATTCAACATCTGAATGCCGATATAGGAAGTAAAATCTTCTCTTAATACTATCCTGAATATCATTGATGTACCCATACCTTCTGAGTCAAAAAGCTGAGCTTGGTAGGTGGTTGTAGGAGTCTCTGTTAAAAGCTCAAAATACGAGTGTCCTTCCAACAATTTATTCACTTCATCTATATCAATAGAAGTTACTTCTCTTTTAGGAATGATAAACTCTTTTTCCACTATGTGTTACTTGTTAGGAGATCCTTATTTAAAAGCCTTTGTATTATTTTTGATAATTGCTTCTTTTTCAGCAGCAGGCATATTATATTTATGATTGTATGCAGCGCCTTCCCAATCGCCATAAGAGTAGTTAGGTAGTACTATGAAACGCTTTCCAAACTCTGTTTTATTGTTGTGGACTGCTTCAGAACGTTGTTGAGGAGTACCTCCATCAAAATCTTTAGAAAAATCGGAAAGGTTATCACCCATCAAGAGTACGATGTCGTAATCTTTGGCGATTTGCAATCGGCGATTTTCTTTACTTTTTTCTGCAGAACGCAAAATAAGGTTGTTATCAGAAGGTAAAGGGAAGTTGTATTTTTTTAGGTTTTTAGCAGTGCCTTCACGTTCTTTTTCAAGACGGTTAGTCACATAAAAAATGGCTACTCCTTTGCTATCAGCATATTTGAAAAATTCTAAAGCACCTGTTAGAGGTTTAGCTTCGCCCAATACAGTCCATTCTTCCCACGCTTTTTGTGAATAGCTAATCCCTTGTTTGGCACAATAGGCTTCAAAAGGAGAGTTGTCTAAAAAGGTTTCGTCTATATCGGTAACAATAGCCAAAGGTTTATCTCCTTTTTTAGCAAGAGCCTCATCTAATCGCAGTTGAGCAACATTGAAGGCTTGCAAGCATAAGGCTTCGTATTCGGCGGCATTTTGTTGGAAATAAGATGACCACAATTTGCCATTAGCAATTAGGGTACTTTCGCCAGAAGTAGTTTGTGTTGTAGTGGTGTTTTTGGTAGCGTTGCAACTAAGTAATAAAGCGGCTACCCCAATGAGTAAATAATTTTTTTTCATTTTTATTTAATTTGTCGATTTGTTAATTTTCAAATAAGCCAATTCGCCAAGCAAATTGGTCGATTATTTTGTCTACTATTATTTGTGCGAGTTTTTCTTTGCTTTCAAGTGTCCAGCCTGCGATGTGAGGGGTGAGAATCACATTATCAGCCTCTAATAGATATTTAAAAGATTCAGGCATTTGACCATCGCTAAAGAAATCTTCAAAAGAAGCTTTTTCGTATTCTAATACATCTAAACCAGCTCCCAACACTTTGCCATTTTGCAGAGCGTGCACCAAATCATCGGTAACAACACTCTTGCCACGAGCAGTATTTAGGAACCAGAAATTTTTGGCAAAACTATTGATAAACGCTGCATTAATCATTTTTTCAGTTTGAGGAGTTTGAGGGGTGTGCAAGCTCACTATATCGGCTTGACGGAAAAAATCTACCAAAGTTACTTGCTTAGCATTCTCATCGCCTTTATCGGGAAGAATGTCGTAACAAATTACATTGCAGTCGAAACCTCGTAATTTTTTAGCAAAACTCTTACCCATATTGCCATAGCCTATGATGCCAACAGTCTTCCCATCGAGTTCCCAACCACGGTTTTCCTCACGCAACCATTTACCATTTTTAATTTCGTTGTTAGCTTTTTTAAACTTGTTCAAAAGAGCTAAAAGCATACCAAGAGCGTGTTCTCCTACAGCATTGCGGTTGCCTTCAGGAGCAGCAATGAGAGTAATTCCTTTGCTTTCGGCATAATTACAATCTATATTTTCAAGACCAGCACCTACTCTGCCTATGAATTTCAATCGAGTAGCTTTGTCTAAAAAAGTTTTATCTATAGGAAAACGACTGCGGATGATAATTCCATCATAATCAGCGATTTTAGATTCTATAGTTTCTTTAGAACTAGTGTAGTCCTCATAATTTTCAAAACCTTGTGCTGAGAGTTGAGAAAGCATCAAGGGGTGATTTTTATCTATATGTAATATTTTCATTTTTTTAATTAAATATTAGCTAATACAATTTTATAAGATTTTTTCTCGTTTCCAAGATACAACAGGGAGTTCTCTTGAATAATGGACAGCTACTAAATTATTAGATGAAAGTTCTATAGCTCCTAACTGATAAACCATATCCACATTGTAAAGTTTTACAGAGTTCAGTTGCCATTCTCTATGATGAATTTGATAGCGGTAGAGGTTATTATTATGCTTTAAGTATAAACAATAACGCTCAGTAAGCCACAAATCAAAAGGAGTTTTGTCTTCTATACGTGAGGAGATGTTAAAACCTACATCTAAATGGAAATTCTTTTGAGAGTTAGCATTTGTATAGCCTCTGTTGGTACGTTTGATTATTGATTTCTCGTAAGGAAGTCCCGATAAAGTGCGTGCTACCCAAGCTGAAAAAGCTTTTTCAGCTTCTATATTCAAGAAATATACGCCTGCTTTATCTCCTTTCTTTACATAGGTACGCACATTTATCTCGTAGAAATTTGAGAGAAAACCTACTGCTGGTAGATGGATAGGGCGTATCTGTTCCATACGAAAACAAACTACTGATACATAGGTTTTTCCTTGGAAGGTGTCAAGTTCTATCTCTGCAGGAACTAATTCCCATAAGTTTTTTTTATCTACTCTAAAATGCAGGAATAGAGCATCGTTCCACTCTTGATAATAAGCGAGGTTACCTTTAGGAATCTCCCAAGGACGGTGTGATACATCGTTGAGTATAGTTGTGATATCATTCATAACTAAATGTCTAAAACCTAATAATCGTCTTATTTGTTCGGCAAAAGTACAAAATAATTATAAACTACAAGTGAGAAAATACAAATAATTTACTAATTCACAAATTTGCTAATTTACTAATTATCTACTACCTTTGCCGTCTAATAATAAAAAATTATGTCATTATCCTATTTACAACCTATAGATGAGTCTTTTACCTTAGATGATTACAAACCACAACAAGTAGGTTTTCAACTTCAAAAACACCTTCCATCTTTAGGATTGCCAGATCTTACAGATATAAAAATAGCATTCTTTTGTATAGAGACGATGGGGCAGTCGTTTTACCGTTTTCGTCAGCATTTGTATTCACTTTTTATGGGCAATTGGAATTTTGGTATTGCTGATTTAGGAAACTTACCTTCAGGAGCTACAGAAGAAGATGCACATTTTGCTATCAAAGAGATTGTAGCTGATTTGATTAAGGAAGGGGTGATTCCAATAGCGTTAGGAGGCTCACAAGATTTTACTTATTCACTCTATCGTGCTTTTGATAGCCTTGAACAAATGGTAAACCTTGTGTGTGTAGATTCTAAATTTGATTTTGGCAATACAGAAGAGTTGTTTGTAGAGAGTTCTTACATGAGCAAACTTATTTCTGAACCTCCTGTAAATCTATTAGATTTTACTAATTTAGGCTACCAATCATATTATGTAGCACAAGAGGAGTTAGATTTGCTTGAGAAAATGTGTTTTGAGGTGTATCGTTTAGGTAATATAGTGAATGATTTGAAAATTATAGAGCCTGCTATGCGCGATGCCGATATAGTGAGTGTGGATATGACTTCAGTACAAGCAAAGGATATGATGGCTATGGGTAACGTAAATGGATTTAATAGCAGAGAAATATGTGCTATTGCGCGTTATGCAGGTATTAGTAGTAATGTGCAAGTAGCAGGTATTTTTGATATTCCAAATACTGATTTGGCAGCCCAATTACTCGCAGAAATGGTTTGGTATTTTTATGAAGGTTTTGCCTTCCGCATTAAGGAATTGCCAGTAATCAACGATGAGAATTACACTAAATATATTGTACCTATAGACGATATACAAATAGAGTTTTTCAAAAGTACCCAAACTGAACGTTGGTGGATGAAACCAGGAGGCGACAAATATTCTTCTCCTCAAAATCACGTGCCTTCAGGGCTTGTGCCTTGTTTACCACAAGATTATGAAGAAGCTATTCGTGGTATCGTTCCCGAACGTTGGTGGCGTACTTATCGTAAATCGGTTTAATTATTGTTCTAATTTTTCAGTTAATTCAAACCAACGTTCTGTTTTTTCCTCTATAGCAGTAAGCGTTTGCTGTAGGGCAATTGATTGGGTTTGTATTTCATCACTACTGAGTGTTCCTTCGGCAAAAGCTGCTTCGATACTTGCTTTTTGCTCTTCTAATTGGGCGATTTCTTTTTCTAAACGGTTATATTCTTTCTGTTCATTGAATGATAAACCTTTCATCCCGTCCTTACGCCAAGTATTTTTAGTAGTTTCTTTTTTAGAAACTTCTTCTACCGGAGGGGCACTCTCTTCATACACACGATAATCGGTATAGTTGCCAGGGAAATCTTCTACTTCGCCCTTACCTTTGAATACAAAAAGGTGATCTACGATTTTGTCCATAAAATAACGGTCGTGTGAGACTACTACCAAGCAACCAGGATAGTCTAACAAGAAGTCTTCTAAGACATTTAGGGTAACAATGTCGAGGTCGTTTGTAGGCTCGTCGAGGATTAGAAAATTAGGATTTTGTATAAGCACAGTGCAGAGGTATAAGCGTTTGAGTTCACCTCCGCTGAGTTTTTCGACATAATCATATTGTTTTTTACGATCGAAGAGAAAGCGCTCTAAGAGTTGTCCTGCCGATAGGGTACGCCCTTTGAGCAAAGGGATATAGTCACCGTATTTTTGTATTACCTCTATTACTTTTTGCCCTTGTAATACCTCTATGCCCTCTTGGGTATAGTAGCCAAATTTGATAGTATCACCCACAATTATTTTACCACTATCGGGGGATAGAGTTCCTGTGAGGAGGTTTAAGAAAGTAGATTTACCTGTGCCGTTTTTGCCTATAATGCCTACTCGTTCTCCTCGTAAGAAATTGTAGCTGAACTTATCGAGTATGCAGAGCTCATCAAAAGCCTTGCATACGTTGTGAAACTCTACTGTTTTGCTACCCAAGCGTTCCATATTGATTTCCAATTGCACGGAATGCTCTTTGCGTCTTTTGTGAGCGGCTTCTTTAATTTTATAGAAGTCGTCTATGCGCGATTTAGATTTGGTAGTACGTGCTTTGGGCTGACGGCGCATCCAGTCGAGTTCTTTTACATATAGGTTTTTAGCTTTCTCCACAGAGGCTTGTTCTTGAGCGAGGCGTTGTTCTTTTTTCTCTAAGAAATAGGAATAGTTTCCTTTATAACTGAAGAGCTCACCGTTGTCTAATTCTAATATTTCGTTGCAGACACGTTCTAAGAAATATCGGTCGTGAGTGACGATGAAAAGGGTAAGATTCTCTTTGGCAAAATACTGTTCGAGCCATTCTATCATCTCCAAATCAAGATGGTTAGTAGGTTCATCTAATATCAATAAATCGGGTTTACTGATGAGTACATTGGCTAAGGCAAGGCGCTTTTTTTGTCCGCCAGAGAGGCTTTTTACTTTCAGCTGGAGATTATCTAATTTAAGACGGGATAGGATTTGTTTATATTGAGTTTCGAAATCCCACGCGTTATGGCGTTCCATTTGTTCAAATGCTTTTTGGTAAGCATCTTCATTTTCGGGGTGCTGTAAGGCGTGTTCATATTCTTGGATAAGGCGCAAAATGGGATTATCAGTAGCAAAAATAGTTTCTTCTATTGTCAAATCTTCATTAAAATAAGGGTTTTGAGAAAGGAATCCAATGTGTATCCCTTTGCGGAATACTACTTGACCACTATCGGGGAGATCTTTTCCAGCGATAATGTTGAGAAGAGTAGTTTTTCCAGTACCATTTTTGGCTATAAAGGCTATTTTTTGGTCTTTATTGATGCCAAAAGAAATGTTTTCAAGAATTATGCGTTCGCCAAAGGCTTTAGATATGTTTTCTACAGATAGTAAGTTCATTTTAGAAATTAAGAGGTGAGAGTGGGGCAAAAGTAACAATAATTTATTAAATAGCAATTGTCAATTTGTTAATTTGCTAATTAATTTGTACTTTTGCGCAAATTTTTTAAGTTATGAATTTTGATATAAAGGAGATTATCTCCGCTACTATGGTACTCTTTGCGGTGGTAGATATCATTGGGAGTGTGCCAATTATTATCAATCTACGCAAAAAAGCGGGACGTATACAATCTGAGAAAACAGCTATTGTTGCGGGAGGCTTGTTGGTAGTGTTTCTATTTCTTGGCAAACAATTACTAAACTTATTTGGAGTAACTGTTGAAGCTTTTGCTGTAGCTGGAGCGTTTATTCTTTTTTTTCTTGCCTTAGAGATGATATTAGGCATTACCCTTTACAAAGGAACAACCCCCGAAAGTGCCTCTATTGTGCCATTAGCATTTCCCATGGTAGCAGGAGCAGGAGCGCTTACAACAGTACTTTCACTTAGGGCAAAATTCTATGTAGAGAATATTATTGTAGCGATAGTTCTCAATATGATTATTGTTTATATAGTACTAAAATCGTCGGAACGTATAGAAAAAATCTTAGGCAAACAAGGAATCACGGTACTTCACAACCTTTTTGGGGTAATTCTTTTGGCTATTGCTGTAAATCTCTTTACAGCTAATATCAAAGAGATGTTTTTTTCAAAATAGGTACTTCTAGTTGAGAAAAAACTTAATTTGCCTAAAATTCCCACTAAAGATGATAAAATATTTTTTTAATACCTAACACCTAAATAAAATGTTGAACAAAGAAGATAATTTTTTTCTCTTAGCAGGACCTTGTGCTATAGAAGGAGAAGATATGGCGATGAAAATCGCTGAATATATAGTGAATATCACTCAGAAATTAAATATTCCTTACACTTTTAAAGGGAGTTTCAAAAAAGCCAATCGCAGTCGTGTAGATTCATTTACAGGTATAGGCGATGAAAAAGCGCTGAAGATCCTCCAAAAAGTAGGACAAACTTTTGGAGTACCTACTGTTACTGATATTCATCAGGTAAGCGATGCAACAATGGCAGCTGAGTATGTAGATGTACTACAAATACCAGCTTTTTTGGTACGCCAAACTGATTTGGTAGTGGCAGCAGCCGAAACTGGCAAAGTAGTAAATCTTAAAAAAGGTCAGTTTATGAGTCCTGAAAGTATGCAGTTTGCAGTCCAAAAGGTATTTGATAGTGGTAATAAGAAGGCATTGATTACAGATCGTGGAACGATGTTCGGCTATCAAGATTTGATAGTAGATTTTCGAGGTATTCCTACGATGCGCCAATTTGCTCCTGTTGTGATGGATGTAACACATTCGTTACAACAACCTAACCAAACTACTGGGGTAACAGGAGGTCGCCCCGATATGATTGAAACCATTGCTCGTGCAGCCATAGTGAATAATGCTGATGGGCTATTTATTGAAACTCATTTTGACCCTGCTAATGCTAAAAGCGATGGGGCTAATATGCTACATCTTGACCTCCTTGAAGGACTTTTAACGCGTTTGGTTGCCATTCGCAAAACAATTAACGATTTTTAATGAACTATACTAAAGCGCTCTCTAATCCTATATTTGAACTTATCAGTAATATTTCAGCAGAAATACCGCTTGAAAGTTACGTCATTGGAGGCTTTGTACGCGATTATTTGCTAAAGAAAAAACTTCCTAAAGATATTGATATAGTGTCTATTGGTAGTGGTATTTCGCTAGCTGAAAAAGTAGCTGAACAATTACCTAATAATCCTAAGGTATCTATATTCAAGAACTTTGGTACAGCGATGATTAAAGCCGATGGATTAGATATAGAGTTTGTAGGAGCACGCCGTGAGAGTTATGAATCAAACTCTCGCAAACCTTATGTAGAGAGTGGCACACTGCAAGATGACCAAAACCGCCGTGATTTTACTATTAATGCAATGGCTTTTTCACTAAATAAAGATACTTTTGGTGACCTTATAGACCCTTTTGATGGTTTAGGTGACTTAGAGCGAAAAATCATTCGTACCCCGCTAGATCCCGATATTACTTATTCGGATGATCCATTGCGTATGATGCGTGCTATTAGGTTTGCTACTCAGCTGAATTTTGAGATAGAAGAACAATCTCTAAAAGCTATTACTGATAATAAAGAACGCTTGAAAATAATTTCTAATGAGCGTATTGTAGAAGAACTAAATAAAATATTAGCATCATCTAAGCCTTCTATCGGACTGAAATTGCTGTATGAAACGGGATTATTACATTATATTCTGCCTGAACTTATAGCCTTGCAAGGTGTACAAGAACAAGATGGGCAACGGCATAAAGACAATTTTTGGCATACTTTGGAGGTTGTAGATAATATTTCAGAACACACTGATAATTTATGGCTTCGTTGGGCTGCACTATTGCACGACATAGGTAAAGCACCTACTAAACGTTTTGACAAGAAGATTGGCTGGACGTTTCACGGGCATGAATTTGTGGGAAGCAAGATGGTGTATCACCTTTTTAAACGCTTACGTATGCCTCTAAATGATAAGATGAAGTACGTGCAGAAAATTGTAAAGATGAGTTCGCGTCCTATCATCATTGCTGAAGATATTGTAACGGATTCAGCAGTACGACGTTTAGTGTTTGATGCTGGAGAAGAATTTGAAGATTTAATGACTCTTTGTGAAGCTGATATTACTACTAAAAACCCTAAAAAGTTCAAGAAGTATCACGATAATTTTCAAATAGTACGTCAGAAAGTAGTGGAGGTGGAGGAAAAAGACCACATTCGAAATTTTCAACCTCCAGTGAGTGGTGAAGAAATAATGAAAACCTTCAATTTACCTCCATCACGTCCTGTTGGGGTACTAAAAGAAGCAATAAAAGAAGCGATTTTAGAAGGTAAAATTCCTAATGAATATGAGGCTGCTAAAGCCTTTATGATGGAAAAAGCAAAGAAGATGAAATTGATTTAAAACTAAAAAGGCTGTCCAAAATAATTTGGACAGCCTTTTTTATATTCAGTAATTAGATATTACTTTTTATGTTCTTCATCTTCTTTAGTATAGTCAGCTTCATCTTTTACAGTATCGTAGATGAGAGGAGCTGCTACGAATATAGAAGAATAAGTACCAATGAAAACCCCAATAATCATTGCGAACATAAAGCCACGCAAGGTCTCACCACCAAAAATGAATATAGTAACAAGTACCGCTAAAGTAGTGAATGAGGTGTTCAAAGTACGGCTAAGGGTAGCATTGAGAGCGTGATTGATTTTCTCTCTTGACCAATGAGGCTCACGCATTACTTCTCTAATACGGTCGTAGATAATCACAGTATCATTCAATGAATAACCTACTACAGTAAGAATAGCTGCGATAAAGGCTTGGTCGATTTCCATATTGAATGGCATAATGCTATAAGTAAGAGAGTAGATGCCGAGTACCATTAGCACGTCGTGTGCTGAAGATACAATCGCTCCCATAGAGAATTGCCATTTGCGGAATCGCAATAAGATGTATAGACCAATTACAATAAGTGAACCAATAACAGACCAGAATGCGCTGCTCTTGATATCCTCTGCAATAGTAGGACCCACTTTCATAGATTGCATAATACCTATTTTATCAGTAGAGGTAGCTTTAGCAAAGCTATCAAATGAAGTGCCTTCAGGTAAGAATTTTTGTAATCCTTTGTATAAAAGTTCTTGTACTTCATTGTCTATCTCTGTGCTTTCTTCTTGTACTTTATATTTTGTAGAGATTTTCACTTGGTTAGGAGCTCCAAATGTTTTCACTTCTACATTTCCTAAAGTATTTTTAAGGGCATCTGCTATTTGGCTAGGACTTACTTCGTGTTCAAAACGGATTTGGTAAGTTCTACCCCCCACGAAGTCGATACCTTGGTCAAGCCCACGAGTAAAGAGAGAAATGATACCTACTATTGATATGATAATAGAGAAAGCATATCCTATTTTACGTTTAGGGATAAATTTGAAATCTACATTACTAAACCAATTTTTAGTAATAGGGGTACTGAAAGTAAGATTGTGTTTTTTCTCAACACTATAGTCAATAAACAAACGAGTGATGAAAATAGCAGAGAATAAAGTAGTTGCAATACCTATGAGCAAAGTAGTAGCAAAACCTTGAATAGGGCCACTACCAAAGAATAACAAGATAAGAGCGGTAAGCGCTGTAGTGATATTAGAGTCTAAGATAGATGACAAGGCGTGTTTGAAACCATCAACTACTGCTTGATTGATGTTCTTACCTTTGCGCAGCTCTTCTTTGGAGCGCTCAAATATCAGTACGTTTGCATCCACAGCCATACCTATGGTAAGGACGATACCCGCAATACCAGGGAGGGTAAGTACCGCTTCAATACTAGCTAAAGTACCAAAGATAAGTAAGATGTTGAGGATAAGCGCAAGGTCAGCATAAATACCAGCACGGCCATAGTAGAATATCATCCACGCAAAGATAAATATAGTAGCGATAAGGAAAGAGTTCATACCGCTATCAATAGCTTCTTGTCCTAAAGAAGGTCCTACGATTTCAGATTGTACGATATCGGCACTTGCAGGCAATTTACCAGCACGGAGGACGTTAGCAAGGTCGACAGCTTCATTCAAAGTAAAATGTCCAGTAATTTCAGAACGACCTCCTGAAATAGCACCTGTAGTTACTCCTGGGGCTGAATAGACGATGTTATCAAGAACGATAGCAATATTAGTATTTTGAGTAAAAGCTTTACCAGTAAGATTTTCCCAAATGCGTGCTCCTTTGCCATCCATTTGCATAGATACAGCAGGTTGGTTGCGTACATCATAAGTTTGTTCAGCCTGAGTTACCACATTTCCTGTAAGAGGAGGAGTGTTATCGCGGTTACCTCTAAGGGCATAAAGTTCGATAAGAGAGGTTTTTTTATCAGGTTTACCCCAAGCAAAACGTACGTATTGTAATGAAGCAGGGATCAATCGTTTTGCTTCAGATGAGTTGAGATAGCTGTTTACTTGGGCAGTATCTTTCAAACTTACTGCAAAAAGAACAGGAGATTCGTAGTTAGGAGCAGATTTGAACAAATCAAACAATGGATTTGCGCCATTTGTTTTTTGAGCTGGAACAGAATCCTTTTTTACATCAGTAAGTAGAGAATCAATAGCACTACTGCCAGATTGAGTAGCTGTAGCGAGAGTATCTTTTACTTTGTCTGTAGTTTTAGCAGTAGATTTAAGTTGCTCGTTGAGGGCTTGTAAATAAGGGAAAACATCAGTGTTTTTATAAGTTTCCCAAAACTCAAGCTGAGCGGTACTTTGCAAGAGAGCTTGTACACGAGTAATATCTTTAGCACCTGGAAGCTCTACAAGAATACGTCCTGAGTTACCAAGGCGTTGAATATTAGGTTGAGAAACGCCAAATTTATCAATACGTTTACGCAATACCTCAAAAGCAGATACGATAGACTCGTCCACACGTTTTCTAATGATAGGGCGTACTTCACTATCACTCATTTGGAAGTTGATTTGGTCGCTGAGGGTTTTATTAGCGAACACATCGGGGGAGGCTAATTTACCTCCGTTCTTAGCATAAGCCTCGAAGAACAAATCCAAGTAGGTTTTGTCGGTTTTGCGGAGCATTTCATCGGCTTCGGCTAATGATTTGTTAAAAATAGGGTCTTTAGAATTGTCTGCAAGACCTTTTAAGATGTCTTTTACAGAAATCTGTAGGATCACATTGATACCGCCTTTTAGGTCAAGACCGCGGTTTAATTCTTTTGCTTTCACTTCGCTGAAAGTAAATTTTGTGAATCCAAGGTTGTAGACCTCTTGTCCCATTTTGTCGTCCAAATACTTAGCTTCTATACCTTCACGTTTAGCGATATAGTCAGTTTCAGTATTAGGTACTTTAGCCTCGGCAAACGCTTTGGCTTCATCTTCTACTCTACCTGCCACGTAGGTGAATGATAGCTGATAAATACATATCAACCCAAACAATATGGCAAATAGCTTTACAAGTCCTTTGTTTTGCATTTTTTAATTGATAATTTACTTGTTTTACTTCTTCAAACCGCAAAAATACATATTTTGTGGGGATTACAAAAATATTCTTAAAAAAAAGATAATATTTTTTCTTGTGAGAAAAGCGTGTGTAAGTTTTAATTATTAAAAATCAATTGATTAAAATCTTTTTATTAAGAAAAGAGAATCTATTAAGTAGAAAGTATTTTTGTTATTTTAAAAAAAGAATGTATTTTTGCTTTATAAAAAGTAGCTATGAAAGAACGTAACTCTCTTATTGATGTGCTCAAAGGTTTTGCTATCATTTTAGTAGTGATGGGGCATGCTTCACAATGGTTTTCAGACGATGACCGTTCTAATCCTTTCTATGTAACCATTTATGCCTTTCATATGCCACTATTTATGTTCCTATCGGGCTATGTGAATTTTAACACTCGTGGTGAGCTGAATCTAGGCAAACGCTTTCAGGTATTGGTGATTCCTTTCTTTGTTTGGTTCTTGATTTCAGCTATCTATCATAGTTATATTCTCGATATAGAAAAAGTGTGGGAACATCTTTGCGTACTCATTTATAAACCCACACAAGGAATGTGGTTCTTGTGGTTGCTATTTTGGGAGTGTGCCTTGCTTTATCTGGCTTTGAAAATTAATAAACATCGTGAAATATGGGTGATGATAGGTCTCTGGAGCATTCTTATCTTCTTGCATCGAGTTACAGGAGCACAACCTATCTTCTATGGGTTGCCAGAATTGTGTTGGTACTTTATCTACTTTTCATTAGGTTATGCTACTCATAAATATAAGTCTCAAGCCTTAAAAATAATACGGGCTATAGGTTGGGTAGGATTTGTTGCTTTTCCTTTTTTATTGCAATCCTCTGTTGATAAAAGCGATTATATACTTTTCTCTCTTCGTCTGTACGCTTTGGCACTTACAGGTATCGCTGCTTCTTATGTTCTATGGGAAGGGGTATGTCATTCAGAAAATAAAATAACACAATGCTTGAAGTATTTAGGAAGTATTTCATTAGAAATATATGTTACTCATTATTATATGCGTTTCTTGGTAGACTATATCAAAGAATATATAGGCGATAACTTCTATTTGAACGTATTGATTTTTACGTTTTTAGCAGTCATCGCCTGTGATATTATACAACGCCTCATACAACAAGTGAAATGGCTGAGGAGGATACTTTATGGTAGATTTTAGTCGTTAGTTTTCTCATTTTCAGCTTTGCGTGCAATTTCTATATAGGTTTTGAATTCTTTACCATATTTAGAGTTAGCAACCTCTTTATTGAGTTTTCCATAGATAGAATCTAAATATTTCACTCGGGTATTAGGAGCATCAGCCAATACCACATAAGGGGTAACATAGGAATTAGGGTGTGAGAGGGCGTAATTCAATACAAAAAGGTGGCGACGGAAGTTGTTTTTCTCCGAAGCTGCATTTAGTGAATCGGCTAAGGAGGTGTTTCCTGCTTTGAAGGCTTTTACTTGCTGTTCAAGTAGTTGTGCATTACGCATTCCAAATTGTCGCATAGTGTGGAGATATTCATTGTATTCCTTCTGTGATTGTGACCCACTGATATTAGCTCGTACCTCAAACATATCGTAAGCACTATTGATATTAATAGTGGTAGGTTCTCCAAAAAACATCAAGCGGTCACCAAGGTCAGTGCCAGCTTGTTTATTCAAATCGAGGTAAATATAAAATACTTCAGGACTTTCTAAGTGTCGTTTGAAAGTAAACTTGCCATCACCATTGGCTATTACAGAGTCAATATTGGTGAGTTTATCGTTTACATATTGCTGTAAATAGATAGTTCCCATTTTTAAACCTTCAATATTTCCTTCTACAATCATCGTGTTTTTGTTGTCTTTCTCACAAGCTACTATCATTAATAGTGCTGAGACAGCCATTAATATTCTTTTCATTATTGTTTAGTTTTTAGTTATTAAAAAGAGAGACAATTTTGCCAAAGTTTATATGATTGTCATCATTGTCATTGCTTTATTTTGTGTTTCTTCGTATTCTTTTTCAGGGACAGAGTCTTTGGTAATACCACCTCCTACATACAGATAAACTTCGTTATTAGTGATTTGCATACAGCGCAAATTTACAAAGAGAGTTTGGCCATTATTAGAAACCCACCCACAATAACCAGTATAATACTGTCTATCATAAAGTTCGTTTTCTATGATAAATTTGTATGCCTTATTAGTAGGATAGCCACAGACTGCAGGGGTAGGGTGGAGGCGTTGAACTACTTCAAGAATTTTTTCTTTTTTTATTTTTCCTTTAATTTCAGTACATAAGTGCATCACTTTTCCTGCTTGCAAGGTTTTAGGAGTAGAAACTTTAAGTTCATTAACATATCCTTGTAGCTGTTGAACAATAGTATCAGTAACTATTTGTTGTTCTTCACATTCTTTTGATTGCCAATGTACCTCACCCTCTTTAAAAGGTTGTGTTCCTGCTAAAGCCATTGTATTAAAACTATTTTCATAATTATGTAGCAATAATTCGGGAGTAGCAGCTAACCAAGTTCCTACCTTAGGGTGATAAAACAAATAGCAAAATGCCGAAGGGTATTGTGTTATCATATTGGCAAAGCACTTAAACGGATTTACGCTTTTTTTGATAGTTATCTTGCGTGAAAGAACCACTTTTTCAAGAAGACCATTGTGTATCTCATCAATAGCTTTGTTTACTAAATTTATATGCTTTTGTTTTTCTTCCAAAGTCTCTTTAAATACAAACTTCTTACAAGGAATGGTATTTTCTTTTTTTGGCAGTAGCCCATATAGCACCTCTCCTTTTAATAGGATGCGTTTTTCAGAAGAAAAAGGAGTAAATAGAAAACCTACTTTTTGCGATTCGGCATCATAATTATAAACTTCTTTATCGTTTTGTCTAAGCAAAAGTATATAGTTGGTATTAGGTTCTTTTGTTATTACCAAAGGCAACTGCTGTGTATAATGTATTTGGGCAGTATCTAACAGTTCTTCAAATGAAAAATCTCTCATTGCATTATAGCTTATATGGTTTGGGTATCGTAAAAAGCTTTAAAAGCACCATTTTGTGCCAATAACTCATCTTTGGTACCTTGTTCTACTAATTTTCCTTTGTCGAGCATCAGTATTTTATCGGCGTATTTAGTGATAGACACACGATGACTCACTATAATTACGGTTTTGCCTTTTAAGGTATCACGCAAATTAGTTAAAATTTTCTCTTCGGTATCGGTATCTACGGCTGATAAACAATCGTCTAACAAATAAATTTCAGCTTCTTTGAGTAAAGCTCTTGCGATGGCTACACGCTGGCGTTGCCCACCACTGAGTGATACGCCACGTTCTCCAAGTACTGAGTCGTATTGGTTTGTAAACTCTATAATATTATTATGCACTACCGCTTTTTGGCAGGCTTCTATTATCTGTTCTTCAGTAGCGCTACTATTTCCAAAACGCAAGTTGTTGCGAATAGTGTCCGAAAACAAAAAGTTCTCTTGAGGTACTACCGAAATAGCCTTGCGCAAGCTATGTAGATTTAATTCTCTTATAGGTTTACCTCCTATCAGTATTTCACCCTGATTTGCATCGTACATACGTGCAATGAGGTCTAACAGAGTAGTCTTACCACTACCGGTTTTGCCTATAACTGCTACAGTTTGTCCTGCTTCTATATGGAAAGATACATCATTGAGAGCTTTTATTCCCGTATCTTCATAACGGAAAGATACTTTATCAAATGTAATATCTCCTTTAATAGGCGTAAGTTCTCCTACCTGATTGCGTATCTGAGGCACTTCGGAAAGAAACTCGTTGATGCGCTTTTGTGAGGCTTCCGCTTGTTGCACAATAGAACTTACCCAGCCTACCGTAGCTACAGGCCAAGTGAGCATCATCACGTAAATACTGAACTCTACAATTACTCCAATAGATTGTATTTCACCAGTGTAATAGAGCTTTCCCCCAATAAAGATTACAAAGATAAGACTCAATCCTATCATCAGTATCATTGTAGGGATAAAGAAAGCCTGTATCTTAGAGAGCTTAATATTTTTCTGACGACCATCTTCGGCAAGTACTGCTAATTGCGCATCGGTAGCCGCCTCATTATTATACGATTTTATCACCCCAATACCCGAGAAAGTTTCTTGCGAGAAAGTAGAAAGGTCGGATAGGTAGGCTTGTACCTTCATCGTTTCGATATTAATCTTTTTGCTCATTTTGTAGATAAGCAAAGAGAGAATAGGCAATGGGATAAGGGTGTAGATAGTAAGTTTGGGAGAGATGATAAACATTAGCGGAATTACGCAAGCAAAAAGTGTAATAGTTTGCACACTATACATAATAGCAGGGCCTGCGTACATACGCACTTTCGATACGTCCTCGCTGATACGGTTCATCAGGTCACCTACTCGGTTGCGTTTATAGAAGCTAAGTGATAGCTGTTCGTATTTCTTAAATATCTCGTTTTTCATATCGTATTCGATGTAACGAGATACATTGATGATAAGCTGACGCATAAAGAACATTAGCACCGCTGATATGATAGTTGTACCGATGATAATAAGCGCGTATTCAATAAGTAAGGAAGTCATTTGAGAGGCATCTTTGTTAGTAGATTTAGCAAAGTCCTCAATGGCTGCGATAGAATTTTTTACATATCGCGGCATAAAGAGTGAAAACACTCGCGACACTATGGTAATAAGTATCCCAAGTAGTAAGTGGTATTTATATTTATAAAAATATTTACGTATATGTCTCAGATGTGCCATTGGCTTAATTTCTCAATCAGAGTGCAAAAGTAAGAATAATTTGTCAATTAGCCAATTTGTTGATTAGCAAATTAGCAAACTAAAAATTAATCAATCAAATAACTAACTCTTATAGCACGAAAATTACTAATAGAATGAAAACTAGTTTCTATGCGTTTGATATGTTCTTTAGTCCGATGCAAAGAAACCTCAGAGGGATTAATTTTTATCAAGACATCTTTCATATATTCGTTTCTAATACGTGAAATTAAAGGGAACTCTGGTCCTAAAATTTCTATTCCCTTTTGAGAAGCAAACGCTTCTCTAAGGGCATTAGCAAACCATTCAGCACCTTCGTTTGTGCGGTTGAAGTTGCTGTTTTTCAGTGTTATTTTTATCATTTGTACAAAAGGAGGATACGAAAAAGATTGCCGTTCCTCTATTTGGCTTTGGTACATCCCTTTGAAGTCGTTTTGCAATACTTGTTGAATTACAGGGTGTTGTGGGGTGTAGGTTTGTATCATTACCTTTCCTTGTTGGGCATTTCTTCCTGTACGTCCTGAGACTTGCAATAATAGCTGAAAACTACGTTCATAAGCTCGATAGTCGGGGGAATGAATAAGAGCATCAGCATTCATCACCCCTACTAAACCAATATTTTCAAAATCTAATCCTTTAGAAATCATTTGAGTACCTACCAATATTTGGGTTTCTTGCTGTTCAAATTTGGCTAATATTTTTTCATATCCGTATTTGCCATTGGTAGTATCTTGATCCATTCGGTCGATGGCTACTTGAGGGAAAAGTATTTCTAATTCTTTACTAATCTGTTCAGTGCCAAAACCTTTTGTTTTTAAATCTACACTTCCACAAGCAATGCAAGTTTTGGGCATTGGTATCGCATAGCCACAATAATGACATCGCAACTGATTGCTACTATGGTGGAAAGTGAGGCTCACATCGCAATGTGGGCATTGAGGGACTGTGCCGCAATGCATACATTGTACAATAGGCGCGTAACCTCTTCTGTTTTGGAACAAAAGCACTTGTTTTCCTTGTGATAAAGTATTGGTCATTTCTTCAATAAGGATATCAGAAAAATGGCCATTCATACGTTTGCGATGTTGCTTGTCCTTGATGTCGATAAGTTCGATGATAGGGGGGAGGAAATTAGCGTAACGTTTTGATAGATAGACAAATCCATATTTACCTATCTTTACATTGTGCATACTTTCTATTGAGGGAGTAGCTGTACCTAATAAAGTTTTAGCTTTGAAGAGGTTAGCTAGCATAATGGCACTATCACGTGCTTGCAAGCGAGGAGCAGGGTCGAACTGGCGATAAGAACTATCGTGTTCCTCATCAATTACCACTAATCCTAAATTTTTGAAAGGCAGATATACAGAAGAACGTACCCCTACTACTAATTGTGCTTTCGAACAATTGTTCAGCACATTGTTCCAAACCTCTACGCGCTCGTTAGTATTGTATTTAGAATGATATACTGATAGATTTTTACCAAAGTGTTTTTTCAATCGATTGATAATATGGATTGTCAAGGCGATTTCGGGGAGCAAGTAAAGCACTTGTTTACCTGCTTTTAGGTATTGATCAATGAGTTCAATATAAATTTCGGTTTTACCAGAAGCAGTAACCCCTTGTAAAAGTACTGTGTTTTTAGTTTGAAACTGTTGCTGTACTTGGTAAAGAGCTTCGTTTTGTATATTGTTAAGTGTTTTTTTTGCCAAAACATCGCTATCAGCAAAGCTCACTCGATCTTTTTGCAAGTAATATATTTCTAAAATACCTTTTTCTACCACTGATTTGAGTACCGCATTTGAAACTTTAGCTTCTTCTAATAATTTTTCAACTTTTAAAGGTAAAACCTCTCTGTTGATATAATTGAAGTAAGCCATTATCAGTTTTTTTTGCTTTTCACCTTTCAGCAATTCTAAAGCTTTTTGCAAACCTTCTTGAGATTGGTAGTCTTCTGCTAAACGTATGAATTTCAAGAGCTTTGGCACATATTTTTCAAAAATTCTTTCTGAAATACGAGCAGCACCTTTTTCTACCAAACTCTTTATGACCTTTAAAGTCTTCTTTTTAGGAATGATTTTGCTCACTTCACTTCCTTTTAATGCTGTTTTGTAGTGTAGTGCTTCATACACCTGAAATTCATCATCGCTAAATAAATTGGAATTGAGGTCTTTTTCAGCAATTTCGATAATAGTTTCACTTTCTAGCAAAAAAGCTGATGGTAAAGCCGATTTTATCACTTCACCTAAAGTACACATATAATAATCGGCAATCCACTGCCAATGAGTAATTTGCTCAGGGGTAACGATGGGAGTTTCGTCTAGAATATATTCAATATCTTTAGTTTCATAAGTAGGTTCATTGGTATGCACTTTATGAACTAAAGCTGTATATACTTTTGATTTACCAAACGAAACAGCTACACGCATTCCCATTTGCAAGAAATGCGCTTCATCCTCGTTGATACGATAAGTGTACAATTTAGGAAGTGGAAGTGGTAATATGACTTCTACAAAGTACATTAGTCGTGTTTTTTAAGTTTTAAAAGAGAAGCATTTAGTTCAAATCCTAATAAGAGAATATTGGCATTAATCCAAATATACAACAAGAAAATAAGCAGTGCTCCAATAGACCCATACAACTGGTTATATTGTGAGAAGTTTTCGATATAAATACCAAATAAATAAGTGGTTAAACCAAAAAGTAACACCGTAAGGAGAGAGCCTGCTGAAAAGAATTTACTTTCTTTGCCTTCTACTGTACCAAAATAAAATAACACACCTGTACCAAAGTAGGTAATCAGGGCAACAAATCCGATTTTTGATATTTTGAGAAGCGTTTCGTAATCGGTGATAAAATTGATTTTATCAAGGTAAGGCACTAAATATATTTCGTAGTAAATGAAGGTAACTACCGAAAACAACACTAATAATGACAAGATGATAGCAACCATTAGAGCATAAAGATATTGTTTGACATAGGTGCGTGTGATTTGTCGGTGGTACGAAAATTCAAATCCACCAAAGATAGCCATAATACCATTGGTCATTAAGAAAATGGATAGGAAAAATACAGAAGATAACAATCCTCCTCGTTTTTTTTCGGCAATATCAAAAAAGATATCAGAAAAGAAATCGTGAGTACCAGGGGGTAACATATCATCAATAAAGCCCCAAAAATCTACTTGAAAATCATCAATGGGAATATATGGAATAAGGTTTAAGATAAACAATAAAAAGGGAAATATAGCTAAAAAGAAGCTATATGAAATGGCACTCGCACGATATGTGAGAGTACCTTTCATAATCCCTACAATATATAACTCAAGCAAATCATATAAAGAAAAAGCATTCTTAGCTAAACGTATTTTTTTTAGAAATCCGACGAAATGCTTGATGATAGGGAGATTTTGTATTCTTTCTTTCAATGTCATCAGTAGTTTAGTTTTGAGAGGAGGAATCTATGTTTTTAGTAGATTTTCGTTCTTTGAATCGCTCTTTAATTACTCCTATCAACCAATAAGGGAGTACCGAACACAAAAAGCACAATAGCCAAAAACCTATTAGGAAAATGACTACAAAAAGTAGAAAACCTATATATTGATTAAAGTTAAAACTCATATTTTTATTTTCGTCGTCTGCTGAAAAAAGCACCTATATTCTCTGCTAAGCGTTTGAATACAGATTTGGGTTTTCTTATCTCATCCATTTCACGTGCAGATGCTTCTCTTTCAGTTAGAAATTCATCGGTGAGAAGAACTCTTTCAGCACGTTTAAATATAGCAGTTGCTAATTTGTAGAATTTGCTATGTTGAGCATCTACTTTATAAGTACTAAATTCATAACCATTACCATCTTGTGTAAATAGGTTGATAGCAGTACCTTCTTTGTTTGGCTCATAATGATAGAAAACAAATTGGTAATCGCATAATTTATCGTCCCAATATTCTTTAGTAATCGTCATTCGTGAAGGTGTATTACCTTCGGATTTTCGGAACTGAAAACCATATCGCCCTATATAGAGCACAGCATCAACATCAGTATAATCACTGTAATATTTTTGTACTTCGGGGAGTGAAAGCAGCTGGTTATAACGTTCTACTGTTACATTATCTCTAAAGAGTCTTACATAATGCACTACTTCACTATACCTACGCTGGAAGTATTGCCAGCACTCTTGTACGAAATAATATTCACGAGGGTTTTTATGATCTTCTAAGTATACAAAAGGTGATGCTTCATTAGGTTGCCAAGATATATGCAACTTTTCACCATCAGTAAATAAATAGAAAACTCGTTCGTTGCAATAGAAATAAACGCCTCCTATAGCAGGGTTTATTTTAGAAAGTGTAATGCGATAGAAGATTTCTCCTTCCCAATATTCATAATATCTCCCCATTTCATCATCATTGTTTTCAAGTAGGGCAAAATCTTCAGGGTTAATGAAACGTTGTAAGTTTTCTAAATTGATATCGGTACTCTTAAATAAGAAAGTAAAACCATCATTGTTTAAAATCTTTTCTTCGATTTGCTCTTCTTCATAAAGAATTGCACTTCTTTTTTCTAAGGCTTCAAAAAGTTTATTGCGTTTTAACCAAGCCGACCAATTCCACAGTTCTATTTTCTCTTCCTCAACCTCTTTTTTAGTGTAGAGGAAGGTTTTAGGGAGTAATGATTTTAATAAATGATTTTTCTTAAATCTATCAGGGTCATCTTTTTTGAGCCAATAACTTACTGTTACTTCATCGGCAGTTTCAAAACGTTCAAGGGGATAAATATATTCAGTTTCTATAAATACTCGAGTATCTAATGCTTTTTTTACAGTGAGTTTCCCGATAGCTGTGTCCCCCCAAAAGAAGCCTTCTACAAAAAGATTGCCTTGTACATATAGTTCCTGTCCACTAACTGCTATATTTTCAGCTGATAGGTTACCCAAAACGATAAGCCCACAAGCTCCTTCATTACGCTGATTGAAGAGATTACTCACTACAACATTGCCTTGTACGAGGATAAAAGCAGGGACATCTAGTTCTTGATAATGATAATCAGGGAAGAGTGTGCTGATATCATCTAAATTTACAGTACTTTTAGGATGCCAATCACCTTGAACAATTACTACATACCTATTTTCATAAAAAGCATGGGCATAGGAATAGAACTGACTATAGCCAGCATAATCGCTATCAGTCGGAATGAGGTGTTTAATTTCCTTGACGGTTTTTATTTGGTATTGCATTAGTTTTTATCATTGAATTTACTTATTGAGTAGGTTTTTATCGAAAATATGCGACAAAGGTACAAAAAAAAAATAATTTACCAACAAGTAGATAATACTATAATACTACTTTTTTATTTTAACTTAGATAATTGTAAGATTTGATGGTAGATCCTTATTGGTAGGGAAAATAGAGTATAAATATAGATTAAAGAAATAATTTCTAATTAACGCGAGTTCGACGTAAGAAAAGTTATTTTTTATTTGCAAAAAAGGGATAGTTTTAGTA
>NZ_CALGWU010000047.1 GCF_937936315.1 uncultured Capnocytophaga sp. | reverse complement strand
TGGCGCGCAACATCATCATACGGCTGAGCATACAGCGCACTTTCTCGCCTCCTGAGAGCACTTTGCAGTTTTTGAGGGCTTCCTCACCACTGAAGAGCATCTTGCCCAAGAAGCCGCGTACGTATACTTCCTCTCGTTCTTCTTCTGTCTTTGCCCATTGGCGTAACCAATCCACTAGAGAAAGGTCTTGGGTGAAGAAATCGGAGTTATCCACGGGCAGGTAAGACTGCGAGGTGGTGATGCCCCACGCAAAAGTACCCGCATCGGGCTTGAGGTTGCCGTTGAGAATCTCATAAAAGGCAGTGGTGGCACGCGAATCCTTAGAAATCACAGCTACTTTGTCGTCTTTGGCAAGGTTGATGTCCACATTTTGGAACAATACCTGTCCGTCGATAGACGCAGCGAGATTTTCCACGTGTAGGATTTGGTCGCCAGCCTCGCGGTCACGCTCGAAAATGATGGCAGGGTAACGACGAGAGGACGGTTTGATTTCCTCAATATTGAGTTTCTCCAACATCTTCTTACGAGAGGTAGCCTGCTTTGATTTTGCCACGTTGGCACTAAAGCGCGCGATAAATTCCTGTAACTCTTTGGCTTTCTCTTCCGCCTTTTTGTTCTGTTGCGCACGCTGACGGGCTGCTAACTGACTACTTTCGTACCAGAAAGTATAGTTACCCGAAAAATGGTTGATTTTACCAAAGTCAATATCCGAGATATGGGTACAAACGGCATCGAGGAAGTGACGGTCGTGAGAGACTACAATCACCGTATTGTCGTAATTTGCTAAAAAGTTCTCCAGCCAGCCAATAGTTTCAAAATCGAGGTCGTTAGTAGGCTCGTCCATTATGAGTACATCAGGATTTCCGAAGAGCGCTTGCGCCAAAAGTACTCGCACTTTGAGTTTGCCGTCCATTTCGGACATCATAGTGTAGTGCATATCCTCTGTAATACCCAAGTTAGAGAGCAAAGCAGCAGCATCACTCTCGGCATTCCAGCCGTTCATCTCGTCAAACTGCATCTGTAGCTCACCAATACGCTCGGCGTGCTCATCAGAGTAGTCAGCATAGAGGTCGTCCATCTCTTTCTTAACTTTAGAAAGGACTTTGTTGCCCATAATCACAGTGTCGAGTACGGTGTAATCGTCATAAGCGTAGTGGTCTTGCTCAAGCACCGACATACGTTTACCAGGTTCGAGGATAACGCGCCCCGAAGTAGGTTCTTGCTTGCCTGAAAGGATTTTAAGGAAAGTAGATTTGCCTGCTCCATTGGCACCGATGATGCCGTAGCAGTTGCCTTGAGTAAAGGTTACGTTTACCTCATCGAAGAGGACACGCTTACCGAATTGTACTGATAAATTGGATACTGATAACATTTTCTAGTTGTTATTAATTATTTTAAAAGTGCAAATATACACAATATTTGTAAGATACGAAAATCTTAGTTCAAAACTCATTTTTCAGCACTTACAATCAACGCCATAGATTTTTCAGCCTCAAAAGGTTCTTTCTTAAAATTGCCATACAGTTTAAGGTTTTTAAACCCTATTTTGATAAGCCAATCGGTGAGTTCGTTAGCAAAAATAGGCTGTAGTAGCTCTTCATTTTCTATAGTATCATCTAAAATAGTCTTAAAGATGATTTTATCGCTGTCATTTAGATAGTAAAATCGTTCAAATTTTACCTTATCATTGGCTATAAGAGGTAAATTACCTAAATAATTGCCTTGCTTTTGGGCAAAATACTTCTGAAAATTGACTATTTGCAAAATAAGTTTACCCTTTTGAGTCAGTTGCCCATAGGCTTTTTGCAAAAAGAGCTGTACAGATGTTTTACTATTGAGGTGCGGCAACGTATTACCAATACAAACAATATTATTGAAGACAGCAAGCTGGTCAATATCAAGCATATTAAGAGGTTGTACCACAATGCCTTTCTTGACGGCTTCGGCAATGAGTCGCTCGCTAAGGTCAATAGCGGTAACCTCGTAACCTTGCGATAATAAGTAAGCTGTAAGATTGCCCGTGGCAGCACCTACATCAAGAACGGTTTTGCCACATAGTTCACTGGCAAAGAAGGTTTGGTGAGCTGGTGATAGCGGAAAGATATAATCATATTTTTCCGCAATTTCGTTGTAGAATTTTGACATAATAATGAATGATTAAAGATTAGTAATTAATGGGATGGATATGCTTTGTTTATAGATATTTCTATATCCAGCGATTTTCTTATCTTTTAGGTTAAAATTTGTATCTTCATCTAAAGAAGGGTAGATAATAAGGCAATCTATAAGTTCATTACTACCGTCTAAACCAAGTTTTTGATAAACTTTTTCTAAGCGAGCATAACCACTTATTTGGCGTATGTCGTCTATCACTCTACTATCTTCATAAACAGGCTTATACTTGGCATCAATGACCATTTTGTATTCTGAAGTGTTGAGCAAGAAATCTAATTCGGTATAATCAGCAATAAAATGATAGAGCACCTCTCCCCTACCTCTAAACTGTTCTTGTAGCTTTTTATAGACATATAGTTCAAAAAGTTTGGGCATATCTATCCAAAAAGGCGGAATAGTTACTTTTTGTTGAGTTGTTTCGGTGATATTATACGAAAAACGCTTTAAGATATGCTTCCCGATACGAATAGCTTCCTCATATTCTTTAAAAAAAGTATTGGGAGTAAGTTTTTTGAGATTTTCAACATCAATTTCTTCCGAAATTAACTCAAAATATGGGCTACAATAGGTAATCAATTCGCGAATAGATTTGTCATTTCCTGCAAAATAATTGGGGTGCGTATTCTTAAAGCTGATGATAAATTGTAAGACCTTCTTTAAAAAGCGATTTTCGAGGTTATCCATTCCAAACTCTTGATACCTACATACGTGAGCTGTCAGTTTGTTCTTAAAAACATTTTGTTTGAGGTGTTTAGCTAACTGTATCTTACCTTTGATACGGCTATTAAGATTCTCCTCGACCGTGTAGTACGATTTTTTGAGTCCTTTGCGCACAATACGCTTCAGTATCAATAGGAATTGCACCATTAGAAAAGGCGTGAGCGTATCTTTTTGCTGTTCGATAGTAATTGGAGGTTCGTCCCAATAGATTTTGATGAGCTCTTGTGTATCTTTAGGATCAAGCCCCGTAATGCTGAGAAGCATTTTTAGATAGTCGATTTCTGCCCATTCTTCTTGAGAAGAAGAGCCTTCAGCTATCTGTTTTTTATTCATTTTAGGCTCTATATATACGAATTTGTGATGCTTTACCAACCACAACGCTCCTATATAATAGCCTGCCTGCAAACATACTTCACCCTCATTTGTACGTTTAATATCAAAAGGATAGACAGGATTTCCCTGTCTATCTTTTTTTAATATATACGGACAAATCAGAGGTATTGCCTCAAAAATTTTTAGCGCTTCCCCGTCCTTTTTGATACTATAAGGCTTATGTTCAAGAAGCGTTATTTTCATTGTTGATAAGGTTATTTATAGTAGTTTCTATTCCCTCTCCTACGAGGATACCATCTTTTGCATATTCGAGTAAAATGGGCTTGATTTCGTATTCCCAACGGATATCGATAGGAGTATTTTTAGTAATGAAATACGAATGCCCTAATTGTACCTCTTCTTTTTTGAATTCAGGAGATAAATTAGTATTGAACAAGTTAGTCACTTTAGCAAATAACGCACTCTCAAACTGGTCGCCTAATTCATTTGTTAAATCTTTAGGTAAGACATTTACAAAAGCAAAGCGGCGGCGGATAGCATAATCTATATGCCCTACGGAGCGGTCGGCGGTATTCATCGTACCGATAATATAGAGATTAGGGGGCAAAATAAGGTTGTTTTCTCCGTCAATGACATACATACTTTGCACTGCTTCGCCACGGTATTCTAAGGCATAGATAAGTTCGCCGAGTACAGCTGATAGGTTTGCACGGTTGATTTCATCTACAACAAGAACGTAGTTTTTAAGAGGTATTTTATCAACTGTAGGCTTATAGTTTTCTCTAAACTCATAGTATTTTTCTACAATTCTCAGAAAATAAGTAGACATCTGACGTGTCAAAGCCTCTAAATTATAATTCTTTATTATATCTTTTCTTTCTGTTGTATTAGAATCTATGATCTTTTTTATTTCAGAGAATTTCATATTTAATCCTTTGCTATGAACTTCCCAATTATCGCCTTTATATTTAAAACGCTTATCATCAGCATCAAAAAGATAAACGGCTTCTGTTAATGGATATTTGTAGTCTTCACTTTGAGCTAATTCTTCTTTGATATGTTCAATGAAAGCCTCAAAAACCTCTTCTTCTTTTAGTGTCTGTGTACTTTGTTGCGCTTTATGCCAATTATTAAAAGCTTCTTTAGCAAAAGTCCCTAATATTTTATTTTCAGCAGTATATACGATTCCATTTCCCTCTTCATTAGGTTTAGCAACTATTCCTCTTACAAAATCTTCATAAGAGTAGCTGGGGTGAAACTGTATAAGTTTAAATTGCTCATTGCCTTCTAAGTTATCATTTTCACCTAAACCTAATAACGCTTTGGCAATACGTTTAGCCTCACGGGTTTTACCAGTACCAGGGGGACCTTGTAGAATGATTTGAGGTTTGTATTTTAAAAGTTTAATAACGAGGTTGTCCTCTTGAGCTTGTGTATTTCCGTTCATAATATTTAGTAAGTATTGAGCATATTTAATTCCTTTAATATCAGAGTTATAAGTAGTCACATCAGTAAGTGTTTTAGTAGGTAGGTTATTATTAGCATCCCATACTCCTTTTTTTAGCCATTTAACTTCACGACAATGCTTATATGTAGCTCTTTCTTCATCAAAATAATAATCAGAGATTACTTTGCCATAACCTAATAAAGTTTTTGTTCCTTTTTTAGCAATGACAATATCACCTATATTCATTTTATTTTCTCCGTTGGAAAAATCATCAATAGCAGAAACGTTATTACGTTGGTCTTCTCCCCCTCCATAATTGTTTATAAGGGCTTCAAGAATAGATTTTCTATCCGTGTAATTTTCCAGATCTCCCAATTTGTCCCAGCCAATAGCCATAATACCTTCGTTATAAAACTCCTCCCAATTAACAGCTTGTTCACCAGGACTATACAACCAATAACGTTTAGGATCTTCATTTTCGTTATTCATATTTTGATAAACTATATCTTGAGCTAACAGCAAAGGAAAATCTACTCCTTTTGGAACAAAATGCTCTTTTAGCAAATTTAATTGAGGATTATTGAGAAAAGGAACCATTTGGAACAGTAATTCTATATGGTGCTTGTATTTCCTTTCTTTCTGTGGGATAATATCTAAATAATCACAAAGCTGGTTATAGAGAGTACTTTTATAGAAAGTATTTTTGCTTGGATTTTGCATTGTTAGCAAAAAAGAGAGGGTACGCTCATCAAATTGATGATTAAAATTTGTTTTGTTGAGCTTTTCCCTTAATTTTTCTATGCTATTTTCGGCAAAATTCTTAGCTTTATCTAATTTAATATAGAAATCATCAGAACTGTAGACTATAATAAATAAATTTCTTAGCTGTTCAGGGAAATACTTACCTAAAGCATCTAAGAAGCTAAAAGAATTTTGATAGACTAAATTTCCTCTTTTCCTAAAAGATTCTTTAAACATTTCATAGAAATCAACAGCATTTATATCCCAGTGTTGCTGAAAATGATCAATAGCATACCATTTATAGACCTCATTTTCATTAGCTGGGTCTTCTCTACGTAAGGTAATATAATACTCAATAAGCTCGTTAATCTTTTCATACATAGTATTTTAATTTTAAGAATAATAAAAGTAATAAAATATTTGTACATAGCAAAAGAGCTGCCTATTTTTTAGGTAGCTCTTTCAAAGTTGTTTAAATACTATTTTTATTGTAATTCACGGAAAGCTTTATGCAAAAGGCGACGCTTGTCGTTGATAGATTCTTCCATAGAAATCATAGTTTCGGAACGAGCTACCCCTTGAATATCATCTATCATATAGATCACTTCTTTGGCGTGTTTGGTGTCACGAGCTCGGATTTTACAAAAAATATTGTACTGCCCTGAAGTAATATGTGCTACTGTTACAAAAGGAATTTCTTCCAAACGTTCTAATACAAATTGAGCCTGATGATTACGCTCTAAAAAAATTCCTACATACGCTATAAAAGTATAGCCCAATCGTTCATAATCTACTGTGAGTGTAGAGCCTTTAATGATACCAAGTTCCTCCATTTTTCGTACTCTCACGTGAACAGTCCCTGCTGAAATTTCCAACTGCTTGGCTATCTCAGTAAAAGGGGTTCGGGTATCATCAATCAATAGATCTAATATTTGATGATCAGTTTCATCTAATTTGTATCTCGCCATCTATTATATTTTTATAATTTACTCAGCGTGCAAAGTAAGTATTTTATTTTGAATTATCCAAATAAAAAGACTTATATTTTACATTTTCTATCTTATTTTGTGTTAAAGGTTTTGTATATCTAAATTATTTTCAATTGAAATTTTATTGATAGGAGCTTTTAGATATTTGGATAGAGGTATTTCTCTATGTCCATATTTAGTGGATAAATCTCCTATTTCAGCAATATAAGGGACAAATAAAATTTTAGCATTTTCTAAAACTTCTTTGTAAAGAATACCTACATCATTATCACTATGTGTATCATCACGTAAGATAATATCATAAAAACACTTGTCGTTTTCTGGTATATTGAAGTAATCAGTGTAATTTACATTTGTAACAAAAGAAGTAGCGATGTATTCTAATGCTGTTAAAATTGCTATCGTTATGTAAGTTCTTGTATGTTCACGGTTGTAATCATTAGGGTAATGTCCTGCTTCAAAAAGTATTGTAGGTGTACCTAATGAAGTATATTTATCTCCAGTACAGTTGATATTAAAACTGTCATCAAAACGTGCTATTTGATTGGGTATATGATGTTGTAAAATGCTATTCATTACAACAATAACTTCCATTGCCTTTTGGCGTATTTCATTGATACTACGTTCTTTATTATAGGCAGGGGCTAAGAAAGAAATAGTTGCAGGAAAAGGGGTTTGCCCTACACTAAAAATAGTTCTTTGGTCGTGTAGATTAAAACAATAATCAGGCTGTACAAGGTCATAAGCTTTACGCAGACATTTGCTTTCAGGCTGTGTAAGTTCGTGAGCATCACGATTGAGGTCGATATTATTAAAATTTACACGTGTAAACAAATCAGCTCCATCGGGGTTGAGTTGAGGGATACAATAAATACTTAATTCAGATAGTATATTAATTGTTTGAAGTCTTAATAGAACATCGAAAAAAGCCTTAGTCGTAGTTGATTCATTACCGTGCATTTGTGACCAAAGTAGTATTTTTTTATTCCCCTTACCTACTCTATACAAGTTGATAGGTATACCTTTTACTGAACTACCCAAATAAATAACTTCATCAAAAGGATATTTATCTAAAAGAGGGGTAATCATTTGATAGGTAATATAACGTCCTGAAAGTTCTTTTTCCATTTTCTTTTTCCTTTTACATAGATTATTATGAGGACAAAAGTAAGAAATATTTAGCAGATAACAATTATATATACATAAAATTTCATTAGGATATTTTTATTACATAAACATCTATTTAATTACATCTGTATACTACACTATTATACAAAAATTACAAATGTAACACCTATAAAAAATTAGAGAATAAGTATTTATAGTAGATAACTTTTCAGGAAAATACATATAAATTATTTTTATAATGTATGTATAAATAGTTATATATGATATAATTACATTGATAATATGAATTAATACTTAAATATTTAAAAGAAATATTATTGTTTAAATTTGTATATATCAAAATATTGATTTACATTTGTGCATTATTAAAAAATTGATACAAGTTACAATGTTAAACACATCAGACTTTTCTATTCGCTTGCAACAAGTGATGGATTATTATGGACTAAATGCAGCAGCTTTTGCTGATGCTTTAGAAATTCAACGTTCGGGAATATCACATCTCCTATCAGAACGCAATAAGCCGAGTTTAGATTTTATTTTAAAACTCATAGAAAAATTTCCAGAGGTAGATATGTATTGGATTACTCAAGGAAAAGGAACTTTCCCTCGCAAAGAAGAGAAAGAAGTTTCTGTACCTAAAAAAATACAACAGCCAGACTTATTTAGTGATATTCCAGAAATAGAAATGGAAAGCCTCTCTCCTACTCTATCTTCTCCTATTAAAGAAGAAAAAAAAGTTAGTTTAGATAAAGAGGTATCAGAATTATCTCCTTTACCTTCTATAGTGAATAATACTGTAGGAAAGAAAATTAAGCGTATTATCTTTTTTTATGAAGATAATCATTTTGAAGTTTTTGATAGTTAGGTGCAAGAAAAAGCCCCAAACAAGACCCATACATTAAAAAAAAACTTGGCGTAATTAGTTGATTATCAAACTAATTACGCCTATTTTGTAGCGGGAACTGGACTCGAACCAGTGACCTTCGGGTTATGAGCCCGACGAGCTACCTACTGCTCTATCCCGCGATTTCTGGGTGCAAAAGTACAACCTTTTTTTTAAATACCAAACTTTTGGAAAACTTTTTTTGTACTTTTTTAATCTTCTAAATATATTCTATTGATTCTGTGTGCCATAGAAGTGATCAATTCATAAGAAATAGTACCTGCTGATTCGGCTAAAGTTTCAGCTGTATGAGTTTTATCAAATACAATTACTTCATCACCTTCTTGACAAGAAATTTCAGTAACATCTACTAAGATCATATCCATACACACATTACCTATGATAGAAGCTTTTTTTCCATTGATAAATACGAAACCTTTCCCCTTGCCATAAATACGATTGATACCATCTGCATGACCTACAGGAATTGTAGCAGTTCTGGTAATATGATCGGCAATGTATCCTCGATTATAGCCCAAACTTTCACCTATTTGCAAAGTGTGTAGTTGTGAAATAACACTTTTCAGCGTCATAATAGGTGTAAGATATTGCTGCAATTCGACATCATTAGCGAAACCATACATACCGATACCACAACGCACCATATCAAATTGTGCTTGAGGATAGTTTAGTATACCTGAAGTATTGCATTGATGATAGAGTACTTTATGAGTAAATGTTTTGTTTATTTTTTCTTGAAAAGCTATAAAAGTATTGATTTGATTTTCTGTAAATTCTTTCTCATTCATATCTTCGGAAGCAGCTAAATGAGAATAAGCAGTTTTCACTTTTACAGTAGTATTGTTTTTTAACAGAGCAAGAGTTTCTTCTATTTCACTTAAGTCAAAACCTAAACGATTGAGTCCTGTATTACATTTAAGGTGTACCGGATAATTTGCTAACTGTTGAATTTTAGCATAGTCTAAAAATAATTGGGCAATACGCTGTGAATATAAAGTAGGTTCTAAGTTATATTTTACAATATCATTAAAGTTTATAGGTTGTGGATGTAATACTAAAATAGGAAGAGTAATTCCAGCTTTTCTAAGAGCAATTCCTTCAGAAGTATAAGCTACTGCAAAATAATTAACTAATCCTTTTTTTTGCAAATGAGAAGCTATAGCTACAGAATTATTTCCATAGGAAGAGGCTTTCACTACAGCTAAGAACAAAGTTGTAGGTTTAAGTCGGTTTTTTAGGTAATGAATATTTTTTTCTAAGGCAGTAAGGTTGATTTCTAAAGTGGTTTCTTCTGTTTTCATTTTTTCTTTAATTTTTCTAACATTAATTTTGTTTGTTCTGAAAGTACTAATCTACCTGAAATAGCAGCATTATCAATCAGTTCTTTTTCCCAATGTTCAGTGTGTTGCCAAGTAATACGTTTCATTTCAGACAAAGCTATAGGATTAGATTTTAGCAAGGTGGTTATGAAGTGGTCTATAGCTTCATCCATATCTTTTGTATTTTCAAATACGCGAGCTACCAGTCCTTTTTGTTGAGCCCAGTATGCACTTTTCCATTGATCAGGTGCCATAAATAGTTCATTTAGAGTTGATTGTCCTGCTTTGCGAAGAATTGCAGGGGCTATCACAAAAGGACCTATACCTAATGAGAGTTCTGAGAGCTTAATACTCAAAGCTTCAGTTGCAAAAACATAATCTAAAGCAGCGAGTAACCCCACTCCTCCTCCAACAGCTTTACCTTGGACACGACCGATGATGAGTTTTTTGCAACGACGTATTGCTAAAAAAAGGTGAGCAAATCCCTCAAAAAATTGTTTACCTTCTTCTTCATTTGTAACTGCTAAAAGCTCATCAAAAGAAGCGCCTGCACAAAAAGCTCCATCTCCTTCACTTTTGAGTAGAATAACACTTACTTCTTCATTTTCGGAAAGAATATTGATTTCTTTAGTGAGTCTGTTAAGTAGCTCTAGAGGAAAGGAGTTTGCATTTGGATGTCCAAAAGTAGTAACAGCTAGCTGTTTATCTATTTTTGTATATAAAGAACCTTGTAATCTATCAGTCATATATTATTGTATAATTTTGGGGCAAAAATAAAACTTTTTTTATAAATAGGTTTGGTAATTCAAAAAAATATTTTACCTTTGCCGCGCAAATGGGGATGTAGCTCAGTTGGCTAGAGCGTTTGGCTGGCAGCCAAAAGGTCGTGGGTTCGAGCCCCATCTTCTCCACAAATAAAAAAGCTATCCTTTGGGATAGCTTTTTTATTTTTCAATTACATTTAAAATTAGTGAAATCTTGTTTCTAATTTGATATATTCTAAAAATTCCTTTCTAACTTCAGGATCTTTAAACTTACCACCAAACTCAGCAGTAACAGTACTGCTATCAATATCTTCTATACCACGAGAATTGACACATAAGTGTTTAGCATCTATGATACAAGCTACATCTTCGGTTCCTAAAGCTTGTTGCATTTCTTGTACAATTTGCATTGTAAGCCGCTCCTGAACTTGTGGACGTTTCGCGTAATACTCTACTATACGATTCATCTTAGAAAGCCCTAAGACTTTACCATTAGAAATATAACCTACATGGGCACGTCCTACTATAGGTAACAAATGGTGTTCACAAGTAGAATATACTACTATATTCTTCTCAACTAACATCTCACCATAGTGGTAAGAGTTATTAAAAGTAGACATTGAAGGTTTACGTTCAGGTAATAAGCCTCCAAAAATTTCTTTTACAAACATTTTAGCTACACGTTTAGGGGTACCTTTCAAACTATCATCGTTTAAGTCCATTCCCAAAGTGTGGAGGATAGCACGTACATGCGTTTCTATCTCAGCTATTTTTTCAGTTTCATTTAACTGAAAAGCATCTGCTCTAAGAGGTGTGACAGCTGAAGTAGCAATATGGTTGTCACCTAATATATCTTCTTTTTGATTTTTATTCATTACTTATTTTTATATTATGAAAGTGCAAAATTACTAATTATTCATCAAAAGTTAAAACTTTTTTGTGTTTTACATCTTGGTTAGTAATAGCTAAATGTATTACTTCTTCCATATCAGTTACATAGTGAAAAGTAAGTCCTTTAAGGTATTCTTGTTTGATTTCTAAAATGTCTTTCTTATTGTCTTTACATAAGATATATTCTTTGATACCAGCGCGTTTTCCTGCTAGAATTTTTTCTTTGAGACCTCCTACGGGAAGTACTTTTCCACGCAAGGTAATTTCTCCAGTCATAGCAAGGTGCTTTTTCACGCGTTTTTGGGTAAAGAGAGACATTAGAGAGGTGAGCATTGCAATACCTGCACTTGGACCATCTTTAGGAGTAGCTCCTTCTGGTACATGTATATATACATCGTAATTGCTAAAAAGCTTAGGGTTAAGGTTATATCTTTCGGCATTTGCTTTTAGATATTCCCAAGCGATGGTTGCTGATTCTTTCATTACTTGACCTAAATTACCCGTGATATTAAGCACCCCCTTACCTTTCGATAAGGCAGATTCTATAAAAAGAATATCACCTCCTACACTCGTCCACGCCAATCCTGTAACTACACCTGCAACCTCATTGTCTTCATATTTATCGCGTTCTAAGTGTGCGGGGCCTAATATCTTTTCTATAGTTTCTATAGTAATTTTAGGATCATAGGTTTCTTCCATTGCAAGATTTTTAGCTCCATAACGTACTACTTTAGCAATTTCTTTTTCTAAAGCACGTACACCAGATTCACGAGTGTAGCCTTCTACAATACGTTCTATTTCTTTTTTACCTAACTGCAAATCAGTATCTTTCATACCATGCTCCTCTAATTGTTTAGGCAATAAATGACGTTTAGCAATTTCAGTCTTTTCTTCTATAGTATAGCCTGTTACATTGATGAGTTCCATACGGTCTAGTAACGCTGGTTGTATGGTGGAAAGATCATTGGCAGTAGCAATAAACATTACTTTAGAGAGATCATATCCCATTTCAAGGAAATTGTCATAAAATTCCTTGTTCTGTTCAGGATCAAGTACTTCGAGCATTGCTGAAGAAGGATCGCCATGGTAACTATTATTGCCTAATTTATCAATTTCATCCAAAACAAAAACAGGGTTAGAAGTTTTGGCTTTTTTGAGTTGTTGTAGGATACGACCAGGCATAGCACCTATATAAGTTTTACGATGTCCACGTATTTCAGCCTCATCGTGCAAACCACCTAAGGACATACGTACATATTCGCGATTTAAAGCTTTAGCTATAGAGCGACCTAAGGAAGTTTTTCCCACCCCAGGAGGTCCATAGAAACATAAAATAGGTGATTTCATATCATTACGGAGCTTGAGTACTGCTAAATACTCTATGATACGACGTTTCACTTCTTCTAATCCATAGTGTTCTTTATCTAGTATTTTTTGAGCTCGTTTTAAGTCGAAATTATCTTTAGAATATTCATCCCAAGGTAATTCTAATAGTACTTCTAAGTAATTACGCTGAATACTATAGTCAGGACTATTAGGATTAGTACGTTGTAATTTATTAAGTTCTTTTTCAAAAAGGTCTTTTATATTATTATTCCATTTCTTATTCTTAGCCTTTTTTTTGAGTTCTTCTATTTCTTGTTCATATGACCCTCCTCCCAATTCTTCTTGAATTGTGCGCATTTGCTGGTGCAAGAAATATTCGCGTTGCTGTTGGTCTATATCAAAACGCGTTTTAGATTGCACTTCGTTGCGTAGAGTAAGGCGTTGCAAATCAATATTCAGATATTTAAGAATAGCTGTAGCACGTTCTTTAAGTTCATCAATTTCTAATACGGCTTGTTTTTCTAAAACTGTAGCGTTCATATTAGATGAAATAAAGTTGATGAGGAATGAATAACTTTCTATGTTACGAATAGCAAAAACTGCCTCTGAAGGGATATTTGGATTTTCCTGTATAATTTTTACAGAGAGGTCTTTCACAGCATCAATAGTCGCTTCAAACTCTTTGTCATTAGGATCTGGTTTTATATCTGACATTTCTTTGATCACTGCTTTGATATAAGGTTTCTCTTCTACAAAGCTCTCTATTTCAAAACGTTTTTTTCCTTGAATAATAACGGTTACATTACCATCGGGCATTTTTAATATCCTAAGAATACGAGCTACTGTACCAAATCGGAAAAGATCTTTTCCTTCTGGTATTTCAGTCTTTTCGTCTAATTGAGCTACTACTCCAATTGTTTTAGTAGTTGTATAAGCTTCATTGATAAGATGAATAGAAGCATCTCTCCCAGCTGATATAGGCACTACTACTCCTGGAAAGAGTACTGTGTTCTTCAATGGAAGGATCGGTAATACTTGCGGAATGCGTTCACGCTCTATTTCTTCCTCATCTTCCAAAGTGAGAAGTGGTATAAATTCAGTATCTTCATCAATATGTTCAGCAACAAGGCTGTCAAAATTTCCTATATTCATATCTCTATCGCTAGTAGGTGTCATTTTGTCAGTAACAATTGTTTTTATAAATAAACTTATTACATTTACCTTACTGACAAACAAGTTTCTAAATTAAAAAATATAATGTTACTCGTATATATTGCAATAGATATGCCAAGATTAAGTAAGGTAAGTTTTTTAGGGGAGAATTTAGGACTTATAAAATTTTGTAAACTTATGATATCTGATAGCTGTTTAATAAATAGAGATTACTTTAAAAATTTAGAAAACTTTTTTTGTTTATAAAGTTTTTTATTGTACTTTTGCCACCGATTTACAAAGAATAACAAATGGACTTAATTAAACTTTCTATCAAACGCCCTAGCGTTCTGATTGTAATGCTTTCCTTATTACTATTAGGAGGCTTTTATTCTTATAAACTATTAAACTACGAACTTATCCCTAAGTTTGAAGTGAATGTGGTGACAATCTCTACTGTCTATGCCGGAGCTTCGCCTTCTGAAATTGAGAGTACGGTTACTAAAAGGATTGAAGATGCGGTATCTGCCTTAGAGAATATTAAGAAGATACAATCATATTCGTATGAGAGTCTTTCAGTAGTGGTAGTACAGCTTACCAATGATGCTGATGTAGATAATACCCTCAATGAGGCACAGCGAAAGATTAACGCTATTCGTGCCTATCTACCTACTGATGCTAAAGAACCTTCTCTTAGCAAATTCTCTCTCTCTGATTTGCCTATTATTTCTATTGGAGTAACTTCTAAATTATCTTCACAAGAGTTATATGACTTAGTAGATAAGAAAATACAACCTGAGCTTTCGCGTGTACCAGGGGTAGCACAAGTGAATATTATTGGAGGACGTAAGCGTGAAATACGCGTGAATGTAGATGCTAAAAAATTAGAAGGTTATGGACTTTCTATAGGGCAAGTACAACAGCTCATTGCGGCTTCTAATATGGAAATTCCTGCGGGTAAAATTAAAACGCGTGAAAATAGTACCTCTATACGTTTGTTAGGTAAAATTCAAGATGTAGAGCAGCTGCGTAATCTTACCTTAGCTTCGCAAAATGGAGTAGAGATACGACTTTCAGATGTTGCTGATGTGCAAGATACTGAAGAAGAGGCTGAAAAAATAGCTCGTATAGACCAAGAAAATACGCTCTTGTTGCAAGTGCTTAAACAAACTGATGCCAATGCGGTATCGGTAAGCGAGTTGGTACGCAAGAAAATGGAACAAATAGAGCAGACTTATAAAAATGAAGGAGTGAAAATGTTATTGGCAGAAGACACTAGCGAATTTACCTTAGCAGCTGCCAACTCGGTAATGTTTGACCTTATTTTGGCTATTGTCTTGGTTGCTGTAGTGATGTTCTTCTTCTTACATAGTTTGCGAAATGCTCTTATTGTAATGGTGTCTATCCCTACTTCACTAATTGCTGCCTTTATAGGTATGTATTTCTTTGGCTTTACCCTTAATTTGATGAGTTTGGTAGCCCTTTCGTTAGTTGTAGGTATTTTGGTCGATGATGCTATTGTAGTATTAGAGAACATACACCGCCATATGGAAATGGGCAAAAACAAGGTACGCGCAGCCTTCGATGGTTCAAAAGAAATCGTACTGACAGTTATGGCGATTACTTTGGTAATTGTAGTGGTATTTGTGCCTATTTCTATAGGAAATAGTATCGTAGTAAAAGTAGTGCGCGAGTTCTGTATGACGGTAGCTATTGCTACTATGCTCTCTTTATTGATGTCGTTTACTGTAGTGCCTTGGCTATACTCGCGTTTTGGTAAGTTAGAGCACGCTAATCCTAATTCGGTATTAGGAAAGATTGCTATAGGTTTTGAGAACTATCTTAAACGCTTTACTCAGTTTTTCTCAGATCTATTGGTATGGGTATTTGCTAACAAGCGGAAAACAATTATTTTGGTATTCTTCCTCTTTGTAGGTTCTTGTTCTCTTATTCCTACAGGTTTTATAGGTATGGATTTTATGCCTCCTATGGATAGAGGCAAATTCTTGGTACAGTTTGAACTCAATAAAGATGCTTCATTGGAGCAAACTAACTTTATCACCCAGAAAGCTGAAAATTATCTACGTAATCTAAAAGTAAACGGAACTAACAAGCCTTTGGTAGAGAGTATGATTACTACAGTAGGGCAGTCTACTAGTGGTATGGGAGGTACACAAGCTACCGCTTATAAGTCAGAAATACAACTTACTCTTGTAGATAAGAAAGAGCGTAGCGAATCTACTAACGTGATAGCCGCTAAACTAAAACGTGAACTCAGTCAGTATTTAGTAGATGCTAAAGTAAAGACAGTACCTGTTGGAATGATGGGAGCTGAGCAAGCGCCTATTGCTTTGGTAGTTACTTCTGATAATGTAGAAGCTGCTCAACAGTATGCTGAAAAGGCTGCCGGATTGCTTAAAACTATTGACGGAGCTACGGAGATAAAGCTCAGTTCAGAGGCGGGTAATCCAGAAATAAACGTAGAGTTAGATCGTGACAAGATGACTCTATTAGGGCTAAATGTAGCTACCGTAGGTACTACTATGCGTACTGCTTTTAATGGTAATGATGATAGTAAATTCCGAACCGGCGATTCTGAATACGATATCAATATATTATTTCAAGATGGCAATCGTCAGTCAATAGCCGATATAGAAAATATGACCTTTATCAACGCTATGGGTCAACAGATAAAGTTATCACAATTTGCTACTATCAACTATGCATCAGGCCCTACGCAGTTAGAACGCTATGATAAGTCGCCTTCTGTAACGGTGCAAGCACAATCAGTAGGTCGCCCTACAGGTACTATTGTATCAGAATGGAAAACAAAACTCGAAACCCTACAAAAACCTGCTAACGTACATTTCACTTTTTCTGGCGACCAAGAGATGCAAGACGAAGGATTTGGTACTATATTCGTATCGCTATTTGCGGCTATCTTATTAGTATATATGGTGATGGTAGTGTTGTATGACAGTTTCTCACGTCCGTTCGTAGTGTTATTCTCTATACCTCTATCGTTTATTGGGGCTCTGATAGCTTTAGCTTTAGCCAATATGTCACTAAATACTTTTACTCTTTTAGGTATGATTATGCTTATAGGGTTGGTAGCTAAAAATGCGATTATGCTAGTGGATTTTGCCAACCACCGCAAGCAGGAGGGCGAGGATACTATTACAGCGTTGATACAAGCCAATCACGCTCGTTTGCGACCTATTCTAATGACGACTATTGCGATGGTAGCAGGTATGATACCATTAGCAATTGCTAGTAGCGCGGGGGCAGAAATTAATAACGCTTTGGCGATTGTAATTATAGGAGGACTTCTCTCGTCTCTCTTCCTTACGCTTATCATCGTGCCTTTAGTGTATTTGATTTTCGACAATATAAGCAAGCGCTTTGGCAAAGAAACTAAAGTAGATTATGAAAAACTAATAATTGCTGATTACGAGCACATAGACATAAAGAAAGAATATGAAGTATAATAAATCTTTATATTCATTTAAAAAGAAAAAGGGGAACTTAATTTAAGTATCCCCTTTTTTATATCTTACAGTCAAGCTTTCAATTAACAAAATTCATCGTAAGCTTGTTGAAGATTTTCAGCTATTACTTCTGCCATACGACCTTCTATATGGTGACGTTCTAACATATGAACTAATTCTCCATCTTTGAATAAAGCAATACTTGGAGAAGAAGGAGGAAATGGCAACATATATTGGCGTGCTTCTTCGGTAGCTTCTCTATCAACTCCTGCAAAAACTGTAGTGAGATGGTCGGGTTTTTTAGTATTTTGCAAACTATAAAGCACTGCAGGGCGTGCATTACGAGCCGCACAACCACAAACAGAGTTCACAACTACAAGTGTGGTTCCCTCTTGTTCAATAGCATTTTTTACAGCTTCAACTGTTTTTAATTCTTGAAAACCAACATTTGTTAGTTCTTCTATCATTGGTTTTACCAATTCAGGTGGATACATAATATTTCATTTTTAAATTGGGTGCAAAGGTAGTAAAAAAAAATATATCGCAAATTATTTTGTCAATTGAAAATTATGTTGTACTTTTGAGCCACTAACTAAACATTAATTTTGAATGGCAAAAATTACAACTGCTAAAGAAGCTTTAAAAGTAGTAAAAAGCGGTGATTTTGTGTATATACATGGAGGTGCAGCCGTACCAGAAATATTAGTAGAAGCACTTGTTGCACGAGCCACTGAACTAAAAAATGTTACTATTGGGCATATCCATATAGAAGGAGAAGCACCTTTTGCCGACCCTAAGTATAAAGATAGTTTCTATATAGATTCTTTCTTTTTATCTAAAAACGTACGACATATAATAAAAGCAGGTAATGGATCATATACTCCTGTTTTCCTAAGTGATATGCCACTACTATTCGATCGAAAACACGTGAAGGTAGATGTAGTACTAATACAAGTATCCCCTCCAGATAAGTTTGGATTTTGTTCTATGGGGGTGAGTGTAGAAGCCTGTAAATCAGCTATTCGTAATGCTAAATATGTTATTGCAAAAGTAAATAAGAAAATGCCTCGCACCTATGGTGATGCACTTGTTCATATAGATGAGATAGACTATCTAGTGGAACACGATGCTCCTATTTTCTCACTATATCTCTCAGAACCTAATGCTATAGAAAAACAAATAGCCAAACATATAGTACCCCTTATAGAAGATGGTAGTACTTTGCAATTGGGTATTGGTAATATACCCAATGCTACTTTAAGTGAAATGGAGCACCTTAGGAATTTAGGTGTTCATACAGAACTCCTTACAGAAGGTGTACTTCACTTAGTGAAAAAAGGGGTTATCAATGGGTATGAAAAGAAAATTGACAAAGGCAAAATTATCGCTTCATTTGCTATGGGATCTCAGGAATTATACGATTTTATAGACCATAATCCTTCAGTAGAAATGGCTGAAGCTTCATATACCAATGAAGTATCTGTTATTCGTCAGAATCCTAAAATGATCTCTATCAATTCAGCTATAGAAGTAGATATCACTGGGCAAGTATGTGCTGACTCTATAGGAACAACTATCTATTCAGGCTTTGGTGGGCAAATAGATTTCGTGCGCGGGGCTATGCTAAGCGAAGGAGGTAAATCTATTATTACATTCCCTTCAGTAACCAACAAGGGAGAAAGTAAGATTGTACCTTTTCTCAAACAAGGAGCAGGTGTAGTTACTACCCGAGCACATGTGCAGTACATAGTAACCGAATATGGAGTTGCAGAACTATTTGGTAAAAATTTAAAAGATCGTGCTAAAGCGTTAATAGCTATAGCTCATCCTAATCATAGGGAAACTTTGGAAAGAGCAGCTTTTGAAATGTATAAGTAAATAATTAACTTTAAATATTGATTCGCTTATGGAAACAAAAAATGTAAACTTCTTAAGTATTGTACTTAAAAATGGACTTTTATTAGGGCTTGCTTCAGTAGCTTTAAATGTAGTGTTGTATGTAACTGACTTTTTGTACACTGATAGTACTTTGATGGGTATTCTTACTTGGTTGGTAGCTACAGCTATTTCTGTAGTTTTTATTATAATGGCTATAGAACAATACAAAAAAGCTAATGAAGGGTTTCTCTCTATAGGAGAAGCCATAAAAGTAGGGGTAGTAGTAGCTGTCATAGCAGGAGTGATAGGTGCTATTTATCAAGTGATATATACTACTGTTATTGATCCTAATTATTATGAAAAAGTTGTAGAAGTTGCGATGAAGAAAATGAGTGGGATAACTTCTAATTTTACTGAAGAACAGATGGAAGAGTTCCAAAATAAAATGTATTCCAGCAAACCTTCTATAGCTTCATCATTTTCTCTTTCTATAGTATTTTCAGCTATTGGAGGGCTTATTATCTCAGCTATTGTAGGAGCTATAAAGAAAAAAGAACGTCCAATGCTTCTTTAAAGAGTAATAAAAAAAACTTAAAATAAACTTTGCTAAAGTCTAAGGATTTTAGCAAAGTTTATTCGTTTATAAAAAGACAAGTTATTAACTATTACTTGCTAATTATTAATTAATTTGTACCTTTGCAGCCTCTTTATGACATTATAATTATGGAAAAAGTAAAGAAATTTAGACTTGACTTTATTGATGTAATTCGTGCCTTTGCTATTTGTATGATGTTACAAGGGCACTTTGTAAATGGACTTATTGCTGAACGTTATCGTGATGAAAACAATCTTATCTATTGGTTTTGGCACTACTGCACTGGTATCACTGCCCCTGTATTCTTCACTGTTTCAGGCTTTATTTTCACTTTTTTATTAGTAAAAGAAAGTGATATAACTAAAATAGGCTGGAACAACCCTCGTGTGATGAAAGGTATTAGGCGTGGTTTATTGCTTATTGGTATTGCTTACTTCTTGCGTATGAGTTTCCAAAGTGTAGATGTACTGCACTGTATAGGTCTTTCGCTTCTGATGCTGATTGCTACATACCTCATTTCATACAACAGAAAATCATGGGTGATGCCTACCATACTCATCACTACTACTATATTGGCTTTTACCTTTGAGCCTTTTTATAAAGAGTTTGCTTTTAGCTGGCTACCACTGCCTATTGCTAATTACTTCACAAAAGTACACGGTACTCTCTTTACGATATTTCCTTGGTATGGTTATGTATCATTTGGTGGCTTTATGGGATATTTATTTCAGCGAAATAAAAATCACCCTCACCTATACCGCAATGCTATTCTATTATTCTTAAGTGTAGGAGCATTCTTGTTATGGGGCTTTCACTTTATGATAGAACAACTGTTCTATATCAACCATTCTCCATTTTTTGAGCGATTAATGCAGGACTTTGTTTATTTGCGTTTAGGCAATGTGTTACTTGTGTTTGGATTTTTTGCCTTAATGCGCAATGTGATTACTTCACAACTCATTAAAACTATTGGACAAAATACCTTATCAATTTATGTGATACACTGCTTTATCATATATGGTAGTATCACTTCTTACGGACTTATACAGCACTTTGGCGGGCAACTAAAACCTTATCAATTATTTTTAGGAGCACCTACCTTTATAGCTGTATGTGTATGCTTGTCATTTATTTATAATCGTATAAAACCTGTTATTAAATCAGGTCTTGCTTTTGTACTCAAAGAAATAAGAGCATTCTTAATAGAAAGTTATCAATTTATTGTAAAACTATTAGAAAGGCTTCTCGCCTTATTTGTTAAGGAATGAAAAAACATCTAATTATTTTGGCTTCAGTTATGACATTGAATGGCTTACAGGCACAACAACCTCTCACCCCCGAAAAATTATGGGAACTACATCGCGTGAATGGTATAGGTATTGCCCCCGACCTGCAATATGTATTCGTGAGTGTGAGTACTCCCAATATAAAGGAAAATACTTTTAACAAAGAATACTATAAACTTGCCGTAAAAGGAGGTGTACCTATTCCTATAAGCAAAGAAGAGGTAGAAAAACTCACAGCTAAATACAATACCGATAAAAGCCTAAAACTCACTCATAAGGAAGTAAAATTAAAGTCGGTTTTAGGGAAAGATATCTATACTGATTTAGATAAATCATCAGGGAAACTATACAGTAGCTTAGATCACCGCCATTGGGACACATGGAATGAAGGTAGTTACAATCACGTGATGATAGAAGATAGTAATGGTAAACAAACCGATATAATGGAAGGACTGCCCTATTACTGTCCGCAGTTGCCTTTTGGAGGTGATGAGGATTATATATGGAGTCTCGACGGTAAAAAGGTTCTTTATGTTACCAAAGCCAAAGTTGGTACTGATTATGTACTGAGCACTAATACTGATATCTATGAATATGACCTCACTTCCAAAAAAACAACAAACCTTACCGAAGGAATGATGGGGTATGACACTAACCCTCAGTATAGTAAAGAGGGCGTATTGGCGTGGCTCAGTATGGCACACGATGGGAATGAATCTGATAAGAATGACCTATATATACTAAAGAACGGCAAACGCATCAACCTTACTGCACAATGGGATAACACCATATTTAGTTACCGTTGGAGTAATGACGGTAAACGGATTTACTTAATAGCCCCTACTCAAGGTACTGAACAGCTATTTGTAGTAGCTCCTTTTAGTAAAGATACCACTCCAAGACAACTCACAAAAGGCCTTTTTGATGTGAATAGTATAGTAGGACAAACAGGCGACCAATTGGTTGTGATGCGCACGGATATGAACCACGCAGCAGAACTATATACTATTAACTTAAAAGAGAAGAAAAAAGAATATCTATCTCTCAAACAGCTCTCACACTTTAATGATGAACAATATAAGCAGATAGCTCAATGCCCTATAAAGGAACGTATCATCAAGACCACTGACGGCAAAGATATGCACGCTTGGGTGATTTACCCTCCAGACTTTGACCCTAATAAGAAGTACCCTACCCTACTCTACTGCCAAGGAGGTCCACAATCAATTGTAAGTCAGTTTTACAGTTTTCGTTGGAACTTTCAACTAATGGCATCACAAGGTTATATAGTGATAGCCCCTAACAGACGTGGTTTACCAGGGTTTGGAGTAGAATGGAATGCACAAATCAGTGGAGATTGGGGCGGACAGCCAATGCGTGATTACCTATCTGCAATTGATGATATTGCGAAGGAATCTTATGTAGATAAAGATAGATTAGGAGCTGTAGGGGCAAGTTATGGTGGATATTCAATCTACTATTTAGCAGGTATTCATCAAAAACGCTTTAAGACATTTATTGCCCATTGTGGGGTTTTTAATTTGGAAAGTATGTATGGCACTACTGAAGAGCTTTTCTTTAACAATAATGAAATAGGAGGAGCTTATTGGGAAGAGCATAATGCAGTAGCTCAAAAATCGTATAAAGAGTTTAACCCTATAAAGAAAATTAATAATTGGGATACTCCCATACTAATTATTCACGGAGGTAAAGATTACCGAGTACCTGAAGAGCAAGGATTTCAAGCCTTTACTGCCGCACAATTAAAAGGCATTAGAAGTGAGTTACTTTATTTTCCTGATGAAAACCACTGGGTATTACAACCTCAAAACGGACTGCTATGGCAACGAACTTTCTTTAAATGGTTGAAAGAAACACTATAACATAATAGAACAACAATAGAAAAGCTGATTAAGAAATAAATCTTAGTCAGCTTTTTATTCATTAGTAACTTAATTTAACTTGTTATCTTACTTCTTTAAAACACATCACCTTCTTTGAGTTTTTCAGCGTTTTCAGCAAGTTGTAATTCATCAATGAGGCGTTGTACATCTCCATTGATAACATTCTGTAAATCATAGAGAGTAAGCCCGATACGGTGGTCAGTTACGCGACCTTGAGGATAATTGTAAGTGCGTATTTTAGCTGAACGGTCACCACTGGATACCATTGACTTACGGCGAGCAGAATCAGCTTCCATTTTTTTAGCAAGCTCTAATTCGTAGAGGCGAGAACGCAATACTTTTAATGCTTTTTCAAGGTTTTTGTGTTGAGATTTTTCATCTTGGCAACGTACCTCTATACCTGTAGGAATATGCTGGAGTTGAATAGCAGAATAAGTAGTATTCACCGACTGTCCGCCAGGTCCTGTAGAGGTTGTACGAATAATATTCACATCTGCCATATTGAGTTCTACATCAAACTCTTCAGCCTCTGGCAATACCATCACAGTAGCAGCCGAAGTGTGTACACGTCCCTGCGTTTCAGTTTGAGGAACACGCTGTACACGGTGTACTCCTGCTTCAAACTTCAAAGTACCATATACATTATCACCTGTAACTTCAAAAATAATCTCTTTGTAGCCCCCTGCAGTTCCTTCATTGAAATCCATTACTGATGTACTCCATCCTTTGCTTTGGCAATATTTAGTATACATACGATAAAGGTCGCCAGCAAAAATAGAAGCCTCATCTCCACCTGTCCCAGCACGTATTTCCATTACAGCATTCTTCACATCTTCAGGGTCTTTAGGAATCAACATATATTTGATTTCTTCCTCTAATTGAGGTAAGCGTTCTTTACTTTCATCTAATTGCAGTTTAGCCATTTCCACCATTTCGGCATCACTACCATCAGCAATAATTTCTTCGGCTTCAGCAAGATTACCAGTTACATTGATGTACTCTTCTCGCTTGTCCATCAACTCTTTTAAGTCCTTATATTCCTTATTAAGTTGAATGTAACGTTTTTGGTCGGCTATCACATCAGGTTGGATAATCAAATCCGATACCTCATCAAAGCGTTGTTTAACAATGTTTAATTTATCGAGCATTTTTATTCTAATAATAATCTTTTTGAGGGCGCAAAGGTAACAATTAATTAGCTAATTAGCAAATTGCAGAATTATCGCTATAAAAAAACTCTTAAAAAAATTTTAATATTTAGAAAATAAAATATACCTTTGTAGCGTTTTTTAAAAGAAGATTATTTTAACTAATACAAACAAAATGAATTATAGAATTGAAAAAGACACTTTGGGTGAAGTGAAGGTGCCTGCCGATAAATATTGGGGAGCACAAACAGAACGTTCACGTAACAACTTCAAAATCGGTGCACCTGCTTCTATGCCGATTGAAATTATCCGTGGCTTTGCCTATCTTAAAAAAGCTGCTGCATACGCTAACTTCGATTTAGGCGTACTTTCTGCCGAAAAACGCAATGCTATTGCTCAAGTTTGTGACGAGATTCTCGAAGGCAAACTTGATGACCAATTCCCATTGGTAATTTGGCAAACCGGATCAGGTACTCAATCTAATATGAATGTGAATGAGGTAATTGCCAATCGTGCTCAAGTGTTAGCTGGCAAACAAATAGGAGAAGGAGACCCCGTATTAAAGGCTAATGATGATGTGAATAAATCACAATCATCTAACGATACCTTCCCTACAGGAATGCATATTGCTTGTTACAAAATGGTAGTTGAAAAAACTATTCCTGGGGTTCAAAAACTACGCGATACCCTTGCCGCTAAAGCAGAAGCCTTTAAAGATGTTGTAAAGATAGGTCGTACACACCTTATGGATGCTACACCACTTACTTTAGGACAAGAGCTTTCAGGCTATGTAGCTCAGCTTGATCACGCTATTCGCGCTATCAAAAATACTTTAGCACACCTCTCAGAACTCGCTTTAGGTGGAACTGCTGTAGGTACAGGGCTCAACACACCTAAAGGTTATGATGTGAAAGTAGCTGAGTACATTGCCAAATTCACCGGTCTACCTTTTGTAACTGCTCCTAACAAATTTGAAGCTTTAGCTTCTCACGACGCCATTGTAGAAAGCCATGGTGCCCTCAAGCAATTAGCTGTATCATTAAACAAGATTGCAAACGACATTCGTATGATGGCTTCAGGACCTCGTTCTGGTATTGGTGAAATTCTCATCCCTGCTAACGAACCAGGTAGTTCTATTATGCCAGGTAAAGTGAATCCTACCCAATGTGAAGCGATGACAATGGTTGCAGCACAAGTAATGGGTAACGATGTAGCTATTTCAGTAGGTGGTACTCAAGGTCATTACGAATTGAATGTATTTAAACCATTAATGGCTTCTAACTTCCTTAAATCAGCTGAGTTGTTAGGTGATGTTTGTGTATCATTTGAAGAACATTGCGCAAGTGGTATTGAACCTAATTACAAGCGTATTAAAGAATTAGTAGACAACTCGTTGATGCTTGTCACAGCTCTTAATACTAAAATAGGTTATTATAAAGCTGCCGAAATTGCTCAAACAGCACACCGCAATGGTACTACCCTCAAAGAAGAAGCTGTACGTCTTGGCTATGTTACTCCTGAGGACTTTGATAAATGGGTACGTCCTGAAGATATGGTAGGAAGCCTTAAATAATTAATAAGTAATAACTTATATAACAAATAAAGGGTATCTGGAAACAACTTTTTAGATACCCTTTTCTTTTAATACACATCTTAAAACTATATTTTTATGCAAAAAAGAAATCTATTTTTATGGCTGTTTACTATAGCCATATCGTTTGGGGCTACTGCTCAAAACTATGAGTGGAAAGAAGCCCAAAGTGGCGGGTATACTTACAAATATGTAACCCACGACCCCACCAATGCAAGGTTCTATACCTTGAAAAATGGACTTACAGTCATCTTAAGTCCTACTAATAAAGAACCTCGCATTCAGTGTTATGTAGCAGTGAAAGCAGGTAGTAAAACCGACCCTGCTACCAATACAGGGTTGGCTCACTACTTAGAGCACTTGCTCTTCAAAGGTACTGACAAATATGGTTCTCTTGATTGGAACAAAGAAAAGGTACAATTAGACAAAATTGATGCCCTTTATGAAGAGTACAATCACACCAAAGACCCTGCTAAACGTAAGGCTATTTATAAGAAAATTGATTCAGTATCGGGGGTAGCTAGCAAGTATGCAATTGCTAATGAGTACGACAAGATGATGACTGCTATGGGAGCACAAGGTACTAATGCGTTTACTTCTTTTGAGAAAACTGTTTATACTGATGATGTACCAGCAAATGCTATCAATAAGTATATTGCTGTACAAGCTGAACGTTTTCGCAATCCTGTGCTTCGTATTTTCCATACTGAATTAGAAGCTGTATATGAAGAAAAAAATCGCTCTTTGGATAGCGATAATAGTGAAGTATTTGAAACTCTCTTCTCTGAGTTGTTCAAAAAACACAATTATGGCTTGCAAACTACTATTGGTACGGTAGAACATTTAAAAAATCCTTCATTAAAAGAAATTCGCAAGTACTTCCAAACCTATTATGTACCTAATAATATGGCAGTAATATTGGCTGGTGATTTCAATCCTGATAAAGCTATTGCCGAAATTGATAAGGCTTTTAGCTATATGCAACCTAAACCTGTACCTCAATATACTTTTGAGAAAGAAGCGCCTATCACTGCCCCTATCATCAAAAAAGTAGTAGGTCCTGATGCAGAAAGTGTTTCTATAGCATTCCGTTTGCCAGGTAACCAAGATAAAGATGCTCTATTAGCTGATTTAGTAGGTGAAATTCTTACTAATGGCAATGCTGGACTTATTGATTTGAACCTTGTAAAAAAACAAAAGTTACTTAGAGCTAGTGCTTTTGCTTATACACTTATTGATTATGGAGTATTATATTTATCAGGAGCACCTCTACAAGGACAATCGTTAGAACAAGTAAAAGATCTTATGTTAGGGCAAATAGAAAATCTAAAAAAAGGTAATTTTGATGACGACCTTATCCCTTCTATCATAAACAACTTGAAAAAACAAACCATTCAAGGGACTGAATCTTATGGCAATCGTGCTAATATGTTGATGGCAGCTTTTACCGATAATCTCAACTGGAAAGACCAAGTAGCTTATGTAAACAACCTTTCTAAACTCTCTAAAGCTGATATTGTTGCTTTTGCTAACAAATACTTAGGTAATAATTATGTAGCTGTTTATAAAGAGAAAGGAACTCGCACCAATATAGAGAAGATTGAAAAACCTGCAATCACTCCTATTGAAACTAATGCTGATAAACAATCTGATTTTGTTAAAATGATAAATGAAATGCCGAGTGCTCCAGTAGCTCCTGTATTTCTAGATTACAATAAAGATTTACAAAAAGGAAAATTAGGTAAAGCTGATGTACTTTATGTTCAAAATAAAGATAATGAATTGTATCGTCTTACTTTCCGTTATAAGATAGGTTCTTTTAACGATTTAAAATTAGCAATAGCAACTAATTATAGTAAGTTTTTGGGTACTGATAAAAAGTCAGCAGAACAGCTTACTAAAGATCTCTATAAAATAGCTTCAAGTTTTAGAATTTCAGCAGGTGAAGAATACACCACTGTCAATATTGAAGGATTGCAAGAAAACTTTGATGCAGCTGTCAAACTTTACGAAGATTTTATAGCAAACATAAAAGTAGATGAAGAAGCTCTTAAAGCCTTAAAAACACGTGTAGCTAAATCACGTACAGATGCTAAAGCTAATAGAAATGCTATTATGCAAGCCTTAACAAATTATGCAATGTATGGGGCAAAAAATAAATATAACTATACCTTCTCTAATGCCGAAATTGAAGCTATTACAGGCAAAGAGTTGGTAGATAAACTCAAAAACTTGAATAATGTAGAGCAAACAGTTATTTATTATGGTCCTGCTACACTTTCAGAACTTATTGCTAAACTAAAGACTTTGCACAAAGTGCCTGCGAAGTTCGCTAAAGTGGCTCCTAAAAAAGAATTCAAACAAATAGATCAGGGTAAAAACCAAGTACTCTTTACCGATTATGAAATGGTACAAGCTGAAACTCGTTGGGTACGTAATACTGTTCCTTTCAATCCTGCTGAAAGTACTATAATTAGTACCTTTAACAACTATTTTGGTGGAGGTATGGGATCTTTAGTGTTCCAAACTATTCGTGAAAGTAAAGCTCTAGCATATAGCACTTATGGTTATTATGCCTCACCAAGAAAAAAATCCGATAAATATTATGTGCTTGCTTACGTAGGTTCACAAGCTGATAAATTTAAAGAAGCTATTGAGGCTATGAATGAACTACTTAATACAATGCCTGAATTGCCTGCTAATCTAGAATTGGCTAAAATGCAAATCAAACAAGAAATAGAAACTGAACGAATTACACAAGATGGTATTATTTATAGCTATTTAGCAGCACAAGAATTAGGACTTAAAGATGATATACGCAAGCAAGTATATCAAAATATAGATGGTATTACAATGAAAGAGATAAAAAATTTCCATGATAAATACCTTTCTAAAAAACCTTATACTTATGTGATTTTAGCATCTGAAAAGAAACTTTCAAAAGATGAACTTCAAAAAATAGGAGATTTCAAAAAACTCTCTTTAGAAGAACTCTTTGGATACTAAAAATAAAAATGAGGCTCATCAAAAAAGGTGAGCCTCATTTTTTTGTTATTTTCTTCAGTTTTTACTTTTTTTCATAGCTTCTTTGATATGAGTTACTTCAGCTCCTATATCGCCTGCTCCTACAGCTAATAATAATTGAGGACGTTTCTTAAGCAAAAGAGGAATAAGTTCAGTTTTGCTTACTAAAGTTTTTTTAGAAGTAGTTATTTTCTCTAATAAAACTTGTGAAGTAATCCCTTCTATAGGTAATTCACGTGCAGGATAGATATCTAATAGTATCACCTCATCAAATTGTGATAGACTTTTTGCAAAATCATTCATAAAATCACGTGTACGAGTGAAAAGGTGAGGTTGAAAAACAATAGTTTTAGGAGTATTAGGATACATTTCAGTTACTGCTTGATATAGTGCATTGATTTCGGAAGGGTGATGGGCATAATCATCAATGAAAACAAAGTCTTTTTCTTTAATGATATATGAAAAACGACGTTTTACCCCTTTAAAAGTAGCTAAGTGAGGCAACAATTTTTCAGGAGCAATTCCTGCTTTTACAGCCATAGCAATAGCTGCCAAAGCATTGAGTAAGTTGTGTCGCCCTGGTTTCATAAAGGTAATATCTTTATAAATACCTCCTGCATATTTGAAATCAAAATGATAAATACCATCTACAATATGAATGTTTTGGAAACTGTAATCAGAATTATCTTCTAAACCATACGTTTCACCAGCTATGTTTAGTCCGTTGCGTACAATGAGACTGCCTCTAGGTTTAATTTTTCCAGCAAACTCGTGAAATCCTTCTATAAGATGTTGCTCATCACCATAAATATCGAGGTGATCAGCGTCCATAGAGGTAATACAAGCAATGTTAGGTGAAAGTCGCAAAAATGAACGGTCAAACTCATCGGCTTCAACTACTGTATATTCCCTACCTTTGAGCACCAAATTACTATTGAAATTTTCGGCTATACCTCCTAAAAAAGCACTTACCGAAGTTCCACTTTCTACCATAATATGGGCTAAAATACTTGATGTTGTAGTTTTACCGTGAGTACCTGCAACGGCTAAACAAAAGGAGTTTTTAGTAATGAAGCCTAACACTTCTGAGCGTTTTACTACTTGGTAGCCATTTTCTTGAAAAAAAACTAACTCTTTATGATCTTTAGGAACAGCAGGGGTATATACCACTAAAGTAGTTTCTACATTTTTAAATGAATTAGGAATAGCTTTTACCTCATCAGTAAAATGTACTTTTATACCCTCTTTTTCAAGCATTTCAGTAATATCAGTAGAGGTACGGTCATAACCAGCTACTACTTTACCATTGGCATTGAAATAACGTGCAAGGGCAGACATTCCTATGCCTCCAATACCTATAAAATAAACATTTGTTATTGGTTGTAAATTCATAATTTCTTTGTTTCTAATAATTTACCATTTCTATAAGTGCTCACAGTGGTTTCTTTTATACTGCGATCTTCACATATTTTTTGAGAGATTACCCCTTTTTCATATAACTCTTTGCAGTTACCTTTTTCAGTAACATACCATTTTTCAGTTATTTTCCCTTCAGGGTCATATTTGGTAGTAGTTTTACTATTTATTTGTTCGAGTTTGAGTTTGCCATTTTGATAATACTCTTTGGTAGTGTTTTTAATAGTATTTACTTCTTTACTAGGGTTGCCATTCTTGTGATAATTAGTTACTATTTGGTCAGCACCTTCTTTTAAATTAGTGTATATTTCTATTTTTTGAGCAATATTTCCAGCGTGGTCATACACCAATCCTTCTATAGTATTACCTTTGAAGATATTTTTTTTGCGTAATCTTCCTTCAGGAGTAAAAATATGAATTTCAGCAAGTTTTCCATTGTTAAAAATATAAGTAGAAGGAATGTTACGCTTTTTATTTACAAATTTACCTTCACCTACTAATTGACCACTATTACCTATTTCAAACTCGAAATGTTGTTCGTTGTTATCAATGATGTAAGTACCTTTTTGTAAAGCTATCTTTCTCGTGATAAATGCCTGACGTATCATATCAGCATTGATAGCAGCTGAGTTACCTGATTTGAGATTGCGTTGTAATTGTTGATATACTTCATAGTTTGTATATTCTTTGATTTCTACAATACCTTTTTTGAAATCATCACTTTTAGTATCTATAAATACAGAGGGTTTTAAGGTAGTTTGTGCTATAGAAAGCACTCCTCCTCCTAAGAGAGCTATAAAGGTTAAAAATTTAGTCATCTGTTATTTATTATTAAATCTACAATTTCTTTGGTTGCATTGGGTTGAGCTAGCGCTTTAATATGAGACGAAAGATTTTGCTGTTGAGTTTCATCAGTTATCAAGCTGCTAAAAGTATCTGCAAATTTACTATCTAATTCATTTTCTTTTATTAAAATAGCAGCTTGTTTATCAGCTATAGCACGTGCATTTTTAGTTTGATGATCTTCGGCTACATTAGGTGAGGGAATAAATATTACTGGTTTGCCTACTACACATAATTCACTTACAGAACTTGCACCTGCTCGCGAAATAATTACATCGGCAACGGCATAAGCTTGTTCCATACGATCAATAAAAGCTAAAACGTGTACTTGTGAACTATTATACTTTTTGTATTCTTCATAGTAAAGTTTGCCACATTGCCATAACACTTGTACCCCTAATTTTTCAAATAAAGGCAACTGTGTTTCTACTAACTGATTGATGCGTCGTGCTCCTAAACTTCCTCCTAATATCAAAAGTGTTTTTTGATGAGGATTAAGTTGGAAATACGATAAACCTTCTTGGCGATGTTGATCTATATTTAATAAACCTCCACGAATAGGGTTACCCGTTTTTACGATTTTCTCTTTTGGAAAAAAAACTTCCATACCATCATAAGCAACACATATTTTCTTTGCCTTTTGGGCAAGCATCTTGTTGGTAATGCCTGCATAAGAGTTCTGTTCTTGAATAAAGGTAGGTATCCCCATTTGCCCAGCTACTTTCACTACTGCTCCACTAGCAAACCCTCCTGTACCTATGACAGCATCGGGTTTAAAACGCTTGATGATTTGTCGGGATTTCCATAGACTATGGATAAACTTTAGTGGAAAAATCAAATTTTGCCAAGTGAGTTTACGTTGAATTCCTGAAATCCACAAACCTTCAATAGGATAACCAGCTTGAGGTACTTTTTGCATTTCCATACGATCTTTAGCCCCTACAAAAAGTATTTCGGCTTCAGGTAAACGTTTTTTTATTTCATCGGCAATAGCGATGGCAGGGAATATATGTCCGCCAGTACCACCTCCTGAGATAATAAATTTTTTCATACAATTTAGTTATTTAGTTTTAAGTTCAATAACTGTGATTTCAGGCCATACCCCTAAACGACCAGGGAAAGCGTGATAACCAAAACCTCTATTTACATTGAGGTATTTACCACCCTCTTCATACATTCCTCCCCAATATTTGTAAATATATTGTGAGGGGCTCCATTTTAGCCACCCAGGTATTTCAATACCACATTGCATCCCGTGAGTATGACCACTGAGAGTAAGTTGAATATCCTTATTTTCAGGTAACACAACCTCTTGCCAATGAGTTGGGTCGTGACTCATTAATATTTTAAAATCTTCGGTATTTATGCCTTCCATAGCCTTATTCAAATCGCCATATTTAGAAAATCGACCGTGTCCCCAGTTTTCTACCCCTATTAAAGCTATTTTTTCGCCATCACGTTCTAAATAACAATGTTCGTTAAGCAATAGTTGCCATCCCATTTGTTTTTGTAATTGAAATAAATGCTCTAAATTCTGTTGTTTAGCTTCAGGAGTTTCCCAAGAGGAATAATCGCCATAGTCGTGGTTACCCATAATAGAAAATACTCCATCAGGTGCTTGGAGAGTAGCAAAAAGTGATTTCCAATTGTGTACCTCATTTGCTAAATTATTTACCAAATCGCCTGTAAAAAGGATTACATCGCTTTTTTGTGAGTTGATAAGATCTACTCCATAGCGTATTTTCTCATAGTTATCAAAGCTACCACAATGAATATCAGATATTTGAGTAATGCGATAGCCATTAAATGCTTTAGGGAGATTATCGAAATACAATGTGTATTTCCAAACTTTATAGTTATATTTTCCTTTGAAAATACTATAGAGGATAGAAGCAAAAGGAATAGCTGCCAATCCCCAACCTAAAGTACTTACAAACTTACGACGAGAAGGAATACGCGGTGCATTAGTAGGTTTGCGAAATATAGCTTTTATAAGTCGTGTAATATCTTCTAATAACAAAGGAAGAGTTACAAACAAACAGATAATAAGCCACGTAAGTAGCCCTGCAATAGCATATTGTTGAGGGGCACTCCATACAACTTTTCCTCTACAGAACCAATGGTACAACAAGTGAATTACCACTCCTATTGTGATGAGCCAAAATAGCCATTCTACCCAATGGGGAACTTTGAGGGTTTTTAAACTTCTACTTGCATAAAATGTTAGTAGAAAATAAATGATAAAAATACCAATAAGAATTATATAAACCATATTCATTTGTCAATTTACCAATTTGCTAATTGACAACAAACTGGCTAATTATTCATAATTTTTTTGATGTTTTCAATATTAGAAATAGGGCGTTTTGTTTCGTCTAAAAACGCCTCTGTTTTAAATGAGAAAGGCAAAGATGTACCCAAATCCTCAAAAACTGTACCTGAAAAGTGCACTTGGGTAAAACCAGCAGCTTTTATCTGTATAATGCTCTGTGGATTGATACCACCCCCAGGCATAATTGTGGGTTGACCTGCAGCTATGCGGTTGAGATCTTTAAGCAGTTCTAATCCTTCAATAGCTGATTTTTTACCTCCTGAGGTAAGAATACGTTCAACTCCCAAACGTTTAAGGGTTTTAATTGCAGCAATGGGATCGGGGGCACAATCAAAAGCACGATGATAGATAAATTCCATAGTACCTGCAGCTTCTTTGAGGCGTGCAGTACGTTCTTCATCAATTGTGTTATCGCGATGTAACACTCCTGTTACTACTCCTTGGCAACCTAATTCACGACAGAGATTGATGTCGCGTAACATCACATCAAACTCCTCATCGGTATAAGTAAAATTACCACTACGAGGACGTATCAGTACACAGTTACCGATAGAGAGTTCATCCATTACTTTTTTAATTAATCCATAGCTGGGGGTTACCCCTCCTACACCTAATTCGCTACACAACTCTATACGGGTAGCACCTGATATTTCAGCATTTTTAGCCGACTCAAAAGAGCTAGCACATATTTCATAAATCATAGTCTTTGTTAATTTAGAGCGCAAATGTACAAAACAATTGATAATTAGCAATGAAGAATGAGTAATTAATATAAAAATATCCGAGAAAAGTATTATACTTCCTCGGATATTTATATTTGAAGATGTTTCTTTAGTTGTTAGTTTTGTTAAGATCTTCTAATACTGAATCAAAGAACAACAACATTTCGTGAGCGTGGTATTTGCCGTATTTGTTGAAAGTTGCTTGTGTTTTAGTATCAGGTTTCCAATCGAAGAAAGCGTGATTGGCACCTCCTACTTGTATATACTCCACCCTCTGACCGCATTTGGAAAGGGCGCGTTCGTAAGCTTTGACCTCTTCATCTTTTATAAGTCCATCTTCTGAACCTCTAAACAACAATTGGGGTATAGCTCTTTTAGAAGCCTCGGGAATATTATTGATAGGAGCTATTTCGTTCAAAAAAGGATAGTTCTTAAACATAAAAGCAAGAGTTTCTGGACGAAAAACTCCATAACTAGGGGCAACAGCTTTGATAGCATTAGTTAACTCATCACGCACTTGAGTTACTGTTTTTCCTTTAGGCATATAGGTAGGCATAAACTCATACACACCTTGTATTTTACCAAAACCTTTATCACCTATACGTTCTACAAAGTTAGCTGCTGAGGCAGATAGATGTCCTCCCGCACTATCACCTGTAAGGAATAACTTACTGCTATCGCCTCCATATTTAGCAGCGTTTTCAGCAATGTGTAACAAAGCTCCATACACATCTTCTATAATTTGGTGCAATTGAGTAGGAGTACTATCTCCGTCTAGTTTGTCTATCCAGCGATAATCAATGTTGAAAACCACATATCTGCCACTGTTTGCTAATTCGCGTGCCAAACCTCTCATCACCGATTCAGTATTGGAGCTCCATCCACCTCCGTGGATAATTACAACACAAGGTAGGTTTTGCTTACCTTTAGGACTATATACATCGTATTTTAGCGGTTTTAATCCCGGTTTAGCATAAACAATATCTTGCACTACTTTCAGATTAGCTTCCGCTTTTTTAGGTACAAAACAAGCTCCTACATTCATATCTTTGTCTACTTTCACTTTGAACTCAGGTGTAGATTGTTCATAAAACATACCCCCCCACTGTTCTGGTAAGGAGTAATAGCCACTATCAAAAATATAGCCAGTGGCAGGGGTTGCTTTGAGTGTAAGAACTGTGCCTGCTTTTACCATTCCGTCCTTAGGTAAAGTAGGGCTAATAGTATACGAACCATTACGTGCCTCATCAGGCGTTACTTTGAATTTGTTTTGTGCTTGTAGCCCTATAACAAATAAGGTTATAGCACTGAATAGTATGTATTTTTTCATATCTGTTTATTTTAACTATAAAAACAATTCATTTACTTTCCCATATTCTGCCCATTGCATATCATACACTTCATCGGCGAGAGTTTTATCGCTTACTACCTGCAATCCTTGAGCTTCGGCTTTGAGGGTTAGCAGGTTGCCGATAGTAGTTTTAGCATTTAATTTATTGAGTAGAGCTTTTATTGTATCGAGAGATAGATCATTAGCAAGCTGTCCTTGGAAAGGGAGTTCCATCCAAATAATCTCTTTAGCCTCTACATCTAAGATACCAAAGAGGAGTCCTTTTTGTAATGATTGAGCGATACGCACCTGATGAATCACGGTAGAAGGATCATAGGCTACCCCTGTACGCTCAGATACTTTCATTTTATGCTTACTATCCATCCAACCTACTACTAAATTAGGTGATAGAGCTCCATTAGAATAAGCATTGCATACAAAGGTTACGTACTTAGCTTTCTTTTGGCGCAAGATATTTACATCGATATTGATATACTCGGCGGTACCTACTTTATTAGGAATACTACGAATATCACCACTGTGTTGGCAACCCGTAGCGGTAAGTCTACCAAAAAAGCAGATCTCATTTTCCATTCTACATTCTTCGTCAAAGGTAATATAGCAAGACAAGTCCATATCGAGATGCTGGGCAGGGAGGTCTTTACCCCATTGCATAAAAAGGCGTATCTCGTTGCCTTCTAAAGGAAATTTCGTACCCATTAGGGTTGCATTGAAGTCGTGTATATTATTGCTTCTATCACCTATAGGCAAAGGGATATGATACAGCTGTTCATCTATAAATATCGTTTTATGAGGATTGGGTTGTTTAGCAAACTTTCGGCGTATTGTCCACAAACAAAGGTCTTCTACAGCTGTTTTCATCTGGGCTAATTGCTCTTCGTTATAACCTAAATTTACCCATTGATTTTTAGGAGCATTTATATAATCACCTGTGATGATTTTTATAGGGCGTGTACCCTGTGGTGTAAAGTAAAGGTCGGCATAATTATTAAGGGTAAAGAGCAAACGCATAGGTACTTGGTCTATTACTTCTTTGAAGGCGATAATCGTATCATCTGCACCCACCCATAACATAGTAGCGAATAGCGAACGTGCAAACTGGGAAGGGCGTTCTTTTAGATATTCTAAAACAGTATCAGTATCTACATTTAAGTAAGCCTGTTGAACCTTGCCTTGCCACACTTCGTATTTCTGATGATAGAAAATATCTAATAGTGTAGCAAGCTTTTCAAAGCCTTTTTTCTTGCTATACTCGGCTAAACGCAAGGCACGAATAAAGCGCACCCACATTTCGCGCTTAGGGTGCATTAATTCACAAGCCTTCTCAGCTGAAAGAGACAAATTATTTAGCCAGCTTGCTACTCGGGTACATTCCTCACGAGAGTACTTGAGTTTGAGAGCTTGTTTTGCTTCAGTTGTAGCTTGCTCACTCTTATCTAATTGACGCATTATATGCTGGTTGTTTTTAGCATTTTTAGCAACAATTGTTTTAGGAGGGATTATCTGTAAGAAGCCTGTTTTTTTATACCACAAATAGCGCAAAATATCGGTAGGGGTACGAAAACAAGTGCCTGCTTCAGTTTCTTTTCCTTCAGATAAGTAACTATCGACTACTAAGATGAGTGTTTCTTTCATCTGGATAGTTGTTTCTTTGGCTACTGAGAAGTAAGGTAACAAGAGCTTAAGAGAATTGGATTGGGTAGCATCTAAAGCAGTTTTGGAAGCTAATAGATTTTGGTAATATGTATTAGCCTCTCCCTCTCTCCAAAGGTCGAGAATTTTGAGTTTGCTACCTTGCTCGGTATGTTCTATCTTACCTGACTCAAAAGGTGTGCCACAGAAAGGACAGCCATTATAACGCCACAAAGGGAAAGTACCATAAGGAATATAGTGTCCACAAGCTAAAAATCGCTCGTGTTTAGGTATGTAAGAATCGTTATATCTTTCATCTTCGTCTTGATAGTAATCGTAATAATAGCTAGAGTACTCATCATCATATTTTATTAGGTCAGGATACTGATTGTAGAAAGCAGTGATGATATGATCTATTGCACTCTCGCCTGTAGGTACTTCCCAATTCTTAATGAGAGGAGTCCAATTGAGATTGACATTGAGTACTTCTTTAATAATGCGTATCACCTCTTGGCGAAACTCGCTATTAGTACCATTGATAGCATGCAAAAGGTCTTCAGTAACCCCAAAACCATGTTGGCG
>NZ_CALGWU010000046.1 GCF_937936315.1 uncultured Capnocytophaga sp. | reverse complement strand
GGCTTTATAGATAAAACAGGCAAAGAAGTGATTCCTATAAAGTATGATTATGCAGATAGATTTTCAGAAGGATTAGCAGCCGTAAGTCTAAATAAAAAATGGGGTTTTATAGATAAAACAGGTAAAGAAGTGATTCCTATAAAGTATGATGATGCTGAAAGTCCTTCAGAAGGATTAGCTAAAGTAAAATTGAATGATAAATATGGCTTTATAGATAAAACAGGCAAAGAAGTGATTCCTATAAAGTATGATTATGCAGGAAGATTTTCAGAAGGATTAGCAGAAGTAGAGCTAAATAACAAATGGTTCTATATAAACCAAAAAGGAGAATGTGTGAAAGACTGTAATAATGCCCCTGCCGACCACCCCATAGCCAAATAACTTTTAAAAAATATTACAAATATGAAAAACATATTACTTTACACTCTATTACTAACTGCATAGCTGATATAGAAGCATACGATTTGAAAATACAAGATGCTACTTTTGACAACTCATCAATACTAAAGGCTAAATTATATATTAACGGCACTATACAAGGCAAATCTAATGGCTTTTTTGAATTGCGATACAAAGGGAATGCTATTAGCCGTATAGACCCCAGCCCAATGGTTAAAATTATAAAAGAAGAAAAAGAATGAATCAACAACAAGATTTTTTAAAATATCAAGCTCCCACTTCACCTTATCCGCGATTGTTGGAGGTGGAACGCGCCGAGGGTAGCTATATCTACACCACCGATGGCAGGCGTTATTTAGATTTTGTGGCTGGGGTATCGGCTTGTACTTTGGGGCATTGTCATCCTGCGGTAGTGAAGGCTATCCAAGAGCAGTGCGCTACCTATATGCACGTGATGGTCTACGGCGAGTACGTACAAAAGCCTGCGGTAGATTTCTGCAAGCTCCTTGCCGAGCAGTTGCCACCTGAACTCAATACCACCTATTTGGTAAACTCCGGTACAGAAGCTATTGAGGGATCCGTAAAATTAGCCAAACGCGCTACGGGGCGCACCCAACTCATCGCTGCCAAAAATGCTTATCACGGCAATACACAGGGTTCGATGAGCCTAATGGGCTATGAAGAACGCAAACGCGCTTATCGTCCTCTTATTCCTGACGTAGATTTTATAGAGTTCAACAACGAAGCTGATATCCTCAAAATCACTGAACGTACCGCAGGGGTAGTCTTGGAAAGTATCCAAGGGGGAGCGGGCTTTATCGAACCTCAAAACGACTATCTCATCAAGGTAAAACGCCGTTGTGAAGAAGTAGGTGCTTTGCTCATCATCGATGAAATACAACCTGGTTTCGGGCGTACTGGTAAGCTCTTTGGCTTCCAAAACTATGGCTTTACCCCCGATATTATCGCTATAGGCAAGGGAATGGCAAGTGGTATGCCTGTAGGGGCATTCGTGTCGTCGTATGAGCGTATGCAGTTATTGGCTCACAGTCCTAAAATGGGACATATCACCACTTTTGGAGGTAATCCCGTGATAGCAGCTGCCTCGTTAGCAACCCTCAACCAGCTCCTCACTACCGACCTGATGGCTCAAACTTTGGAAAAAGAAAAACTCTTCCGCAAGTATTTGCAACATCCACTTATCGAAAGTATCAATGGTCGAGGATTGATGTTGGCTGTCATTGTGAAAACTGCCGAAATCGCCGATTTTGTGGTGAATTACTGTCAAGATAAAGGATTGATAGTCTATTGGCTCTTGTTTGAACACCGTGCCGTACGACTTTCTCCTCCACTTACCCTCACCGATGAAGAAATCAAAGAAGGTTGTGACATTATCTTGGAAGCGTTGAACCAAGTAACAGGTAACAAGTAACAGATAAAAGTGCATTAAAGTTGATAAAGACTCGCACTCTCATTAAATTAATTATCAAATAAAACAAATAACACTAAAATGGAAAACGGAATTTATGCTAAAATAACTACTAATAAAGGCGTTATTTTACTGCGTCTTACTTACGACAAAACTCCTGCTACGGTAGGTAACTTTGTGGCTCTTGCCGAAGGAAAAATGGAAAATTCACAAAAACCATTAGGCACTCCTTATTACAACGGACTCACCTTTCACCGCGTGATTCCCAATTTTATGATACAAGGTGGTTGTCCGTTAGGCACGGGTACTGGTGACCCTGGTTATCGTTTTGACGATGAGTTTCACCCAGAATTGAAACACAACAAAGCAGGGGTCATTTCTATGGCAAATGCAGGTCCTGGCACCAATGGAAGTCAGTTTTTTATCACGCATTTAGCAACACCTTGGTTGGACAATAAGCACACTGTTTTTGGTGAAGTAGTAGAAGGTCAAGAAGTGGTAGATGCAATTGCACAAGGTGATAAAATTGAAAAAGTAGAAATCCTAAGAGTAGGAGCAGAGGCTGAAAAATGGGACGCTCTCAAGGCTTTTGAAGATTTAAAAGCAGCAAAAGCAGCTCGTTTAGCCGAAGAAAAACGCAAAGCCGAAGAAGCCTTAGCTAAAGAAGTAGTAGGTTTTGATAAAACCGACAGTGGTTTGTACTACCAAATTACCCATAAAGGTAATGGTAAAAAAGCAGTAGCCGGACAAAAAGTAGCGGTGCACTATACCGGTATGTTGTTAGATAAAACAGTATTCGATAGCTCTCATCGCCGTAGAGAACCTTTGCAATTTACCGTAGGGGTAGGGCAAGTGATACAAGGCTGGGACGAGGGAATTTTGCTCCTCAGCGAAGGTGACAAAGCCCGCTTGGTTATCCCTTCAGAGCTTGCTTATGGCAGCCGAGGTGCTGGAGGGGTTATTCCGCCCAATGCGCCTCTCATCTTTGATGTCGAATTAGTTTCAGTAGGATAAAATAATAAAGCCAGCTTTTAGCTGGCTTTATTATTTTATCTGTTACTTGTTATCTCTATCCAAAAACGTGTAGTGCTTCAAAAGATACCAATGTGAGGTATCCTAGAACAAAACCTAAAAGAGCTATCCATAAGATATTTTTTACGTACCAGAAGAAACTAATCTTCTCCATACCCATAGCTACAACTCCTGCCGCCGATCCGATGATAAGCAAGCTACCTCCTGTACCAGCAGCGTAGGCGATGAAATGCCAAAGACCACTATCAATAGGTTCTTGGAACATACCCATACTAGCAGCTACCAATGGTACGTTGTCTATAATAGCCGAAGCAAAACCTAAAAGCAGAATTACTACATTTGTGCTTGGAATAGTTTGATTCAATGTTTGTGCAAAATTGAAAAGTGTTCCAATAGTTTGCAATGATGCTACTGCCAACAAAATACCTAAGAAGAACAAAATACTTGAAAATTCAATACGACTCATCGCACGGTGAATACTGAATTTGTCGTTATCAGTAGGTGAAAGTTCGCTGATAGGTTTCAATTTTTCAGAAATAAACCACATTGTAGCCAAAGCAAAGAGCATACCTATATAAGGAGGTAAATGAGTAATCGATTTAAAAATAGGGACAAAAATAATAGCAATAAAACCTATTGACAGAACGGGCATACTGCTTTTGTAAGTAACGCCTTCTTCACTGTTAGAAGTATCGATTTTTCCTTTGAACACAGGTAAAAATGATGCAATGAGCAAAGGTACAACCAAACATACAACAGAAGGAATAAATACGTACTCTACTAATTTAGCAGCGGTTACTTTGCCTTTCACCCAAAGCATAGTAGTAGTTACGTCGCCGATAGGTGACCAAGCACCTCCTGCATTAGCTGCAATTACAATGAGAGAAGCGTACCATATACGTTCTTTTTGTTCTGGAATAATCTTGCGCAGAATGGTGATAAGGATAATAGTAGTAGTTAGGTTATCAATAATTGCAGAGAGGAAGAAACCGATAATTCCTATAATCCATAGGAGTTTTACCTTACTTTGGGTACGAATCAATCGTTTGATGATTTCAAACCCACGGTGCATATCGATGATTTCTACGATGGTCATCGCACCGATTAAGAAGAAGAGAATTTCGGCTGTTTCAGCTAAGTGATGTTGTAAAGCTTTGTCGATAGCAGTAGCATTATCGGCAGGGTTAGCCGGTACTAATACACCGTTCATAACTTCCATTACATCAATGTTAGAAACTTTTAAGAGCGTCCAACAGATAACAGCCATAGCTAAAGCCGAAATAGTTTTGTCCACCTTTATTTGGTGTTCTGTAGTAATACAAAGATAGCCAATAATGAAAATGGCAATAATCCAAGGTTCCATATAAATTAATTATTTATTAAAAATTTAACGGCGCAAATATACATAAACTTTTTATTACTTACCAAATATTTTTTTAATTTTCATTCTGTAGTTATCGCTTGATATACTACGCTTTGTATTTTTTGTCGCACTAATTTGTTAATCAGTAGTTTATTATTTGAAGAAGGGTAGGTGCGGTTAGAGAGAAAAACAATTACAATCTCGTTAGTAGGGTCAGCCCAAGCAAAAGTGCCTGTAAAACCTGTATGTCCAAAACTGTCCATAGGCACGCAGCCGCAAGTAGGTCCTGATTTTCCTAATTGAGGCTTATCAAATCCTAATCCACGGCGGTTGCCTTCGCCGCAATAGTTACAGGTATTGAAAAGGTCAACGGCTTGAGGTTGCAAAAACCATGTGCCGCCGTAATAGCCTTTTTGGAGGTACATTTGCATCATTTTGGCTACATCATCGGCAGTACCAAAGAGTCCAGCGTGTCCACCTACTCCTCCCAGCATAGCCGCTCCTTGGTCGTGTACATAACCGCGGAGCACTTGGTTGCGAAACCCTTTTTCATCTTCAGAGGGGGCGATGTTGGCAGGGGAGAACTTATGCAAAGGCAAATAAGTGAGTTGGTAAGCCCCTAAACCTCTATAAAAGTGTTTTTGTACCAACTCTTGTAAAGGTTTTTTTTCTTTCTTCTCTATAAACTTTTTGAAATAGTAATACGGCAAATCACTGTACAAGTACTTTTTATCTTTGATGAGTTCACTTTCGTCTATACGTTTGTAAATAGTATCAGTATATCCTTCTATGAGGTACATATCTTTGGCTACTTCGGTGGGAAATTCATCGCTTTTCACAGTGCTGTAAAACGCCGTGCTCGGCTTTTGTACAGAGTCTAAGGTTCTTTTAAAAAAAGGAATCCACGCCTGAAATTGAGCGTAATGAGAGAGCACATCTTTCATAGTCATCTCAGCTTTATTTGTATGCTTGAGCTTTGGGAGTAAATCCTCAAAAGTGCTTACGGGTTTGAAATCACCTTTGGTGTATAGGCGCATCAGTTCGGGGAGTGTAGCCAATATTTTGGTGAGTGAAGCAAGGTCGTAGATAGTGTTATCGGTAACCCTATTGGCAGGATTATAGTCTAAAGTGCCAAAGTTCTTGCGGTATACTGTTTTGCCCTTTTTGGCGACTAATATTTGGATACCAGGGGTCATTTTTTGGTTGATAGCATCTAAGGCAATACTATCAATTTCTTTAAGTTTAGCCGAATTGAGTCCTACACTTTCGGGTAATCCAAAAGCCAATCGCCCTATTTTTTGGGTGCTGATAGAAGTGCCTACAGGCAATTCGGGGTGAGCAGTTACAGGTAATACCCCTTTGCCGTCGATAGCACCAAAGATAAGCTGAGCGGCTTTTTCTTGAGCTACTTTGTGGTTTTGGTAAGCAAATACTATCGCTTTGATATGTGCGATATTCTTTACGTTGAGCATTGCATACGGACGAGTGAAAACAGTTAGTATCACTTTCTTCTTTTTGGCGATATGCTCTAACCATTTTAGCTCATTATCACTGAATTTATAAGCGTCCCAAGGAGTTTTATCAGGTTTGTGTAACCCGATGATAATAGTCTCGAAATTCTCTATCGCATTGTAGAGTTGGGTTTCGTTTTGAGGTTCTATGAGGGTTACCTCGGCGTATTTGCGCAAGGAAGAATAGAATGCCCAACCGCTGTCGTTGCCAAATTTCACATAGGCAATTTTGCGTTTATCTAGGTCTTTTAGGGGGAGAATGTTTTCCTTGTTTTGCCCTACAGTAAGGGAGTTTTCAAAGAGTTCTTCGGTGAGCAAATCATCTTCGAGGGTGTGCAAGCCCTCATTGATTTTTGTTTCGTCTAAAGGAGTGAAGGAAGTGAGCCCTACTTTGTATTTAGCCATCAGTATTTTTTTTACTGAGTGAGCCAAACGTTCCTCACTAATACGTTTGTTTTGGTAGGCTTTTTTCATAGCTTCAAAGCCTTTGGCTACATTAGCAGGCATCAGCAAGATGTCGTTTCCAGCCAAGAAGGCTTCTACTTCCACTTCACCTACAGGCAGATATTCTGATACACCTTTCATACCCAGCGCATCGGTGAAAATCAAGCCTTTATACCCCATTTTCTTTTTGAGCAAATCGGTGATGATAACTGAAGAAAGGGAAGAAGGTAAGCCAGCTTTAGGTTCTAATGCAGGGACGTTTAGGTGACCTATCATCACGCTAGCTACTTCTTTGGCGAGCACTCTAAACGGATAGAGTTCCATCTCATCTAATCGATTGGCTGTAAATGAGATAGTAGGAAGGGTTTTGTGTGAATCTTTGGAAGTATCGCCGTGACCAGGGAAGTGTTTGGCGCTGCCCAATACCCCCACTGATTGCATTCCACGGGTAAAAGCAAGTCCTTTTTGAGCGACATTTAGTTTATCCTCTCCAAAAGAGCGATTGCCAATAATAGGGTTATCGGGGTTAGTGTTGATATCGATATCGGGTGCGAAGTTGAACTGCATACCTAATTGTTTACAGTGCATTCCGATGCGTTTGCCAGTGCGCTCTATCAGTGCGTTGTTTTTAATCGCACCAAGGGTCATATTCCACGGATAGGCATAGGTAGAGTCAAGGCGCATAGCGAGCCCCCACTCGGCATCCATTGCCATAAAAAGAGGTATTTTAGAGAGAGATTGGTACTCATTGGTAAGTTTAGCCTGACGTTTAGGTCCTCCTTTAGAGAAGATAATCCCACCGATATAGTATTTTTTGATGAAGTCTTTAATTTCTTCAGCCCTTTTAGTGCCTATATGGCTTGAGTAGACCGATACCATAAAGAGTTGCCCTATTTTTTCGTCGAGAGACATCTGGTTGTAAGTATCGTTTACCCATTTTTCTTGGGCTTGAGCATCGGGAGAGTGCAGTGGAGATTGAGCTATTGAAGTAAAGAAAGATACAATAAATAAAGATATAAAAATATAAGTTTTTTTCATTTTATTAGGTAAGAGGTAAAAGGTAAGAGGTAAGAGTGAGTTTTTTTTACTTCTTATCCCTTACCTCTTATCTATCTAAAATTCATCGATATTGTAGGCTTTGAGTTTGTTGTAAAGAGTTTTACGTGTAAAGCCTAATAATTTAGCTGCTTCTGTTTTGTTGTTATGGGTTTCGTGTAAAGCCCCAATGATAAGCTCACGTTCATTTTCTTTGGTAGAGAAAGAAAAGCGTTCGGTAGGGAAATGGCGTGTTTCTACAATCACAGGTTCTGGCAATTCGTTTTCGGTGATGTAATCGCCTTGAGTGAGTAGGGCAGCACGTTTTACAGTATTCGATAGCTCTCGTAAGTTACCATTCCAAGTGTATAAAAGCATTTTTTGTACTGCTTTTTCAGTAAATCCTTGTACGTTCTTGTGGAGTTTTTCATTGGCTTTTTCCAAGAAGTAAGAAGCGAATATCATCAAATCGTCTTTGCGTTCGTTGAGAGAAGGTACTTTTATAGAGAATTCGTTCAAACGGTGATAGAGATCTTCGCGAAACTCACCTTTGTTTACAGCTGCGAGTAAATCTTCGTTAGTAGCTGCAAGAACGCGAATATCTACATCTATTTCCTTAGAACTACCAATAGGTTTGATACGGCGCTCTTGGAGGGCACGCAACAATTGTATTTGGTTTTCATAGCTGAGGTTACCTACTTCGTCGAGGAAGATAGTACCGCCGTTAGCTTCTTCAAAATGTCCTTTTTTATCACTGATAGCACCTGTGAACGAACCTTTTACGTGACCGAAGAACTCACTTGAAGCGATTTCTTTAGGGATAGCCCCACAGTCTACCGCGATAAATGGTTTGTTTCGGCGTTCGCTTTTTAGGTGGATAGATTTGGCTACTACTTCTTTACCTGTACCACTTTCTCCCATAATAAGCACGGACATATCGGTAGGAGCTACCAAGTTGATGAACTTGCTCAAGCGTTTAGAGGCAGGGCTAATTCCTTCGATATAAGGATTGTTAGCGTCGGTTTCGGGGGCTTTAGTGACTTTAGCAGGGGCGCTATCATCAGCAGGAGATGAGGTTGTAGATTTTTTCACTACATTAGAGTCTTGCTGTGCGGTGCGTGTGCTACTTTGTGCATTTTTGATAACGTTTAGCACATCTTCTTGTTGGAAAGGCTTAGATATATAGTCGAAAGCACCTAATTTCATAGCTTCTACAGCAGTAGAAACTTCGGCGTAGCTGGTCATTACCACTACGGGGAGGTTAGGGAAGTTTTCTTTTACCGCTTTTAAGAAGGTGATGCCATCTCCATCAGGGAGTCTCAAATCGGTAAAGACCATATTTAGTGATGTATTTAGGTTTTTTTCAGCTTCTTCTAAAGTATAGCAACCTATTACATCGTATCCATTGCGTTCCAAGAATCGGCTTAACATCTTGGAAAACACTACGTCATCTTCTACTAAAAGAATAGGATTCTTCATATTTGTATGTTTTTAGAATAATGTAAGATTAAATATTTACTTTTTAAAGCTATATAAAAAGTGTGCAAATGTACAACTTTTTCTGGAATAATAGTATTGTTAGTCAAAAAAAAGACTTCCCTTTCAGGAAGTCTTTTCCAATGCATATAATATAAATACTACTACTAACTCCCAATTTTGTTAGTACTTTAAACTAGCAAAGTCTATTTGTTAGTTTAAAAAAAAACTATTTTACAATAGTTCAATAAATGATTTTGTTTAACAGTTAAAATTTTAGCAATGTTTCTTAAATGATATCGTTTCCCAACGATTTTAGTAAAATGAAATGAAATTTAATTTTTAGCAATAATCTTGTTTTAATGATTCTTATCTAACAATGTTTCTTTTAGCAATTTTTTCTCAGTAATTTAATTTTTAACCAATTTTTGTACTTACGAACAAATCATTCACTATTTAATTATGTATGCATTGTAAATGTTTTTGATTCATTTACAACTTGTATATTGAAAATATCGTGCCAAACTTGAGAAGTGTGTTTATAAACTCGTTAATTGCTTTTATTTCAATAAAATATACTGTTGATAATCTGTTAATAACTATGTTGATACTTTGTTGAAAAACGTATAATTACACAATCAAAGTGTGTAATGTATGTGTAATTTCTGTTTACAGTTTTACAGTTTTTTGGATATTTCGCAGTACTAAAAGGTTGTATAATACCCCTAATATTAATAAAATTGTGATGGCGGCTATAAATAGTATACTTTGTTCGCTGTTGAACTCAAAAAGGGTGTTGAGTTTTTCAGTATAGAGTTTGCGTATGTATAGACTGAGTACTATTGCTCCTGCAACAGTTATTACTGTGACTATGCTGATGACCCATTGATAGAATCGCGCAATTTGATGAGGCTGGTAGCCTATATGGTATAGATTAACAATTTGCTCTTTGTGTTTTTGGATGATTAGATTTATGCTGAGCAGTATGAAAGCAATTGATAGTGCTATGATAATCAGTGAGATGCTTACGACAAAAAGCAAAGCTGAGTGAAAAAAGAAACTCATTTTGCTGAGTTCTAACTCGTCTTTATTGATAGAAAAATTGTGCTTGTTGAAATATTGTAACACGCGTTCATCGGAAGGGTTTTCAAACTCTACTAACAACCGGCTGGTTTTGCTCTCCTCGGTTTTGCCGTACTCTTTGTTAGCCCAATCCAAAAAACTTTGGGGTACCAAAATAGAGTTGATTTTGTTTGAAAAGCCTACAATTCTGCTGGCGTAGTTATCGTTTTTACCATTGCCGCTCACTTCTAAATTGAAACGCACTTGTGAAATGGTATTCTTAGAGAATACGGGGAGCCCTTGGCTTTCGGCAAATCCGAAATTGTAGAGGTTTAGGTAATTCTCTGGAATGATGATAGGTACAAAACTACTCCCTTTACTCCACTGCCAGTCATCGGGTTGAACATCGAGGTATTTATCGGGGATGCTTTCAAAAAAGAGATCGGTGTAGAAGAGGGGAATATTATCGTCTTTATCAGTATAAGCACCTATTTTGAAGGAGGCTGGGGTGAAGTGTGAAACACTCTTTACAAACGGCTCTTGTTTGAGTTTTTCCATCTCGTTTTTATCAAAGTAAATACCTTCTTTATCAAGAGTTTTGAAAATGGAAATATTTTTGCTCACTACTGCGTATTTACTTGCAAAAACATCGGTTTGATGCTGTAATAAAGGCTTTACATCAAAATATAACTGACAAACGGTGAACAGTATGCACACTCCTATGCAAAGAGTGAGTGCATAACCTACTATTTGCGATTTAACAAGTGTGTTTTTTTGTAGTTTGTATAACATCTTTAACAATTGAGAATTAATATGTTTAATTTCTAAAACCTAAATTGAGTTTTTTGTTATATTGGAAAAAGTTGTTATCCTCCAAAGAAGTGAGGAGTAGGCTGGCGTTGCGCGCTTGTAGTTCTTCCTCTATGATTTCTCTTAAAATAGTGGTGTTGCTATCGTCTAAATGACTGAAAGGCTCATCTAACAACAACACCTCAAAAGGCTGACACAAGGCGCGCAAGAGGGCGATGCGCTGGCGTTGCCCTAAAGAGAGTGTTTGTACCAAAGTATCGCGTTTGTGGGAGAGCCCCACACGCTCTATGAGGCTGTTTATTTGGTCTTCAGTTTTGTAGTAGGTGAGTTTGTTTTTCAAGATGATATTCTCAAAAGCAGTGAGGGTAGGGAAGAGCCTTAAATCTTGATATACATAACTCAGTTTATCAATGCGATAGCGGAGTACTTCTTTTTTGTTAAACATCTCGTTGTAAGTAATTTTGCCATCGTAACTAAAACTCGCACCATAAATGAAATTCAAAAGTGAGGTTTTACCTTGCCCCGATTGTGCTCTGATGAGGTAACGCTGCCCTTGTTCAAAAATTACTTCTGGCTGTAAATAGATATCGGACGACGGTATTTCGTCGCCCGACATATAGGTGGGTTTTAAATGTTGTAGCTTAATTTTCATAGTTTATTACTTTGTCTATCGACTTGAAGAAAGTATTCAAACTGTTCTTTTCAACCCCTTTAAGGTGATAAATAAATTCAGCTGAAGAGTTGTCGATGCGTTTGCACTCTAAGTTTACAGAGTGTTGGGTAAACAAATCGAAAGCAAATTTATCTTTTTTGTGTTTAAAAGAATCAAAATATTCTTTTGGATAGTTGTTAGGGTCTAAACTCATATAGAAATAGGTGAGATCTTTGCTTACGTGTTTTCCAAAATCAGAATTTACAGCATTGTTGCTCACACCTCCTTTTAGGAATGCTTCTACACCTTTAGGAGAATTACTACCGTAGAAAGCCTTGTTGTTATAAGCAAAATAAAATGTGAGGTCTTTTTGGAGAGGGAGTTTGTAATAACCGTTTTCTAATGCTAAACCAGCAAGTGTTATTCCTTTGTCGAGGAGCGTTTTATCGCCTATATTGAATGAGAGTCCAAAAACAGGAAACATTCTCTCTTTTTCTACTTCTTTGTATTCATAGCTATCTTCACTTTGTTTATCTTCTACTAAATCTAAATCATAGCTGATATATTTTTGATTTTCAAAGCCTTCAATAGCTAACATAAAGCTGCCACCAAAGAAGTTGAGCACATTTTCCTTAGTAAGTCCCTGAGTGTTGAGGAGTTTCACGAGGTCGTCCTCATTAAAATCTTTGCCAAATTGAGCTTTTAGAAACTCGTAATAATTCTTTACATTTATCGCACCTCCCATAGCTAAAGGAAGCTTTTCGGGAGTGTTTTTCAAGATATCTTTATCAAATGTAATATCGTACAAGTCGTACTTTTTCAAGAGTTTAGCTGTTTCTTCGTTGTAGATACTATAAGTAGTGAGTTTGATATCATCCTTACCGAAATCTACAAAACCGTAGAAATAAGAGTCTTTTTGCATATTGAAGAGACTTTTGTATAAAGAAGCTGCCATTCCATTGAGGAACATACTGTCGTCTTGCACAAAGCCTCCCAGATTTATCCATAGGTTGATATCTTTTTGTCCGTTTAAGAAATCGGAAAAACCTTTGATGTCAGTAATTTGTTCTGATTTATCTTGGTTGTACAATTTTTTTATTACTGATTCTCCCTCCATAGAGCGATAGTCTTCACCTGCAATGAAAAGCATTTTGTTGTCGTCCCAACTGAGATATGATTCATTGTTTAAGTGAACGATGTTCAAAGCGCCGTCTTTTTTAATATCTAGTTCCATATAAGTTGCTTCTGAAACTCTGTTTAGAAGGTCTTTAAACTTATTGTTGTCACTCAGTACTGCCGTAATTCCTATGTGAGGTTGGCGGCTATCCCCTCCGTATTTTTTATTATTGAAAGCAAAAAGATAGACATTTTTTTTAAAGTCGATGCCCGAAGCCTTAGGGTCGTTCAGTATTTCACTGAAAATTTTACCCATTTTATTATTATCGTTGTTGAGAGCCTCTTTGATTTTTTGGGAACTTTTGAGTTTTTGCAATTCCTCTACATCTGCTTTTTTGTAAAGAGATTGCAAGTCGAATGAAACGACTGCCATAGCATCTTTAGGAATTACTTTTAAGTTCTCACTTTTCTTAGAGCACGAAGTAAAGCCTAAAGCTAATACTCCTAATAATAAAATAAATTTTTTCATAGTATTAATTGTTTGATTTACTTTTATTTGTTACTTGAACCTCATCACCATTTTTCAAACTTTTGCTCACTACACCATAAGGTCCTGTGATAATAGTCTCGTCTTTAGCGACACCCGAAAGGATTTCGATATAGGCATTGTCCTGAATGCCTGTATTTACAGCGCGAAGTTCGGCTTTACCATTTTTGAGTACGAATACAGCTTCTTGTTTTTTATCGGCTTCTTCTTTAGGTGTTTTAGGGTCGATTTCCGATTTTTTCTTTACAATAATAGCACTGATAGGAACTGCTACTATATCTTTTTTTGTTTTAGTGAGTATATCAACAGTAGCAGTCATTCCTGGGCGGAAAGGAGAATAGCCCGCGGGCTTGCCTTCTAAAAGGTCTTTGTAAGAAGTTTCTTCTATATGTATTTTTACTTTGAAGTTCGTTACTTGGTCTACACTCGTGGTAGTGTTGGCGGTGTTCGCAATATTGGTAACCCTACCTTTGAAAATGCGCTTGAGGTAAGCATCGACTTCTACATTCACTGAGTCGCCTACGCTTATCTTCACGATATCATTCTCATTTACATCTACTTCTACCTCCATATTGTGAAGGTTAGCCACGCGCATAATTTCAGTTCCCGTCATTTGCATCGTGCCTACTACGCGCTCGCCTAACTCTACACTGAGTTTAGAAATAGTGCCATCGGTAGGTGAGTAGATAATTGTTTTTTTGAGGTTATCTTGGGCTTCCGATACACTTGCCATCGCACTTTGTACATTGAAACGAGCCGACTCGCGAGAGGCTTTGGCAACCTCATAGGCTGATACAGCTTTGTCCCAATCGGATTTAGAGATAACGCCCTTCTCGTACAATACTTTGTTGCGTTTGTAACTCTCTTCAGCTTCTTTGAGCGTTGCGGCTGATTGTTGTAAGCTCGCACGTACGGTTTCTAAACTCGCCGCACTGCGCTTTACTACCGATTGGTAAATGTCAGGATTGATACGTACCAAAAGATCGCCTTTTTTGACCATTTGCCCTTCTTTTACAGGGAGTTCTATGATTTCTCCTGATACTTCCGACGATAGTTTGATTTCCAATTCGGGCTGTATTTTTCCTGTAGCCGACACTTTTTGGACAATAGTTGTAGGCGTTATCTTTTCTGTTTCTACACTTAAAGTATTGTTGTTGTCGCCAAACCAACCTGCTTTTTTTCCAATGATTAGCACGATTAAAAGCAAGGCAACAGCTGAAATAATGAATATAGTTTTTCTTTTCATAACAATCAAGTTGTTTTTCAAAGGCAAAGATATAAAACAATTAGCAAATGAGCAAATTCTGTGGAATGAGGTTTCTTATTCTATAGGGTAACATATTACAATTTTATCACCTGATAGATAGAAAATAGTATCATTCTTTTCCTCTTTTATATAGCCAATATATTTTTTGTTAGAGTATATAGTGTCAATATCAAAACTATTTAACAAGGCTATATCTTCTTTAAGTTCTGATAATGTATATTTTAAGAAGCCATTAGCCCTATTCCAAGAAATTTCTTTTAACTTTCCGTTCTTATCGTAGCGCGAAATGGTTTTGATAAGTAGCCTTCCGTAATCACTTTTTATAAAACCATCGGGATTATATTGATAAGTGTTACTCACTTTCTCGGCGCAGATAACCTCAAAATCCCTTTTAGGTTTGTTACAGCTTATGAGTAAAAGGGTGATAATTAGCAAAAGGACACTTATTTTTATACTTTCTTTCATCTTGATTAAGTTATCGGGATAGCCACTTTCATCTATAGGGAAATGAAATTTCTAGTTCTTACCTCGTAATTTATCTATTGTGATTTACCTAAAAAACGTCATTTTTCCATTCTCTCTAAACGCTTCAAAAGGAACTTTAAAACCTTCTATTTTATCGCCGTTGAGCTGAACGTATTCTACTAAGTTATCCGTGCTGTTGCGGGCTACGGTTTTAATTAAAAACTTCTTGCCTTCAGGTAGTTGTAAACTTACTGTTTTAAATAAAGGATTCCCTAAAATATAAGCGTCAGTAGCAGGGGTTACAGGGTAAAACCCTAAAGCTGAGAACACATACCAAGCCGAAGTTTGTCCGTTGTCCTCATCGCCGCAATAACCATCGGGGGTAGGGGCGTAGAGTTTTTCCATTACCTCACGCAGTTTGGCTTGTGCTTTATGAGGTTTGCCAGCATAGTTATATAAGTAGATAAGATGTTGGATAGGTTGGTTGCCGTGAGCGTAGTTACCCATATCCATAATTTGCATTTCGCGTATTTCGTGTATGGTAAATCCGTAGTAAGAATCGTCAAACAATGGTGGCATTTCAAATACTTCGTCTATCTTTTTCTCAAAAGCCTCTTTGCCTCCCATCAGTTGTATGAGTCCCTCAAAATCCTGAAATACCGACCACGTGTAGTGCAAGCTATTCCCTTCAGTAAACGCATCGCCCCATTTCAGTGGATTAAATGGCGACTGAAACTTTCCGTCCTTATTTTTGCCTCGCATCCACTTAGTTTCAGGGTCAAATACATTTTTATAGCGTTTGGACTGCTCGTAGTATTGTTTAGCTATATCAGCTTTGCCCATTTTTTCTGCCATACGCGCAATGCAATAGTCGGCATAAGCGTACTCAAGGGTACGGGCTACATTTTCGTTAATCTTCACATCATAAGGAACATAACCTAAAGTATTGTAGTAATCTACCCCCTCACGACCTACCGATTTTACGGGTCTACCATCGTTTTGAGTAGCATTCTTTAGCATTGCCTCTAAAAGAATTTCGGCATCAGCGGCTTCTATATTTCCTTTTAGGTAAGCATCGGCAATGATAGAAGCTGAGTTAGAGCCTATCATACAATCCCTATGTCCTGGGCTAGCCCACTCGGGTAACCAGCCTGATTCCTTATAAGCGTTCACCAATCCCTTCATCATCTGTTGGTTCATCTCGGGATACAACAGGTTAAACAGCGGAAATACAGCGCGAAAAGTATCCCAAAAACCATTGTCGGTGAACATATAACCTTTTTCTATCTTACCATTATACGGACTGTAATGCACCATTTCGCCTGTTTTGTTGTACTCGTAGAAAGTGCGTGGGAAGAGCAATGTGCGGTACAAACAGGAGTAGAAAGTGCGCAAATGGTCTATATTTTCGTCCTCCACTTGTATTTTGCTGAGTTCGGTTTCCCAAAGAGTGAGAGCCTTTTGTTTGGTTTGTTCAAAAGTGTCATTGCCTAATTCTGTTTGTAAATTTAGTAAGGCTTGTTCAGGTGAAATGAACGACGATGCTACTTTCACAGTTACCTGCTCGCCTCTTTTGGTGTTGAAACCTATCACTGCTCCTGTATGTTCACCCTTACTTTCAGTGTTTTTAGATAGTTTAAAACCGTTGCTCCACGTTTGTACGCTCTCAAAATCTTTGTCGAAAGTAAGCACAAAGTAATTGTGGAAGTTCTCGGGTACTCCCCCGCTGTTGTTGCGCGCGTAGCCTATAATCTTGCGCTCTTTGGGTAATACCTGTACCATTGAGCCCTTAAAATAAGCATCGAGAAGCAAATAAGCCTTATCGCTTTCGGGAAAAGTAATGCGAAACTGTGCCGCTCGTGAAGTAGGTGTAATCTCTACTGAGGTGTCATAATCAGCTAAATACACTTTATAATAGTGAGGTTGAGCTGCTTCTGCTTTGTGCGAAAACCACGAAGCTCGCTCTTCTTCTTTGATTTTCAAGTCGCCTACTACGGGCATCAATGCAAAAGCCCCATAGTCGTTAATCCACGGACTTGGTTGGTGAGTTTGCTTAAAACCTACAAGTTTATCAGCGTGATATTGATATGCCCAGCCATCGCCCATTTTGTTCGTTTGGGGAGTCCAAAAATGCATACCCCAAGGCACCGCTATTGCGGGATATGTGTTGCCATTAGAAAGACTAAACTTAGAATCGGTGCCCATCAGAGGGTTTACGTACTGAGTATAAGAAGTTTCGGGTACAATAGGAGTGTCGTCTTGTTGTTGAGGTGGTTTGTTTTCTGAAGTAGGAGAGGAGCAAGCAAACAAACTCCCTAAAAAGATGGTTAAAAATAATCGTTTCATAAGGTGTTTTTTATTTGAAGGCAAAGGTAATAATAAAATTTGAATAAACAAGTTTTATAACTTACTAAAACTCAATATTATCTCTTGTGTAAAACTGGCACATTAATTGCTGACTTTCTCAAAATTAAATCTAAATCCCTGATTATACATTGCAAAATGCTGAACAAAAGCTTTATTTTTCAAGCTCAGGGAACTAAAAAAGAAACTTATGAAAAACAAATCTTTATTCATTGCTCTTTTCTCTTGTTTGCTGGCACCATTGTCGGCACAAACTTCAGATTTGCCTTTTAAAGGAGGTGAATGGTTGCGTTTTAAAGTAAAATATGGTGTTTTTAATGCGAGTATCGCTACAATGTCGCTCAAAGAAGAGATGTATGGAGGTGAAAAAGTGTATCACGCTACGGGAAAAGGGGCTACTACCGGCTTGGCACGCGTGTTTTTTAAAGTAGATGATACTTATGAGAGTTATTTTGGTATCACCGATGGCAAACCGCGTCTTTTTATCCGCAATATCTACGAAGGAGGCTATACCAAACACTTGAAAATGTATTTCAATCACTCCGATAACAAAGTGAAAATTCACAATGTAGAAAATGGCAAAGATACTGAAATTTCTTTCCAGCCAGGACTTCACGATGTAATTTCAGCTTTCTATGCACTTCGTCACCACCCCGATATCGAAAATATGAAAGTGGGAGGGCAAATCACTTTGGATATGATTTTTGATGACGATGAAGTGTATAAATTTAAGCTCAAACTACTCGGTCGTGAAAAGGTTAAAACACATTTTGGCACTGTAAATACGCTTAAATTTTGCCCATTAGTGCAAGATGGTCGCGTGTTTAAAGAAGAAGAAAGCATTACAATGTGGATTACTGATGATAAGAACAAAGTGCCTGTCAAACTACGTGCAGCCTTGCGTGTTGGCTCTTTAGTAGCCGAACTCGATGGCTTTAATAATTTAAAAAATGACAGTGATTTGAAAAAAAAATAAGTGTATTGTATAGATAGTTTATTTTTTTTACGTATATTTGTGCCCTCAAACAAATATAAAAAATAAACAATTATATTATGAAAAACTTGTTTTTAGCAGTCTCTGTGCTTCTTGCTTCTTTTGCGTATGGGCAAGATGCAAGTGTGAAAAAACTAATAAAACTCGCCGAAAAAGGCGATGTGAAAGCTCAGTCCGAATTAGCCGACGCTTACTTAAAAGGTAAAGGGGTAAAACGCTCTTTTCAAGATGCCGCTTTATGGCTTGAAAAAGTAGCACAAGCAGGTGATGCGCAAGCACAATATCAGCTCGCTCACCTATATCTCGAAGGGAAAGGAGTTTCTAAATCCGATGAAAATGCCGCTGAATGGCTTTCTAAAGCAGCCAAAAATGGTAATTTGAATGCCGAACAAGAACTAGCTCTTTGTTACCGAGATGGTCGCGGCGTTCCTCAGTCTAACGAAAAATACTACGCTTGGATTGAAAAAAATGCCGATAACGAAAAAGCTGAAACCTTGCTCGACCTTGCTAAAGCGTACTACGCTGGAGATGGCGTAACTAAAGATGTAAACAAAGCTAAATTTTGGGCTCAAAAAGCTACTAAAAAAGGAAGTCATGAAGCCGATTTCCTCCTTGCTACTTGGATGTACGAAATCAATCCTTCTAACCCTGAAGCTATACAACGATTGATACAAGTTGCTGAAAAAGGTGATGCTGATGCTCAAGCTATTATAGGTGAATCCTATCTCAATGGTAGAGGGGTAGAACAATCCGAAAGCAAAGCTATAGAATATTTTGAGAAAGCAGCAACTAAAGGAAACCCTACAGCTCTCTATCACTTGGCTAATTTCTACTTCTATGGCAATAGTCCAATAATCGGTAAATTCCCTAAAAAAGCCCTCGATTACTACACTCAAGCTGCTACCAAAGGAAATGTGGATGCTCAAAAACAGCTTGCTGTGTGTTTATATAATGGTATAGGAGGAACTACTTCTCAACGCGATGCTTTTAATTGGATTCTCAAATCAGTAAATGCTAACCCTACTCCTATAACCGAAAACAACTTAGCTGTGTGTTACCTCACTGGCAACGGAGCTAGAACTTCAGCTTCTCAAGCCCTAGAACTTTTCCAAAAAGCCGCTGATGCAGGTGACGTAACAGCTCAATATAATTTGGGAGCCCTCTTGCTTGAAGAACCTCAACAAGACATAAAAAAAGCTTTTAAATATCTTGAAAAAGCAGCCGCTCAAAACCACCTACTTGCTATTAAAAAATTAGGTGATTTAGACTTCGCAGGAAAATATACAAATCAGTCCTACACCCGTGCTTTCGAGTATTACAACAAAGCAGCTAAACTTACTCCTACTCCAGAAAACCAAATGTTAGATTATTTCTACCAAGGACAAACCGAAGCTTATGCCGACGTGCTTTTTACTCTTTCTCAGTGCTATGCTGAGGGTAAAGGCGTGAAAAAATCCCCTCGTGAAGCGGTTAAATGGGCAATAAAAGCCGCTAATTTATCACATAAAGGTGCTTTTGAATGGTTGCTCAAAAAAGTGGAAACAAACGCTGATAAAGAAAGTCCCGAGGTAATCCTCACTGTCGCCGATGCTTATTTCTATGGAAAAGGAGTTAAAAAACAAAATGAAAAAGCTTTCACTCTATACGAAAAACTCGCTAAACAACAAGATAATACTCAAGCTCAAAAACGCTTGGTAGAATACTATTTTTGCCCCAAAAATCCTCAAAAAAGCGAAGAAAAAGCTATCTATTGGAGCGAACACGTTGCTAAAAAAGGTGATGTGGAAACTCAATATAACTTAGGTAAATACTATATGACCCTTGTTCCAGATGTAGCCCCTGTCTCAACACCTAAAACAACTCCTGAACAAACTAAAACAACTACAACTACAGCCTCTCCTGCTGCTCCTAATCGTGCTAAAGAAAATCCTTCAGTACGACAACGTAATGCTGCTACCAAAACTCCTATGAAACGCCTTAACGAACACAAAGGAGTACTTTGGCTCTCTAAAGCTGCTGAACAAAATAATGTAGCTGCACTTACTGAACTCGGTGCTTACTACGAAAGCAAACAAGATTTCGCTCAGGCAGTAAATCAATACCAAAAAGCTGCTCATCGCGAATACGCTGAAGGGCAATACAAATTAGGAAATTGCTATTACAATGGCAGTGGTTTAGAACGCTCTAACGAAAAAGCAGCCGATTATTATAAACGTGCAGCCCGTCAAGGGTATGCACCTGCGCAATTCCGCTTAGGTCATTGTTATTATCACGGTGAAGGTATCCAGCAGTCTGATGCTCGTGCGATCGATTGGTTTGATCAAGCCTGTGATAGTGGTGAAAAACAAGCCTGCGATATGCTAAAAGTTGCAGTGGCTAAAAAATAAATATCACACAAACACTACAAATAAAAAAGCTGTCCAACTCTCTGGGCAGCTTTTTTTTATTATTATTCATCTTGTCTTACCTCATTCTTTTAAATCTATTGTGTGTCCACAAGTAGAACTCAGGGCGGTCATAGATTTGTCGGGTTACACGTTCAAAGAACATATCTGTAATTTGAAAATCCACGTAATCATTAGGTACTTCAGCTAAAACTTCAAAAGTTGTTTGGTAATACCCGCGTTTCAGTTTCTCTATTTTAGCAAACACAATTACTGTATTCAAAGCCTTTCCCAAGCGTTCTGCTCCAGTGAAAACAGGGATATTCAAACCTAAAAACGGACGCAAATAATTCTTTTTGTTGTTGGGAATCTGGTCAGAAGCAAATCCATAGCAATACACATCGTGAGCATCTTTGTGTTTTTTCATCTCGCGGTGAGCAGTGTAGCGAGGTAGCAAAAAGCTGTGATGTTTAGTACGTATTTTCTGTAAAAGTTTGTCAAAATAAGGATTACTTAGCGGGGTATACAGAGCGTACGATTTGTGTTTAAGGAAGTAAGCCAATGAAAGTAACCATTCATAACTTGCGTAATGGCTGCACATAAACAAGATGTTGCGTTCCTCATTTTCGTATTTCTTCAAAACTTCCAAGTTAGGGAAAACCATACGTTTTTTCATTTCTTTTTCACTCATTCCGTACGATTTCACCATTTCTAAGAGGGTATCGCAAAAATGGTGGTAGAATTTGCGTTCGATGTCTAAAAGTTCAGTTTCAGTTTTAAAGGGGAAGGCAGTGCGTAAGTTTTTGCGTACCACTTTTACTCTGTATTTCAATAGAGTATATAGCACAAAGTACAAAAAGTCCGATACGCCATAGAGCATCCAAAAAGGCAACCGTGAGATTAGCCAGATAAGAGGAAAAGCGATAATATAGATAAATAAATTCATTTGAGTTCAAATTCAAGCCGCAAAGGTAAAAATATTTTGTCAAATAGCCAATTAGCGTATTTGTCAGTTAATGATTATTTTATATTTTTGCAACATAAATTTTGCCAAAGTTGAATTTATTTGTAACTCACTTTCAAAAAGAAGTAGGTGCTGAACTGAGAATTATGGAGCTTCAAGGTAATGATAACCTATTAGGAGCCTTAAGTTCTCAAGGAACTTTATATATTTTTGAAAACTGAGATATAATGGACAAAAATGATTGAAGTGCTTAAATTTAAAAGCTAGGGAGAAAACGCTATTAAACAAATAGGTAGAGATAAAGACTTTTTAAAACAACACCTAATGTATCTTTCTCAAACAAATGACTTAAACAAACTGCATTACATTTTTGATGTTAATAAATTCTCTAATAGAGAAAAAATATTAGAACAATTCAAAAAAAATGTATATAAATAATGTTGATAAAGTATTGAACAATATGAATAGTAATTTAAGAGCTTCTATTTTTGGAAGAGGCTCTTTATCTGAATAAAAGAAAATATTTGAAGCTATGATAAGAGATAGTAAATCTCCATTGTATAATTTTATAAAATAATGATGAAACTCCAAGAAATAATTAGTAGAGCATATAGTTTCTCTATTTATGATAGAGAAAGATTATATGTCACAGAAGATTTTGATCTATTCTTAAACAACAAAAAAGTTGCTTTTGGAATAGATTTAGACAATTATGATTTATATAAAAACAATACCATCATTTGTATTAAAAATGATGATACAATAGTAGGAGATTTAGTAATATCTAATAAACAGTATTTAAAAAGCACTATCAATCACATTTCAAATACATTGATTCTATCTGGAAATTTTATATTAGAATATCCAAAATATTCTTCTGTCTATTACTTATTCAATTTATTAGATAATAGTTATAAGGAGGTTATTAGATATGAGTCTCTTAAATTTATATTGAATACTGATGATAATCTTTTTTTATCAAACACAGAATTTATAACTTGTTTTAATTACTTTTGTAAAGAACCTCTTTGGCAATTCCCCTTACTTTCAATTCCTAATAATCCTCATAACGACAATTACAACAAAGAGGCAGATTGGGAAGTGAAAAAGTTGATAGGCGTGTTAGAAGGAAAACTTTGGATAGCTCTCAATCATCACACAATCATAGCGTTAGATATTGAAACAGGGGCTTTAGTACATCAAATACATACAATAGCTAATTTCCATTGTAGTTGGTTACCCTCGGCTATTCCTCTACCCGAAACAACTCAAATAGACGAAAAGAATCATAAACTTATCGGTTTTATGTGGGAATTCTATTGGGAAATAAACCCTACTAATGGAGCGATTCAACTCTATGATTTAACCAATGAGCTTTCAGTCAAAAAGATACGTAGTGATATAGCTAATTTTGTGCTAACAGATAGCAAAATCTATTTTGCAAGTCATTTTGATAGTAAAATAGGAGCGTTGGATAGAGTTACCAAAAAACTCACTTGGGAGTATGATTTTAAAAGAGAAGAAGATGCAGAACCGAGAATTATGGAGCTTCAAGGTAATGAAAACCTATTAGGAGCCTTAAGCTCTCAAGGGATTTTATATATTTTTGAGTGTGAACAACATTAAAAGCTCCTTCTTATCTAAAACCTAAGTTCTTTCCCTCTTGCTAATTAACAAATTATTCGTACTTTTGCCCCCGTTTTTAAATTATTAATTGTCAGTAGTCAATTGTCAATTATCAATTGCTAATTATTCTCTATGCTGAACGTTCACAATCTATCTGTTTCTTTTCAAGGTGAATACCTCTTTGAGGATGTTGCTTTTATGCTCAATGCAGGCGACCGTGTGGGGCTTATCGGTAAGAATGGAGCAGGTAAATCTACAATGCTCAAACTGCTTTCACGCGAACTAAAACCCGATACTGGGGGAATCGCTACCGATAAAGATGTGCGCATCGGTTTCCTTAAACAGGATATCGATTTTGTAAAAGGGCGCACTATCTTAGAAGAAGCCTATCAGGCATTTACCGAGATCAAAGCATTAGAACGCCAGTTAGACGATATCCATCATCAAATAGAAACTCGCACTGATTACGAGAGTCAAGAATACCACGATTTGCTCGATAAGCTAAGCGATTATACACATCGTTTTGATCTCATCGGGGGCTATCAGTACCAAGGTGAAACCGAAAAAGTATTACAAGGTCTTGGTTTCCAGCGTAGTGATTTTGATAAACTCACCGATAGCTTTTCAGGAGGTTGGCGTATGCGCATAGAGTTGGCAAAACTGCTCTTGCAAAACAACGATGTATTGTTGCTGGACGAGCCTACGAATCACTTGGATATCGAGTCGATTATATGGTTAGAACAATTTCTCACTACTTATAGTGGGGCAGTGGTAATCGTCTCTCACGATAGGATGTTTCTCGATAATGTTACCAATCGCACTATCGAGATTTCAGTAGGCAAAATATACGATTACCCTAAACCCTACACTCAATTTTTGGCATTGCGCCAAGAAATACGTGAGCAACAACTCGCTTCACAAAAAAATCAAGAAAAGAAAATTCAGCAAACTGAAAAGTTGATTGAAAAATTCCGTGCAAAAGCTACTAAGGCTTCTATGGCGCAATCGCTGATGAAAAAACTTGACAAGATAGAGCGCATAGAGGTAGATGAGGAAGATAATGCTGTGATGAATGTGCGCTTTCCCGTATCGGTAACTCCAGGGAAAGTAGTGCTCGAAATAGACGATGTGTCTAAAAACTACGGTGAAAAACAAGTGCTTAGCCACGTGAGTTTGCTTGTAGAACGCGGCAGTAAAGTAGCGTTTGTAGGGCAAAACGGACAAGGGAAAACTACCCTCGCCAAGATGATTGTAAGCGAAATTCCGTACGACGGAACTATCAAGTTAGGTCACAATGTGCAATTGGGGTATTTTGCCCAAAATCAAGCCGACTATTTAGATGGCGAAATCACTGTGCTCGATACGATGTTCAACGCTGCTAACGATAGCAATCGTATGAAAATCCGCGATATTCTCGGCTCTTTCCTCTTCCGTGGCGATGAGGTAGATAAGAAAGTGAAAGTGCTTTCAGGGGGTGAGCGCAATCGCTTGGCATTGGCTAAAATGTTGCTGTCGGATTTCAATGTTTTGGTGATGGACGAGCCTACGAACCACTTGGATATCAAGAGCAAAAATGTGCTCAAAAAAGCACTTCAGCAATTCGAAGGAACGCTCATCATCGTGTCGCACGACCGTGATTTCTTGCAGGGACTCACTGATAAAGTGTACGAATTTAAAAACCAACACCTTAAAGAATATTTGGGCGACATCGATTTCTATTTAGAGCAACGCGCTGTCGCTAATTTCCGCGAAATAGAACAACCTAAAGAAACGACTAATATTGCTACTAAAGCTGCTCAAACTCCTGAAAAACTATCTTTCGAAGAACAAAAACAACAGAAAGCAGCTCAAAACAAACTCAATAAAATAGAACGTAACATCACCGAGCTTGAACAGGAACTCAAGGTGATGAACGAACAAATGGGACAAGGCGTACAAACCGATGCGTTCTACAAACAGTACGAACAGAAAAAACAACAGTTGGAGGATTTAATGACCGAATGGGAATCTTTAATGAGTTAATCTATGCAACCTAAGAAAATCTTACTCTTTATCGTGGGGCTACTCGCTGCCCTTTTTGCAATGACCTTTTTCAGTCGTTATCACACCACTGCCAATGGTATGGTGCGTGAGGGCATTGCCTTTGGTGATGGGATGTTGCGCTATCCTACTCCCGATATTTTAGGAGAACTCTTCAAAGCTGATGAAAAAGAGAACAACAAACTCGATGAGCTTATCAAAGAAACTTCAGGTACTATCGTTGATGAGAAAACAAAAAACTTAGCAACTAACGATACTATCGAAAAAGATTCGCTGCATACCTTAGATACCAATGTAGAGGGTAAAATCTATTACCCTGGTAATAAAATTGATTATATCAAGCGCCTCAAAGCCAAGCTCACTCAGGGAGTATGCCAAATTGTACACTATGGCGACTCTCAAATAGAAGGCGACCGCATTACAGCTTATATGCGCAACCGCTTGCAACTTTCCTATGGTGGGGGCGGACCTGGATTTATCCCTATTAAAGTAGTGTATAGCCAAAATAGTATAGATATTGTTGCTTCACCTAACTGGATGCGTTATGCTTTCTTCGATCGTAAACAGCGCAAAACTGTGAAACACAATAGTTACGGACTTTATGCTACTTATTCGCGCTTTACACCTTATGTGAAAGATACAGCTTTGTTGAAACCTACAAAGGCATCCTTTACAATCAAACCTTCTAAAAAATCCTACGCACGCCTGCAAAACTACACTAAATTTGGCTTGCACTATGGCAATGCCGTCAGCCGAACTGCAATTAAGGTATATCAAGGAAAAAATGTAATTAAAATTGATACCCTTATCGCCGATGGTAAATACCATAACTATCAACTGAATTTTGCTACTACCCCCGAAGAATTACGCGTAGAATTAGAAGCGCGTGTAAGTCCTGATTTCTATGGAATTACGCTTGATGCTGCTTCAGGAGTGCGCGCCGATAACGTGGCAATGCGCGGTGAAGCAGGACGTATTTTCACCCGTATGAACTATGAGAATTACCGCCAAATGTCTGCTGTCCGCAAACCCGACCTCTTTATTTTTGAGTTTGGTGGTAATACAATTCCTTATATGAAAACCGATCAGCAGCTGAAAGACTATGTTGAAGGGCTCATTTTCAATATGAAATGGGTAAAACGCGCCAATCCTAATGCGATGTTTATGCTCATAGGCAATGGCGATATGACTACCTCGCGCAATGGCAAGCGCATCACTTATCCTTACGTCCCTAAACTCAATGATTTGATGAAAGAAGAGTGTATGAAAAACGATATTGCCTATTTCAGTATGTATGAGGCTATGGGAGGTGAAAACTCTATGATTACGTGGGTTAAAGAAGGTATGGCTGCTGCCGATTATGTCCATTTTAGCCCTAAAGGAACTAAACTTATTTCAGAAGTATTTTATCAATGTCTACATAACGACCTAGCGGCGGTAGAATAACAGATTTTATGACAGACTTTTTCAACAATTTCTTTACTTTTAATCCCGAACATCCGCTTACCTTTGTGCGGATAGACTTCTGGATATTCTTCGTCTTGGTATATGCCATTTTTGCTCTAATTTACCGACGCCGACACCTGCGCAATCTGTTTTTGCTACTCGCTAGTTTTTATTTCTATTACAAGGCAAGCGGTCTCTTTGTATTGCTATTGGTGTTCAGTACTGTTACCGATTTTTATCTGGGGCATTACATCTATCGCCAAACTGAAGAACGCCATCGCAAAATAGCTGTAACCGTGAGCGTTTGCTTGAATTTGTTTGTGTTAGCATATTTCAAATACGCTTATTTCTTTACCGATACTTACAACGCGCTATTCCATACCCATCATCAAACTTTTAACTATTTGGCTTATTGGGCAAATGGTTTTAGCAATCAGGGGTATTTCACTGTCGATAAAATCATTCTGCCCGTAGGGATTTCTTTCTATACTTTCCAAACGATTAGCTATACAGTAGATGTCTATCGCAACAAAGTAACACCGCTCAAATCTATACTCGATTTTGGTTTCTATGTGAGTTTCTTCCCTCAACTTGTAGCAGGACCTATCGTGCGTGCTGAAGAGTTTGTGCCTCAAATTCTTAAAAAAACAGTTGTTTCTAAAGAAGAGTTCAACAAGGCGATATTTTTCATTCTCAAAGGGCTTATCAAAAAGATGATTTTTGCCGATTTCATCGCTTTGCACTTTTTGGACAAAGTATTCGATGCACCTTCTATGCACACGGGCTTTGCTAATATGCTGGCTCTCATAGGCTATTCGTTGCAAATCTATGGTGATTTCTCTGGTTATACTGATATAGCCATAGGGGTAGCACTGCTAATGGGTTTCCAATTGCCCGTAAACTTCAATTCTCCTTATAAAGCTCTGAACTGCGGCGATTTCTGGAAACGTTGGCATATCTCCCTTTCCACTTGGTTAAAGGACTATTTGTACATCCCATTAGGGGGTAACCGCAATAGTACCATAGGAACTTTTGTCTTCTCCTTGCTCTTTGTGGTAATTTTGGTAGTAGCTATCAACAATCTAGCATTTACCCTCATCACAGGGCTACTATTAGTAGCGGGCTCTGCGGTTGCTTTCTTTTATAAACCTTTTGAGCGTTACCTCACTACCAATATCAACATTATGCTCACAATGCTCATTGGGGGCTTGTGGCATGGTGCGTCGTGGAAGTTTGTCATCTGGGGCGGACTCAATGGTTTGGGAGTGGTAGCTTATAAGTATTGGCGTAAGATTAGTCCGTATGAGAACAGCAATTTGTGGGTAGCACGTGTTTGGAAAATAGCTTTTACTTTTGCTTTTATTACCTTCACCCGAGTGTTCTTCCGCAGTAATGATATGGAGAGTGTGAATCAATGGTTTGACCAAGTCGCTCATAATATGGACTGGGGTTCGGCTATGCAAGTGATGAAGTACAACAATATCAGTTTAGGAATTATTCTCATAGGATATATCACCCATTGGTTACCACAAAGTTGGAAAAACTATACCGAGCACGTCTTTTCCGAGAGTCATTACGTGGTAAAAACAGCCATCGCTTTAGTGGTAGTGTTGATATGTTATCAGGCCTATTCTACCGATATACAGCCATTTATCTATTTTCAGTTTTAATCGAGAATTAGGATTTAGAAATCAATAATCAGCCCTTTTAGTCTGTCTACTCTCTCCGGGACCCTCAGAAATCTTCCAAGATTTCCTGAGTTTCTCCCTATAATATTCTCTCTACTTTTCTCTAATTTGCTAATTCTCAAATTTGCAAATTCCCAAATTATTCGTATTTTTGCCGATTGAAAGGGCTGTTACGCCCACTCTATTAACGTAATAATCATAGAAAAATGAGTTGCAATACTTGCACACACAATACAAATAATAGTTGTAATACAAACTGCGGAGCCCGTAGCTTTGGCACTGCCAAACTATCTGTTTTTGATTGGCTGGCAAATACCCAACTCCTTGGCGGACAAGAGTATTTTGATTGCGTAGAAGTGCGCTTCAAGAACAGTCGTAAGGAGTATTTTCGCAATGTAGATAAATTGCCCCTCCAAATGGGCGATGTAGTAGCTACCGAAGCTCCTTCAGGGCACGATGTAGGGGTAGTAACCCTCACCGGTGAATTAGTGCGTTCGCAAATGAAAAAGCGCAAAGTGGATTGGGAGGGCGAGATACCACGTGTGTATCGCAAAGCTAATCAGCACGATATCGATGTGTGGCAACAGTCACGAGCTAAAGAGATAGAAGTACAAAAACAATCGCGTGAATTAGCTATTGCCTTGGGTTTAGAGATGAAAATCTCCGATGTAGAATTTCAAGGCGACGGCTCTAAAGCAACGTTCTACTATACTGCCGAAGGGCGTGTAGATTTCCGTCAGCTCATCAAGGATATGGCAAAAGCCTTTTCGGTACGCATAGAAATGCGACAAATAGGTTTCCGTCAAGAGGCTGCTCGTTTAGGTGGGATAGGCTCTTGTGGTCGTGAACTTTGCTGCTCTACTTGGCTCACCGATTTCAGAAGCGTTTCTACATCTGCAGCGCGTTACCAGCAATTGTCCCTCAACCCTCAAAAACTCGCAGGGCAGTGTGGCAAACTCAAATGCTGTTTAAACTTCGAACTCGATACTTATCTCGATGCCTTACAAGATTTTCCTCGTACCGATGTGAAACTCCACACACAGCGCGGTATGGCATCGTGCCAAAAAATAGATATTTTCAAGCGTTTAATGTGGTTCACTTATGACGAGAACCCTATCACTTGGCACAAATTGTCAGTAGATAGCGTAAAGGAAATCATAGAGATTAACAAAGAGGGGGAACCTATTGAGGAATTAGAAGAGTACGCTATAGTTACCGATTTGTCCTCTCGTAAGAACACTTCAGCTTATGAAGGTATAGAACTCACTCCAGTAGAGGAAGATAGCATCACCCGTTTCGATACGCCTAAACGCAAAAAAAGCAAGCGCAGCAACAAAAAAAGCAGTAACGCCAATAAACCTCAGAGGGATAACAAACCCCAACAGGCGCAGGCACAAGGACAGCAAAATCAGCCTAATCAAGCACAATCAGGACAGCCTAAACAAGGGCAACCTAATAAAAAGAAACAACAACCCAAGCCTAAGAATAATAGCAACAATGCCAATAACAACAGCAATAATGCTAACAACAATGGTAATAACAACTCTAATGCTGCTAAGAAAAAGTTTAATAATAAGAATAACAAGCCTAAAGCTCCTAATGCCGATAAACCTAAAAATGAGAACGTTTAGTATATTATTGCTATTGATATTCCTTGTCTCTTGCCAAAATGGGGTAACTTATAGCGAATATGTATCCTTGCCTAATGGTTGGACTAAAAATGAGCCTGTAACTTTTCTTATAGAGGAAAACGATACTTTGGCTAAGAAAAACCTATTTATAATGTTGCGCAATGATGAGCATTACGAGTTTAGCAATATCTACCTGATTGCCAAAATGGAAGTGCCTAATAGCGATAAAGTAATTGTCGATACCTTGCAGTACGAAATGGCAACCCCTGAAGGTAAATGGTTAGGTGATGGTTATTCAGCAGTGAAAGAGAGCAAATTGTGGTACAAAGAACAATTTGTTTTTCCTGCGAAAGGCAAGTACAATATCAAAATAGAACAAGCAATGCGCAAGATCGGTGATAATGAGGGAGTGCCAGTACTCAAAGGAATCACCGAAGTAGGACTACGCGAAGAAACTAATAAATGATTGCCTAATATAGAAGAGTTTTATCTAGTCTCAAACTCGTGTAAACTCGTGGGAGACTTTTAGCTAACACTTGATTTAGGTAAAAAAATAATAAACTATGAAAAAAGAAAACAGCACAAACAATACTAGTAGCAGCCGCAAGTCTAAAAAAGGACTCAGTGCGGTGGTGAGATGGTTTTGGTATATTTTTATAGCGGGTGTAGTAGGGGTGTTATTGCTCTTTGTATCAGCTTCTTTTGGTTTGTTGGGCGAAATGCCCGACTTCCAACACTTGGAAAATCCTGAAACTAATTTAGCTACCGAAATCGTTACTGCCGATGGTAAATCATTAGGAAAATTCTATTTAGATGAAAATCGTACCCCTATCAAATTTAAAGACTTACCTAAACACGTAGTCGATGCGCTCATCGCTACCGAAGATGAACGTTTCTACGAGCATTCAGGGATAGATGTCCGCGGTACACTGCGCGCAATGGTCTATTTAGGCAGTAAAGGTGGCGCTTCTACTATCTCTCAACAGTTAGCTAAACAACTCTTCCATAAAGAAAAAACTAGAGGTTTAGCTCGATATACACAAAAAATAAAAGAATGGGTCATCGCTACTCGCCTTGAAAAACAATATACTAAGGAAGAAATTTTAGCAATGTACTTCAATATCTACGACTTCAATAACAATGCCGATGGCATACGCTCAGCGGCTAAAATTTACTTCGATAAAGAACCTAAAAACCTCAAAATAGAAGAAGGGGCAATGTTAGTGGGAATGTTCAAAAACTCTGCCCTCTACAATCCCGTAAAAAATAAAGAAGGGGTAACCAATCGCCGCAACGTGGTACTCGCCCAAATGGCTAAGAACAACTATATCACTCAAGAACAAAAAGATTCTTTGCAAAAATTGCCATTGAAGATTAAGTTTACCCCCGAAAGTCATAACGATGGGATGGCAACCTACTTCCGTGAGTATCTGCGTTCTTATATGAAAACGTGGATTGACCAAAACCCTAAACCCGATGGTACTAAACACAATCTTTACCTCGATGGGTTGAAAGTCTATACTACCATCGATTCTAAAATGCAAGCTTATGCCGAGGCTGCTGTAAAAGCCCATATGAAACAATTGCAAAAAGCCTTCGATGCTGAAAATAACCCTAAGAAAAACGCTACATACCCTTTTGTCAAAGTCTCTAAAGATGAGTATAAAAACCTAATGGAGCGCGCAATGAAAAATTCTAATCGCTGGATACACCTCAAATATTTAGGCTATTCCGAAAAAGAAATCCGAGAATCCTTTGATAAAAAAGTCGAAATGCGTGTCTTTAGTTGGAAAGGCGAAAAAGATACTATTATGACCCCGCGCGACTCTATATTGTACTACAAAGCCTACTTGCGCACGGGTATGATGTCTATGGAACCTCAAACAGGACATATCAAAGCGTGGGTAGGAGGTATCAACTACAAGCACTTCCAATACGATCAAGTAGTACAAGGGGCTCGCCAAACGGGTTCTGCCTTCAAACCTTTTGTATATGCTACCGCTATCGACCAGTTGCACTATTCGCCTTGTTTGGAACTTCCTGATATCCAAACTTGTGTGGAAGCTAATAAATATGGCAATGTACAAGCGTGGTGTCCACGTAACTCTACGGGTAATTTCACTGGTAAGATGATGACCCTCAAATACGCTTTGGCAAACTCGGTGAACTCCATTACCGTAAACCTAATGGACAAAGTAGGACCTATACCTGTCATCAATTTGGTGCGAAAACTCGGCATCACTTCCGATATGCCCGAAATGCCTTCTATAGCGTTAGGTACTGCCGATGCTACAGTCTTCCAAATGGTAGGCGCTTATGGTACTTTTGCTAATGAAGGTGTATATGTAAAACCAGTGTTGGTAACTCGTATAGAAGATAAGAATGGCACAGTGCTATTCGAGAACACTCCCGAAACTCATGATGTAGTAAGTGCTGAAGTAGCACGTGCAGTAGTGAACTTGATGGAGGGTGTTACACGTTATGGTTCAGGGGCGCGCTTGCGTACCAAAGGAGCTGAAACTTATAATGCGATTTATAAGAATGTAATGACTGGTTACCCTTATCAGTTTACGAACCCTATTGCAGGTAAAACAGGAACAACCCAAAACAACAGTGATGGTTGGTTTATTGGTATGGTACCTAACCTTGTTACGGGTGTTTGGGTAGGAGGAGAAGACCGCGCGATACACTTCCGTACTACTGCCTACGGTCAAGGGGCTACTATGGCACTCCCTGTATTCGGCTATTATATGAAAAAATGCTATGCCGATAAAGATTTGAACGTTTCTAAAGGTGCTTTCCCAGCTCCTCAAAATATAGAAATCCCTATAGATTGTAACAAAGAAAAAGAAGGTGGTACTGAAGAACCTGAAATCGATTTCTAGAAAAACAAAACTCTTTTTTGAACAAATATTTGCGCCTTTGTAATATTTTTATTAGTTTTGTCGCTCTTACAATAATAAACAAAAACACTCTTACATTTTAATTAAGAATATGAAAATTAAAAAATATACCTTTACTACCCTCGCTTGTTTGCTCTTAGGTAGTATGCCTATGCAGGCGCAAAACTCTCAAAAAGACACCATTAACAAGAACCCCTCTAATAATTTTAAACGCGAAGGCTTACGTAAATTCAACGATAATCCTAACATAAAAAAATACGATGAAAAATGGCTGAAAGAACTTTCAAATTCCGATTTGTTCTTTCAAATGAGTGAAGATGTAGCTGCAACTCCTACTGATGTAGATTATAGCGAGTTGCCTACCGAAGTCCTTAAAGAACGATTGAAAAAATTAAACGAAAAAACTCCTTTCAACGTCGAGTACAACCCCGTATTGGAACAAGTAATCAAATCATTCTTGAAAAATCGCCGCTCTTCCTTAGAACGCCTGATGAGCCTCAGCGATTACTATTTCCCGATGTTTGAACAGGAAATGAGTAACCAAAAAATCCCTCTCGAAATTAAATATCTCGCTATTATAGAATCTGCTTTAAACCCTAAAGCGCGTTCGCGTGCAGGAGCAACAGGTTTGTGGCAATTTATGTATGCTACAGGTAAAAGCTATGGATTAGAGGTCAATAACTATGTCGATGAACGCAGCGATCCCATTCGTTCTACTAAAGCTGCTGCCAAATACTTGAACGAACTCTACAAAATATTTGGTGATTGGGATCTAGCTCTCGCTGCCTATAACTCAGGTCCTGGTAATGTAACCAAAGCTATACGCCGTTCTAACGGAAAAACCAATTATTGGAATTTGCGCCCCTATCTTCCTCGTGAAACAGCAGGGTATGTACCTGCTTTCTTAGCAACACTTTACATCTTTGAATATGCTAAAGAACACGGATTCAAACCCCAAAAACGCGCAAATCACCTCTTCCAAACCGATACCATTCGCGTAAAACAAGCTATCCCTTTTAAAGATATAGCCGAAATTACTGGTATGGATGTCCAAGATATCCAATTTTTTAACCCTTCATATCAACTAGATGTAGTACCTTACGTCGAAGGCCGTAATTACGCAGTGAGATTGCCTATTTCTGAGATAGGTAAATTCGTCTCCAATGAACAAGCTATCTACAACTACCTAAATGAACAAAAAGCCCAACGAGAACAAATCCTCCCTGAAGTAACTAAAGGTAACCAATATGCCGGAGGTAAATCTACTAAAAAAACAACCTATACAGTCAAAAAAGGCGATAACCTAGGTAAAATAGCTAGCCGATATGGAGTGAGTATTAATAATATCAAACGATGGAACCGAATGAAATCTAATAACGTTCGGGTAGGGCAACGACTTACAATCTACAAATAATAGATATTACAAAATAGATGCTAAACACTATGAAGAGAAGAGCTTTGTTGAAATTGTTAGGGCTTTTTTCAGCTGTGCGTGGCTATAATATCGCTATGCTGTGTGTAGCTCAGTACTTGGCCTCTATATTTGTTCTCTCAAAACAACCTTGGAAAGACGTAATTTCCGACCCTTCCTTGCTGATGTTAGTAATCGCTGGTGCTTTGGCTATCGCTGGTGGGTATATTATCAATGGTTTTTATGATAAAGATAAAGACTTGATTAATAAACCTACCCAAACAATGATCGATCACTTAGTAAGCCAAAATACTAAACTCACACTTTATTTCTTACTTAATTTTCTCTCAGTGATTGTTGCTAGCTATGTCTCGTTTAGAGCGGTAATCTTCTTTTCTGGCTACATCTTTACAATGTGGATTTATTCACATCGTATCAAAAAACTACTGCTCTGGGGTAACTTCATTTCGGCAACTCTAGCTATCATACCTTTCTTCGCAGTTTTCGTGTATTATCGCAATTTCGAAGCTGTTATTTTTGCACACGCCTTACTCATTTTCCTGCTGATTCTTACCAAAGAATTTATTAAAGATTTGCAAAACATCAAAGGCGATCTCACTCATAACTACGCTACAATTCCTGTGGTCTATGGCGAACGTTTTGCTAAAAAACTTATTACCTCCACGCTCTTACTTTGCTTATTACCTATTTACTTCTTACTTCATTGCTTCTCTATATTCAAATTAACTTACTTCCTATATTTCACAATTGTTTATTTGTTGCTTTTTATAGGCCTACTCTGGAAAAGTAATTCCCAATTTCAATACAGATTCTTATACAATATGCTCAGAGTGATTCTTGTATTGGGAGTCTTTAGCGTGATATTAGTAAAGCAAATCAAGAGCTAAAAAACATATTGTTTTTATTGAGAGTTATAATAAAAATCTCTTTTCAGGATTGTCCCCCCTTCGGAGGAACAGAGGCTTTATTACACTATGCAAAATTTTACTACTTATGTGTTCAATTTCTTACTATTTGCACTTTTCGTCGATAAAATCAGCCTTTCTGTCGATATTATTTCCTTAAATCTAATCTTCATATTACTTTTGCAACACAATTCTAAGTACACAACCTAAATTACAATAATAATTTTATAGATTTTTCCTTTTTTTGGATAGCTCGTGATAGTGGAGTATATGCAAGGTAATTATCAAGTAAATAAGTCGGAGACTGAACTTTAACAAAACATTAACTCATTTCAGTGATTGTCTATAATTATTTTGAGCTACTTTTGCAGGTGAACTCTTAATAAAAACCCACTTTACCCCCTTATCCAACCTTGTCTACCTCCTTCGGCTTTTCCGAAAAACTAATGATTAATAATTAAAATATTATGAATAAATTTTTTTTAGCAGCAACAACCGCTATCGCATTGGTAGCTTGTAATAATGGGAATCAACAGCAACAACAATCAAAAGAACCTGAGGCTTATCCTGTGATTATAGTAGGCGAACAAAATACGGTTTCTTATCTCTCTTATCCAGTGAATATAGAGGGAGTGGTGAATAGTGCCGTACAAGCCAAAATATCAGGTTATATCACCAAGGTATTGGTAGATGAAGGTCAGGTAGTAACCCAAGGTCAGCCGTTGTTTCAGTTAGAAACTCAAACCCTTAACCAGTCGGCAGCCTCAGCCAAAGCAGCGGTGGATGTCGCTAAGGTAGAAGTAGATAAATTAGTGCCCTTAGTAGAAAAAAATATCGTGAGTCCCGTGCAATTAGCAACAGCCAAAGCCAACTTGCAACGCGCTCAAGCTGCCTACAACGAGGTGGCGAGTAATATTGGTTTTGCGGTAGTAAAAGCACCTGTAAATGGGGTAGTAGGAGCGATTAATTTTCGCGAAGGTGCCTTAGTAACTGCCAATAATACAGTACTCACTACCGTTTCTGATGTGAAAGAGGTATATGCTTATTTTTCAATGAACGAGAAAGAATACCTCGACTTTTTAGCTAACACCGAAGGCAAAACCACTGCTGAAAAACTCAAAAACCTGCCTGAGGCTTCTTTGGTATTGGCTAATGGAAAAGAATATGCCGAGAAAGGTAAAATTCAAGCGGTAACCGGACAAATTGACCCCTCTACGGGTAGCATACAGTTCCGCGCTACTTTCCCTAATCCTAACAAATTGCTCACTAATGGCAATAGTGGAACGATTAAAATACCTCAACATTTTACTAACTCACTCGTAATCCCCGAAGTCGCTACCTTTGAGCAACAAGGAAAAGTATTTGTATATCGCGTAGCCGAAAAAGACTCCTTGCGACAAACCGTCATCACACTTAAAAACCGCGCCGATAACTATGCAGTTATAGAAAGCGGACTCAAAAAAGGTGATACCATCCTCGCTCAAGGTCTCAACAAAGTACATACAGGTACCGTAATCAAACCCCAACCTATCTCAATGGATAGCCTCGTAAAGAAAATACAACCCATCTTTTAGTGAAAAGTGAATAGTGAAAAGCCACTTTTGCTTCACTACACTTTGGCAAAGTTGCCCCCGTCATTCGTCATTTGCCCCTCGTTATTATGAAATATTTGTTATTATTACTCTTTTCTCTGCCTCTCACAGCACAAGTTAAGGAATCCCAAGGCGGAGGCATAAAGGATGTAGGGAGAATTCCTAACGAGCCCCCTCTTTATATTATCGATGGGAAGAAAATTACTAAATAGAGTCTAAATTTTAAAAAACTTCGACCCAAAGATATAGCCGAAATCTTGGTGCTTTTTAGAGAAGAAGCTAAAAATCTTTTTGGTAATAGTGCAAAATATGGAGCGGTATATATCATCACTAAGGACACTTTTCGGAAAGCAAAAGCACTTGCTAATAATCCTCCCAATAGAGAGCTCAATAAGGAAGAGCAACTTTATGCAGAGATTTGGGAATTCTATCAAACCTATCGCCTTATAGTGGTTTCAGGTAAAGTTACTGATAAAGAGGGGAATCCTATGGCTAATATTAGGGTATATAATAAAGATAGGAATACCGAGGTTCTGACTGATAGCATAGGTAATTACACTATCCAAGCACGTCGTTGGAATGCGATACAAGCTGAGAATATAGAGGATTGTTACCTTGTTGTAAAAGAAGCAAAAGAGCAAAGCCATAACTTTGTACAACACCCTCCTATTGAAAGCAGAAGTAGCGACCCAAGAGCCTCTACACCTTCTATAAGTTTGAAAACTCCTTGCGACAAGCTGTTTATTCTCAATGGAATACCTATAGAAAAAAAGGAAGAGTTTCTCAAAAAAATACGACGGAAGAAAATAGAGAAAATAATAGAATTAGATGGACAATTAGGAGTTCCATTATATGGCTCTCTTGGAGCCTATGGAGTAATCATTGTAAACACTAAAAAATAAAAGTTATGACCCGATTTACTATATTTCTATTCTTTCTTACGCTTTCCACTATGGCGCAAATCACCGTATCAGGAAGGGTTTTTGATGACGAAAATAAACCTTTCCCTAGGGTAATAGTCTCCAATGGTAGAGAAAAGGTATATACCGATGCCCAAGGAAACTATA
>NZ_CALGWU010000045.1 GCF_937936315.1 uncultured Capnocytophaga sp. | reverse complement strand
CTTTTTGTTCTTGAGAGCAACCTACAATGATGCTCCAAATGCATAAAATGATAAAAGTTTTTCTCATAATATTGTATTGTTTTTAAGTTATTCTAAATGCAAAGGTAGTGATAATTTAATAATTAGCAAATTAGTAAATTAGCGAATTTGCATATTAGGCAATTAAGTATTACTTTTGTGGCATTAAAATATTAATAATATAATTATGAGAAAAGTACTTTTAATGGGAGTGTTAGCTTCCTTTATGCTAGCGGGTTGTGGTACAGCTAAATCACCAGAGATGAAACGCTTGGAAAAACAACAACAAGCCTTGAAACTCAATACCGAGCTCAACGAATTGCAAATGAAACTCACACAAGAGCAAACCAATAATCAGTCGTTGCAAACTGAGGCTGCACAGGCTAATGAAGAAGCTACTGATCGCACGGATGCTTTTAGTGATGCGAGTTCGGCTTCAGCAAGTGCTAAAAAAGCGAACAAAGCTCGAAAGGCATTGCGCAAAGCTAGTAAGGCTAACAAGAATTTAGCCAAAAGTAATCGCCGTATTGAGAAATTGCAAAAAGACATCACTAAATTGCAAGAAAAGATAACTAAACTAAATGCTGAAGTAGAATTTAGCAAATAGATACAAGTTAGATGTTTTATTAAAAATTCCCGTGTGGTAGTACCACACGGGAATTTTACTAATTAGCACATTTGCTATTTACCATATTCTAGTATCATCTCTACAAAAGCAGGATCTCGGCGAGAAGAGAAGAGCGGTTGCTTGGTATCGAGGGCTTCAATCTTTGCCATATCCTCTTGGGATAGTTGGAAATCAAAAACATTGAAGTTCTGTTCCATACGCTCTTTACGCACCGACTTAGGAATACAAATAATATCGCGTTGTAATAGGTAGCGCAAGGCTACTTGGGCAGCACTTTTGTGATACTTTTCACCAATGGCATTGAGCGTAGGATTGGCAAAGAAATCGTTTCTACCTTCAGCAAAAGGTCCCCACGACATTAGCTTGGTATCGTATTTCTTCATTAGCTCTTGGAGGTCTTGCTGTTGGTAGAATACGTGTGTTTCCATCTGGTTTACCATAGGTTTTATCTCGCAGTGGTATGCCAAATCCAGGTATCTATCGGCATAGAAGTTGCTCACGCCAATAGCGCGCACTTTGCCTTCTTTGTAGGCTTCTTCCATAGCTCGATAAGAGCCATAATAGTCACCAAAAGGCTGGTGAACGAGTAGGAGGTCTATATAATCCGTTTGGAGTTTGCGCAAAGAGGTTTCGATAGAGGCTTTAGCTTTTTCATAGCCTGCATTGCTTATCCACACTTTGGTAACGATAAAGAACTCTTTACGGTCGATACCACTTTTCTTAATAGCATTGCCTACACCCTCTTCATTTTTGTAGATTTGGGCTGTGTCAATCATTCGGTAGCCTACCGAAATAGCATCACTTACGCAACGTTCACATTCTTCGGGGTCTACTTGGAATACTCCATAACCCAATAGGGGCATTTGTACCCCATTGTTTAATAGGATGTTTTTCATTTGTAATTCTTATTTTGTTAATTGAGTATATTCTTTTTCACTTACAGGTTCTTTCCATTCGGTTTTAGCTTTTTGCACATCCATTATAGCCAAATGGGCAAACCAACTTTGAGCGGTAGCTCCGTGCCAGTGTTTTACCCCTGCAGGCACTACTACCACATCGCCTTTTTGCAGCAGTTGGGCAGGCTTGCCCCACTCTTGATACCAACCTGTCCCTTCGGTAGCCAAGAGTATTTGTTCGGCACTATGCACGTGCCAATCGTTACGACAAGAGGGCTCAAAAGTAACATTGGCAACCAATATGTTGTTTTTCTTATCGGGGGCAACCAATACATTCAAATAGCTTTTACCAGAAAAGTGCTTGCTGTTTTCGGGGGAATTAGGCTCGCCAAGGGCAAAGATATATCCTGCATTGCCATGGCTTGGGTCGGCAGCTATTTCATTAGCATAGACTTCCTTAGCAGCAAGGAAAGCACTCCACGCCTTAGGCCAGCCTGCATAAAAGGCAATATGGGTAATCATCTCGGCTATTTCGTCTTTGCTGATGCCGTTTTTCTTGCCCTCGGTAAGGTGCGACTTAATAGTAAAATCAGGCGCTCCACTCCCTATTAGGGTAGCGATGGTTACCATACTGCGGTCACGAGCAGAAAGTTCCCCTTCACGACTCCACACTTGTCCAAAAAGAATATCATCATTGAGTTCAGCGAATTTAGGTGCAAAATTACCGAGGCGGTCTCGTCCAGCAGTTTGTTTTTTAGCTTCTTTTTTCATTGTATTTTGTTGTTTTACTTGGGCACTCATCGCTACTGTCAAGAGTACCATTGCAAAGATAATAATTTTTTTCATACAATTTTAATTTGCTAATTTCTTACTTTCTAACCATTTGTAGATATGTTCAAAAACTTCTTGGTTATTGAGGTCTTGAAACATAAAGTGGGTGTTGCCAGTGATACCTGCCTTAGGCAAATCGATAACTTTGCAGTCACCTCCGTTGGCATTGATCACTTCGGCAAATTTGTAAGCCAATTCGCGTACACCACTCCAGAAGTTTTGAGCGGGTAGCTCGGCAGTCTTATCGAAATCAGGAATATTGTCACCAAAATAGATAACGATAGGTCGCTTAGTGAGGGTGAGAAACTGTTCTTTAGGTACACCAAAACCTCCTACAGGGAAAGAAGTATTTTCTTTGGTAATCGTAGGAACTTCACCTTCGGGGAAGGGGAAAGTGCCTGGCTCAATGGCTACAACAGCTGTTACTTTTGGGGTTTGCATCGCAACATTCCAACCAATAATACCACCTTGTGAGTGCGTGATAAAGATACCGTCACCTCCTTTCTCGAAAGTAGCGACTAAAGCCTCCGTTACTTTTGGAATATCAAACTCACCTATGTTAGGAGTCATTTGTTGGAAAAACTTATGTAGTGTTTCTTCTCCTTGGGGGAATTTAGAATTGCTAAAAAGTTTAGGATAATATCCCATACGGAATTGGGTAAACCACGCTTGGTCTAAAGTAGGGGTGGTTACTGTAGCTTCTACTGAGGGTTGCCCTGCTGCCCCACGGCGAGGTTGGTCGATAAGGTAAGTAGCATAGCCTTTGCGGAGGAACATAGGGGCAAACCCTTCGCGCCCATCGGGGGTGTTCATCCAGCCCACACGCGACTGACCGAAACCGTGCAGGAAGTATACGCGGTGATTGTTGTAGGGCTGAGGTACTTGGTAGAAGATATTGGCATAATCGGCGTGAAGCGTTTGTCCGGCGGGGTTGTACTGACCTTTAATGGGGTCGAAAGTACCATCGGTTTTAAGCACGGCACCTCCTGCGGTGAAGAAACCTTGTTCTTTAATAGCAAGCACAGAACTTTCACTTTCATTTTGAGAAGCTGTCTTGCATTCTTGGTTGCAGTTGCAGCCTACTAAGGAAATCGCTGTGGCGAGGGTTATAAAAATTCTTTTCATTTTGCTATTGTTTAGAATATTGATTAAAAAATGTAATGATTTTAGGAATGATAACTGATAGATAGGCTTCTTTGTCGTACATATCGAAATGTCGAGCCTTAGGAACTACAAAAAATTCCTTACTATTAGTAGCGGCATTGTTATACATCAATTCTGCTCCTTGGCGAGTGAAAGCATTTTCGCCTGCTATTACCAAGAAAGGTGTATGTAGTTTTTTTACTTCTTCGGCAGGAAAGAATTTGCGCCAAGAAAGCTCAGACCAAGACGCAAACGGCAACCAATTAGGAGCAGCTCCTCGTTTGCTGTTGTAGTAATACTCAGCTCCTTCAGAACCTTCTTCAATGAGATTTACACGTGTAACAATACCTTTTTCTTCATACAGTTTCTTTTCAGCGAGCAACTGTGCTTCACTCTTGCCATTAGGGGCACCTAAGTGGATCAATTCAAAAGGATTGACTACTGCAATAGCTTTCAATGGAGACGATTTAGCCAAGGTAACAGCGTAAGGTAAATACACTCCTGAACCACAGATGCCTACAGCAAAGATTTTGTTTTTATCTACATTGGGATATTTTGCTATAAAAGCCACTGCGCTATTGATGTCGGTAGCTTTTATAGTAGGGTCTTCATAAGCGCGAGGTTGTCCCTCACTAGAACCAAAATAAGAATAATCATACACCATTGTAACAAACCCTTTTTCAGCTAAAAGTTGTGCGTAAAGACTGGCGGTTTGTTCTTTAGTACCTCCCATAGGTCCTTGTACTACTACCGCAGGTAGATGGTCGCTTTTCTTCATTTTTATGGGAGTATAAATCACTCCTGCTAATTGAAAACCAGAAGTCTGGTTTTTGAATACTACTGGAGTAATATTTACCGTTTCGGTAGGAGGTTGAGCTATAACCTCATTTTCTTGTGCCAATGCCCCTATGCTTACCAAAGATAAACATATCGGAGTTAAAACATTATTCTTTTTCATATACTTTTAATTATTTCAGTTTTTCGGAGAGTTTTTGTGCTTGTGATTGATTGTTAGCCATTCCTTCATAGCTAAAACCATACATTTCACAAAAACGTTTTATAGTGTATTCTCCGTCATTAATCATAAACTCGGAAGGACTTAAACCTTGATATAAAAAAAAGAGTTTACGAGGAGCAAACGAATTTGGGGCAATAGTCCCGTAAAAACGCTCTAACAAGGTGCGTACGATGCTACTTATATTGTGCCAATATACAGGAGAACCAAGCACAATGATATCGGCATTTCTAATTTTCGTCAATACTTCATCGAATTGGTCGCCCGAGAGAGTCTGTCCGTAATGATTGACTCTATACTCTACTAGATTAAGTGTTTCGTATGTTTTTCCTTTGAGTAATGTTTGTGCTAACTGAGCCGTATTGCCGTTAGGGTTTGGGCTTCCGTTGATAAAAAGAATCTTTTGGGTATTCTTCTTGTTGTTCATTTCTTCGTCTTTGTTTTGGCAACTTGCCGTTCCTATTAAAGTAAAAAAAGCAAGTGCAAGTGTTAATAATTTGCTTTTATTCATCTTTTTTCGTCAGTATTCTTGACGACTGATTAATTATTTATTTATTACAAATTCTTTTTAAAAAACTCTGTGAGTTTCTTTACTGCTTGGGTTACGTAGGGTTCTTTCCAATAGGTTTGGATATGGGTGGCTCCTTCAAGCAAATAGAGTTCTTTAGGTTGTGCATTGACGGCTTTAGCAAAGGCATCTTCGGTCATATCACGAGTGTCGGCTTTACTACCGGCAAGCATTAAGAGCGGTTGGTTGATAAGCTCTATTTGGTCGGTAGCATCAAAGCGCATCAAGTCCAGAAGACTACTTTGGGTGTAACGGAAGGTGCTGTTTGGGTGGGCATGGGTTTCAAGATAATATTCATAACCTTCGCGATAGAGTTCAAAAGGCATTTTAGCAACCTCTTCTTTGCTCATTTTAGGCATATTGCCCACATAACGCACCTGACCACCACGAGCTTCTTCTTCGCGGGCTTCGGAAGCCTCTTTAAGTCGTTGTTGGATAGTAGCTACTTGCGAGTTTTTAAAACCATTACGGCGCACCAATCCTGTGTTGAACATACTTAATGTTGCTACAGCTTTAAATCGCTTATCGGTTTTTGCTGCATTGAGTGTATAGCCTCCTCCGCCACAGATACCGAGTATCCCGATACGATTGGCATCTACCCCGGCGTAGGTACTGATAAAATCGGCAGCAGCGTGAAGGTCGGCAGTACGGCTGGAAGGGGTATCTACATTACGAGGGGTACCTCCACTGGCTCCTTGATAAGCAGCATCGGGAACTATCACAATATAACCTTGCTTTGCCAAAAGCTCGGCATACAAACCTGCGACTTGTTCTTTTACGCCACCGTTAGGGTGGGCTACCACTATAGCAGGATATTTTTTAGTTTTGTCATATCCCGCAGGTGTATAGACATTAGCTGCAATGCTAATACCATCATTGCGGGTGTATTGTACGGGGTGCATTTGTTGTGCTGATAGGTTCATAATAGTCGTAAGAGTTAAAAGGTTTATTGTCTTTTTCATTTCTATATGTTTTTATTATTTGTTCATTAACTAATTACA
>NZ_CALGWU010000044.1 GCF_937936315.1 uncultured Capnocytophaga sp. | reverse complement strand
TATGAGCTAATTACATTATTTTTTGTAGTTTTGCTTTTTATTCGTAATTTTCTTTAAAAAGAAAGCCTTGAACTATTATCGCCAGCTTTCCGAAGTAGGGCATATTATCAACATACAGAAAAGCATCTATAGCCATAGAAATCATATTAGGTTTCGCATCAACACAGGGATTTTTGAGCCTAAATTTTGGTCTGTTAGCCATACAGGGCAAGTGCCTGATTACCCTACAGAACCTGTCTGCCTTATCCGTAAAACTATTAATGACTTGCGTGGTAGAAAGGATTTGTGGTACGAGATTCACAACTATACTGATGAACAAAAACTCATCAAAGAAGTGCAGGAAGATATACAAAATTATATCTTGCCTTTCTTTGACCAGCTTGATTCGGTAGAAAAAATCCTTTCAGCATTAGAAAAGGATTCTAATCTCTTGGGTATTACCTTTGACCTTCTTATTTTCTATGCAGAACATGGGAAAACCGAAAAAGCCCAAGCAGTATATAACCAGCTTTTACAAAAAGTAAATCCCTTGGCTAAGCCTACTTTAGAAGGATATGCTAAAAAATATGACTTAAATATTTAATTATCAAAGTAAATCAAAAATAAAAAAATCACTCTTGCGGGTTGCCCCTCTCCTTGGGAGAAGTCCACGAGAGAGGAATTGCCTTTTGCCGATAATACTTTTGATATTGTGTTTCACAACGGAGGTATCAATTTCTTTAACGATAAAGCACTTGCTATAAGCGAAATGCTTCGGGTTGCCAAAGCAGGGAACAAACTCCTTATCGCCGATGAGACTGCCGACTTTATGGAATCACTTTTAGAAAAAGCAACTAAATGAATGTCTTACAGAAACGATTAGCACAAATAGAAACCGTTCCTCACGAAAATAGCTTGTGTGATGGAAAAGAACACGATACTTGGTACAATGAAACCAAAGTGAAATATCACCTAAATGAAGAATACAAAATACTTAGTTTTAAAGAAGGAAAAAAGCAATCACACTTAGGATAAGCGCTATTATAAAAGCATAAATTATTTTCATATATTCTCACCTAATATTTCTTTACTTGTCCTAAACTAACAGTAAAGATTCCAAAATCATCAATCAGCATACTTTTTTTCTTGACTCCTTGGAGGGAGAAAAGTCCGTCCAATTCACGCTGGCTACGGCGGCGCATCACCCAGTCTTTTTCCTGATGGCTCTTCAGGACAAAGGCAATGGTTTTGAGCTGGGGGTGCCATGGCTGTCCTGTATAGATGATATACGCATTGTCCGAGATAGAAACCACCCCCTTGATTGCCTCAGAGGCCAAGATATTATCGCCAAAAAGCTCAAAAATACCTGAGATGATGGTGATATTGGGCGAATAATTTAGTTTGCGGTAAGTATCAGCCTCAAAACAATTGTAATTGGTAAAGCGAATATTCTGGTAGCCACGCTCTTTGATAATTTGCTCTCCCTTCTGTATGTTGGCTGGTAGGAACTCATTGATAACGATCTCCACTTCAGGGTGGCGCTCTTTGATATCAAAAAGGTAGTTGCCCACTCCACCTGCGATGTCCAATATTTTTACCTCCTGTTCTTGGGCTTGTAGGGCTTGTATAGCCTTTTCTACCTGTTGTAGGAGGTGTCTCTTGCGGATACGTACCCCGCGCCAGCCTATGGCATTGAGATAGCTTTTGTCCATCCAACGACCTATACCCCACTTGCCTTGTGGCGTGTTTTTATATACATAATCCATGGAGGCGCCAGAATCGAAGCCATAGGTAAGCCCTACAGTCATACCACCACTGAGGTGACCAAGCTTGCTCAACGCCCATTTCTGAAGATGGTAACCCCAACGCTCTCTGGTGGGAATCAGTTCATATTGCATGGTTTCAAATTCTTTCTGAGTAAAGAGATCAGAATCAAGAGTAGGAGTAGGCAAGGGTGCAGAGAAAGCCTTTTGGATAAAGTGTTGTAGGAGCTTATATACTTCCTCACGGCCTTGCTCGAAGAGAATTCCATGATGGAAGCCCTCCAAGGTAATAAACTCTTTTATAGGGGAAGATAGGTTTACATAAAACTGCTTTTGCTGTCGGTTAATCACCACAAAGTCTTTTTTAGCGGAGAGCAGTAGGGTAGGGGTGGTGATTGCAGCGGCATCTTCCACCAATCGCTTACCAGCATTGGCAAGGTCAATGAGGAGTTTGCCATTGATAGAGCGGGTGATGAGAGGGTCATTATCGTAATCCTGTTGCTGCTTAGTGTCGCGAGTGAGCATCTTGGATTTTACATAGCTCTTAACAATCAGTTTAGGATTGATTTTTAGAGCCAACTCGATGGCTTGCTTGGCCATAGGAACGATCAGGTTGATCTCAAAGGCAGGAGCCAAGAGCGCCATGCCAGCGATGCGGGGTGCAAAATCATGTACCCAAGCCGATGTGATTACCCCGCCAATACTATTGGCCACTACAAAGATATCTTCCTCGCGTACCTCATAGTGCTGCCCAAGGAACTTGGCAAAGGTATCCAAGTCCCGTACCGAATCCATGAAAACAGGAGATACAGCGGCTTTGGTGTGCCCATGTCCACGCATGTCAAAAGCAAAGATGTTGTAGGCAGCAAAGAGCGGATGGGTAGCAAATTCCTGTAGACGCTCCCCATACTCATGCCCTCTATGGATTACGATAAGGGTCTTTTGTCCGGGCTTGTAATTCCATTCGTAGAAGAATAGCTCTTCCCCTTCATGACTTTTGAAAAAACCTGTGTTCATGGTATAATGATTTTGATACGACAAAAATAGAAAATTATTTTTTAATTACCTAATTTTTTGTTAGAATTAGTTGTGATTTTGCATCCATTTGGCCTTTCTGTACATTAGTAAGGACAGCAAAGGCTTAGGCAGTAGCGAGAGTAATTGCATGAGCCACTTCATACGAGTAGGGAAGAGGTGTAGGCTTTTCTTTTGAGTGATAGCCCTGCTGATTTCTGCTACTGCTCTATCTTCACTCACCAGAAAAGGTTTCTTAGAGAGGTTGTTTTGGTTGAGCTTGTAGAGCTTTTGGGTGGCTACATACCCAGGCGCAATAGAGGTGATATAGATGCCAAAGGGGCGTAAGGCACGCCTATAGGCATCGGCTATCTGTAAAACACTGCGCTTGGTCTTGGTATATAGGCTGGAGGAGGGATAGTCCAAAATCCCTGAGATAGATGCTAGCAGGACGATTTGGCCTCCATGATGAGCCATAAGTTCTCGGCCAACCTCCAAGGTATTGACGGCTCCTATGATATTGGTTTGTAGTATACTGACCGCCTCCTCGTAAGAAATTTCTCCTACCACATCCTCGGCATAGCTACCCGCACAGTTGATAAGTAAGGAGAGGGTGTCTGAGCCTACAAACTGTCGTATCACCTGGGTTAATAGTGCTTTGTCTATAACATCAGCCTTATAACTCTCAAAAGGAACTGCCTTGGGGAGCTTGCTAAGATCTCTGCCGCATACCCCAACCCGATGGCCGCTTTGCTGGTAGAAGTGAGCCAAGGCAAACCCTATGCCAGTGGTGCCTCCTATGATAAATACATTCATAAGCTAAAGGTGTTAAGAATAGTTTGGTAACCATAGTCCCATTGCCGCTCTATCTGCTCTCGGTAAGAGGGATAGTCCTTGGGAAAGTGAATTCCTATCTCCAGATGCTTCCAATTGATATATTTCTCAGAGTAAAAGCCCTTTAGAATGGTAGTTGCTCTTTGAGTATCTATCCATTGGGCAGGATAGGAAGCCACCGACGCCAACCGCTCGTTGCCACTAAAGCCCAAGACGGCACGTACCAAAGACTCTTCGGTAGGAGAGTAGGCCTGCTTGTGCTCAGCAATTACGGTAGTTGAAAGCGCATAAGCCAGCTCCATAGGAACAAGGTCAATAGCCCCGCCTGCATAGTATGTCCCCTGATAGCTTACAGGAGCTACATAGAACATATCCGAGACAGAAATACGGGCAGCCCAGAGCAAGGGAATAGCCGTTTCCACACTTATATCGGTTGCTACGGCCGAAAGCGTATAGTTGGATTCGGTATGTTGCAGTGTCTCAAGAGGGATCCTCTGGGCAGTCTCAGGGTCGGTTATGAGCACCTCTTGGTAGAGTTTTCGCTTACCCCTACGCTTGCCACACTCATGGGGGGCAAAGCACATCTTTGCTCCTATGATGATAGTGGGCAAGGCAGCAGAAAAAGCTAACTTGGTCAAGGAGGGGAGTAGCCCCGATAGGTCTTGGGACATTTCTACCAAATAGCGTGTATATACATCCTCTACCAAGGGAGCACGACGCCGGTCATAGCGCTTCTGTAGGACTAAAAGCCCCAAGCGATATAGCTTGCTATAAGGGGTAAGGGACAGGCTTTGGATAAAGTGGTAAAACTCCTGTGATTGCAGATAGGCTTTTCTCTCTGTATTATTAGCAAAAGCATTGATTACCAAGGCAGCAAAAGCCCCACCACAGCTGGCAATAAGTAGCTCAGGAGCTTTGCCTATATCACACAACGCTGCATACATACCATTGTATAAGGCAAAGCGGGTGCCTCCTCCGGAGAGAAGCAAACTACGGGAAAAGGGCTTTATCGTATCCATAGGTAAAACCAAATACAGTTGAACAAGAGACTATCTATGCGATCCAAGAGACCACCATGACCAGGAATCAGTTGGCTGGTGTCCTTTACCCCCGCCCGCCGCTTGAGGTAAGAGAAAGTCACATCGCCCCAGAAACCAAAAAAGCTAATGAATAAGCCTACAAAAACTAATGTATGTAGTGCAATAGGAAGCCTCAGCAAGTAGCCTAAGCCCACACTCAAAAAAGGGGTGAGCAGTAAGCCGCCTACAAACCCTTCCACGGTCTTATTGGGGCTTATCTTGGGTAAGATCTTGTGCTTGCCAAAGCGCTTTCCAGTGAGGTATTGGAAGATGTCGTTGAGTTCGGTCGTTACCACCAAGAAGATGAACCACTCCACCCCTTGTGGCTTCATACGTAAGAAAGTCAGGTGAGGGTAGGCTGCCAAAACAATCAGTAGGGAAAGGGGCAATCCTAAGGGGATTTGCCTAAGGCATAGATATAGGATAAGGCCTATCCCCACAACTATACAAGCTTCTACCATATAAGTGGAGTAGTTTGGACAGCTCCATAGTAAAACCCCTTGTAACAAGGGAATAGCCATACGCCAATAGCTCGGATTAAAACCAAAGAGTCCGCCCAATTCCGTAAGGGCTTGAAAGCTTACCCATAGGGAAAAAAGACACATGGCGTAGGGGTGGGAGACAGCCGCAGCAAAAACACAGATAATCACTCCCCAGCTCCTGATACGAAGCGGTACATCGGCATATTTGTTGTCAAGCGGCATAAAGTCCTTTTTTTAAGCGGGTGAAAGTACTTAAAAGTAGCAAGGCAATAACTATGGCAAAAACCACTTGAGAGTAGGCTTGTATTCCCACACCAAAGTAGGCAAGCAGCCCATAGATACCCATCAGCAGTGCTCGGTCGCTCTTACCCATAGGCCCCTCATAGCGCCTTTGCCCTCCTAAGACCTTGCCCATGACGCCAGCAAACTCATTGAGTACGCTCAGTACAATAAAAGCTACCACCCAGTAAAGGCTTTCGGGGTGGTACTTTAGCAAGGGGAAGAAGATAAACACATCCGAGACCACATCGCCCACCTCATTGAGTACCTCTCCTAAGCGGGAGGTTTGTCCGAACTCTCGCGCCATCATACCGTCAAGAGCATTGAGGATCATACGCACCAACAGCCCTATGGGCAGTGCCAAAAAGAAAAGTGGTACCGCCGAAGCCTCCCAAAAGAGCACGCCAATCCCAAAGGAGAACACAATGGCCACTACAGTAATCTCATTGGCAGTAACACCTCTCCTGTGTAGCCATACCAGTAGCGGGTGCAATAGCTGCTGGAATTTAGGTTTTAGTTTGTATACAGAAATCATAATAGGTTAATGAGTATATTAGTTAAAAAACTTATCAAAATCCGAGTAGCCACTTGCGGAACGACACCAACTTTTCCGAGTTAACCTTATACCTACCACTATAATTGCAGATAGATTATAGTGCTTGGTGTTATAGGTTTTTCCATCATCAGTAAGGTACTCCGCTACCAAAGCACGGATGATGTCTTTCAGAGTGTGTTTTTTCATAATAGGTTCATTTGTTAATTATCAGAGAGTTTCCCTCTCATATTTGTCTTCGTGAAAGTACTCATAAGCACTGGCTTCCAATTCTCCACAATCGGAAATAAGATTATTGTCTTGGTCATATATCTTATAATTCTGTTGGATCTCACCTATGGGGCATTCACCATCTAGGCCTAATAGGATAGTGTAAAATACATCTTCTAACAGAATATCAATAACTTCCTTAAGTTTCTCAGTTTGACTCTCTGTCAGAGCCATTTCTTTTATTTTTACATTTACAGCCGAAGCTTGTTCGGGTTGTGCTTGAAAGCATGACTTTAAAAACGCTAGTTTTTCAAGGTAAAAGTTCTTTGCAAATTCGTCTGAGGTCATAATGTTGATATATTATTTATAGAAGCTGTTTAAATTTTTTCCTATAATAAAGTAAAAGTTCCCGAAAATTAGTAATTTTGTGTTTGCAAAAAAAAAGAACACCAAAATTCAGGAACTTTGGGCAAAGATACAATAAATAACTGGATTATTCCCTTTTTAAGTGTAGGAAAAAGAGGATTTAAAAGTAATTTTGATTTAGCTTCAATATTTTTATTGATTCTCAAGAGATTAAAAACAGGGGTGCAATGGAGAGAACTTCCAATTGAAAGCTATTTTGAAAAAGCTGAAATCTCTTGGCAAAATGTCTATTACTACTTCAATAAATGGAGTAAAGATGGTAGTTTTTAGCGAGTATGGTTGAATCTATTAAGTAAGAAGAAAAGAAAATTAGATATGTCTTGTGTTCAATTGGATGGTAGTCATACACGTTGTCGTCAAAAAGGAGCGTCAGCAGGTTATCAAGCAAGGAAAAAAGCTGTAACCACCAATAGTATTTTTTTGTGTGATAATAAAGGGCAAATGATAGCAATGGGAAGCCCTAAAGCAGGAAATCACAATGACTTATATAAAATAGAAGAAGTACTAAAAGAAATCTTAGCTTTATTAGAAGAAGCAGGAATAGAACACAAAGGACTGTTTCTCAATGCTGATGCAGGATTTGATAGCAAATCTCTTAGAGAGTTTTTAGAAAGCAAAGAAATTATAGCAAATATTAAACCTAATCCCCGAAATGGAGAGCAACCAGATGTTTATTTTGATGAAGAATTGTACAAAAATAGGTTTAAGATTGAACAAGCAAATGGTTGGCTTGACGGATATAAAGGTTTGATAATGAGATATGAGTATCTTGATGTAACTTGGATTGGAATGCTCCTATTAGGGTTTATCTCCAAGTTCCTCAAAAAAGTTTAAACACGTTTATTAAAAAAAGATGCTATTTTTATTAGCACATCCTGATTCTTTAAAATCAATTGTTCCTAAAGAGGTATTTATAAACCCTACGATTTCAGAAGATGAAGTTTCTGAAATAGAAAAAAGGAACAATATAATACTTCCTAAAGGTTATAGAGAATTTATAACAAAAATAGGGAATGGATGTATAGGACCAGATTATGGACTGCTTTCTTTGCAAGAGTCAATGAAAGACTTCAAACTTAGAGATAATCCTGCAATTAATCTATCTAAGCCTTTCCCTTATAATGAAAAATGGGATGAAGATGAATGGATTGATGCTATTGACTGGGATGGGGGGGACGCCCTGATGATGAAGTATTAGAGAAGTATATGAGTACTGATCATATCACAGGTTGTTTGCAAATTTGTCATATAGGGCACGGAGCCACTTATTTATTAGTTGTAAATGGTGAAGAGTATGGCAATATATGGCTTGATGAGAGAGCAGATTATGGAGGTATAGAGCCTCTATTGAATGAAAAAGGAGAAAGAGTATCTTTCATCTCTTGGTTTACTGAATGGCTTGATGAAGCAGTACAAATGTAATGCTAATGTATTTGATAAGTTGTTGTTTCAACAACCTACCCATTGGTGATATACAAAAGATACAAAGCCTTGTCTTTAGTGGGCGATTTGCAAATTGCCCCTACAACAGAACCTAAAATAACTGACTTTCAATAGAATAAAATTCAAAAAAATCAATAAATAACAAATGAACTCCAAATAATTATATGAAACATCTCATTACTTTTTGTATGTGTATCATTAGTTTTATAGCTTTTGGACAAATAAAAAACATCGATATGAAAAAACAAAAACCTAAAAACTTAACAGAATGTATCCAAATGCTGGATAAGAACCTCAAAAAGCAGGATAAAGAGTATATAAAAACGCTTACCGAAGATGAATTCTTTATGGAAAGTCATTTTACTTTAGGAATGGGCATTCGCAATGAGTGGATTCGCAGTGGGAACCCTGAACTTGTGAAGTTCTTTTTAGACCAAGGCGTTAAACACCCCGATGATATGTCGGCTATGATACTCACAAGCTATTATAGGTATCTAACAAATTCTAATGATTAATTGAGTGATGATACATAGTAACATTGAAATTGTATTAGGAGATATCACTAAAATTTCCGTAGATGCCATTGTGAATGCAGCCAACACTTCTCTACTTGGTGGAGGTGGGGTTGATGGAGCTATTCATAAAGCAGGGGGTAGAGCTCTTACTGAAGAATGTGAGAAGATAAGAAATAAACAAGGAGGTTGCAAAGTAGGTAGTGCAGTTATTACTACTGCCGGCAATTTGCCTGCTAAATATGTTATTCACACAGTAGGTCCTGTGTGGAATGGGGGGACACATAATGAAGAAAACCTACTGGCACAAGTTTACATTAGTTGTTTGGAGTTGGCTTTAGAGCATCAAGTAGCTACTATTTCATTTCCTAATATCAGTACTGGGAGGTATAGATTTCCGAAGGAAAAAGCAGCACAAATAGCGCTTCATACCATAGCTCATTTCTTGCAAAAAACGGATAAAATCAAGCAGGTGAAGATGGTTTGTTTTGATCAAGAAAACTACGATATTTATACAAACATACAGAAGGTTTAAGAACTCACAAGATAATTAAAAGTTAAAACAATGAACACAAACAAGCAAGAAAAATATGATGAAATAACCGATTTTCGCAAGGGCTTTGCTTGTGTAAGGCAAGGTGACAAATGGGGCTACATCAATGAGAAGGGAACCCTGATTACCCCTATAAAGTACGATTTTGTCTATGACTTCTTTCAAGGAGTGGCAATGGTGAGAATAGGTGCGCAATACGGATTGATAGATACCTCTGGCAAGGAGATTACTCCCGTAAAATACGACCTTATAGATGACAACGACTTCTATAACCATCGCCCTGCAGCTGCTCTATTGAATGGCAAATGGGGCTTTATCAATGAGAAAGGAGAAGAGGTGATTCCATTTATCTATGAAGATACTACCTACTTTCATAAAGATTATGTAGCCGTAAAGAAAGACGGCAAATGGGGCTTTATCAACCAAAAAGGCGAACAAATCATTCCTTTTCTCTACGACGATGCTTCTTATTTTACCGAGGGGCTTGCCTTGGTAAAGAAAGGTGCTAAATATGGCTATATCAATGACAAAAACGAAACCGTCTTCCCTTTTATTTATGACGATGGCGCTCTCTTTGAGAATGGTAAAGCGTGGGTACAGATTGGGGATAAACAATTTGAGATTAGTCGATAATTGTGTCTCTATCCTTCCGCTGATGCGAGCTTGTAGCTCGTGCCTGTCACAAAGTCTTAAAATAATCAAAATCAGACCTTATTTTTATTCAATTGCTTTCTTTTTTTGAAAAAAAAGCCTTACTTTTGCCTTTTAAAATTAAAAATATGTATTATACGTTTAGACTATTTATTTTTATACTTATATTAGTATCTTGTAATACTTCATCACATAGAAAAACGGATTGGGAAGATCAGAATCTTCACGGACAAGTAAAAAGCGTAATTGTAACACAATATAAAGTCTATGATTCTATAAAGAATGATGATGGAACTCCTTATATGGATCAAGAAAGATTATCTGTTAGCTCTTTTAACAATAAAGGATTCTTAACAGAATTTACTGACTCTATATCTAACAAGCAAAAAAGTAGGTCGGTTTATTCTTATCTGAAAGATAATGTTGTAGAAATTGTTTCGTATAGAGTAGGTAGGAGAACAAGTAAAAATACTTTGAAATACAATGATAAAGGAGAGGTAATAGATGAGGAGATGCTTGTATATGTATTAGTAAATGAAAAAGATAGTTCTTATATCAAAGAGAGAAGTTATAAATTGGTAAATAAATATGATAAAAGAGGGAATAAAATCCGTAAAGAGGAACTAAGTTCAGAGGTTGAGGGGTTAGTAAAAGGTTTTACAGAATTTAAATATGATGAAAAGGGGGATATTATTGAAATTGTTAGTGATTATGAGGAGTATGAGATGAAAAGAAAATTTAAAAGCAATAATAAAAGAGATGTATTATCACTAAAGTTATATGATTTAGAAGATAATTTAATGTCGGAATACCTAATTACGAATTATGTATATGATAAAAATCATAATTGGATATCGAGAAAAATAGAAGTAAGGGATAAAAATAATAATTATAAAGAAACACAAATAGAAAAAAGAATCATTAGCTATTACAAGTAAGAGATGTTAAACAGAATTTACCAATATATCACCATTCATAAACTCGCAACTTTCTCATTCTTCACCGCTTGGGCGCTTATTGCCATTTATGGCTTGAGTCAGTTGCGGTTTGAAGAGGATATCACCAAAGTACTCCCTCAAAACGACAAAACGAACCTCACTTCTAAGGTACTCAAGCAACTCAACTTCGCCGATAAAATCTCAGTAATAGTAACGGCTGAACAAGGCGGAACACTCACCGATATGCAGGCAGTTGCCGAAATTCTGCAAGATACGCTCAATGCTTCTATGACGAAGTATATCAAAAGTATTCAGGGGATTATAAACGAAGAAGAAATCGATGAGACTTGGCAGTTTGTAAACGATCACCTACCTCTTTTTCTAAACGATTACGATTACGCTTATTTAGAACGCCGTTTAGCCCCCGATAGTCTCAAATCAATGGTGGAGAGTCAGTACAAAACGATGCTCACGCCTGCGGGTATGGTGGCACAACAGTTTATTCGCAAAGACCCTTTTGGTCTCACTTTTCGCGGTTTGCGCAAACTTCAAGAGCTCAATACAGGGAACGATTTTAAGATTGCTAATGGTTTCCTCACAACTAACGACGAGCAACATATCCTCTTCTTCATCAACCCTAAGTACGATGGCAACGACAGCGAGCACAATGCCGCTTTTGTCGCAGGATTAGATGAGTTGCAAGACCATCTCAATGCCCAGTATCAAGGGAAAGTGCGTGTAGATTTCTTTGGAGCTCCCTTTATCTCGGTGAGCAATGCTTCTCAAATCAAAACTGATATTCTCACCACGGTACTCATTTCACTATCAGTACTTTATTTATTACTTGTCTTTTTTTATCGAAGTGTCTATATCCCATTTATTGCGTTTATCCCTTCAGCTTTTGGGGTGCTCTCTGCCTTGGCGACACTCTATGTGCTTAAAGGCAGTATTTCGGCAATTTCTATCAGTTTAGGAGCGGTACTCTTGGGAGTTACAATCGATTATTCACTGCATATTCTTACCCATTACAAGGTAGCTAAAAACACCGCCGAGTTGTACCGTGCTGTAACCGTGCCTATCTTGCTCAGCAGTATCACTACCGCCATTTCATTCCTCTGCTTGCTCTTTGTGCATTCCGAGGTGATGCAAGATTTAGGCGTATTTGCCTTTGTGGGCATAATGGTATCAGCCATATTATCGTTGGTGCTCGTGCCTCATTTCTATCGTGGCAATCGCACTATCGAGGTGCGCAAAACCTTTTTAGACCGCATAGGGGCTTATCCATTTCATCACAACAAGTGGGTGGTTGTCGCTTGCTTACTGCTGATAGTGGTCAGTTGCTTTACTTTTCATAATGTCCGTTTCAATGGCGATATTGCCAATATCAACTATATCAACGAACGTTATAAAGCAGCTGAACATCAATTAGAAAACATCACTGATAGCGAATACAAATCGCTCTATGCCGCTGCTTATGGCAACTCGTTAGAGGAAGCCTTAGAGCGCAATTATACACTATATCAGCAGTTGCAAAGTTATAAAGCACACGATAGTATCAAACAATTCAGTTCTATTGGGGGGATTGTATTGCCTAAAAAAGAACAAGAAGCGCGATTGCAACGATGGAAAGATTTTTGGAATGCCGAAAGACAGCAATTTCTAAAACAACAACTGATAGAAAGAGGAAATGAAGTTGGTTTTAAAGAAGAAACCTACGCACCTTTCTACCAAAGTATAGCTGGTGATTTTGAAGTTATAAAAAACCTTGATGCTTATAAAGCCCTTTCAGCCATTCCGTTAGAAGATTTTATTACCGAAAAAGAAGGTTTTTATACCATTGCCAATCTCGTAAAGCTCACTGTCGCCGAGCGTGACCCTTTTATTCATTCAGTAGAAAAACACACGCCTACCGTTGTTATCGACCGTAAGAACCTAAGTGAAACGTTTTTAGGCAAACTCAAAGACGATATATTGCTGTTAGTAAACTATTCGTCTATCGCTATTTTCCTTATACTGCTCTTGTTTTTTAGGCGTATAGAATTGGTGTTACTCACTCTTATTCCTATTGGGGTTACAGGGGTAGTTACTTCCGCTCTGATGAACTTTTTTGGCATAGAGTTCAATGTGTTTAGTATGATTGTCTGCACTTTGGTATTAGGACATTCGGTAGATTTTAGTATTTTTATGACTTGTGCGCTACAAAAAGACTATACCGATGGTAAAAATGAACTTCCCGTTTACAAAGTGTCAGTGCTTTTGGCGTCTATTACTACCTTTTTGGCTATCGGTACGCTTATTTTTGCCAAACACCCCGCCTTAAAATCAATTGCATCGGTATCGGTGATAGGTATTTTCACTGCTTTAGCAATAACTTTTGTATTTTACCCTACGATATTTAAGTTTTGTATCTTCCGCCGTCCTGATAAGGGGCGTTCTCCGGTGAGTTTGCGTCTTTTATTGCAATCCATACTGCTAACTACCTATTATGCACTATCGTCTATTATTCTCTCCAATATAGGTTGGCTACTTGCCAAAATAACTCCTAAACGCACTATGTGGCTCAGACGTTTGGCTACTTCGCTCACTACTTCAGTGCTTTATGCCAATCCTTTTGTGCGCAAAAAGGTAGAGAATCCACACCATATACAGCTTACAACCCCTTCGGTAGTAATTTCTAATCATACCTCGTGGCTTGATACTTTGGCAATAGGGCTTTTCACACATCGCGTCAGTTATATGGTGAATGATTGGGTGTATAAATCGGTAGTATTTGGACGTTATGTGCAGGCAATGGGCTTCTTTCCAGCCTCTGAAGGTATAGAAAAAGGAATGCCCTTATTCGAAAAGAACTTGAAGAACGGTATTTCAGTAATGATTTTCCCAGAAGGCAAACGTTCTGATACCAACCAAGTACACCGTTTTCACAAAGGTGCTTTCCTAATAGCCGAACATTTCCAAACCCCTATCGTGCCTGTGTATATTCACGGTTGTTCGGAAGTGCAACCCAAAGGAGATGTGATTATCTACGATGGTGCTATTACGGTAGTAGTAGGCGACCCTATAACACCTGATGATGAGCGTTTTGGTAACACTCCACGCGAAAAAGCCAAACAGATAGGTGCTTTCTATCGTCAGCAATTCCTCGCTTTGCGCAAACGATTGGAAGGAGTAGATTACCTAAAAAAGAAACTGTTTTTAAACTATTTATACAAGGAAAATTATGTAGTGCGTGCTGTAAAAGAAGATTATAAGCAACATCGCGAACACTATCACGAGCTTGTGCATTCACTACCTGAAAAAGCCCGTATTTTGCATATCGCCGATGATTATGGTCAGTTAGATTTCTTGTTATTGCTCACTTATCCTGAGCGTGAAATTGTATCCGTCATCGCTGATGACGAGAAGCACGCCATTGCACAACATAGTTACCTCACCAAAATCCGCAAAATACAATACATAAAGTCAATTGACGATGAGCAATGGACAATGGATAATTTTGATTTTACGATAAATAATTCGTATCTTTGCCCTATCAAACACTAAATACTGAAGAATTTGCCTTTACAATGATGCTTTCCAAAAAATAAATAGGATATATCACAGCGTTTAAGAGAAAAATTTAATTTTACTTCTATATAATAAGGTATTGACTTACAGTGTTGTGTGAAAATAGAAAGACTTTGTCAAAGCACTTAGACTTTGACAAAGCCTTTATCTTTTACTTTATTAAGTCTTTTCACTTCTTCTTTTAGCTCCTTAATGAGGGCATCTTTCTCTTCCAAACGCTTTTCGTACTGCTCTATAAGTTTTTCTGATAAGTTGTTAATGATATAACCATTACCACTGTATTGCGACTGACTATTGTGGTTGTTAATCACAATACTATCATTCTTAAGCAGTTCTTCAGGCTGAATTTCGAAAAGTTTACATAAAGGCTCTATATACCCTGCCCATGAACTTGTAGTTCCACTCTCTATGCGCGCATAAGTAGATTGCGAAACGTGGATAAACTCAGCTACTTGTTCCTGTGTAAGATTCTTACTTTCACGCAAATCTCTTATTTTATGACCTATAATAGCGTTCATTTCTATTGTTTTTATGCAAAAGTAGGGTAAAAATATCTATTTTCCGAATAATCACTGGTCTTTTTTTGTTTTACTTTTGCTTTTTCAAAATTTTATAAGCAATAAAATTTTATAAGTTCGTAAATATTAATATTTTAACAAGTAATCATCAAAATGAAAAAATTATTTTTAAGTGCAGTAATGTTACTGCTTTCAACATTTGTTTTCTCACTCTATGGGCAGGATATAGTAAGCCTAAAAAATGGAGAAACACTCAAGGTAAATGTACAAGAAGTGAATGATGCTGAAGTGATTTTTACCTATCCTAAAGAAACTATGGTTAACAAACTTGGTGTCGACCAAATCAAGCAAATCAAATTTAAATCAGGTAGGGTACAGAAGTTTAATAATACTACTGAAATAAATGCCTTAGAAGCAGCTTATAAGGCTTCTCAAAAAAGTAATAACAAAAGCAGTGAGAGTACTCATTCCTCTCCTTATAAAATCAATACTCCTGAACCTGAGTATGTGGGCACTATATTACAAATAGATGAGAAAGGCAATGTACTCAATACTTTAGAAACTAAAAAATCAGCGATAAGAAGTAATGCTAATGCTGGTGTATTTATTGTAGGGGTAGGAAAGGTAAAAGCAAGAAATTATGTAAAAGATAGAACCTCTCCAGTGCGTATTTCTAAAGGTAAAATATTGTTGCTAGCTAAAGTAACTAATCCTAAAATCAATCCTAAAGAAATATTCAATATCTTTAAATTAGAACAGGGGAAAAAAGATAGATCAATTGTAGTAGGAGAAGCTCATACTTTTGCAGGTTCAAAAGTGTCTGAAATAGACTTTTTACCTTTTAATGCTTATCCTTATAAAGATAGTTCTTTTATTGTAGAACTAAACATTGAAGAACCTGGTGAATATGCAGTAACTTTAGATAGTTCAAGAGAAACTTTTCAACTTTTTGGAATAGATTAGAAGCTCTTGAAAAAAATAAAAAGCTGTCTGGAAATTTTCTCAGGCAGCTTTTTCTTTATTATTGTTATAGTATTTCATTATTTTTTTACCTCTTACCTCATATCTCTTACCTGAGTCAGCACACTCTCAATTGTTGGTTTTTCAGCTATCACCACATCTTTCCAATAGCGTTGAGCAGCTTCGGCAGTAGTGTCGCCTATGCAAAATATTTTTTCTTCGCCTGCAGGATTACACAAGTGATAACTCTCCACCCCCGACGGACTGAAAAATAGTATCCCGTCTACTTTTTTGTGAATAGTGATAGGTGTTAGTTCTGTTTGATAAGCTGTAATTTCCTCTACATTAGGCAAGTACTTCGCAAAGAACTGTGGGAGCGTTTCCAAGCGCTGTGTGCCCGCAAAAAAAGCAATGCGATGCATTTTTTCAAATTCTTTTAAATTAGCTGAAAGATATTTCGTTAAATCGGTAGCGTAGTGGAAAGAGCAATGCACCGTAAAACCGCTTTTTTCAAGTAGTTGTGCGGTACGTTCGCCTACACATAGCACCAGACTATTTTTTAAGGCAGTAGCCAAAGGATGCTGCAAAACACTCCTCACCGCATTTTGGCTTGTGAAGATTAAGAGATTATAAGGAAGAGTAAGTTTTATCGGTAGCAAATTTATACTTACAAAATTGTGTTCAATCAGCTGTATAGTAAGTCCCGAAAGTACAGACTTCTGTGTTTCGGTTAATATTTTTGTAGAGACAATGGTTTTCATTTTGTTCTAAGGCTTTAAAATAAAAAACTCGGCGCACAAGCGCTGAGTTTGGTAATGTTAAAGAGGGGTTCCTTCACTGGTTTTGAATCGATACTCTAAGTAACTATAGGCATCGCGAGGTAGGATTTTTATCCATCGTTTGTATTTCAAAAACCATTTAAAACGGATAGAGCTAAAGAGCCCTTTGGTTAAATAAGCCGCTATAAAAGGGTGAGCGTTCAGCACAATGCGTCCTTTATAGGCGTCCTCCTTAATAATGCTTTCAAGTTCTATGTTGATTTTATCAACCAGAACGATAGGCGCTTCTATTTCGCCTTCTTTGCTTGGGTTCTCTTCTTTTGTTTTGATGTTGAGTTCTTGGCGCACGCGTTGGCGAGTAATTTGTATCAAGCCAAACTTGCTCGGGGGCAATATTTTGTGTTTGGCGCGGTCTTCAGCCATTTCGTTGCGCAGGTGGTCAAATAGGATACGGCGGTTTTCACTATTGCCCATATCGATGAAATCTACAACGATAATACCTCCCATATCTCGCAATCGCAATTGTCGTGCGATTTCGGTGGCAGCGATGAGATTTACAGATAGTGCAGTGGTTTCTTGATCGTTATTCTTGTTAGAATGGTTACCACTATTCACATCTATCACGTGTAGAGCTTCGGTGTGTTCTATCACTAGATAAGCTCCTTTAGGCATCGATACAGTACGACCAAAAGCCGTTTTTATTTGTCGTTCGATATGGAACTTCTCAAATATCGGCACTGATGAATGGTAGAGTTTTACGATGTTTTCTTTTTCAGGAGCAATCTCTTGTACATATTTCTTTATTTGTTCGTAGAGATGCTCGTTATCCACGTGTATACCCGTAAACGTGTCGTTGAACATATCGCGAAGTATAGCACCTGTTTTGCTCACTTCACTCATTACCTTAGAGGGGTAAACCGCTTTTTGTATTTTTCTACACATCAAAACCCAACGGTTGAAGAGACCTTGCAGATCTTTGTCTAGTTCCGCTACTTTTTTACCTTCGGCTACAGTGCGTACAATTACGCCAAAACCTTTAGGTTTGATGCCTTGCAAGAGTTTTCTCAACCGTTCTTTCTCGGCTTTACCTTCTATTTTTTGCGAGATAGAAATGCGGTCGGAGAAAGGTACCAGCACTAGGTAACGCCCTGCGATAGAAAGTTCAGAGCTAATGCGTGGTCCTTTGGTAGAGATAGGTTCTTTCACTATCTGCACTAATATAGGCTGGTTAGGCTTGAGGGTATCGGCTATCGACCCATTTTTGTTGATGTCTGGTTCTAAGGGGAAATCTTTTAGTGAAAAGTCTTTTAGTTTTCCCGAGAGTACCCATTTGAGAAACTTCTGTAAGGAAGCCAATTGAGGTCCCAAGTCGTGATAATGCAAAAAAGCATCCTTTTCGTGCCCTACATTCACAAAAGCTGCATTGAGCCCTTGTATAGGTTTGCGCACTTTGGCTAGCATTATATCACCTACTCCCAATCCATTGGCATCTTCTTCTTTGTGAAGTTCTATGAGCCTACCATCTCTGAGCAAAGCAAAATCTACGTAAGAGGAACCAGAACGAATAATTAATTCTTTGTCCACTTTGTTGGATTTTTTTAGTTAATAATTAATAAATCAAGGTACGATTTGTCTGTTAAAAAGAAAAAGTAGTATTACACTACTTTTTCTTTTTGTGACGATTAGCTCTCGCTCTTTTTTTGCGTTTGTGGTTAGCCACTTTATGTCTTTTTCTTTTTTTTCCGCTTGGCATAACTTTATTATTTTTTTATGTGTTAATTATTCAGTTACTTAAACTAATACGGGGGTATTACTTTTTAACTTTCACTTTTGCTTTCACCCCTTCTACAAATACTTTTGCTGGCTTAAAGGCAGGAATGTTGTGTGCAGGGATTTTGATAGTAGTATTTTTTGAGATGTTGCGACCTGTTTTTTCAGCTCTTGTTTTGATAATGAAGCTACCAAAACCTCTCAAATATACATTTTGTCCACTTTCTAATGAGTTAATTACCTCATCCATAAAGTTCTCAACGGTAAGTTGTACGTCGTTTCTGTCAAGACCCAATTTGTCGGAAATCTTTGATACAATTTCTGCTTTTGTCATCTTTAATATGTTTTTGTATGAATATTCTTTTTTCTTTTCAGGCGGCAAAGATACAAATTAAATCTTTAATAAACACTATGTTACATTAAAAAAATTAGTATTTATTTTTCTATTCTCTTTTAAAAATAAACTAATGTACTAACTATCAATTATTTATATTTTTCTAATGCCTCTTACCTCTTATCTCTTACCTCTTATCTCTTCCCTGAAACCTGACACCTGACACCTCTTCCGCTTGTTCCCAAAACTCTGGATACGATTTGCTTACCACCTCTTTGTCCTCTATCACTATAGGGATTTTGATCATCAAAGGAGCGAAAGCCATTGCTATACGGTGGTCGTTATAAGTCGCAATAGGCACCCCCTCACGTAGCTGCTTACAAGGGGCTAAATACAAACTCTCATCAGTGATGTTCACTGTCGCACCGAGTTTTGTCATTTCGGTTTGTAGCGCCTGTAGTCGGTCGGTTTCTTTAATTTTGAGTGTGTGCAATCCGCTGAGGTGTGCCTCTAATCCCAATCCTAAAGCTGTAACAGCTATAGTTTGTGCGATGTCGGGGGTATCGTTTAGCTGAAGTTCTAAACGGGTAGAGTAGGGGAGGGCAGTTTTTTCAATGTGCATTGTACTACCTTTAAAAGTAGTGTTTACGCCAAAATATTTATAGAGTTGTGGTAATGCGCTATCACCCTGCAAACTATCTTCTTTGAAGTGTGTGAGCGTGAGCTGTGTGCCTATGGGCGAAAGTGCTACAAACGAGAACCAATAGGAAGCCGATGACCAATCCGATTCTACTTCCCATATATTGTTTTTTAAAGGTTTGTTTATGTGTGAAGCTACTTTCAGCACATTGCCTTCCCATTGTACAACTTCTTCACCCAAACAATATTGCAGAAAACTCACCGTCATTTTCAGATAAGGCACCGAAGTGAGTTCACCTTCTAAAATCAGCGTAAGCCCATTCGACAATGAAGGTGCGATAAGCAATAAGGCTGAAAGAAACTGACTGCTCACATCGCCGCGAATACGCACTTCTTTTTTGCTAAGTGCTACACCTTTAATATATAAGGGTGGAAAACCTTCGCGTTCTCCATAGCGAATATTAGCCCCTAAGCGCTGTAATGCCTCTACTAATAAGTGAATGGGGCGCTCTTTCATTCTTGCCGATCCAGTGAGTAACACCTCACGCCCTACTTGGGTAGCAAAATAAGCGGTGAGAAAACGCATTGCTGTACCTGCGTGATGAATATTTATAGTTGCCTCTTTGGATTGTAACGCGCGTTGTAAGAGAAGTGTATCATCGGCAGTAGAGAGGTTTTTTATCTGTAATTCAGAGAAGAATGCTTGTAGCAAAAGCGCTCTATTGCTCTCCGATTTAGAGCCCGAGAGTTGTAACGTTTTCCCTGAAACAAGTTGCGATAAAGGCAGAGTGATGTTCATTGCATAACTGTTTAACAACCGCAAAGATACGCGATAGTTGGCAAATTAGCAAATTAACAAATATGTAGGGGCATTTTGCAAACGCCCACAACAAACACCGCGTACAAAAAGTTTATTTCCTGCTAATTGGTCAGATATTTGTATCTTTTAGTAGCTCTATTCATTACACTCACCCTTATGATAATAACTCTCTATTTAAAAATAAAATAGACAAAAATTTGCACATTCAATAAAATATATTACTTTTGCGCGAAATTTATAAAATTCTATTAGTTTATGTATTGGACGTTAGAACTCGCATCTTATTTAAGTGATGCTCCTTGGCCTGCTACCAAAGACGAGCTTATTGATTATGCTATCCGTACAGGCGCTCCTATGGAAGTGGTGGAAAACCTTCAAGAAATAGAAGATGAAGGTGATATGTATGAATCTATCGACGAAATCTGGCCTGATTATCCGTCGGAAGAAGACTACCTATGGAATGAAGATGAATACTAAAAAATAAAAGTCTCTCCAAAGAGACTTTTTTTAATTTGCAAATTTGTTAATCGATCAATTATGCGGTGACAATTTGTCAGCTGTTGTCAGTTTGGTATGTTTATTGACAAAATTGCGGTATGAATTTTAGAATAATTATATTATAAAAAAATCCTCACTATATGAGTATTATAAACTCCCTTATTAAAATTTTTGTTGGCGATAAAGCCAAAAACGACCTAAAAGCTATCCAACCTATCGTTGAGAAAATAAAAACTTACGCCTCTCAGTTAGAAAATATCTCTAATGACGAGTTGCGTGCAAAAACTATTGAGTTCAAACAAAGAATAAAAGACGCTCGCGCCCAGTTCGATACTAAAATAGCTGAGCTCGAAGCTCAAGCAAATGCTACCGACGATATCGATGCTAAAGAAGACCTCTATGCTGAAGTAGACAAACTCAACGGCGAAGCCTATCAAGTATCTGAAAAGGTATTGAACGAGATTCTCCCTGAAGCTTTCGCAACAATGAAGGAAACTACTCGTCGTTTTGCTAATAACGAGAACATCATCGTTACCGCTACCGAGCACGACCGCGAACTATCGGCTACCCACGACTATGTAACTATCGAGGGTGATAAAGCGGTGTGGAAAAACCACTGGGACGCCGCTGGTAAAGATGTTACTTGGGATATGGTACACTACGATGTACAGCTCATTGGAGGTATCGCTCTTCACCAAGGTAAAATTGCCGAAATGCAAACAGGGGAAGGTAAAACCCTCGTGGCTACCTTGCCTGTCTATCTCAATGCCCTAACGGGAAATGGAGTGCATCTGGTAACCGTGAACGACTATTTGGCACGCCGAGATAGTGCGTGGATGGGACCTTTATTTGAGTTCCACGGTTTGCGTGTGGATTGTATTGACAACCACCAACCTAACTCCGAATCCCGCCGCCGTGCTTACAATGCCGACATTACCTACGGAACTAACAACGAATTTGGTTTCGACTACCTACGCGACAATATGGCGCACACCCCCGAAGATTTGGTGCAACGCGCTCACAACTATGCCATTGTCGATGAGGTCGATTCAGTATTGATAGACGATGCTCGTACGCCGCTCATCATCTCAGGTCCTACCCCTAAAGGCGAATTGCACGAGTTCAACGAACTGAAACCTTTGGTAGAAGATTTGGTAAACAAACAGCGTACTTACCTTACCAAAGTATTAGCCGATGCCCGCAAACTCATCGCCGAAGGTGATACCAAAGAAGGTGGATTCCAACTCTTGCGCGTGTATCGTGGGTTACCTAAAAACAAAGCACTCATCAAGTTCCTCAGTGAAGAAGGGGTAAAACAACTCCTCCAAAAAACTGAAAATTACTATATGCAGGATAACAATCGCGAAATGCCAAAGGTAGATGCCGAATTGTACTTCGTGATTGATGAGAAAAACAACCAAATCGAGCTTACCGATAAAGGTTTTGCTGATATTGCCTACGATGGTGATAAAGATTTCTTCGTTTTACCTGATATTGGAATAGAAATTGCCAATATCGAGAACCAAGGTCTTCCTATTGAAGAAGAAGCTAAACTAAAAGATAAATTATTCCAAGATTTTAGCGTAAAAAGCGAACGTATTCACACCCTTAACCAATTGCTTAAAGCCTACACCCTCTTTGAAAAAGATGTAGAATATGTAGTAATTGATAACAAAGTGCTCATCGTCGATGAACAAACAGGTCGTATTATGGACGGTCGTCGTTATTCCGATGGTTTGCACCAAGCGATTGAAGCCAAAGAGAATGTAAAAATTGAGGCAGCTACCCAAACCTATGCGACTATTACCTTGCAAAACTACTTCCGTATGTACAGCAAGTTATCGGGTATGACGGGTACAGCTATCACCGAAGCGGGTGAGTTCTGGGAAATCTATAAACTCGATGTAATGGAAATCCCTACCAATCGTCCTATCGCTCGTAAAGACCATAACGACCTTATTTATAAAACCAAACGCGAGAAATATAACGCTGTGATTGATGAGGTAGTAAAACTATCCGAAGCAGGTCGCCCAGTGTTGATTGGTACTACTTCTGTGGAAGTATCCGAACTCCTTAGCCGTATGCTTACAATGCGCAAGGTGAAACACAATGTATTGAACGCTAAATTACATAAAAAAGAAGCTGAAATCGTAGCCGAAGCCGGACATAGTGGTGTGGTAACCATTGCAACCAATATGGCGGGACGTGGTACCGACATCAAGCTAACCCCCGAAGTAAAAGCTGCAGGAGGTTTGGCAATTATAGGTACCGAACGCCACGACTCTCGCCGTGTCGATCGTCAGTTGCGCGGTCGTTCTGGTCGTCAAGGTGACCCCGGTAGCTCACTCTTCTTCGTTTCTCTCGAAGATAACCTAATGCGCCTCTTTGGTTCTGAACGTATCGCCCGACTAATGGATAGTTTAGGTCATAAAGAAGGTGATGTAATTCAGCACTCTATGATGACCAAACGCATCGAGGCAGCCCAGAAAAAGGTAGAAGAAAACAACTTCGGTATGCGTAAACGTCTGTTAGAGTACGACGACGTGATGAACGCACAACGCAAGCAAATTTACAAACGCCGTCGCCACGCTCTTGAAGGTGAACGCCTAAAAGTGGATTTGGCAAATATGATATTCGATACTTGCGAGAATATAGTAGAGAACAACAAAGGTGGTAATAACTACAAGAATTTTACTTTCGAACTCATCAAATATTTCTCACTGAAAACACAAATTTCAGAAGCCGAATTTGCCAAACAATCAGTAAACGATCTTACTTTCGCCTTATATCACGAAGTGCTCAAACACTATCAGGAAAAAGCTGAACGCAGTGCCGCTCAAGCCTTCCCAGTGATTAAAGACGTATACGAAAATCCTAATAATACTTACGAGCGTATTGTTGTGCCTTTCACCGATGGCGAAAAGATGCTCAACATTGTAACCGACCTTAAAGAGGCGTACGAAACCCAAGGTAAGAAACTCGTAAGCGATTTCGAGAAGAACATCACATTAGGCATCATCGACGAGGAGTGGAAAACGCACCTCCGCCGTATGGATGAGCTCAAACAATCAGTGCAATTAGCGGTACACGAACAAAAAGACCCGCTACTCATCTATAAGTTTGAAGCCTATCAGTTGTTCAAATCTATGCTCGATAAGGTAAACAAAGAGATTATCTCTTTCTTGTTCAAAGCCGAATTGCCTACTCAAAATCCACCAGTGCAGGAAGCTCACGCGCCACAACGCACCCGTGAGAACTACCAAACCAATAAGGAAGAAACTCTCAACAGCGACGAGATGGCACAACGTGCTCGTGAAGTAGGGCAACAAGCCTCACAACGCCGTTCGGTAGTAGAAACCATCGTACGCGAACAACCTAAAATTGGTCGTAATGACAAGGTAGTGATCCAAAATATCCGCACCGGTGAACGCAAAGAACTCAAGTTCAAGCAAGCTGACCCCCTAATAAACAGCGGAGAATGGATATTAGTATCCAATAAATAAATCACTAAGTAATGGACAACCAAATGAACAACCAAATGGGAATGTTGCTAAGCTCTGGCATATTCTTTCTGTTTGCGCTTGTATTCTTGGTCACTGCTGAGATTAACAAAAGAATTACCGAAAAGAACAAAAAACTATATCAAGGGAAAGCACAAGGAGAGGTATTAGAAATTGTCAAATCAGGCAGTCAAGGTGTAGGAGGTATTGGTTTTAATAATAGAACTTATGTAGTCTATAAGTATACTGTAGGAGAAAATACTTTTATTGTAAAACCTCTTGTTCTCAACTCAAACGCCCCTATAAACTTGAAATATGCTAATTCGGCTCATACTTTTTGTGTAACCTATTTTGGGGCTCATAGTGGTAGCCGTCAAACCAATTATCGAGCAGGCGAGAGTATTACAGTAGCTTATTTGCCCGAAACTCCCAGTGAACACCAAATAGTAGACGATAAAGATAAAACGTTTTTTTATAAGGGGTTTCGCATAGCAGGATTCGCAATAATGTCCATTGCAATAATTCTCTTGATTGTTTCCTTTTTCATAAAAAAATAAGAAGAAACACAATATAAATTATTTATTATACTTTGCCAAAGGTCTTAATAGCCTCCTGTGCTAAGACCTTTGGTAAAGTTTTTTTATTGATTAATTAAAAAATACTTTCTACCTTTGTCGTGAAAAACAATTAAAAGTTTATAATGCTAATGATAACAACTGAGAAAGACCTCTCCGATTTTTTAGATGATAGATACGAAGTTTATAAAGTAAATACTAAAAATATTTTTAGTTCTTTAGCTAACGAATATGCTCAATTTCTTTTTCCTTATGACGGAAATTATGTACTGTATTTTGCTTCAGAAGGTGAAGATTTCCTTTTTCCTAGCGTAGCTCCTTTTCAAGGACAACATCAACACTATCAATTGCAAATACTCTATCCTCAAAAAGTTGTCGCCAAGCAATTGAGTAACACTTTAGGTTATTATTTTCCTCAATTCAATGGTAAAAATTGGCCAATTGAAGCGTTTTATAAATGGATTCATAGTCTTTTTTCTCCAAATATATCTGCAGGTTTTATAGTCTTCAATAGTTATATACCTCAATATGTAGTACGTTATCAATCAATAGATATACTTTTACAAACAATTGATATAGTTTTCATTCCAGAAGATTCAATAGCTACAGACAATTCTAATGATTTTGGTGTCGCTCAAGTGGTGGAGGCATTCGATAAGTATTTTGAGGATAAAAAAATTAGAGAAAGTTTTGAGTGTTTTAGTCCTCGTAATTTTTATTCTGAACATCTTTTTTACGAAGATCTAAAGAAACGACTACAAAACTTTGACCCCTCTACGCAAGAGCGTATACAAATCATCATTGACAACTTGGAAGAACTTCGAACTACAGGGCAACTCTTCTTGGTGTTACCTTTATTAGATAAGTTCCTTAGAGAGCAAGCTATTCGTGATACTAAAGTGTTAAGTCGTTTGGAAATTACGGATGATTATCGAATTCTATTGCCTCAATTTAATATGGAGATACAACTGAGCCATCTTACCAAAGCCTTTTATGTACTATTTTACCATCATCCCTGGGGTATACATCTTACTGAGTTGCCTAAATATCGAGAAGAACTCAGGCAACTTTACTTGGCAATTTCAAATCAAAATGACTATAATAAGATGATGAATAGTATAGATGATTTGCTCAAATCTCCTGCCAATATTGCTACCCATATCTCTCGTATCAAAGCCTGTTTTTGTGAACAACTTTATCCTGAAATTGCCTTACATTACTGTATAGTGTCTGACCCTGAAAACAAGGAGATAAGATATATTCCTTGGTGTAGAAAGAACATACTGCCATAGTCTTTTTAGAGTTGCAATATTGCAACTCTCTGTAAGTCTTATTATTTTGCATTATCTTTGTCCAATAAAATTTTATCTATTATGAAAGAAAATAACGCTGTAGAACAATACAAAAACGCCCTTTTCTATTTAGAACAAGGTGATACGCAAAATATATATAAAGCTATAGAACTCCTTACTCTTGCAGCCGAAAAAGGTAATGCAGAAGCTCAATGCCGTTTAGGAAGACTATATGCTGAAGGAGAATTTGTAGCAGAGGATTTGAAAAAAGCTCTCTATTGGTTAAAAGAAGCTGCAGAACAAGGTTATACAGAGGCAGAAGATAAGTTGTCTACTTATCTCATCGAGCTTATTAGAAGAGATCATCGTAGCAGGATTATTGGAAGAGATTATCATAGCAGGATTATTGAAAGAGAATATTGGAATATGTCTACTATATTAGATAAAAAAACTTTTTTGAATGAAAACGAAATACTTTCTTGGTTAGAAAAAACTACTTTAACTAATAATCCGAAAATTCAATATAGCATAGGAAAATTATACTTTTTTAAATTTGATTTTGAAGAAGAAGAAGAGTGGTTAACTAAAAGTGCCGAGCAAGATTATGAAGAAGCAATTATAGAATTGATAAAAATCTATGATGATAAATATGAAAAATATAATTGTAATCTCGAAAATCTTTGTTACTGGGTCAGAAAAGCACTTTCATTAGGTATTGATTTAAAAAGAAAACATATCGCTCCTAATAAGACAGCTGTTTTTCTACTTGAAAAAGAAATAGATCCTGATTCTTTTTTTGACAGCAATATGCATTATACGGCTATAAAATCTATTAGGGATAACAGTCCTTTAACTATGAACTTTATAAAACAATGGCTTTCAGATAATGGGGGTTATTATTACGATGAAGAAGATTTTGCTATTGATACTCTTATGACATTTATTACAGATGCTTATTATGACGAATCAGTTGATTCTACAAGCTTAACCGACACAAAAAAAGTACAGCAAATTTATTATACTTTTTATCAGTCTAATGATGATGAAGAAGAACAAAAATCTACTATTAATAATCTTTCGAAACTCTTTAAAAAATGTATCTATCATAAAACAATTTTTCAGCAATTATCAATCGATTTTGACCATTTAAAGGGTATAGAGGAAGTTCAACAATGGTGTGTTACGACTCAACAACGCTACCCAGACATTTTTAAAGTGATGAAAACACTTCAAACTCAAAAAATGCTTCATACCTCTACCCCTTATTATGAACTTGACTTATCTCCTATTGAAAGTCTAAAAATATATTTTGACAATGAAGATTTTAAAGATTTTTTTGAGTTCTATAATAAAATTTCTACTTTCTTTTGTGAGCCATCTTTTTTCCAAATTACAAAGGAAATAGAACTACCTAAACCTGTTTTTTTACTGCCAAATGAAGCGTTAAAACAATATCAGTTGGCACTCTCTTATCTTGAGGAAGGAGTAAAGCAAAATATAGATAAGGCTATTAAATTGCTTATTAATGCCGCTGAAAATAGAAGTATAAAAGCACAAAGAGAGTTAGGAAAATTATATATAGATGGACAATATATGCCCCAGAATAGAGAAAAAGCTATCTATTGGTTAAAAAAGGCTGCAAAAAGAGGAGATAAAAAAGCATTAGATTTTTTAATTAATATTGATTTTATTGATAAAAAAATCATATCCTATCTTGAAAAAGAAGCCCAATCAGGTAATGTAGAGGCTATGTTATTTTTAGGTGAGAAATTTTACAATGAAAGCATCTATCCCGAAGGACTCTATTGGCTTATACAAGCTGCTAACCTCGAAAATCATAGAGCTATACTCCTTTTGTTAGTAGATGCTTATAATACACAAGGTAGAAGATATTCCCTTTATCCTTGCGAAACTGCTAATGAAGGGAGAGAATTCTATTGGCTTAAAAGAGCACTTTTCTTAGGTATAGATTTAAAGGAGTATAGCCGTTTTATTAGCCTTAAAAATAAAATCCTTTTGAAAAGGCAAAATGCTATTGGGGCTGATAAGATTTATGAATTAAAAGATGAGAAAGCAATTTCAGAACTCATAAAAAGATCGTTTTCAGATAGATGTTTCTTACAGCAATGGCTTAGGGAATATAGTTATGATAATACATACCTCTATGATGGAATGTTTATTGAGATCTATGACACCTTAAAGCTTTTTATGTCTTATCACCTTACTATATATCAAGAACTCTTAAAAGAGTTTGAGATTATCAAAAATGATAAAACATTGTTACAAAAGTATTTTGAAAGAATAGAGAAACGTTATAAGGATATTTTTGCCATAGGAAATAAAATGCTCTCACTCAATATGCTATTTGTACCTAATCCCTGTTACAAAATACCTCTATCAGGTGACGAAAGCATCAACATTTATTTTGAAGCCGAAGATTTTAAAGACCTTTTTGAATTCTATAACAAAGTATTTTACCATTACAATACTTATGTTTATGAGTTGCAATTTTGCAACTCTGAAAATGGAATCCCTTTTTAGTTTACCTTTGCATCATCAAAAGAAACTAGTTCACTAATAGGTACTTCTAAAGCTTGTGCAAGACGGTAGAGGGTAAGTAGGGTAGGGTTAGTACGCCCCGATTCAATACGTGAGATGTTAGTAGTATCAATATTACCCTCCATCTTACCTACTAAATCCACTTGTGAGAGTCCTTTTAAAGTTCTGATTTTCTGTACTTTTTTACCAACCTGTTTAAATATTTCTAAATTTTCCATACAATATATTTTTGCAGGTCAAAAAAAGTATTAATTTTGCAGGGCGATAATGTCATATATGGCAAGTATTTAAAAAAATAGGAGAAGCCGAAAATCCTTTAAAGAGTAGGAGATACAAAAATGTAAAAATATGGCTTTTATTACTAAAACATCTTATGCACAATTTTGTAGAGAAAGTCAAATAGAAGTTGATGAAAGTGTATTGTCAGAATTATTTAAAAAATACATCTTGGATGATGAATTAGTCTGTAAAATATTCAATAAAGTTGAGCTTAGAAGTTTGCTCACTCAAACAGTTATTTTATTAGATGAAGAAGAGAGAAATAAGTTTGTAATCAAGAAGAAAGAATATAAAGAAACTGAAGAGAGAAAAGATAATCTTGATTACATTTTTAAGATAGGAGGAAAATTGTGTTATCATAATGATAGAAATTGCCCAAGACTTAATGGAGGATTTGTAAATTTCAATACTCCTGCTGAACTTAGCGAAAAGAAAGACAACCCTAAAGTTCAAGAAATCATATGGGAGTTACGAGATTGGTTTATTCTCAATGGTTTTACAGTAGAAAAATATAAAAAAGGAGAATTTACAGTAGACCAATTAGTAATGAGATATAATTCCTTTTTCCCTGTGAAATATAAAGATTTTTGCATTCCTTTAAATGAAAAGTACAAGTTATTAGAAGAAAAAAATAGTCAAATAACAGGTGAAACAGATATCTCTCAATTTAATTATGAAAATACTTTTAGAAAATTACAAGATATTTTAGCTGAAAGGTATTTTATATGTAATTTTAGCAATGCTTACCTCTTATCTAAATATAATTACTTACATGACAAATCTGAAGAAGAAATCATAAGAAAAATAAATGAATTGGGAATGCAGGAAAAACTAGATCAATTAGGTGTAGAAGGGATTCGTAAATTTTTAAAGAGATGTTATCAATTAAAAAATGAAGTCATAAAGATTCTTTCTGATTACATAGAGTACAAGTATAATTTTAGAAATAAGGAATTTGATCCTCAATTTTTAAAAAAGCATAATTTTACAGCTTGTAAGAGTTGTTGCCAATAGAGTAGCAACAAACTCACCTACCTTAATGATGAATAATAAAACATATAACTAAACACCTTTTACCTATGAAATCCTTCACATCCAAACTCGTTTCCGCTTTTACTACCCTATTAGTAAGTGTGATAGCTTACGCTAGCAATGCAACCTCTAAGTATGTATATATCTGCAAAGGTTCTAGTAGTTATGCTTATCATTACAACCCTAATTGTAGAGGATTGAGAAAGTGCTCTACTTCATTAGAAAAAATAACTTTAGAAGAAGCTAAATCTAAGGGACGAAAATTGTGCGGCTACGAAGATTAATTAGTGTTTTTTCTTCTTAATTGTCAATTATCAATTGTCAATTGAAAATATTGTTGTACCTTTGCGCCCTGAAATACATTAGCAAATTGGCAAATTTGCTAATTTACAAATTGTATTAATGAATTTATTTGAACAATTAGGTCTTGATGAACCTATCCTCAAAGCCATCAGCGATATGGGCTTTGAAACCCCTTCTGAAATTCAGCAAAAAGCCATCCCTACTCTTTTGGCGAATGGTGCTGATATGGTAGCTTTAGCCCAAACGGGTACTGGTAAAACAGCCGCTTTCGGCTTTCCTCTCCTCCAACTTATCGATACTGATAGCCGTGTAACTCAAGGTCTTATCCTTTCACCTACACGCGAACTCTGCTTGCAAATCGCTTCCGAGCTCCGCAATTATGCTAAGTACCTTCCTAAGGTGAATGTAGTAGCGGTATATGGCGGCGCAAGTATTGAGGAACAAGCCCGTAGCCTCAAAAAAGGCGCGCAAATCATTGTGGCTACTCCTGGGCGTATGCAAGATATGATACGCCGTAACTTCGTAGATATCAGTCATATCAACTATTGTGTGCTCGACGAAGCCGACGAAATGCTCAATATGGGCTTCTATGAAGATATTACCGCTATTCTCTCACATACCCCTCAAGAAAAAAGCACTTGGCTCTTTTCGGCTACCATGCCTAACGAGGTGGCTAAGATAGCGCGTAAGTTTATGCGCAAGCCTATTGAAATAACAGTAGGAACTCGCAATCAGGCTACTAACACCGTGCAACACGAGTACTATGTGGTGAGCGGTCGCCATAGATACCAAGCCCTAAAACGCCTCGCTGATGCTAACCCCGATATCTTCTCGGTAGTATTTTGCCGCACCAAACGCGATACACAGGCAGTAGCCGAAAAACTTATTGAAGACGGTTATAATGCCGCTGCTCTTCACGGTGATTTGAGTCAGAATCAGCGCGATTTGGTAATGAAATCTTTCCGCGCACGCCAAATACAAATGCTCGTTGCTACCGATGTCGCTGCCCGCGGTATCGATGTAGACGATATCACTCACGTAATTCACTACCAATTGCCCGACGAAATAGAAACCTACAACCACCGCAGTGGGCGTACAGGTCGTGCCGGTAAATCGGGAATTTCGATGGTAATTTTACCAAAAAGTGAGGTAAAGAAAATCAAAACTATCGAAAAGATGATAGGGCAACCTTTTGAGCAGAAACAATTGCCATCCGGTATGGAAATCTGTGAGATACAGCTCTATCACTTGGCTAACAATCTTAAAAATACAAAAGTAAACCCTGCTATCGACGATTATTTACCAGCTATCTATAAAGAACTGAAAAATGTGGATCGCGATGAGCTGATCAAAAAAATATTCTCAGTAGAGTTTACGCGTTTCTTCAATTATTATAAAAATGCCGAAAACTTATCGGTAGAGAACGAGCGCGAAAGCCGTAGTGGGGGTAATAGCGATGAAGTGCGCTATTTCATCAACATAGGTGAACGCGATGGTTACGACTGGAAGTCGCTCAAAGACTTCCTCAAAGCAACCCTTAATTTAGGTCGTGATGATGTTTTCAAAGTAGATGTAAAGAACAGTTTCTCTTTCTTCAATACCGATGCCGACCTCTCCGATTTGGTGATGGATACTTTCAACGACTTCCAATTGGACGGTCGTTTCATCAATGTAGAACTCTCTACCAAAGGTGCTGGCAGAGACCGTGGTGGACGCAAACGCGGAAATGATGACGGTAGAAAACACGGCAACGACGAGGGTAGAAGTCGCAAAAAAGGACAAAGAGAAAGTCGTAAACAAAAGACTGCTGAAGCCCTCCAACAAGCTTTTAAAAAGAAGAAAAAACGCAAATAATGTTGGAATACCTTATAGAAACGGATAAGCAACTACTCTGTTCCCTCAATAGCTGGGGGACGCCCGAAGCCGACAGCCTTTGGTTAGTAATCACCAATGAACTCTCGTCTATCCCCCTCTATGCTTTCTTGTTATACTTGTGTTTCAAGTATTTCCATTGGAAAAGAGTGTTGCTCATCTTGGTATTCATCGCCCTTCTCATCACCACCACCGACCAGCTGGCGAACGTTTTCAAATACGGATTCCAGCGCTTGCGCCCTTGTCACGATGAGAGTCTTATAGGGCAAATGCGAATGGTGATTTGCGGTGGTAAGTATGGGTTCTTTTCAGCACACGCCGCCAATACAATGGCAATAGCCATATTTTTTAGTTACTTGCTTAGAAAAAACGCCCGATATATCCCCACTCTATTGCTCTGTTGGTCGGTGATTGTGAGTTATAGCCGTATTTATTTAGGCGTGCATTTCCCAGGTGATGTATTGGTGGGTTGGATTTTCGGTATACTCTTAGCTACCCTTTATTATTTTCTATTTCTATATACCGAAAAAAGATTAAAAATCCCAACTAAACAATAAACCTCCTAAACCTGTTACCTAATCAAAATGAAAGAAGATTTCTTACACTACCTATGGAAATACAAAAAAGTACCTCTCAACACTGTACTTACTACAGGAGAGCGCTTGCAAATTCTCTCATTTGGTGACTACAATACCCTTTCTGGTCCCGATTTCCAAAGTGCCCAACTGCTTATAGGTGAGCAGCAATGGGCAGGTAATGTAGAAATGCATCTCAAATCATCGCATTGGTACGTTCACGGTCACGAGAGTGATCCTGCCTATCGCAATGTGATTCTGCACGTAGTTTGGGAACACGATATAGAAGTATTCGATGCTAACAACCAGCCTATTCCCACTTTAGAACTCCAAGGTCTTATCTCCCCCGAACTCTTAGAGCGATACAATACCACTGTAGCCTCACACTACCGGTTTATTCCTTGTGAAAAGGAATATACTACTGTGCCAGCCATTACTTTACTTTCGTGGAATGAGCGTTTGTTAGTGGAACGTTTAGAAGAAAAAGCCACTGTTGTAAACGAGTTGTGGAAAGCTGCCAATTTCGATTGGGAGAAAGTACTTTTTTGTATGCTTCTCAAGTCTTTTGGAGGCACTGTAAACGGCGAAACCTTCCTACAATTGGGCAAACATCTCGATTTTAGTATTATCCGTAAAGAGCGTTCACACCCCTTACATTTAGAAGCACTACTATTGGGGCAAGCAGGCTTACTCCCCGAAGAAACTGAACTCACTTACCCACGTGAACTCTTGCAAAATTATCATTACCTACAACAGAAATACAATCTCTCTGCACCCGTAGTAAAAATACATTTCACCGGTTTGCGTCCGCAAGGTTTTCCCACTATCCGACTCTCGCAACTCGCACAGCTATATGAACTAAACGAAGGTTTGTTTTCACAAATTCTTGAAGTGAATGATTTTAAAAGTATCCAAAAACTCTTTGCCGTAGGAGTCTCTGAATTTTGGGAAACCCACTATACCTTTACCAAAACTTCTAAAAAAGTAAAAAAGCCTATTAGTGCGAGTCTCATCACACTTATTTGGATCAATGTATTCATTCCTATCAAATATGCCTATTACCAAAGTTTGGGCAAGGATATGAATGAATCTCTCATCGAAGAACTCAAAACAATGACAGCCGAGAGCAACAGCATTATCACTCAATACCAACAATTAGGTGTCACCATCAACACCGCTTTTGATACCCAAGTGCTTCTACAACAGTACAAACATTATTGCCAATCCAAACGCTGTTTAGATTGTGCTATAGGGATTTCGATTTTAGGGAGGAAATAAATAACAAAGTAGGATTTAAAAAAGTCTTTAAATCAACCTCATATCACAAACTTTGATAAAATGAAATGTAGGAGTGTTTTCCACTATTTTTACAAATAGATTTTTTAGAATAGACCTATAAACCAATGATATACTCCCATTACTATAGACCATAAAAATACTGTCAAATAATAAATAGCCACTCCTATAATAGCTATCCATATAGTAGTTGAAAACGCTTTCTGATTGACTTCTCGTATTATGTTTCTATCATCATTAACAAATCCTACAATTAAATTGAAGTTCTTTCGATAGGATTTATGAAAAACATCAAGTATAATACCTAAATATGGAATAATTCCTACTAAAATATCTATCAAGATATTACGCAGAATAGTCACTGTTAAGGCATACGATTTAATTTTAAAAGTGGAAACGTAGAAAAAAGAAAAATTGAATATCTGTGGTAAGATATCTCCTACAACAGGTATTAGTCCTAATAAAGGATCTAAATAATAGTCATCCATTAGTGTTTTTACAGACTTTATTGTTTGGTAGCTATTACTTTGCTCAATACTCCTTTTCCATTCTTCTCTTTTTTTTCTTCTTTTCTCCTCTCGTTGAATAGCTCTTGTTACATCAGCAAATTCCTGAGAAATGCTTTCTTGTGTTTGTTGTATTCTCCTTGAGCTTTGATTGTGGATGTTCATATTTATATGGTAATATGTTTATTTTCTTTTAAAAATATTGTTAATTCTGTTTCGCGGGGCAAAGATAGGGAGTGAAACTGCCAAATAGCGTCAGAGAGAAGAAAATATTTGTAGCGCTTCGTTATAAGCACTCTCAAAAGCGAGTAGGTTCATACCCGTAGGGAGGTGTTGGGCTTGGAAGAAGGTGAGGAGTTTTTCAGTAGGGAGATAGCCGCCATAACCTTTGATAGCACTATAAAAACGCGTAGTGCCGGCTTGGTAGGCAGTAGCCAAACTGCTAATAGTAATACCTTGTTTTTCAATGGCAGGCAGTTCGTCGTCTAAAAGCAAGATTTTAGTTTGGGTATTTGAAAAATCTAAATGACTAACTAAAGAGTGTAGTTCGGCTTTAAGCGCAAGACCATAAAAACCAACAGCCAATAAAGATTGCAAATAATCCTCATTGGCTATCGTTACACATTCTATGAGTTGTATGTTACTGTTTGTCATAACAATTCTTGCATTGAATGGATAAGTAGGTCGGCTTGACTTAAATCTTGTCCGCCTGAAAGGGGATTCTGGAAGCCTACACACTGCATATTAGCACTTTTGGCAGCCTTTACGCCATTGGTACTGTCCTCTATCACAGTAAATCGTGTTGCTGGTAATCCATACCATTGGGCTACCTTTAGGAATATTTCGGGGTTAGGCTTGCTGTATTTCACATCATCGCCACTCATTATCACTTCAAAATAGTGTGCTATATTTGTTTGTTGAGTAAAAATATCAATGAGTTTGTGTCCAGATGAAGATGCTAATGATAAGTGTTTTCCTTCATTTTTGAATTTCTCTAATACATCCTTTACGTGAGGTACTAAAGGTACTTTTACTTCGGGTAATCGTTTGAAAAAATAATCGCGGTGAAATTTTATGAGTTCTTCTACACTTTCTGAACGTTGAGCATCGCGTTTTACCTTTTCCCACATTGGAAAAGCCGACATCCCTGTGAGGGTTTGTATATATACCTTATCAAACGGAATGCCTTCCAGCTGAAAAGTCTCATAAATAATCTCTTGGTGCATTGGTTCACTATCTAGTAGCACCCCGTCCATATCAAAGATAATGTAATTCATTAGGAATTAGAAATTAGGAATTAGATTTGAGTTGTCGTCTAAAGTCTTTTAAGAAGACATTTCCAATACCTATGACCATTCCTAAGAATGTCCAGATAGCAATAATTATCATTCGTTTAGGTTTAGAACGTTCGTTAGGTACAGTCACAGGTTCGATAACAGCAAAGATAGGTTGGTCTTCTTTCATCTTGATACGTTTGGCTTCCAGCTGTTTAGCGAGTTCTGTATATACGTTGAAAGCCAAATTGTACTCGGCTTGTAGTTGTTGCAAACGAGTTTGAGGAAGGTTGCTAAAGAGGTCGCGGTTGCGGTCTTGGAAACCTGCCACAGCGTATTGTTTGTTTTTAAAATCTTTTTCGGCTTCTACAAAGCGTTTTTGTACAAAGTCGAATTCTTCTTTAGCTTTTTGCAATTTGAAATCGGTAACAGTTTCCTGTAGTACTTTTTGGGCACTCTCAAGCATTTGAGCGGCAGGGAGTGCTTCTCCCATCACAAACGAGAGTGTGAAATAACCATCTTTATCACTTACGTTGAGCTTAATACGATCGTCTATACTATTGAGGATTTTTCTCTCTTGATCGGAGAGTCGAGTAATGTCAGTACTATCTTGGGTAGCAGTAGAGGGAGCTGGAGTAGCTTTAGAAAAACTGAAAATACTCATCACGCGCCCCATCAAGCTAGGTTTAGTGTAGTTCTTATAATATTCTTCGTAAGTTACCGGCTTAGAAATGTCAGAAAATGTGAGTTTGGTTTGTGCTAATTTTCGTTTAAAAGGTACGCTTTCAATGATTTTAGCGTAAGTAGTGAGCGGGAGTGTTTCGGAGCCTCCTCCTAAACTGATACCTGCCATTGCTGCCAATCCACCTAATCCACTTGTTGATTTGTTATCAGTAGTTTGTGGCACCATAATAGTGGTAGCGGTGTATTCTTTAGCCGAGAATAAGGCAATGAGTACCCCTATAACAAAGAAAAGCAAAGTAAATAACAAAATCGATTTGCGAGCCCCCCATACTTTGCGGATAAGCTGCATCAAATCTATTTCGTCCTCAGCAGTTCCTTCTTCTGCAGAGTCGACTACAGGAATCAATTTATTTTCTCCTAAATGATTGATAACATCTTCTGAAGCTCTTATTTCTTGATTTTCGTTTAATGCCATAGTTCTATTTTTTTAGTACATTGTAAATAAGCACTCCCATAGTGCTAATTGCCGAAATAATACCTATACTTTCTCCAGTGCTAAGACGTTGGCGTTCAGGTTTAGAGGGTACAATAATGATAGCTCCAGGTTCTAATTTAGGATAGTTTCTAAAGAAAAGAGAATTGCGAGTAGCACGCACATCACCATTGGCGTAAAGCACGTATATAGCCCGCTTTTTAGCTTGGTTGCCAAACCCCCCTGCTCTATCAATGTATTCTCTCAGTGAAAATCCTTTTTGATAACGCACTAATGAAGGGGCTAACACCTCACCACGCACTTCAACGGTTTGTTTTTCGGAAGGAATGAGCAATACATCACCTTCACTGAGGATTAGGTCGTGCTTGCTGTGTTTCTTTTTCAAAATTTTATTGATATCTATCCCTATACGATATTCTGAAGTTTTTTTGCTGGCTTTTTTCAGTGATTTAGCAGTTTCATTACTATTGCTTTCTAACTCAACCAATTCTTTTAGAAAATCTTCTTGCTGAATTTCACCCTCATCAGTTTTTTTGCGTACTAAAGTTGCCCCTTCTTTATAGGCAAAAGGAGTAAATCCTCCCACACGCTCTAATAGGTCGGAAATGCGATCGTTCTTGCTTTGGATACTATAAACCCCAGGGTAGACAACTTCTCCCATTACCGAGACAGTTTGCAGAGGAGTAAAACCTTTGATATAACGCACTGAAACAATGTCGTTAGGTTGCAGAGTGAGTGTATTAGTACCTTCTTTAGGTAAAAGTTCATTGTTAGACGATACTTTGAAAGCTGTGCTGAGTCTCTGGAAGTTGCCATCGTTTATTTCTCTAAATACTTCAATTGTTGAAGGGTCAGCACCATTAGAGAGACCACCTGCCAAGGCAATCACATCTTCCACTTTCATATTCTCCATAAAAGGCAATTCTTTAGGAAACTTTACAGCACCTTCTACTTTTACGAAGCGTTTGTATTGGAGAGAATCTTTGTAGAAAATATGGATACTATCGTTATCCTTCAAAGGGATGTCGTTTTTCTTCTCAATGAGCTCTTTAACCGAAAAGCTAAGCGTTTGGTAATCTACGCGGTTTTCGGTACGGAAAATGAGTCCGCGATTGAGGGAAGCATCTTTTTTCACACCATTAGCTCTTTCAAGCAAGTCGTGAGCGGTCATTCCTTCTTTAAACTCATAAGTACCAGGTTGATAGACAGCTCCTCCTATACTCAATCGGTTGCGGTATTCATTGGTGATAGAATGCACTTTCAGGCGGTCGCCGTTTTGCATTTTCATCTTGCCAATTTCGCTAAAGGCAATTTCTTGCACTTCGCGTTTAGCATCCTTAATGCGTTCTAACACAAGGGTATTTGTAAAAGCATCGGAAGTAAAACCTCCAAAGAAAGTAACAAGGTTAGCAAGAGTTTCGTCATCAAGCATTTCGTACAATCCTTTGCGTTTCACCTTCCCTTCTACCCACACGCGGTTTTTATAGGGTGATACGATGATTACATCTTGGTCTTGCAAGCCGATATTCCCTTTTTCTGAGCCACTAATTAAGAAGTTATACACATCAAAAGTAGCGACTTTCTTGCCTCCTCTAAATACGTTGATATCGCGAAATGAACCGCTTTCTGAGGGACCTCCGCAGGCGTATAAAGCGTTGAGCACAGTAGAAAGTGAGCTAAGTGAATAAGTACCAGGCACTACTACCTCGCCTATGATATTCACTTTTACGGTGCGTACTTGGGTGATAGTTACGCCTGTATAGATTTTAGCATAACTGCCATCGGGAGCTGAAATGCCTGAATAGATGCGTTTTAGATACGAATTTACCTTAGCTTTTACCTCACTAAACGAAAGTCCTGATACGTGTATGCGTCCCACACCATTGAGGAAAATATTACCCTCAGCATCTACTTTTTGTTTGAAAGAACCCTCGGTAGCTCCCCATACTTCCACAAGTAGCTCGTCACCAGGACCTACTTGGTAGTTTTCGGGGGTAGGCATATTTAGGTTAGGAGTAAAGGAAATTTTAGGATTTTTGAAGAAGCTCATCCCAAAGATAGAGTCTTTTTTCTGTTTGCGATTGAGAGAATCTTTTTTCTCTCTACCGGTATAACCAAAGATGTCATCACCCTCGGCAGGACGACGAGTTTTGTCATTGGCATTTTTATTTTTAGCATTAGATTTTTCAGTGCCAGAATAGCTGTCGAGTTGCATAATGCGCTGGCGCAATTTCATCACTTGCGTTTCTTGCATACCGCGTGAACGTGCCAAAGCAAGAAATTGGTCTAAAGTATAACCTTGTGCTTGAGCGCGATCCCAATAGGTTTTGATTTGTCCATCGGTGAGATTATCGATGTTTACAGTGGTGATGTCAACATTGTTATATTGCTGATTATTACCTATTTGCGCTATCGCAGGAGCCGTTATGATAAATAAAAATAAAAGAAGTAATTTAAGTCTCGACATTCTAAAATCTGTTTTGGGGGCAAAATTAAGAATAATTTGTTAATTAGCCAATGAGTGTGTTAGTATTTTTTTCTGTTTGAGCTATTATATTCCCAGCAATTCATTCTAATTAAAAAAAAAATCATATCTTTGCCCAAAATAAAACTTTTTCAATGAAAAGGATTCGCTCTTAATTCATTGATAAACAGTTAATTATTAATTGTTAATTATTTAATTGAGAATATATGTCTGCAATCTTAAATTCATTATTAGACAACGATTTCTACAAATTCACTATGCAATGTGGTGTAGTGCAATTATTCCCTAAAAACAAAGCGCGTTATACCTTTATCAACCGCGGCAAACACGAGTTTCCCGAAGGTTTTGCCGATGCTATGCGTGAAGAGGTGAACAATATGTCCAAATTAAAGCTCACTAAAGCCGAAAAACAGTTTTTGAAAGACAATTGCCCCTATTTGAGTCCGCTGTATTTAGACTTTTTAGAAGGCTATCGCTATGACCCTTCGGAAGTGCATATCGAACAACACGGCACCGACTTGCAGGTAACTGTTGAGGGCTATTGGTATCGCACCATTCTTTGGGAAGTGCCTCTGCTTTCGGTGATTAGCGAGCTTTTCTACAAACTTACCAAAGCGACTGCTTGGACAGATGAGCAGGTGATTGCTAATACTCGCGAAAAAGAATTGTTCTATAAAGAATTAGGCGTTGTATTTGCTGAGTTTGGTACCCGTCGTCGCCATTCGTATCACGTGCACGATATCGTGATGCATACCTTAATGGAAGGCTACAACCAAACTTTTATAGGATCTAGCAATGTGCATTTTGCGATGAAATACAAGGTGAAACCTATAGGTACTCACGCCCACGAATGGTTTATGTTCCACGCAGCCGAGTATAGCTACAAAATGGCTAATGCACTATCCTTGGAGCACTGGGTAGATGTGTATCGTGGCGACCTTGGGGTAGCCCTTTCCGACACCTATACTACCGATGTGTTTTTCAAGCAGTTCGACAAGAAATTTAGTAAGTTGTTCGACGGTGTGCGTCACGACAGTGGTGACCCTATCGTCTTTGCTGAAAAAACGATTGCTCACTACAAAAAAATGGGTATAGACCCGCTCTCTAAATACATTATCTTCTCCGATGGACTTAATCCTCAAAAAGTACAAGCGATTACTCAGGCTTGTAAAGGAAAAATAGGCATTTCATTTGGTATAGGTACCGACCTTACTAATGATGTAGGGTTGCGCCCGATGAACATAGTGATGAAGCTCACCGAAGTACTCACCAGCGACAATGAGTGGGTGCCTACTGTAAAACTCTCCGATGAGCCTAACAAACACACCGGCGACCCAAGAATGATTGAACTCGCAAAAGGAATATTAGCAATTAAATAGGTTTTTGGGGGTCAGGGGTCAGATTTTAGGCTGACCCCTGATGCCTGAAACCTAAAATCTGATAAAAAATGAATTACATACTAATGATTTTAGGGGTATTGGTAGCACTGTCGCGTTATCTATTCCCCAAATACGACCAAGCATTACTCATTGGCGGTATAAGCCTATTGATGATAGGTATTTACCGCATTTCACGTAACCTACCCTCTAAAAACGAGGAAGATTTTCAAGACCCAGCAACGAAAATAAGAAACCCAGAAGACGAATGACGAATGACGAATAACAAATGACGAATGACGAATGACGTTTTGTGTGTCTAAAATGGGATAATTAAGAAATTTACAAATTAATAAATAAACTGCCCGTGCGGCTCGCACCTCGCACCTCGCACCTCGCATTGTGAACATAGGAGATTACATAGAAGTATTAGACGATACCATCAAAGGACATATAGTGCGCCTTACACCTCAGCAGGTAACAGTACTTACTACTGAAGGCTTTGAGCTCACTTTTCGTCCTGAGGAAATAATAGTTATTGAAGAAGAAGCACCTCTAAAAGGAGCTTTCACAAATATAGATGAAGAGAGTTTGCGCAAAGATGTAGTGAGCAAGCGAAAGAACAAATCGCCACTCACTAAAAAAGAGCGCAACATCCCTCCAATGGAGGTAGATTTGCACATCGAGCAATTGGTTGATTCCACAAGAAATATGACCAATTACGATATGCTTACCCTACAACTCGAAACCGCTCGCCGGCAGTTAGAGTTTGCTATTGCACAGCGCATCCAGCGGGTAGTGTTCATTCACGGCGTGGGAGAGGGAGTGCTGCGCACCGAATTAGAATTCCTTTTAGGGCGTTACTCCAATGTTACTTTCTACGATGCCGAATATGCCAAATACGGTGTAGGCGCTACCGAAGTATATATCTATCAAAATGCAAAATAAATGATTCAAGCTACCAATATTCATAAAACTTATAAAAATTTAGAAGTACTCAAAGGCGTATCGGTGAATGTTGCCAAAGGCGAAATTGTATCGATAGTAGGTGCTTCAGGAGCTGGAAAAACCACCTTGTTACACATTTTAGGTACTTTAGACAGCCCCGATGCCAATAAACCATCATCGTTGGTAATTAATGGCACAGATATATTGTCGTTATCCTCTAAAGCCTTAGCAAAATTCCGCAATGAACATATTGGGTTTATCTTCCAATTTCACCAACTGTTGCCTGAGTTCACTGCTTTGGAGAATATTTGTATTCCTGCACTCATTAGAGGAATAGGCAAAAAAGAAGCTGAAAAGCGCGCAATGGAGCTCTTAGACTTTTTGCATCTCACCTCGCGTGCCGACCATAAACCTAATGCTCTTTCAGGAGGCGAACAACAGCGAGTGTCGGTAGCACGTGCCTTGGTGAACTACCCTTCAGTAGTATTTGCCGATGAACCCAGCGGCAACCTCGATTCCGAAAGTGCTGAAAAACTGCACCAACTCTTCTTCCAACTGCGCAATGAATTCCGACAAACATTTGTAATCGTTACCCATAACGAAGAATTGGCTACTATGGCAGATAGAAAACTCGTAATGGTAGATGGTCGTATAATTATTCCAGATTCTTTCCCAAATTAGGTCATATCTTTGCAGCGTTAAACTTAAAAACAGATTAAACGATGAAAAAATTAGTATCAATTATCGCCACTTTTTTATTGACTGTAGTAGCAGTACAAAATTTATCAGCTAGAGATTTACCTATCACTTTCGAACAATTGCCAGCTAAAGCACAGGCTTTCGTAAAACAACACTTTAAAGTAGGAGATATCGCATCAGTATGGAAAGACGATGATATCCACGATCAAGATTACAAAGTGTATTTCAACGATGGTACTCAAATTGAATTTTATGCCAATGGCGACTGGGAAGAAATAAAAACTCGCACTCAGGCTGTACCTGCAAAACTTATCCCTAATGGTATTGCTCAGTACGTAAAGAAAACTTACCCTCAATCAGAGATTTACAAAATCCAAAAGAAACGCTATGGTTATGAGGTAGAACTCGCTAACGGACTTGATTTAGAATTCAATGCTAACGGACAATTTTTAAGAATAGACGACTAATGAAACAACTCTTTTTTGCTGCTTTTGCAGGCCTTGCACTCAGCTCGTGCGCACGATTGCCGCAGCCTGCACGTGATTTTATTAGCATTCACTTTCCTCATACTTCTGTTAAAGAAGTTGAAAGAGAAGATGATATCAACGGCTATTCAGTAGAACTTAGAGACCGCACCGAGCTAGAATTTACAGCTAATGGTGACTGGCTAAAAGTAGATGGTGAAGACGGCAATAGTATCCCTACTACCTTCTTCCCTAAAAAAATAGCCGATTACGTTACCCAGCAGGGCTATATCATCGAAGGGATTAGAAAAACCAATATAGGTTATAAAGTAGACATCATAGGTTCTCACACCGATTTGTTTTTCAATCACAACGGTGACCCTATCGGGAATTATTAATAACTTTACTACAAATAAAAAGACCTCTTTTCGGAGGTCTTTTTTTATTGAATATCATATTGCTATGTTACTATTTTAGCTCGCACTTGCCTGTGTGGCTCGCACTTGCACCTAATTAAAAAATAAGTGTGGAAACAACTGCTCCATCGGTTTTTTAGAAAAAGCAATTTTAAGAGTAGCTTTGAGAAAGCCCCAGCCATAGCTAAAAAACTGCACCAAAAGCGCCCAAACCGAGAGCAATCCTATTTTTACACTGCGATTTTCTCGAGCGCTGTCCCAAGCTATCAGTATAAAATAACACACATACACAAGTAAGGGTTCTATACGCCCAAAAATGAGGAGGAGGAGAGCGCCACAAAGCCCTAAGGTAAAGCAGGTAGGTAGCCAAAAAGTAAGTTTGCGTGACTCTGGATGCCAATGGTTGAGAATCGCCCGTGTCTGTCCGAATTTACTCACTTGGGTGCGGAATTTTTCCCACGAAATACGGCGTTTGTGGAACACAAAAGCAGTAGGGATAAAGGCAGTGTCAAAGCCTTGTTCCCAGAGGCGTATCACTAAATCGGGGTCTTCACCAGGGTGTATTTTCCCAAAACCACCTGTCGCCTCAAAAGCCTTGCGTGACAGTCCCATATTAAAACTGCGAGGTTCAAATCGTTGAATGCGCTTTTGGCTACCGCGAATCCCCCCAGTAGTGAGCAAGGACGTCATCGTGTAGTTGATAGCTTTTTGTATATCAGTAAAATCATCGGTAGCGGTATCAGGTCCTCCAAAGCAATCTACATAATGAGTTTGCAAATAATCGTCTACAGCTTCTAAATAGTGAGGAGGTAAAATGCAATCGGAATCTAAAATCAAAAAATAATCGTGTTGAGCGTGTCGCATCCCGTAATTGCGAGAGTCCCCAGGTCCCGAGTTGGGTTTAGGAAGATAGGTGATTGATAAATCATTATTGTATTTCTCGCATACTTCTTTTGAAGGAATAGAAGAACCGTCTTCAATCACTACTACCTCAAAAGTATCTTCGTAAGTTTGTGATACAAGGCTATTTAGTAGTTCATCTAACTCGTCCGGACGGTTGTATATAGGAATGATAAAACTATATTTCATCTGTTAATATAATGTTAAAATTCAAAAGTTTTGTAACATCTGTGTAAAGCTATACGTATAATAGGGCGTATAAGAATCGACAAAATTAAGGATTTTTTCTGAATGAGACAACTAAAAATTACCAAACAGGTAACCAACCGTGAAACCGCGTCTCTTGATAAGTACTTACAAGAGATTGGGCGTGTAGATTTGATCACTGCCGATGAAGAGGTAGAATTAGCACAACGTATCAAAGCAGGCGATGTAGCTGCTTTAGAAAAACTAACCAAAGCAAATTTGCGCTTCGTAGTATCGGTAGCTAAGCAATACCAAAACCAAGGTCTTACTCTTCCTGACCTTATCAACGAAGGGAACTTAGGGCTCATCAAAGCCGCACAGCGATTCGACGAAACTCGCGGGTTTAAGTTTATTTCTTATGCCGTATGGTGGATTCGTCAGTCTATTTTGCAAGCCTTAGCCGAGCAATCTCGTATTGTGCGTTTGCCGCTGAACAAAATTGGTTCTATCAACAAAATCAACAAAATGTACGCTTACCTCGAACAGGCGAACGAGCGTGTGCCTTCAGCCGAAGAAATTGCACGTGAGTTAGATATGTCCGTAAACGATGTAAAAGAATCAATGAAAAATGCGGGGCGTCATATCTCTATGGATGCGCCTTTGGTAGAAGGAGAAGATTCTAATCTTTACGATGTGATTCGCAGTAACGAATCGCCTAATCCTGATAAGTCGCTTATTTTAGATTCGTTGCGTACCGAAATTGAGCGTGCACTCGAAACCCTTACCCCTCGTGAAGCCGATGTAATCCGTTTGTATTTCGGTTTGGGCGACCAGCACGCTATGACCCTTGAGGAAATAGGAGAAACTTTTGATCTCACCCGTGAGCGTGTACGTCAAATCAAAGAAAAAGCGATTCGCCGTCTCAAACACACTTCCCGTAGTAAAATTCTAAAGACATACTTAGGATAGTCAATTACAAGTTACGAAATAGGAATTATAACTGTACCTCTACACTTTGCCAAAGTTTCCTGCCTATAAGGCTCGCACCTTTGGCAAAGTTTTTTTATTGTGATTGTACTTATTTTTTTTAACAATAAAAGTTGTATCTTTGCTCCATAGTAATTTTGAGTTAAATAAATCCTATGAAAAAGTTTATTGTAAAAGTATTTCTAATTTTTAGTATTTTAATTAGCTTCCAATTAAAATGTACTAAACCAGAGATAGAAACAGCTGCAAGTAATAAGACTAAAGTGTTAAAGCATAATTATATAGTAGTTAATTCAGTAGATAACTCACCTGCTGAGGTAGAAGTAAGTTACTCAGTTTTTATTAATGGAAATGCTGAAAACATTGTAAAAACTGAACGTAAAACTACTCCTTTTATCATTGGAGGAGAAGAAGTAAAAGTAGTGTATGATAGTCTACTTTTTGTGCACGGAACTACTCGAAGATTTCATCAAAATGAATTAAAAAGGAATTACACTCCTCGTGGCGCTGACTATCTATCAATCAAAAATTTATCATCAGTAGCTATTGAATATGCTATTATAGGCAACCAAGAATTAGAATATGATCCTATTCAAAAAATAACTGATAGGAGTGATATTATAAACAAAAATGAAATCGATAAATCAAAAGTTGTTAAGTATCTTGGTGGTGCAAACCCTATATATAAGGCTACTCCTGTATTGTACCTAATAAAACCTGAATTAGCCCCTCAAACTACGGTCTATGTACTCAAAGGAATATACAGCAGTGAAGGAGGAGTATCTGGGAACAAAGCAGTAGCAGTACCTCTTAAAACTCCTAATTTTGGTGAAGTGATTGCACATACACCTTTTTCAGTAACTGATATCCTCAGCCTATACAAACAGGAATACACTTCAGGGAATATATTATATCCAGAATATGATGCCTATATGGATAGAGGAAGACCCTATAATTACAGCATTTCTCAAGGCAAATACTATCTTAAATTTTATGGGACTATACTTCCAGACAAAACATTAGGAAATACAGGGCAGATATGGTTTATTAATACTTTTAAAGGAAGTTATGCCCTTGATGGTTTTCAGGAATATGAAGATTAAGAAAAATGAAGAATAGTTTTAAATTATAAACTCTTACTCTTGTTTTACTTCTATGCATTGACTGGTAGAATCCTTGGTATTTAGTTTATTTTATGATTAGAATTGAAATCCTATGAAAAAGTTTTTTGTAAAAGTATTTTTAGTATTTAGTATCTTAGTCAGTTTTCAATTAAAATGTACTAAAATAGAAGAAGAAGTAATTGAAAACATAAAGACAAACTCTCTTAAACATAATTATATAGTAGTTAATTCAGTAGATAATTCACCTGCTGAAGTAGAAGTGAGTTATTCAGTTTTTGTAGAAGGGAATACTGAAAATATTGTAAAAACAGAACGCAAGATAACACCTTTCATTATAGGAGGAGAGTCTGTGCAAGTAAATTACGATAGCATTGTGTATATTTGGCATAAAAAATTCCACGATTACCAAAGAAAACTAAAAAGGAATTACACTCCTCGTGGTGCTGACTATCTATCAATCAAAAATTTATCATCAGTAGCTATTGAATATGCAGTTATAGGCAATCAAAAATTAGAGTTTTCATCTGCTAATGAGATTGCTAATAGTAGTGATATTGTAAACAAAAATCAAATAGATAAAACAAAAGTCGTTAAATATCCTAGCGGTGCAGCTCCTGTATATAAGGCTACTTCAGTATTATACCTGATAAAACCAGAATTAGCCCCTCAAACTACGGTCTATGTACTCAAAGGAATATACAGCAGTGAAGGAGGAGTATCTGGGAACAAAGCAGTAGCAGTACCTCTTAAAACTCCTAATTTTGGTGAAATAGTAGCTAATACCCCTTTTTCAGTAGCTGAGGTTCTTAGTTTATATAAACAAGAATATACTTATGGAAATACATTATATCCTAATTATGATGCTTATATGGGAAGAAACACTAAAGATCCAAATGATAGAAGTATTCTTCAGCATAATTACAAGATCAAGCATTATGGAATAGTCTCAGCAGGAAAATCCTTAGAAAATAAAGGGGAGGTATGGTTTATCAATATCCCAAATGGAATAATGGGCTCTAATAGTTTTTAAAAAAGATGAGATTTAGTTTTAAATTATAAACTCTTACTTTTGTTTTACTTCTATGCATTCACTGGTGGAATCCTTGGTATTTAGTTTATGATTAAAAATAAAATACTATGAAAAAGTTTATTGTAAAAGTATTTTTAGTGTTTAGTATCTTAGTCAGTTTTCAATTAAAATGTACTAAAACAGAAGAAGAAGTAATTGAAAACATAAAGACGAACTCTCTTAAACATAATTATATAGTAGTCAATTCAGTAGATAATTCACCTGCTGAAGTAGAAGTGAGTTATTCAGTTTTTATCAGCGGAAATACTAAAAATATCGTAAAAACAGAACGCAAGACAACACCTTTCATTATAGGGGGAGAGTCTGTGCAAGTAAATTATGATAGTATTGTATATATTCGGGATAAAAAATTCCACGATTACCAAAGAAAACTAAAAAGAAACTATACCCCTGAAGGTGCTGACTATCTATCAATCAAAAATCTATCATCAGTAGCTATTGAATATGCAGTTATAGGTAATCAAAAATTAGAGTTTTTATCTGCTGATGAGATTGCTAATAGCAGTGATATTGTAAACAAAAATGAAATTGATAAATCTAAGGTAGTTAAATATCCTAGCGGTGCAGCTCCTATATATAAAGCTACTCCTGTATTGTATCTAATAAAGCCAGAATTAGCCCCTCAAACTATGGTCTATGTACTCAAAGGAATATATAGTAGTGAAGGAGGAGTATCTGGAAACAAAGCTGTAGCAGTACCTCTTAAAGTACCTTATTTTGGTGAAGTGATAGCTCATACACCTTTTTCAGTAGCTCAGGTTCTTAGTCTGTATAAACAAGAATATACTTATGGAAATACATTATATCCAGAATATAATACCTATATGGATAGGGCAAGACCTTATAATCACAGTATTTCCCAGAGGAAGTACTATTTGAAACTCTATGGAACTATAGATGCTGGTAAAACATTAGAAAATACAGGGCAGATATGGTTTATCAATACTTTTGAAGGAACTTTTGGCACTAATACTTTTTAGCGTATCTTAATTCGTATTACTATGAAAAATCTATTCTTAAAAACTTTAGTGCTATTCACTTTCCTTACCAATGTATTTATGACTTGCTCTAAACCAGAGATAGAAATAGCTACAAGTAATAAGACAAAAGTGTTAAAGCATAATTACATAGTAGTTAATTCAGTAGATAACTCACCTGCTGAGGTAGAAGTAAGCTACTCAGTTTTTATTAATGGGAACGCTGAAAACATTGTAAAAACTGAACGTAAAACTACTCCTTTTATCATTGGAGGAGAAGAAGTAAAAGTAGTGTATGATAGTCTGCTTTTTGTGCACGGAACTACTCGAAGATTTCATCAAAATGAATTAAAAATGAATTACACTCCTCTTGGTGCTGACTATCTGTCAATCAAAAATTTATCATCAGTAGCTATTGAATATGCAGTTATAGGCAATCAAAAATTAGAGTTTTCATCTGCTAATGAGATTGCTAATAGTAGTGATATTGTAAACAAAAATCAAATAGATAAAACAAAAGTCGTTAAATATCCTAGCGGTGCAGCTCCTGTATATAAGGCTACTTCAGTATTATACCTGATAAAACCAGAATTAGCCCCTCAAACTACGGTCTATGTACTCAAAGGAATATACAGCAGTGAAGGAGGAGTATCTGGGAACAAAGCAGTAGCAGTACCTCTTAAAACTCCTAATTTTGGTGAAATAGTAGCTAATACCCCTTTTTCAGTAGCTGAGGTTCTTAGTTTATATAAACAAGAATATACTTATGGAAATACATTATATCCTAATTATGATGCTTATATGGGAAGAAACACTAAAGATCCAAATGATAGAAGTATTCTTCAGCATAATTACAAGATCAAACATTATGGAATAGTCTCAGCAGGAAAATCCTTAGAAAATAAAGGGGAAGTATGGTTTATTAATACTCCTAATGGAATTAGCGGATATAATGACTTTTAAAAAATAAAGAATAGCTTTAACTTACGAACACTAAAACCACTCTTAAAGCAGTTGATCATCAAGAAAATATTTTACTATTATTAAATGCTGATGGAGTGTTATCTATCAAAAAACAATACGAATATATTTGAATATTAGAATGTAATAGATTTTGGCAAAGTTTTTTCTTATCTCTTACCTCTTACCTAAATAAAATGAACTACACTTGGAACTTTAAACCGCTGCCACCGCAAGCCACTGTAAAACAACTACAACAAGAGCTCAACATCAGCGAGCCCTTGGCAATACTCTTAGCCCAACGAGGTATCACCACTTTTCAGCAGGCTAAAGACTTCTTCCGTCCTACCCTATCTCAATTGCATAATCCTTTCCTGATGAAAGGAATGCAAGCAGCCGTTACTCGTTTAGACCAAGCCTTAAAAAATAATGAAACTATCCTTATCTATGGCGATTACGATGTCGACGGCACTAGTGCGGTTTCTCTAATGGAACGTTATCTCAGCACTTTCACTTCTAAATTGTTCACTTATGTACCCGACCGTTATACTGAGGGCTATGGCATTTCTTTTCAAGGGATTGACTATGCCGAGGCGCAAGGTTGTACCCTTATCATCGCTTTGGATTGTGGTATCAAAGCTATTGATAAAGTGCAATATGCCAAAGAAAAAGGAATTGATTGTATCATTGCCGACCACCACCGCCCTTCCGATCAAGTGCCCGATGCCGTGGCAGTACTCGACCCCCAACAAGCTGATTGCCTTTATCCGTATAAAGAACTCTGTGGCTGTGGTTTAGGTTTTAAATTGGCACAAGCATATCACGAGTATTTGCAACGCCCGTTCAGCGAACTGATGCCTCTTTTAGATTTGGTAGCCGTTGCCACTGCTGCCGATATTGTGCCAATGAATGGTGAGAACCGCACGCTGATGTACTTTGGTTTAGAAGTGATCAACCAGCAGCCCTCAGCAGGAGTAAAAGCGCTCTTTGGTGAACATCAAGGGGCGATTACAGTAAGTGATGTAGTGTTCAAGGCTGCCCCGCGTATCAATGCCGCCGGACGTATAGAGCACGGCAAATATGCAGTAGCGCTCCTTACTGAACCTGATGCTGAAAAAGCACTACTCAAAGCCCAAGAAATTGATGAACTCAACACCCACCGAAAGGAATTAGATAGCTATATTGCTGAACAAGCATTGGGGCAGATAGAGAGTAATGGCGAGCAAAATCGCTATACCTCGGTAGTGCTGAATGAAGAATGGCACAAAGGCGTGATAGGTATTGTCGCATCTCGCCTTATTGAACATTACTACCGCCCCACGATAGTATTTACCAAGAGTGGCGACAAGTATGCCGCCTCAGCGCGCTCGGTACAAGGGTTTGATATCTATGAGGCTTTGGAGCAGTGTAGCCAATATTTGGAACAGTTTGGCGGACATAAATACGCTGCCGGACTCACGCTCCTCCCCGAGCAATATCCACTCTTCAAAGAAGCCTTTGAAACTGTGGTTAAACAAACCATCAACCCTGAATTGCGCACCCCAAAACTCTCTATAGATACTGCACTTCCTTTGAGCAAACTCACTCAAAAATTCTATAATATTCTCAAGCAGTTCGAGCCTTTTGGACCTCAAAACCTGCCACCGCTCTTCTATGCCGAAAATGTAGTCGATACAGGCTTTGCAAAACACATAGGCAAAACTAACGAGCACCTAAAACTCTGTTTGCGAGAGGTAGGCAACACAGCCTATTTTGATGCCATAGGCTTTGGTTTGGCTCATAAACTTCCCCTAATCACCTCTGGCAAACCCTTTAGCATTGTCTATTCGGTAGAAGAAAATGTGTGGAATGGCAAAGTAAGTTTGCAGTTGCAAATCAGAGACATAAGATAATTTGATAATTTGCTAATTAATATATTTTGGTATTATTTTTGCAGCTCCACTATTTACTATTCACTTTTAACTTTTAACTAAAAAAATGGCAAACATTACATTTCACGAACAACCAGCACACACCGCTGGTGAACTTCCAAAAGTAGGCGTTGCAGCCCCTGAATTTTCAGCTGTTAAAAACGATTTAGCTGAAGTAAAACTCTCTGATTTCAGAGGTAAAAAAGTAATTCTAAACATTTTTCCCAGTGTAGATACAGGCGTATGTGCTGCATCTGTGCGCAAATTTCACGTTGAGGCTTCAAAGCTCAACAACGTAGCAATTCTTTGTATATCAAAAGATTTACCTTTTGCGCTCACACGTTTCTGTGCAGCCGAAGGTATTGATAATCTTACAATGCTCTCCGATTTCCGCGGTGATTTTGCAGCTCACTATCCTATCGTTTTCACCGATAGTCCGCTAAAAGGATTGCTATCTCGTTGTATAGTAGTACTTGACGAACAAGGCAAAGTAGTATATACCGAGCAAGTACCCGAAACAACAAACGAACCTAACTACGCTAAAGCACTCGAAGCAATTAACAATTAATAATTGATAATTGAAGATTATAGAGGTAACAAGTAATACACAGCTTGTTACCTTTTTTATTGCCAAATCGCTAAATTATTCTTACCTTTGCCCCCTCAATGAGGTCACCCTGACACCTGTTGCCTATTCCCTGATAATTAACATCTAACATTTGTCCCTTTGACCCCTAAATCCTAAAAGAAAATGGCAAAAAAAAAACAAGATAAGGATAAAGATAACAATAAACCTTCAGCAAAAAATAAAGAGGCTAAAGCGGTTAAATCTAAACAACTCCGGTTAATATGGGGAGGGTTTTTAGTACTTCTCGCTCTCTTTTTGATTTTTGTTTTTATCTCTTTTTTCTTTTCCTGGCAAGCCGACCAAAGTTTGTGGGAAGATCTTACTAATCGTGAAGAAATTGCCAATAACATAGGAAGTAAAATAGGGGCTTATCTTAGCTATTTGTTAATGTACAAAGGCTTTGGTATTGCTACTTTTATTGCGGTATGGCTCATTTTCCTCTCAGGACTCAAAAGTTTGTTAGATATCAAAATAGCCTTACTCAACCGATGGTATTGGGGCACTTTGACAATGGTATTCATCGCTACTTTTTTAGGATTTCTACAAGGAAAATCTACAATCCTTTCAGGAGTTTCTGGCTATGAAGTAAATCATTTTCTACAAGATTATTTTGGTAAAATAGGTACTTTTTTAATACTTTTTTTCTTCGCCTTGGTGTACGCCGTTGTAAAATGGCAGCTTACTCCCGAAAAAATACTAGCTTTCTTCCAAAGTGTTTCGGCTAAATTTAAACGTGAACACAACGATGAACACGAGCACGAACAAAAAGATATAAACGAAACTCCTTCTACCGCCTCTGCCGATACAGAAGTTAACGATGACGATCAGCAAGATGTAGAAATTGTTATACCACAAGGAGAAGATGAAAAAATAGACCCTTTTACTCATAAAAAAGAAATTCCATTCCTCGATGGCAAAGGCGAATTGGAAATTACCAATATACCTGAAGAAGAAGCTCCTCCACTTACCATCACTCCTATTGTGCCGCCTTCGGTAATAGACCCTGAGGATTTAGCTAAACAATTAGTGGAAAACTATGGTGAATACGACCCTCGTTTAGATCTCAGCGACTATCGTTTCCCTACAATCGAATTGTTGAACGAACCCAGAGATAAAGGTATCATTATCAACGAAGAAGAACTAAAGGAAAACAACGACACCATTATCAAAACTTTAGCCGATTACAAAATCGAAATTTCCAAAATCAAAGCAACTGTAGGACCTACTGTTACGCTCTATGAGATTGTGCCTGTGGCAGGTACGCGTATTGCTAAAATCAAAAGTTTGGAAGACGATATCGCCCTCTCACTTGCGGCTCTCGGTATTCGTATCATCGCTCCTATCCCTGGCAAAGGAACCATTGGTATTGAGGTACCTAATAAAAAACCTACCACTGTATATATGCGCTCGATGATTATGGCGCAGAAATTCCAAAATGCCGAAATGGAACTCCCTATCGCCTTTGGTAAAACCATTAGCAACGAAACTTTTGTCGCCGATCTTACTAAGATGCCACACTTGCTAATGGCAGGGGCTACAGGACAAGGTAAATCGGTAGGTATCAATGTGGTACTGAGTTCATTGCTCTACAAAAAACACCCTGCTGAGGTGAAGTTTGTGTTGGTAGACCCTAAAAAAGTAGAACTTTCTATATTCGAGACAATTGAACGCCACTTCCTCGCCAAACTACCTGATAGTGAAGAAGCTATTATCACCGATAACAAAAAAGTGGTAAACACGCTCAACTCCCTCTGTATAGAAATGGACAACCGTTACGAGCTGCTCAAAAATGCTCAAGTGCGCAATATCAAAGAGTACAACGCTAAGTTCAAAGCACGACAACTCAACCCTAACGAGGGGCATCGTTTCTTGCCTTACATCGTACTAGTGGTAGATGAGTTTGCCGACTTGATAATGACGGCAGGTAAAGAGGTGGAACTCCCTATCGCTCGTTTGGCACAGCTTGCCCGCGCCATTGGTATTCACTTGATTATCGCTACCCAACGTCCATCTACTAACGTAATTACAGGTATTATCAAAGCCAACTTCCCTACACGTGTTGCCTTTAAAGTGAGTTCAAAAATCGACTCCAAAATCATCTTGGACGGATCTGGGGCTGAACAGCTCATCGGTAGGGGGGATATGCTCTATTCACAAGGTAATGAACCTGTGCGCATACAATGTGCTTTTGTGGATACCCCCGAAATCAAACACATCACTGATTTTATCGGAGCGCAACGCGCCTACCCTGATGCCTACTTGCTACCTGAATACGTAGGTGCTGAGGGTGAAAGTATGGATTTAGATTTCGACCCTTCTGAACGCGACTCTATGTTCCGCGAAGCTGCCGAGATAGTGGTAAATGCGCAACAAGGCTCAGCATCGCTCTTGCAACGCAAACTCAAATTGGGCTACAACCGCGCAGGTCGCCTCATCGACCAGTTAGAACACGCCGGTGTAGTAGGACCTTTTGAAGGCAGTAAAGCCCGCCAAGTGCTCGTGCAGGACATCACAAGTTTAGACCGCCTCTTAGGAGGAAGTGAATAATCACTTTTGCATCGCTTAACTTTGCCAAAATGTAAAACTTTAGCAAAGTTGGTTATGTAAAAAACATAACATTTTTAAATCATAAATATGCAAAAAATTACAATATACTTTAAAAATATTACAAACATGAAAAATATATTACTTTACACTCTATTACTAACTGCTACCCTTGGTTATGGACAGGGGCTGCTACCTGAAGAAAAGGTAAAAAAAGAGCCGTCTGCCCAGCCTGTGCAACAAACAAAGAAGTACGCTTGGAAAGATGAATATTATGAAGGATTAGCAATGGTAAAATTGGATAAAAAATATGGTTTTATAGATAAAACAGGTAAAGAAGTTATTCCTATAAAGTATGATTATGCAGATAGATTTTCAGAAGGATTAGCTTTAGTAATATTAGATAAAAAATATGGTTTTATAGATAAAACAGGTAAAGAAGTGACTCCTATAAAGTATGATAATGCTAGGGGTTTTTCAGAAGGATTAGCTTTAGTAAAATTGAATAATAGATATGGTTTTATAGATAAAATAGGTAAAGAAGTGATTCCTATAAAGTATGATGATGCGAGCAGTTTTTCAGAAGGATTAGCAAGCGTGAGTTTGAATTATAGATATGGTTTTATAGATAAAACAGGTAAAGAAGTGATCCCTATAAAGTATGATTTTGTTTTGGATTTTTCAGAAGGATTAGCAAACGTTAGGCTAAATAACAAATGGGGTTTTATAGAT
>NZ_CALGWU010000043.1 GCF_937936315.1 uncultured Capnocytophaga sp. | reverse complement strand
CATAAGCTAAATCTTCTATTTTTTCGATACCTTCTGTGTTCAAGTAGCTTTTAAACTGTTGAATAAAACCTTTATCATTAGCTATTTTACTCCAAGTTTCAGTATTATAGCTTTTGAACTCTTCAAATAAAGGTAGACCTTCATTTCGGTTATTGTTAAACTTCACGTCATAACGGCAGTTGGCACAGATATCATCTAAACCTTTTTCAAACTTCATATCTAAATGCTCAATGTTTTCAGGCGTATATTTTTTAGGGTTTTTCTTAAAGGTGGAAAGCATATGCTGTGTACCTTCACGCATAGCGGCATTGCTACTTAAAGCGCCTTCTTCTATTTTTTTCCATAAATCAGGACGGTTTCTAAAAGTATGAGCAACCTCTACATAGTTTTCGAGCATCTCATCTATGGTACGACCTCCAAAAATTTTCCTACCTGCATCTGCTTTTATAGCAAAGCTAAGATTCTTTTTCCCAATCTACTTTTAAGACTTCAGTTTTAAAATCTTCATAGATTAAGAAATATTCTCTAAGAACATTTTTTAAATCTTCATAATTTCTAAAACGAGCATATTTAATTTTTTCAAACTCTCTTCCTTTATTGATTGTTATTAACTTACATATTCTTGAAAAAGGGCCTCCTCCTGATATGGCTTTATTTTTCTTACTTTCCCAATACATTATAACTTCAACCTTTCCATATTTTAATGAAAAATGAAAATAGAAATTAATTTCATTTATAGGTTCTAAAATCTGAAAGAAGTTTTCTTTCTTTTTATATTTAGCTGTATATCCTAATTCTTTTACAATTTTTAAAACTTCTTCATTAGAGTAATTCTCAAATGTGTTCTCATAATTATTCTGAACACTAAGAGCGTAGTGCCTTTTATAGAGATTTATTTTTTCATAAATCTCTAATTCTTTTTTATTTAATTCCATACTTATTCAGGTCTGAATCTTATTTCTATGTTGTACTTATCCTTTGCCAAATCAATATATTCTTGCAATTGAGAAAAGTTTTTATTCGCTTCAGGAATTTCAAGAATTTGTTTACCTTTTAATTTTTTACCATCTAAATCAGGATACTTATTAGATCTAATTCGTATACCCTTGTGATATTTACTTTTCATTTCTTTTAGATAACTCTCAAATGTAGAAAGTTCTATATCTTCTAAATTGGTTGCTTTTCGTGAAACAATCTCTCCTAAATCAAGATCATAACTATCTAGACGTTTACCATTTTCAAGATGAATTTCATTATAGTCATACCAATCATTATCTATTGCTTTTTTATTAAATTCATTTCCTCTTGCCATAGGTGAATCGTTTAACCAATAGTCTCGTTCTTCTTTCCAGCTTAAACGGTTTCTTGCTGATTTAGATTCTTTAGATTTCCTTGCGAGATATTTTTGATAATCTTGCTCTAAGGCATTATCAATAAACTTACCTTCTTTTATTTTAAAACGTTATTCTTCTCTTTCAAAAATATGTAAGGTATTATTACTATCTAAGATATACACCTTATTCTCAGAAACTTTTAAATCTTTAAGCTGAGTAAACCTATCATCTCGTTCACCTACTGTAATAGGTTCTGAAATGTATACAATTTCTTTGGTATTAATATCTAAAACGCCAAATCTCAGTTGATTAGAAAGGTAAAAATACAATAAATCATCTTGAACGATGTATTGGGTAGAAGTATCTTTCCCTTCGATATTGTATTTTTCAAACTCCTCTTGTAAACCATATTGAGTAGCAAAAGGAAGTTCTTGGTTTAAATCTATTTCAATAAAAACATCCATAGCCATACCAAGAATTTTCCCTTTTCCACTATCTAAGAGATAGTCACTCCTATAAAAACCTTTAATTTTGGTAATAGTTTTTTCTACAGCTTGATGATATTCAGGAATATGATATTTTAATTCTCCTGTTTCAATATCTAAACCTATAAAACCTCCTAACTCTATAAAAGCCCAAAAAATATTGTTGTGTATACCTATAAGCTTATATACCCTAAAATATCTTTCTTCATCCCACGAATTTTTATACTTTCCAAATGAAGCAAGAGAAAACTCCCATAGATGCTCTTTCTCTTGAATAGAAAAAGCTCTGATAGACATCACATCATCATATATTTTATTCTTTTTGTATATATATATATATATATCCATTTGGAAAAAACTTATAGAAAATTTGTCAATTTCACCTAATACTATGAGATTTTCTTTTCTATCTATAATAGCAGTAATATCCTCTAGATATTCATTTGAATATTGTGTTTCTAAATAATCGTTAGATAAATATAAAAAAACTTTATCTTCGCCCTCTTCTACCAACTCCAAATTTTCGTCAAAAATTTTGTAATTATTATTCCATTCAGAACAATAGAACTTATTATTAAACATAACAAGCGGGCTTAGTGGTGTTTTATAAAGCATCTGTTTCTTTTCACCACATTGAATTTCACGTGATGTATTGATGTAATAAGGTTTGCCTTTATAAATAACATAATCTCTTACATTATCTATTTTAGAATTTAGTTTAAACATTTTATTGTGATTTTATAAAGTTATAAAGTGGAGAATTGGTGTCTTTTATTAGTAGTTTAAATACTTCTTCTCTATTTTTATTTATAAGTCCTAAACTTTTCTTCAACTCAGGGCTCATAATCTCTAAAATTTCATCACTGTTACGTTTAAACAATTCTTTAAAAGCTTGTTTTACTTCATTTATATTAGCTTTATTACTGTTAATCACATAAGCTAAATCTTCTATTTTTTCGATACCTTCTGTGTTCAAGTAGCTTTTAAATTGTTGGATAAAACCTTTATCATTAGCTATTTTACTCCAAGTTTCAGTATTATAGCTTTTAAATTCTTCAAATAAAGGCAAGTCTTCATCATATTTCCTGCTAAACTTCACATCATAGCGACAATTAGCACAAATATCATCTAAGGCATTTTCAAATCGCATATCTAAATGCTCAATATTTTCAGGAGCGTATTTTTTAGGATTTTTCTTAAAGGTGGATAACATATGCTGAGTACCTTCACGCATAGCGGCATTGCTACTTAAAGCGCCTTCTTCTATTTTTTTCCATAAATCAGGACGGTTTCTAAAAGTATGAGCAACCTCTACATAGTTTTCAAGCATCTCATCTATGGTACGACCTCCAAAAATTTTTCTTCCTGCATCTTTACAATTACCGCAAGGAGCATCTTTATATTTCTTCAAGAAATCTATCAATCCTTGTTCACCTCCAATAGCTTTTAATTTTTCGGCATTTTCAGGGGCTAAATAATGAGTGATTTTTTCTATTGTTTTCTTATCATCTATAAATTTAGAGCCTTCGGAGAATGCTTTAGTAAGTATGTTGTTTGTTTTTTTAGAGAGGTCTTCAGCAAGGTTTGCTATTTGTTTTCCAGTTTTTCCTAAGTTATCTAACTGAGTGTTTATAGAATAAAGGTCTAACTGTTTTTTAGTTTCATCTAAAAAGGCTTGGGTTTGTTTGTTGTCGATAGTTGTGGCGATATAAAGCTCGTTAGGGGCTATATCATTTATGTTTTTGTAAACTAACTCAACCTCGTCGTTGTCAGCTTTTTTAGCTACGACAACCATAATCTCTTCATTGAGAGCTTTTGCTCCTCCTCTTATATAGGCACCACTGGCAAGAGGCAAGATAGCTCCAGCTGAGTAAATTGTTAAATTAGTAGCATCGTTACGCGCAGAGGCATAGGCGGCACATAGAGGGTCGGTGAAAATATCAGCCCCTGGAATAAGGCTTATGAAATCTAAAGTGCCATAAACGGCATCGTCTAAAACCTTTAGTTTTTCAAAATCATAAAAGACTTCAGAAGGGAGTGTTCCTTTTTCTAAGGCTATTTTTACTTTATTCTTAAACTGCCAAGTATCAACTGAGTTTTGCCATAGGTAGAGAGGATAATTAGGTGTTTTGTCTATTCCATAATCCATATACACCTCTCTAAACCTGCCTAACTGATGAATGTCTACCTCTTCCCAAAGTGCTTTATTTTTCAATCCATCTTGTGCGTATTCAGCTTTTAGACTTTTTATAAGAGCTTTTCTGTTTTTATTTTCACAATTCTGATAAAGTTCGGGATAATCGCTTGTATAAACACAATATTTATTTCTTCTAAACTCTTTTGACTGATAGAAAGTTAATTTTTTAATAAAAGGATAGCCTCGTAAGTTTTCTTTTGATTTATAGGTATAATTTCTTACACTTCCATCAGCATATTGATAATATTTATTCATTATCAAGGGCTTAGGAATATCTTGATATAGGGTAAGAAGTTTTTCAAAAATGGAATTCCCTTTATATTTGCTTCGGATAATGCTATTATCTGTCTGGGCAAAACTTATTGTATGGCAATTTAGTTTTTTAATAGTACCTTCTTTGAAAATAGACTCATATTCAGAGGAAGCTACCACTAAATATACTAACTTACGATCAGATTTATTGCCAGAAACGCCCTCTATTGCTTTTTGTGCTAAATCGGAAAGTATATGCTCTGGTATATAGGAATTTTTTCTTAATGGTAAAAATGTAAGTACTACATCTATTTTTGTATAATACGATAATAGATGTAATTTTTCCTCTAATTCATAAAGTTGTTTTTCAGGTACATTAGTTACAAAGTTATTTACAATGTGGTTGTATTGCCCAACAGCAACAACTTCTTTTTTTCGTGAAGTTGCTATTTTTTTAATAGCATTTGCTAAATACTCTTTTAAATCTTTTTGATATTCAGCAAGGTCAGAGGTTTTAATTACTCTAAAATTGTCACAAGGACTATCTATAGAATTTTCTTTTTGACAGGCGATCGTATTTACAAAAGTAATAGGAGTTCCTGTGAAACTAACAGTACCCTTTTTATCTTTAATATATCCCCAAGAGGTTTTATAGTAAGTATCACTACCACAAAAATTACCTGTTCTATATAGATAAATTTCTGTTTTATCATTTATTGATGTTTGATAATCAAGTTTTAAAAAGAGTCCATCTAAATTTTTATAACCTACAAATTTTTCATTAGAGAACTCGGCATAGTAGGCTTTTTTATCTTCTCCTAAAATTGCGGGCAAAGCTCCTTGTGGTATTTCTGATAGCTCCTCTCTATCAATCGCTGTAGTATGGGATCTATCATATTTAAAAGGTCGCCAATCAGGAGTAAGCCATATTTTACCTCCAAATTCGCCCTCACTTTGTCCTTGGAAAGCGTATAACTTCACTTTAGGGTCGTTGATTTGCTTCCAATCAGCAAAGAGGAGGGCTTCATCGGAGGTGTAGTCCATTAGGGAGGGGACATTACCTTGTTGTTTTTTCTTGAATGGGTGTGCTAGTTTAAATATTCCGTGACCCAATTCGTGGGCGAGGGTTCTTTCGGTTTGGTCGAATACAAAACCAAACTGTCCGCCCAGTGCCATATAGCCTCCTTGTCCGGTACTGCTCTTGGCATTGGTAATAAACACGTAATAGGTATCGTTTGCTACCTTGCCTGTGGCTTTATAGGCATTGATAACCGCCTGTTGTGACGGACTGTAATCGGTAAGGTCACCAAATACATCTTTGGTTTCCAACACGCCATTGGTCAAATAAGGTGTGATATCAAAAGGTGCTGCCCAAGTGATATCTAAATTTACTCCTATCTTGCTATAAATAGATTTTACTCTATCTATATCCATAGAAGTGTTTTCGGAAGTGGGTACAAGGATTACCTTGGCAGTTTTAGGTGAGAGGTGTACCAAGTTAAACACTCCTGCGATTTGGTATTTCTTGCCCTGTTTGATAGTAGCTTGTACTTGTTCTACTGCAAAGCTATGGAAACCTTTGAGGGTAAGCAAAAAGTCGTTAGAACCTTCTACTCGTTTGGATTCGATGAGTGCGCCTTTATCGGTTTTGAAGATAAGGCTATCAGTGCTAATATTCTTATCGGTAATCTGTACTTTGGCTAAGAAAGGTTCTGTTTCGCCTTTTACCACCGCTTTAAACGGAATGTACTTACCGTCAAGCTTTTGGTAGTCCTTACTATAGGCTTTGGTAGGGACTTCATAAGCGTATTTAGAGTCGGCTGTATTCTCAAAAGTCACCTCAATACCTTTGGCGGTAAGGGCTGTAGCCTCACCATTTTTGCTAACACCATTGGTGTTTTCCTTCGTAGGTTTGCCTCCTTGAGCTACTGTTTGAGGTTCAGATACTTTACCGTCTTTATCTATGTGATATATCTTTTCTTGGGTAGAGGTTACTCCGTTGGTAGTAGTGGTTACTTTTCCTTTGACAGTGGAATCATTGCCTCCAAATGGGAATACTTCCTTGCGACCGTCTTTACCTGTAACAACTATTTCACCATTGCGAGTTTCTACCTTATCAATCTCAAAAGGTACGTTTATCTCATTAGATTTTTTGCCTTGACCTATGAGGTTTTCTATGAACTGTACATTTTTCCAATCGGCATCATAAGTAGTTTTCACTACTCCATCTGTGAGCTGGTAATCACTGTTGATTTTGACGTTTTCAAATTCTACCGCCAGCTTAGTATCGTTCAAGTAAGGCACTTTTATAAAGCCTTTACCTGAAAATACACCATTGCTACCACTCACCTCCAAAAGGGTAACCGCAAAATCACCTGCTGTAAACACTTCATTGGTTATTAAACTATTGAGAGGCTTTTGGTTTGTAATCGTTATTTTGGGTACAATTCCGCAGTTATACCCTTGCTCAGTGGTGTTGGGTGTTTTCTCTATTTTGAAAGTCTGTATATCCGAATACACATAGCTGGGAGTAATACCATAGCATTCGCCCTCGCAAGAAGCTCCTACACGAAACTCGTACTCACCCGCCTCCAAGTCGGCGATGAGGGTTTGGGTATTTCGGGTAAAGGTCTCGAACCACTGTGCGCCTTCTACGTTTTTCTTACGGTATTGGATATGGTATTTTTGATGCAGTGTGTGCCCTTGCCAGAGTAGTTTGGTACGACTTTTACCCTGCTGTTCGCTTAGCAAAAAGAGCGGTTTGCTACAGTTTACGGCGTAGACAAACGTGTGTACCTCGCTATAACCATTGTTTTTAAAGACACTATTTTCTGCCAGTCCACCTGTGGAGATAGCTCTTACGCGCCACGCATAGCGTCTGCCAGGAATGAGGTTGGGTTTGCTCACATCATAGACGAAGCTGGTCATTCGCAAATCGTCTTCTTTGAGTATGCGTCGGCTTACTTCAAAAGCAAAACGAGGGTCGAGGGTAGAGTCTAAAATCTCACGTAATTCAAAGGAATAGGTTACATTGGTCGCGTTGATTTGACGGGGTGTCCAACTGAAAATAATGTTTTGAAAATCGGTTACAGCTACTTGCTCATTATCAGTAGGGATATTCAAGATTGGAGGGTCGTTGAGCATTAGATAGGCAATGGCACAATGGCTTTGTGACAGCCAACGACCACTGAGCACATCTTTTACCCTAAAGCAGAACGAGTACATCCCATCGGGCAAGGCAGAGGCGTATTGTTGTGAGGTGATACCTTGCAGGTTGCGCAACTGGAAGTAGCTTGCCAGCTCGGCATTAGTGAGGCGGAGGATTTCGCCTCCACTGATACGCAAGGGTGAAACGCCTGAAAGTATGGGGGCTGAGGCTGCTGTAAGTCCATTGCCTTTAATCTCTACATATAATTGTACGGGGCGGTTCTGTACACTCAAGTCGGTAGTGATGAGTTGCAGTTGTACCTTATTAGCCATTGGGTTGGCATAGTCAGCAATCTTACTACTATATGGAGGTGTGAGCACAGGCACTACCTGCACAGGGTAGGTTTGTGCTATGAGCTGCCACGTTGTGAGCAGAAAGAGGAATATGTAAGAGAATAGGCGCATCGTACTTAAGGAATGATAATGATTTTTTTACTTAATCGTTGGTAAGGAGTTTCTAAAACCAATATATAGGTAGCAGCTGGTAGTGGGTCTTGAAAATCAACCCAGTGTTCAGTAGCTGAAGCTGAGTTTTTCTCGCTCACTAATTGCCCTGTGATACTATATAAACGGAATTTGATAGCCCCTGCTTTTTCTAAAACTACTTTGGCTTTGAACTTGCCATCGTTAGGGTTAGGTGCGACTTCAAATTCTCTTACAAAAGCCTCATTGGTTTTTTGAGTTTTAGGTAAATCGGTAGCGGGTTCTACAATGATATTCTTGTAGAACAACTCAAAGCAATTACCTTGTGTTTGCTTGATGCCTATGCGGTATTCACCTTTTGCTTTGAAAATGAGAGAGATATAGTCATCATTTTTGTTGGTGACTTCAATAGCTTCATTTTCGGGTACTAACCACTCAGTAGTTTCTCCTTTAGGATTACTGGTATTTACTAATATTACCTCTTCATTCTCATAGGCTTGGGTAGTGAGTAAAAACTCAGAAGCTATTTGAGTATTTACACTTTCAATGGTAATAGCATCTGTTGCTGTACAACCATCTTTGGTAGTTACTGTAGTACACATACCAACGTTTATGCTTTTTCAGAATCTCTTCTTTTTCTCTTTCAGAAAAAGCTGAAAGTCGTTTTTCAGAAATAATTTTTGGATAGATTTTTGGAACAGAATATTTTTCTTTTCCATAAGTTCTTTCATTTTCGTATACTCGGAAATATACTCGGTTTTATACTCGCTTTGTATGAGTTCATAAAGTATAGACATAAAAAAATACGCTTTAAAGCGTATTTTTATTAGGTTTTAATTTTGTAGCGAAGACGGGATTTGAACCCGTGACCTTTGGGTTATGAATCCAACGCTCTAACCACCTGAGCTACCTCGCCATTAAGTTTAATATTTCTTTGCGGGTGCAAAAGTACTACTTTTTTTTATATTACCAAAATTTTAATCGTTTTTTTATGATAAAATTTATTTGTATAATGTAAGTATTTAGAAATCAAAATTTTAAATTTTGAAAATATTATAGAAAGGATAGGAGATATAGAAAAGCTTAAAATTTAGGGATAAAGTGAGGAAACAAAAGAAAAATAGGGGAGTATACTAAATGTTTTGTTTTCTTTGAGAAAGAATGAAATTTGGTTGTGAAATATTTTTTGTTTATTTTTGCAAACGAGTAATCTTATTTGTGTAGTTATGTATAATTTTTCAAGATTATATTATATAATAGTACTGAGGTTGCTAGAAATTTTGTTTAAATAACTCCATTATTAAAATGATACAAATTGCTAATACCATTATTTCAGAAGATGTTATAGAACGTGACTTTGTTTGTAACCTTAATGCTTGTAAAGGAGCTTGTTGTGTAGAAGGGGATGCAGGGGCGCCAATAGAAGAAAAAGAGTTAATGACGATGAAGCATGTCTATTCTGAAGTAGCACCTTACCTTAGTGAAGAAGGTAGAAAAGCAATAGAAGAGCAAGGTGTTTATGTGAAAGGAGAAGATGGAGAGTGGGAAACCCCTCTTATCAAAGGAGGTGAATGTGCTTATGTAGTACGCAATGAAAAAGGTTGGGTTCTTTGTGCTATAGAACAAGCATATAATGATAAGAAAATCGAATGGAAGAAACCTATTTCTTGTCATTTGTATCCTATACGTTTACAGGGATATAGCTCATTTACTGCGGTAAACTATCATCGTTGGCAGCCTATATGTGATGATGCTTGTTCTTTAGGGAGAGACTTAAAGTTGCCTATTTATAAGTTTGTAAAAGAAGCTCTTATTAGAAAATTTGGAGAGCAATGGTATGAGGAATTAGAACTTATAGCTCAGCATTTACAAAAAAAAGAGTTATAGTAAAATTGAAACTATGATAAAAATAAGAGTAAAATAGATATTAATAATGTTAAACTTCCAAAAAAAGTAGAATAGTATAAATATTTGAGGTATTATTAAATAAAAAATGTCTGATGAGATTTTAAATCTTCTCAGACATTTTTTATTTAGGTATTATAATATGTTTTTAACTTAATTTGCTACTTCACTAATAAATTTCAAACGGTAGATTCTAAGTTCGTCATCTTCATAATCTCCTGCGAATTCTTTAGAAGCTAATGATATTTTATCACTTTCAGCCTCCATAAAGTACTCGTGAAGTTCTTCTTGTTGTTCTTCATCAAAGATTTCGTTTACCCAATAATCAATATTTAGCTTAGTTCCGCTATATACTATTTGTTCCATTTCTTTGAGAAAATCGTCCATTTCTAATCCTTTAGCTTGAGCAATGTCGGGTAAGGGTAATTTGCGGTCGATATTTTGAATAATAAACAACTTCAATGCAGAATTAGAACCTGTAGTTTTCACGATAAGGTCTTCAGCACGCACAATGTCATTTTCTTCAACATAACGACCAATGAGTTTTATAAACTCTGCACCAAACTTTTTAGCTTTACCTTCCCCTATACCGTGTACATTAGTAAGCTCTTGAATGGTTATAGGATATTTGAGGGCCATATCCTCCAAAGAAGGGTCTTGGAATACTACAAATGGAGGTACGCCTTTTTGTTTAGCTACTTTCTTACGCAAATCTTTTAGCATATCCAATAACACAGGGTCGGCAGCTACTGCATTTGCACTATTGAAGTCTTCAGGTTCTTCTTCGTAACTGTGGTCTTCGGTCATCATAAATGAAGGTACATCTTTTAAGAATTCCTTTCCTTTATCGGTAATGAACATCACTCCATAAGTTTCAATATCCTTACGTATGAGTCCGTTTACCATTACCTGACGAAGGAGAGCCATCCAATAAGCATCGTCTTTATCTTTACCAATGCCAAAGAAATCTTGCTCATCAATGCGATGTGCCTTGATAATTGCACTCACCTTACCAATAAGCGTATTTACAATTTCTTTAGCTTTGAATTTTTGTTTGGTAGCAATAATCACATTAAGCAATTTTACAACATCGTCTTTGGCTTCTTTTTTCTCTTTAGGGAAACGTACATTATCGTCCATATTAGCGCCTTCACCATTCACCTCGTCGAATTCTTCACCAAAATAGTGCAATATAAATTTACGACGTGAACTAGAGGTTTCGGCATACGCTACAATATCCTGCAAGAGAGCTTGCCCTATTTCTTGTTCGGCTATAGGTTTGCCTATCATAAATTTTTCGAGCTTCTCCACATCTTTATAAGAGTAGAAAGCTAAGCAATGTCCCTCACCGCCATCACGTCCTGCACGTCCTGTTTCCTGATAATAACTTTCAATACTTTTAGGGATATCGTGGTGAATTACAAAGCGTACATCGGGTTTATCGATTCCCATACCAAAAGCGATAGTTGCTACTACCACATCTACTTCTTCCATCAAGAACATATCTTGGTGCTTGGCACGTGTTTTAGCATCTAATCCTGCGTGGTAAGGTACTGCTGAAATGCCATTTACTTGCAAGGTTTGAGCAAGATCTTCTACTTTTTTACGGCTTAAACAATATATAATTCCAGATTTTTTACTATTCTGTTTTACAAAGCGAATGATATCGGCATCTACATTTTTGGTTTTTGGACGTACTTCATAATACAAGTTTGGACGGTTGAATGATGACTTAAACACATTGGCTTCGAGCATTCCCAAGTTTTTGAGGATATCTTCTTGTACTTTAGGAGTAGCAGTAGCTGTGAGTGCTACTATAGGGATATTGCTTCCTAAACGTTCGATAATGGTTTTGATATTTCGGTATTCGGGGCGGAAGTCGTGTCCCCATTCAGAGATACAGTGAGCCTCGTCTACCGCTACAAAAGAAATAGTTACCGTTTTGAGGAAGTTAGCATATTCTTCTTTAATAAGTGATTCGGGGGCTACATATAACAATTTGGTTTTTCCTGCGCTAATGTCTTCCATTACCTCACGGATTTCGTTTTTGGTAAGTGAAGAGTTGAGTACGTGGGCAATACTATCGGTAGACGAAATGCCACGCATCGCATCTACCTGATTTTTCATCAAGGCAATAAGAGGAGATATTACAATAGCAGTTCCCTCCAAAACTAATGCAGGCAATTGGTAGCATAATGATTTACCACCACCCGTGGGCATAATAACAAAGGTATTCTCTTTGTTGATCACGCTGGTGATAATTTCTTCCTGATGCCCTTTGAAAGATTCAAAACCAAAGTAGTGTTTCAGGGCATTATGTAAATCATTTTTTGTCATTTTCATATTAAATATTCTCCTGTTTCAGTGTTGAGTTTCTTTGTCATCAAATATATTTTACAAATATACGACATTTTTCTAAACCACAAAAATTTTTTAGCAAAAAGTGTTGCTGATTTACTCGTTTTTATTTAGCCTCCGACTCATTTATTCGGCAATTGCCAACAACCTCGAAAGAGTGCGATCCGGACAGGAAGGTAGTTTGAGGGTATATAGTTTAAATCTCTCACGAATTTACACGAAATAGGGGCTACATAAAATATTTTGTTATGACAAGGCTGACGGGCAGGTGAAAACAATGGGAGGTGTGAGAGGTGCAAGCTGAACAGTATAGTCTAAAATTCTTAGGGAGCTTACCTTAAATGTAATTGTAAATCGGTGTTTTGTTATATTGAACTGAAGTTAAAGATATGGTTTTATAATTTCGCTCCACAATAAATATCCCTCGCCTAACAAGTGTAATCCGTCATTAGTATAGTTCTTATTCATTCTGTCGGTTCCCTCTTCGAGGAAATGGGGGTATAAATTAATATAATTCACGTTATACTCTTTGGCTATATTTTGATACTGTTGGTTGATTTCTTTAATGAGTTGGGGTTTCTGGTGACCTTTAAACATTTCAAAATCTGGATTTACGGGCAATATGCTCTGAATGTAAATCTTCGTTTTGGGAGATTCGTTTTGTATTTTCTCAACAATTTGCTTCATATTCTGCACAATAGTTTTCACCTCTATCCCACAAGAAATATCATTAATCCCAATGAGGATGAATATTTTAGCAGGCTTACCTTTTACGATAGCCTCTAATCGGTCATACACCCCTTCGGAAGTATCGCCGCTAATACCTCTGTTCTTTACACGTTTTCGCGGAAAAAGTTCATTCCATTCGGCACCATTAGTAATACTATTGCCAATAAAAACAATATCTTTAGGGGTGACAGACAATTTGCTGAATAGGTTAGCCCGTTGCACATAAAAAGTTGAATACTTTTGAGTTTGAGCCTCGCTAAGTTGAGCAAATAATATTGCTAAAAGAGTGATTAAAAAGTGTTTCATATCTTTGTAAAGAGTTTAGATGAGAGTTGCAAATGTATTATAAAAAAGTCAAATGACCTAATAAAATCAGACACCATACTTACACAACCGTTCTTTTACAAAAGTACTTACTGTAAGCCTATGCACCCCAAGAATACGCCCAATAGCCGAATATGATACTTTTTTCTCTAAAAGTTCCTTAATTTTCTTTTCTTGCCCTGTCAGTTTCGTTTTAGCAGACTTACTACCTTTAGGGCGACCGAGAACTACTCCCTCTGCTTTCTTGCGTGCCAATGCCTCTTTGGTACGCTGACTAATAAGGTTACGTTCAATCTCAGCAGATAGACCAAAAGCAAATGCTAATACCTTGCTATTGATGTCGCTCCCTAAGCGATAATTATCTTTAATTGTCCACACCTGAATATCGCGGTTCATACACTCATTCAGAGTCAGTCTGTACTGACCCTAATGTATCCGTAAATCATCTTTTAAAAATCATTTAAATAGTTATTAGAAGAAATATATAGGAATTAATGGTATTTTTTTTGAGTTTAAAAGAAGATTTAAGTGTTAAGATTTCTAATTTTCAAAATCATCATATAGCATAGCATATACTTCTTTTATAATGTTTAAAATTGATAATAAATAGAAATATGATAAGAAAATAGTGATGATTTCTAATGTTTTTTTAGTATATATAGATATTTTAGTATATATAGATATTAAAGACTGTAGGTATTCTTCTTTAAAGCAAAGAATACTAAGTAAAAAACATATTAAAAAAACAGATATTCCAACAGAGAATAAAATTAAGGTTGATACTTGTTGCATAAAGGCTTTATAGCGGTTAATATAATTTGTATCTTCTTCATTTTTAGTGCTATATATTTCTTTTCGTCTTATATAGTTTTCTTTAAGAACAAATGTAACTGAAAATAGAATTCCAGAAAAAATGCTTATAAAACTAATAATATTTGAAATAATATCATTATCAAAAGTAATATCAAAAAATATGAATAGATAAGAAATTAAAGACGGAATGACTACAAAATATAGTAATACTTCATAGTTTTTAGTCTGTTTTTTTAGTATAGAAAATCCATCTTTCAATAATTCAAATAAACTGAATTTCTCAATTAGCATAATAACCTATTTCCTCTTTTATTTGTTCTAAAATACCATCGGTATGTTCTTTAATTTTTTCAAAATCAAAACGCTCACTACCTGTTTCTTTAATATCATCATCTAAAAATATTGTAGGTTTTATTTCTTCAGGATTAGATATATTTATATTAGCTTTCCTGCCTTTAGGATCTATATAAAAAATCTTCATATCATAGTCATCTCTTTCTATAATATCAAAATCACTCAAATCAGAGCCAATTAAATTCTCATCCTTTTTTTGGTTCCCAAAAAGTCTATTTAAAAAAGTTTTTGCAGGTTCTCTAAAATTTGTTACAGAAACAGTAACCTTTAACTTTTCAAAATCAGTAAAGATAGGATTAATTAGATGACGTTTCCCTTTAGTTATACGATCTTTTATAACTTGAAGTTCATAAACTTGACTCTTTGCTAAAAATTCATCTTTATTCTTTTTCGGAATAAAAGTATATATATTTAGAGTTACACCATATTTTGCAAAAAATTTTTGAAATATAGCTTTAGCAAATCTTGAAATTGTGTAATCAGTATAACTTTGAATCATAAGAACTCCAGCTGTATAGTCACTAGGCAACCAGAGCTTTACATAAAAAGGCATTGATACAATCTTATCTCCATTGATTGTATCAACTTGAATTTTTGAATTTCCAATAGCATATACACCTTGTTCACTTCCTGTATTTCCACCTACAAATTCAAAATCAATGATATTTTTAGTACTTCTTATAGAGTGTTTCATATCGGAATTGTGCGAAATTCCCTTTGTTTTTTGTTTATTTATTTGGAATTTATCATCAAAAAACTTTATAAAATCTTGTAAGAATTGATGAAACTTATTTTCTTTATCATCAGTCTCTAATTTATCAAATAATTTACTGAAAGAAAGTATTTTATCATCTCTTGAATGTCTTTCTTTTATTGTTATTCTAAAAATTTCTAATTTTAAATCTTGTGCCATTTTTATGTTTTTTGAAGCGCAAAGTTACTAATATTTATTAAATATCCCAATCAATAATATCTTTTAATTTCCAAACATCATTGATTTTAGTGTTTTCGTAGATTATTTCACTATCTGTAAGAGGAAAACATTTTTTTATATTAGTAATTACTTTATCTAACTTATCCTCTCTTTTTTGTATTTTATCTATTTTATCCTGAGAAAGTACTTGTTGACTTTGTATATCAAAAAAGTCTTTGCTTTCAAATTGCCAAAACATAACTTTACATTTAGGATATATAGGTATTGAGTTGCTATCTAAAGAATCCTTACAAAAATCACTGAGTAGTTCAAACTTAAAGGTATAATCTAATGTTGGGTGTTTAAATTCAAGTTCCATGCCTTTAGCTAACAAAATTTTTTGTTCTGGTATTGAAACTGCACTTAACTTGTCTATTAGCTTAAATGCTTTTTCTAACTCTATTTTATAGATAGGGAAGGAATAATTTTGATAGTGGGCTTGAGGGTTGAGTACAAACAATTTAGATTCTTCAAAGAGAGAATATATTTCTTCAGGAATAGGTTTGTTAACAGCATTATATCTCTCATTCATTCTATCCCATAAAGTTTGTAAAGAAAGGAAATTGCCATCAGATTTGTATTTCAGTTCATCAGGTAGTCTCTCTCCTACTATTTTTTCCAACTCTTTCCTAATATATATAGAGGCAGCCACATAATCATTTGCTTGAAAATGTTTTTTAGCTTTGTCTATAAATTCTATTTCACTATCTATTATTATTGGGTATTCTTTTTCCTCGTCTTTGCCAATAAACATTTCTTTACGCTTCCAATTATCAAGGCTATCTAACTTTTTAATTTTGAAGTATAGAAAGTCGTACAAATTTTTATCGTGAGTAAGAAATAATAATTGATAGTTTTTTGTAAAATCGCTTTTAGCTGATAAGAGATATTCTATTAGTTTATCTCGGTTGTTCATATCCAAACTTATCATTATATCATCAAAAACGATAAATTTAAGAACAGATGTTTCTGTATTTATTCTTTTCTCCAATACAGCTAACCGAATAGCTATAGCAATAGCTGTAAATTTAGCTTCATTCAAGAAGGACTGGGGGCGATGAATTGAAATAGTTTTTCCTAAATAGGACGTTATCTTTAAAACTATTTTGAAAGGAGCATATTCATATTGAACATCTTTCTTGTGGTGAGTATGAGGTTCATATTCCAAATGAAAATCAATATTATAGCCTAGTTCTTTTAAAATTTCAGGAGCATTTGCATTAATGAAGTCTATTAAACTTCTCATTTCATTTTCAAAGTGTTCAGAAAATCTTTGAAAAGACCTATACTCTTCACTGTGTTTATAAACCTGTATGATTTTACCTTTTGAATTGGTAGTAGTACCAGGGCCTTTTGTGATTTCTTGCCACATTTCATAGGCGTTTGATAATTGTCTATCTCTAATTTCAGAAGAAGTAAACTTTATATAGGGTAATATATAGCCTACAAAAATATCTGCTAAATCTATCTGCTCCCCATTCCAAAAGTCTTGAAATTTGTATAGCACTTTATAGTTTAGAAAATCAGAAGCCATAGTTACTTCAATAGCTTCAGTATCACCATTTATAGCTGTGTCTAACTGAGAGACTCTATATGTTTTATTATCGGTAGTTTCTACTTCAATAAACGATTTGTAATCTTTTACATCATCTACAATATTGGCTTCCGCATAAATATTGATTAAGGATTCTTCAGAGTCATTGGGGTGCTTAAAATACTTTTGAAAATCATCAACTTTATCTTTTATTGCAGCTTGAAAAAGTGTATATAAAGCCCAATAAATGGAACTTTTTCCACTACCATTTTCTCCAAATAATAATAGATGTTTTCCTTCCAATTCTAAAGGAATATCATTAGTAAAAAATTTAAAATTATTAATTTTGATGGTTTTAATTTTGCTCATTTCTATATGATTTTATTGATAATAGCCAATAAGTTTTCACTACGTGTATCAAGCAATAAAACTCTTTGTCTAACATTGTTTTCCGATTGCTGATACCATTTATAAAATCTTTCAATTTGTTCATTTATCGGAAGATTTTGTATTTCTTCCATCATAGGTTTGATAAATTGTAACACATCTAAGCCTGCTTCTTTGGTATGAACTTCAAAGTAAAGTTCATATACCATCATATCAAGTATATCTTGAAAATGAGAGGCTACTCCTATGTTAGAGGTGTGTATGAATATATTCTCACTCACATTAGGTTGCAAGTAATGAATCATATTTACTAATGTTATAAATAGCTGCTGGATAGCACTACTTGCTTTTTTGATAGGTAACGCTTTCATTTGGTTAGGGTAAAAGTGCGTCCCATCATAGAACAATTCATTTACATAAAATTTTATGAGTTTAGAGTTTAAAACACCTTGTAAATATTTGTAGTCAAACTCTTTTGATAATTCTATTTTTTTATTACTAATATTCCTTTTGATAGTACTATTATTTACATTTTCAAATAAATACCATAAAGTTAAAATAACAACAGAATGATTAGCATAGTAATTTTTTTCATCATAAATAAATCTTAGCTTATTTATCTCACTTAATGTACAAAGACCTGCTAATTTAGGATTTTCAAATAGTTCTTCAAACATAGGATTATAGATATCCTCTTTTGAATAATTTAAATACCTATAGTTATTTATTATCCAATAACCAGTGTCTTTTCCTTCAAAATACTTTTTATATCCATCTAAAAAAAAGTCTTTAATAAACTCTGTTTTTTCTTTACCACTAATACTAATGGGTCTTAAACCATAATTTACTGAACAAACATCTTCCAATTTAATAGATTTTTTATCTATTTTATCAAGAATAGACATTTTTTCTTCAGTAAGATTTATTCTAAAATTATTATATTCAGTAGTAGTAAAGATATTTTGAAAAATCATTTCATATTCTCTATTAATGAATTTTCCAGCATCTTTTTCATTCTTCACATCTATTAATTCTATAATGTTGTTAGTTTTAGGAAGAACCTTTGTCAGTAATAATATGCACGTCCTAACTGTAGCATTTTCAAAAATATCATAGTTAAAATTTACTATTGATTTTATAGTATTTTTCAAAAGCTCTTGTCTTAAAAATAGACCATACTCTTGAGATAAAAATTTGTTAGATGTTATGTAAGATAAAACGCCGTTTTTTTCCAACCAATCAATCCCTTTTTCATAAAATAATACGTATAAATCATATTTTTTATAGGCAGTTCTAAAGTCTTTTTTTCGAGCCTTGATATCTTTGTCAATCTTTTCAATGTTTATATACGGAGGGTTACCTATGATAATATCAAAACTTTCTATTTTATTGAACATCCATTTTGGAACAAAAAATGAAGCAGAAGTATTTTGGTCATAAGGATTCCATTCTGCAAATAGTTTAGCATTTTCAGGAGTAGCTTCTCCATATTCCTGCAATAATTGAGCTAATTCTTTCCGTAAAGTTTCATCTTGTTCTCTCAACTTCTTTTTCTCTCTTGGAGTAGAAGCATTAAAATGTTTTTCTCTTATCTCAAAAAGTTTCTCTTGAATATTTGAAAATTCAGAAGAATGAATAAATGCATTTCCTTGTGTATAACCCTTCTCTCTAATATCAATTAAAGTATTAGCTGTTACAAACTTAGTTTCAAGATTAGGTAATGGCTGTATACCATAGTTAAGCGCTGGATCTATATTAGTTTCTGATTGTTCTAAAATAAGAGAAATAAAGAAGCGTAGTTTACTAATTTGAGTAGCTGTTGTTTGAATGTCTACTCCATAAATACATTTTTCAATTAGATGGCGTTTTAATTGATAGGTAGTTTCATTAGTATCAACTCCTAACTTCTCTAATATATGCACCATACGGTTTAGTATGCCCATAGGAAATGCCCCTGACCCACACGCAGGGTCAAGTATTTTAACCTTTCGAAGGCATTCTGCTACTTGTTTGCGCTTAGTTATATCATCAAAATCAGTAGTTAAATCTTGCCCTTCAAAAAGTTCATCAATAAGTTTAGAAGAAAAGGAGGGTAAATGGTTCTTTAGATAGACTTTTAGGCTTTCATCTACCATATAATTTACAACCTCTTTAGGTGTGTAGAAACTTCCTGAAAGTTTACGAGCAGACTCTTCAGTTTCAGGATTAAAAGCCCCTAATAAGTTTTCAAAAACGTTCCCCAATAACTCTGGGTCAAGAGCTACTTGTACTTCTTCAGGAGTATTTTCTTCAACAGTAAAGTAGTATTTATTTAAGATTGAAAACAATCCTTTATCTTTTTCAAAAAAGAAGATATTAGGAATGAGTGCTCGTTGTAGAAAACGATTCCCATCTTCTTTTGTATTTTCATTTCTGCTAAAACCGTCTAAATGATAACGTTTACCATCATTCCCTTGGTCTTTATCTAAGCATTCAAAAAGTCCTCCATTGAGGAAAGGAACAGGCTTAAATAGCTCTATCACTTTTTCTTCTGAAATAGAAAACATTTCAGCATATCGATAAAGTGTTTTTACATCACGACTATTTTTTTCTTTAGCAAAAGCACGTTCTGTAATTTCTTTATTGAGAGTAGCAAAAAACAAATTTTGCAAAATAGCATTATAATACTCACCCTTCGTTTCACTTTTGGGGTCGAAATCTTTTAAAATGTCAGATAGTGCTTTTTCATCAAAAATCTCTTCAGACACTAAACCTTTCTGTTTAATAAACCATACAAAGAGTACACGAGTAATGAGGCGTATGATTTGTTTTTCTAATTGTCTTTCTTCTTTTATAGCTTTAGGGTCATTAGGATACTTAATACCTGATGTCTCTGAAATAGCCCATTCATACCAAGCAAATAACTCTTTATAAAATTCCTTATTAAGAATTTTTGTATCAAAAACCCCTAACCATTTAACATAAAGTTCTTTAAAAGTTTTTATACTTTTATCAATATGAAGCTTTTCAAGAATGCGTAAATGCCCTCTATGTGGCTTAAGCGTATCAATATCTTTCAGGATAGATACTTTGCCTATTTTCTCGCCTTCACGGTAGGTTTGTTTGTATTGGGTACGCTCAGCATTGGCAAGGGCTATATGGTTACCGTAGCGAAAAAGTACCGTTACAGGCATTGCTTTTAAACGACGACTAAAAAGGCGTGTAAGGGTTGAGAGTTCTGTACGATTAGCAGTTTTATCTTTTAAATCTACAGCTATTATTAGCAGACCTTGATAATCATTACTGAGTTCATTATCAACTTCGGCTAATGATTTTCCATTAAATACCTCATCAGTTACTATCCCTACTAAGTAAATTTCATTTATAGCTTTGTGCTTTTGAGGCTTATACAAGTCTTTTAAGAAATCCTGTGGCAAGAAAGCTTGCTCTTCAAAAGTTTGAGTTGAAATATTGAGATGCTTAAAAAGTGCTGTAGTTGTTTCAAAAAGGTTACCTCCTTTAAAAGTATGTATGATATTTTCCATAAGTTAGTTTATTTTTTAACGATGAGCCAAGTAATTAAATCCCAATTGTCTTTGTTATATTTTGCACTCATTGTTTGCGTATTTTTCATTTCTTCAATAGCTGTTTTTTTGCCTTTACTAAGTTGGTCGAGCATATCGAGACTTGCTTTTCCTGCTACCTTCTTAGTATGTCCATCTTCATCCACTATAGTATTGCTCTGTTGGTGTTCAAACCATTGTGCTAAAGCATTAGCATAGTGTTTTACCTCCTCTGGGGCGCCTATATCCAATTTTTCACAGCCATAGCGAGGAGCATTTTTCTGCTGAGAAAGGTAATGCAAAATTTCCTTTTCATTAACGAGGATTTCCTTCCCTTGAGCATCTACATATACGAGTTTTAGCTGCTGATAAGCCTTTTTTTGTTTAGCTTTACGTACTGGGGAGCCCAATAGAGCTATAATCCCTTCTTTCTGTCCGTTTTCTATTGCTTCAGCAAAGGCAACCCCCGAGAAAATACCGTTAGGCAGTTGTAAATAATGGTTTAAGTGGTTTTCTAACTCAAGGGCTAAATCTTGGCGATACATTTCAAGTGATAAGTCGTCAAAACCAAAGGATTTTTCAGTTTCTAACTCCTCTATGCTGTCTTGTATTTGTTCCAACATTTTTTGGTTTTGACGCTCCTCTAAATCAGTATCAATGGCAATGTTACCATAATTTTCTGTAAAATCTTTAATATCTTCTGATCCTATAATTTTCATCGCTGCCATACGTTTTTCAATGCGTGTTTGTAGGTTTAGATACTCATTGATATTAGGGGCAGGCCAAAAGTTTACGGTAAATACCTCTTGGTTAGGAGAGCCCAAACGGTCAATACGCCCTACGCGCTGAATAGTACGTACTGGGTTCCAATGAATGTCGTAGTTAATCACCATATCAGCATCTTGTAGGTTTTGTCCTTCGCTAAGGGCGTCAGTAGCGATAAGAATGTCAATAGGGGTAGCCAATTGTTGTTTTACTTTCTTGTCAACACTTGCAACCCACTCCTTCCATAGGGTGTAACGCTCCTGAGGACTTCCAGTTTCACACTCAAAATCTTCCCATTTGCGTTCTACAAATAGTTTAGTAAACGGAGCAAAACGTTCTAATACTCCTTCAAAGTTAGGAATATGTGTCTCACCTTCATAATCAGTTCGCGCACCATTGCCGTTAATCATTGCTATTTTAGAGAAACCACGTGCCGAAAGTTGCTCAAAAAGATACTGAGCTGTATCAGTATAGGTAGTAAAAATAATTACTTTTTTATTGGTAGCATTTTCTTTTTTATCGTTAAGAATAGCAATGAGTTCTTGGAGTTTACTATCACGACTTTTTAACGGTTCATCATCTTCTAACTCTTGGGTTATCACTTCCGAAAAATAGTCCATACCTTTAGAAAGTCCTTTTAATTTTGAAATATCTCTTTTTAAAGATTTTTCAAAAAGATTTAAGTTGCCTGCATTATCTATATCCGAAAGTTTAATTTCTCTTTTTCCAATGGTGTAATCTTGCAAATCCTCTTCTTCATCATCTGATAATAGTGGAGTTTGCGATAAAATTTCAGAGCTTTTACATTTCTGATAGTTTTCTATTTTGGTCAAAACATTCTGATGATGTTCCAAAATTTTATTTACTGTAGTATGAAAAGAGAACCAGCTTGATTCTAAGCGTTTCAAAAGCAATATATACATCATCTTCACCAAAAAACGGTCGCGTGCTACATCATCTTCTAAAACATTTTCACCTGAATATACACCTTCTTTTTCATCTCTTTTTCGTTGTGCTCTCTGATCTCTTGTAAGAGTGTAATAATTAGGTTGGTACCCTGAAAGAATAGGAGGAAATTTGTGAATCAAATCTTCAAGAGTGTCTACCTCCAACATAATCTTAGGGGTAATATACTTATTAATAGGTTTTGCTTTAGTGGGGAATACCAAGTCGCGTTGTTGATGGACAATCATCTTGCGGGTACGCGCCACGATAAGGCTATCCGTAAGTTTAAAGAAATCACGTCCAAAAGATTGGGTAAGCTCAGTAATAGAGGCTTCTTTTTCTTGCTGCCATTGGTTGTAATGTTTAGAAGTCTGCTTGAATAGATAATCTAAGTTATTGATATCCATTTCTTCTTTAAAGGCTCCATTATTGTCTTTGGTTATCAATTTAAGTTGGTTGCGCACATCTTTAAAATCAGTGTTGATAGGGGTAGCCGATAGCAGTAGCACCTTCACATCCTCATTCTTTTTGATAATCTCTTCCAAGAGGTATTCAAAGCGCTTCGACTTATCGTTGCGCAGGTTATGACTTTCATCTATAACAATCAGTTTAGGTTTTTTATTAGTGAAATTGTAATCCCTTCTTTCATCTAAGTATTTGGGCTTTTGCATTAAAGTTTCGTCCAAATCCGTATGAAAGCGGATAGCATAATTCAGTTTATCCGCTTCAAAGCGAGAGTTTTGGTCTTTTCGGTATTTTAGCCAGTTTTGGTGTAGTTTTTTAGGACAAAGTAGTAAGATGTCGTATTTTTGGTTTCCATCATCATCTCGTTTGTTTTGGAAATACTTCATCACAGCAAGGGCAGTCCACGTTTTTCCCAAACCAACAGCATCGGCAAGTATAGCCCCATTGTATTTTTCTATGCGGTTGATAAGGCTTTCAGCTCCTTTTTGCTGAAATTCATAAAGAGCATTATAGATTTCGGAATCTTTTAGTTTTTGAATATTACGCTGATATTCGGGAGTGTTGATAGAAAGCGATATATCATTATAGAAACGTTCAAAAAGTATTTTAAAATAGATGTCTTTAGGCAAAAATTCTTGAAATAGTTTACTTATTTCGTTTATGAGATAAGTTTTAAAATCTATTTTTGTTTCCTTACCATTTTCATCTACAAGTATTTTAAAGTTATGGGCTTTAGGGTGCTCCCATAGTGCGTTAAACCAATTGAGAATTTCTTTATATTGTTCATTCCCTCCAAAATCAGCTATATTTAGTTCAAAATTATCAGATTGTTTAATACCAATACCTGCTTCTGTAAGATTAGAGCTTCCTGAGATATAAAAATTTTTCTGTCGGTCGTTTTTTTCACTTTTGAATAGATATAGTTTAGCGTGACAGAAGTTAGGCTCTAAGGTTTTTAAAGAAACTTTATTGAGTTTTAAAAAATCAACAGCCTCATTAGCAAGTTTTTTTAGACTAAGTGCTTTTTCAAGGCTTAAGTCAGCATTTAATAAATCTAATGAACTAATTTCGGTAACATCACGTTGAGTAATATCACCTAAAATAATACGATATTGTGCTATTTTTTCATTAGTAAGATTAGCAAAATGACATAGAGCCCCAACAGTAAAATATCCTGTTACTATATCCATTGAGCCGTCATTAATATACTGTTGTATGAAGCTATGTACTTTAAACTCTGTAGAATGGTTATCGACTAACATATTGATTTTGAAAGGTTGTTATATATTTTGTATAAAATAAAGATGTCTTTATTTTACACAGTGCGGCAAATGTAGTGTAAAAAAGTTGAATAACCTAATGAAATAAGATTTTTTTAGGGAATTTTTGAAGAGGGGGAAGGGTGGGAGTGGTGGGAGGTGCGAGCCGCACGGGCAGGGATGGGAGGTGTGGGAGTAATGGGAGCGGTGGGGTTATACTGCTTTGATGGCTTTTTCAAAGGGGATGCGATGGGCGATGCTGCGACCTAAGGTTACTTCATCGGTGTACTCAAGTTCGCTGCCTACAGCTATGCCTCGTGCAATGGTGGAGATGGTGATGTGATAGGGCTCTACTTGTTTGTAGATGTAGAAGTTGGTTGTATCTCCTTCCATAGTGTTGCTGAGGGCGAGAATGAGTTCGGTTACTTTGCCCGCCTTTACTTTTTCTATCAGTGAGGCGATATGTAGATTGGAGGGAGCAACCCCATCAATGGGAGATATTTTACCTCCTAAAACGTGGTATTGTCCTTTGAACTGACCAGTGTTCTCTATTGCCATTACATCGCGAAAATCCTCTACTACACAAATGATACCTGTATCACGAGTGGGATTGGCGCATATTTCACAAATATCTACATCGGAGATGTTGTGGCAGTTTTTGCAATATTGTATATGGGTTCGTAACGCTACAATGGCTTGTGCTAACTGCAAGGATTGCTCTTCGGGTTGCTTGAGCAAATGCAGCGCTAAACGCAAGGCGGTGCGCTTGCCTATAGAGGGCAATTGTGCTATTTCGTATACAGCGTTTTCTAAGAGTTTAGATGAGAAGTCCATTTTAGGAGATAGTAGTTAGGGGTTAGGAGATAGTTTGTGAGCAACTTTTGTGCAAGCCTCGTCAATGAGCTGATAAACATTTTCGAAATCAGCTTCTGTACCGTAATAAGGGTCGGGGATTTCACGTTGTGCCATTCCTCCTAAAGCATCGGCTAAAAAATGTACTTTAGCACGTTCTTTTTCATTCTTAGCAATGCGGATCACATTTTGGTAGTTACTTCTGTCCATTACGAAGATATAATCGAAGTGTGAGAAATCTTTTGCAGAAAATTGTCGTCCTCTAAGCATAGAAATGTCTACTCCGTGTTGTTTACCAGAAGCAATAGAACGATTATCAGGGGCATCGCCAACGTGATAATTGGCAGTACCAGCTGAATCTACTTCAAAGTTATCGGAAGGGAGTTTGCTTCTCATCACACCTTCGGCTAAGGGTGAACGGCAAATATTGCCTAAGCAAACCATTAGTATTTTTGTTTTTGGCATTTTGTTTTAATTTTATTGATGATCAAATTACTGAAAAATGGAGTTTGGGGAGTGTCTTGGAGAGATATTGATAATTTTTTATCTGTAGAGTCCCAGTTTATCGATATATTGCCATACTTTTTCAGGGAGTAATGGACGTATATTGCGCCCTACTTTGAGTTCTTCACGTATAAAAGTAGCAGAGAGTTCAATAATAGGGGCATTTATACGGGTGATTTGTGGGTGATTGATTAAGGATTGGGGGATATCTCCCTCTGAAATACGAGGATATACATAAATAGGATAATTAACTAAAATATATTCGTAGTTTTTCCATTTGTGGAAGCTTTTTAGGTTGTCTTCCCCCATAATTAAGGCAAAGTTAGCATGAGGATATTTTTCTTCCAAATAGGTTAAAGTATTTACTGTATAATTGGGTTGTGGCAACTGAAATTCGATGTTTGAAGCTCGTAACTTGGGATATTCATCTATTGCTAAATTTACCATTTCCAATCGTAAGTGATTGTCTAACAATGATTGTTTTTCTTTAAATGGGTTTTGAGGTGTTACTACAAACCACAATTCGTTCATAGCACTATGCTCTACTAAATGGTTAGCAATGATGAGGTGCCCTATATGGATAGGGTTGAACGATCCAAAGAATAAGCCTATTTGTTTTTTCATCGATTGATAAATTCGGTTACTACGTTCTCAGCCTCTTGTAAGGCTTGTTGCAAATCGTCGTTTTTGATAATTACATCAAATTGATGGGCAGTTGCCATTTCTTGTTCGGCTTTGTTAAGGCGCATTTGTATTTTCTCATCAGTTTCGGTTTTACGATTGCGCAATCTTTCTTCTAAGGCAGAAAGGCTAGGAGGTTGTACAAAAACTGCTAAAGTATGGTGGGGGTACTGTTTTTTGAGGCGGAGACCTCCAGCAACGTCAATGTCGAACACTACATTTTTACCTTCAGCCCAAAGGCGTTCTACTTCTGATTTTAGGGTGCCATAGTAACAACCTGCATACACCTCTTCCCATTCCATAAATTCATCGCGCTGTATGCGATTTTTGAACTCATCGGCTGATAGGAAGTAGTATTCCTTACCGTGTTGTTCTTCGCCTCGGGGTGCACGAGAGGTAGCAGAAATAGAAAAGGCTAAGTTGAGTTTTTCAATTGATAATAGGTGTCTTACTATAGTAGTTTTGCCACTCCCTGAGGGAGCTGAAAAAATAATTAGTTTGTTCATTTTAGGTGTCAGGTTACAAGACGTTTAATACTTGTTCTTTAATTTTTTCGAGTTCGTCTTTCATTTGGACAACTAACTGTTGCATAGGGGCAAAGTTAGCTTTAGAACCTAAGGTATTTACCTCTCTTCCAATTTCTTGTGCGATAAAACTCAGTTTTCGTCCGTTAGATTCTTCGCTATGGAGGGTTTCTAGAAAATAGTCTAAGTGCTTTTTGAGTCGGATTTTTTCTTCGGTAATATCCAATTTTTCTAAATAGAAGATAAGTTCTTGTTCAAAGCGATTGGCATCTACATTTTGGATATCGGCAACTGCTTTTTCAAGGCGTTCACGTATCAAAGCTAAGCGTTCTTCGTCCATACCTTGTACTTCTTGTAATAGGCGGTTGATATTGTTAATACGCAAAATAAAATCCTTTTCTAACACTTTACCTTCCTGAGAACGAAAGTTTTGCAAATCAGCAATAGCGAGGTTGATATGTTGGAAAATATTAGCAAGTTCTTCTTCAGAAATACTTTCGGAAGTGGTTTGCAAGGCATCGGGCATACGCACTGCCATTTTAAGCAACTCGGTAAGGTCGCCATCCACAATCGTACGCATTTGTTCTATGTACGATTTTACGATGTTAGGATTGATTTTAGAAGGTGTTTGAGTACCTGTATTTTCTATGAAGATGCTAAAATCTACTTTTCCGCGTTGCAATTGTTCAGCAATAAGTTTGCGAAAGTCGAGTTCTTTTTCGCGATATACCTGAGGAATACGCGTGTTGATATCAATACTCTTGCTGTTTAAAGATTTGATTTCTATACTGATATGTTTATCGGCAAGAGATAACACGCTCTTTCCGAATCCTGTCATTGATTGTATCATACTATTTATTTTCTTTTCAGTACTTTTTGAACTGCTTTTAAAATACCCTCTTTGTCTAACCCATATTTTTGCATAAGCTGAGCAGGCGTACCGCTTTCACCAAAGGTGTCGTTTACGGCAACAAACTCTTGTGGAGTAGGGTAGTGTTGTGTGAGTACACGAGCTACACTTTCACCCAGACCTCCGTAGTAATTATGTTCTTCACAAGTAATAATTGCTTTGGTTTTCTTTACAGAATTGAGGATGATTTCTTCGTCTAAAGGTTTGATAGTATGGATATTAATCACTTCGACAGAGATACCTTGTTGTTCTAAGGCTTCACAAGCTAAAAGCGCTTCCCAAACTAAATGACCTGTAGCAACGATGGTAACATCAGAACCTTCGTTTAGCAAGATTCCTTTGCCTATTTCAAAAGTTTGGTTTTCGGGAGTAAAGTTAGCTACGGTAGGGCGACCGAAGCGGAGGTATACGGGACCTACATAATCGGCAATAGCAAGGGTTGCTGCTTTAGTTTGATTGTAGTCACAAGGGTTGATAACCACCATATTAGGCAACATTTTCATCAGTCCGATGTCCTCCAATATTTGGTGAGTAGCTCCGTCTTCGCCTAAGGTAAGTCCGGCGTGAGAGGCGCATATTTTTACATTTTTATTAGAATAGGCAATTGATTGACGTATTTGGTCATAAACACGACCTGTAGAGAAAGCTGCGAAAGTGCCTGTAAAGGGGATTTTACCACCGATAGTAAGACCAGCAGCAATGCCCATCATATTAGCTTCAGCAATACCTATTTGGAAGAAACGGGTAGGGTTTTCTTCGATAAATTTTTCCATTTTTAGGGAGCCAATCAAGTCGGCACAAAGGGCTACTACATTAGGATTTTTGCGACCTAATTCGGCAAGTCCAGCGCCGAAGCCACTTCGGGTATCTTTTTTTCCTGTATCGATATATTTTTTCATTGGAAAAATGAGTGTTAATGTTATTGAGCGACAAAGGTAATGCTTTTTATTAATTTCTCCTAATAAAAAGTTTAATTTACATATAAATCGATAAGACCGTCGGGGGTTTTTACGATGATTTTTTGGTTAGGGCGATCTACTTTTTCAATAAACTCATCGTTCATAGGGATAAGGATTTCTTTGCCTTCTTCATTTTCTATTTCGAATAAGGGTTGGAAAGTAGTATCGTTGATACTCACAATTTTACCTACTTTTCCATAGTTTATATCTTCGACTTCAAATCCTATTACTTCGTGGTAATAGAACTTATTACCTGAAAGTTTAGGAAGAGCTGCTAAGGGCAAGTAGATTTTGTGTTTTAGCAAAGCATCGGCATCGGCTTCACTATTAACTTCTTCAAATTTTACACGGAGTAAATCGGATTTGTGCAAAGAGCTTTTTTCAACAAAAAAAGGAACCAGATTATTGCCTAAAGCAATAAAAACTGATTCCAATTCTTCGTACATTTCGGGGTCGTCAGAATCTAATTTGATGAGCACTTCCCCTTTAAAGCTAAACTTTGACACAATTGTTCCTACATAAAAACAATCTTTAATGGTCATATTATGAGTCTATGCTTCAGTTTCGTTGTTTTCTTCGGCAGGAGCTTCAGCTTCAGCTTGTTCAGCGGTAGCTTCGGCAGCAGCCTCAGCAGCTTTAGCAGCAGCGTCGTTTTTACGTTTTTCGTTAGCTTCTTTTTCAGCACTTAACGCTTTAGCTTTAGCATCTGCTTTTTCTTTAGCTAATTTTTGTTCTTTAGAAGATACTTTGTTAGCTTTTTCGTCTAACCAAGCTTTGAATTTAGCTTCAGCTTGTTCTTCGGTAAGGGCACCTTTGGCAACACCGCCTAACAAGTGATATTTAAGCAATACACCTTTGTAAGAAAGGATACGGCGAGCTGTATCACTTGGTTGAGCACCGTTTTTCAACCATTTTACTGCTGCATCTACATCAATTTCGATTTGAGCAGGGTTAGAAACTGGGTTGTAAGTTCCTAATTTTTCAAGGAATTTACCATCTCTTTTTGCACGTGAGTTGGCGGCTACAATCCAATAGAAAGGTTTGCCTTTTTTACCGTGACGTTGTAATCTGATTTTTACTGGCATAAAAAAAATTTAATTAGTGAGGTTCACGACCTCGGTTATTAATTCGGGCGCAAAGATACAATCTTTTTTGATATGTACAAAACTAAATTGTAAGATTTTTACCAAGTGTAAGTTATACCACCTACAAAGTTGCGTCCGACACCAGGGATAAAGTTTGTTTTATCGACAATGGTGGGGGTAGGTCGTAAGACTCTGTTGCCTACTTTTGCAGGAGGAGGAGTTACTTGGTCTTGAATTAAATAGCTAGATGCATAAACTGTATCGGCTAAATTATTACCTTGGAAGAAGAACGTCCAGTTTCCTTTTTTAAATCCTATTTTAGCGCCTAACAGTTGATAGGCATCTTGGTAATAAGTATTTTTATGGTCGGTAGGGGTATCTTCAGGGAGTGCTTCAACATTGAACTCGGCAAAGAATCCAGAAGGGTGTTTGTAGTCTAAAGTGCCATAGATGTAATGTTTAGGGATACCTGCTATTTGGTTGCCTTTTAGAGCGCCTCCATCAAAGAAGAAATCGCTGTAATTGTAGTTTACAAAAAGAGTAAAGGCATCGCCTTTGCTTGAAAATACACGTTTAGCAAAGGTAGATTGCAATGACGCCTCAACTCCTCGGTGGACGGTGGTATAAGGAGCATTTACAGTAATACCATTGATGCCAATTTCGCCATCGGTGAGGGTAAAAATCTCATCTTTTACCCAAGAGTGATAGGCACTTACATTCCACACGAAGACATCACTAATATTTCCTTTAGTTCCAATCTCGGCGGTTTGTGCTTTTTGAGCTTTCAATTCAAAGGCTGCAATATTTTTAGCACTGGAATTGGCATTGCTACTATTGGGGAAAATTACTTGTGTACCGCTCATTGCTGCACCTCCTGTTAAGCGAATGATTTCAAGGAAAGTAGGAGGCTCATAACTAAAGCTATAATTACCATATACTTGGGCATTATCACTGAACTTATAAATTACACCTGCTTTGGGATTGACAGCATTGTATGTATACTCATTATCAAGTTTTTTTACAGGAGAAGGGCTTTGAACACGGCGTAAATTTTGACCAGCAAAGAAGGATATAGGTCGGCTGCTACCCTCAAATTTATCTTCTACCTTTCGGGTGTCGTAACTACCTTGTACGGCTACATTCACAAGGAATTTATCGGTGATTTTGTATACATCGGAAATGTAGGCTACAGCGTGGTTTGATAAGAGGTCTTGTTTGGCAAATAATGCACCGAAACTTCCTTTTTCGTTGATGTTTCGCAATTGATGCATTTTGCCTTGGCTGAGTTGTACCCCTATTGACAAATCGTTTTTACGAGTATTGTAGTCATAAGTAAGACGCAAACCATAATCGTTGTTGTAATCGTGACGTATATTGGTAGCTATGGGATATACAAAGGCATCATCAGCATATTGGTAATACAAAGTGGCAGTGAGCAAACTATGGTTGTTAAATTTATAAGCCGACTTGCTACCAAAACGTGCAATTTTGCTTGATCTATTAGGTTTATCGCGTTGTACATTAGGTCCAAAAGCATAAGGAACGGTGAGTTTAGGAGCTCCGTTTATTTGTTTGCTATCACTTTCGTATTGTTGTTTGGTAAGAGGACCTGGAATATCGAAATACAAATCGGTAAATGAGGCATATAGGCGAGTTTCAAACTTATTGGTAAACTGTCTGCCAATATTTAGCAATGCGTTGAAGCGTTTGGAGGAGTTGTAAATGCGGTATCCATCGCTTTTACTATACGAGGTAGAAATAAAACCATCGTTTTTGCCAGAAGAAAATCCTGAAGAAATACTACTGTTGAAGTAATTGAAGCTACCCGCTTCCATTTTTACACTAAGAGGTGAGGCGTTATATCCATTTTTGGTCACGAAGTTCATGGCACCTCCTAAGGTAGCTCCACCATATTCCATAGCATTAGCTCCGCGGTATACTTCTACTAAATTGGATGCTTGAGGTTCTAAAACACCTATAATGTACGATCCATCAGCAAAATTAATGGGAATACCATCTTGATATAGGGCAACCCCACGCGATTGTGGATTGCTTTGTATTCCTGAGCCTCTGATATTAAGGCGAGGCTGGTCGTTACCACCGAAGAACTCTTGAATAACTACCCCTGGTTGACGCACAAGAGCATCTTTGAGGGTTTGAGAACGCTTTTCAGACAAATCTTTTAAGTTGGCTATATTGGTACCTCCAGGAACTTTATCTAATTTTTTTCGCGATAAACTCTCGGAGTTAGCAATCAAGCTGGGGTTATCGCTCACTACTACTTCTTCCAAAGCAATAGCCTCCTTTGGGAGTGTGAAATCTACATAAGTGACGCGGTTTTCGTTGTTTTGGAGCGTAACAACAGCCATTTGTTTTTCAAATCCCTCTTTGATAATTTCTAAGGTTATCTCTTTGCTGCTAGGTATAAAGTTGAGGGTATACAGCCCATTAGCATCGGTTTGAGTGGCAATACTAGGGTTGTTTTGCAGTTGGATAATTACCCCAGCTACAGGAAATTTAGTTTCATCGGAAATTGTTCCTTTGATTTTGTGATGTTGCCCAAAAAGCAGTGGGCTCATCACGAGCATTACAAATAATATGATGTGTTTGAACATAAAATATAGTTATTAATTTAGAATGATGCAAAATTAGTAATTATATTTTATGTAGCAAATAAAATTTCGATAAAATTATCTTATTTTTTGTACAAGCTCCAATTCGTCCAAAGAAACAGAGGTAGTAAACGCCCCGTAATTTACTATGGCTTTGCCTTTTTCAATCTTATCGATACTTCCCACGCTCCGGCTGTCTTTAATGCGCACACGGTCGCCTACTGAAAGGGCGCGTTGTAGCTTTTCTTTTTCAGCGCGTTCTTGGGCAATGCGCTCTTTCTTCTCTTCTTTGCGTTGCTGGCGGATAGCCTCCATTTGCTTATGAACTTCTTCGGTAGTAGTTTTTTTCTCCTCTTTTTGCTTGGTGCGTTCCTCTTTGCTTATTTGTTTGCGCTTGGCGTTTTCCATTTCAATGAGTTTGAGAAATTCGGATACCAAAGGGCGACGCTTACCATCGTAGAAATAACGTTCGGCTATCTGGTCTACCTTACTACCTAAGCTAATCATACGTTGGTTTTGGTCATAGAGCTCTTGATAATTTATGAGCTTGCTTTTTATTTTATCATTGAGTTCTTCTAAACGTTTGGCTTCTTCGCGGGCTTTGGTTTCCTCATCTTTCAGGGTTTCGGCAGTTTTTTCCATTTTGGAGCGTTCTTTCTGCAATTTGGCGATAGTGGCATCAAAACGCACTTTTCCTTTCTCTATTTTTTTCTTAGCTCGATTGATGAGGCTAAACGGAATGCCGTTTTTCTGCGCCACTTCAAAAGTGAAAGAACTTCCCGCTTCGCCTATTATCAGCTTATAGATGGGCTCTAAGGTTTTATCGTTGAAAAGCATATTGGCATTGCTGGCGTGAGGCAATTCATCTGCCAGCATTTTTAAATTGGTGTAATGGGTGGTAATCACCCCAAAAGCCTTTCGGTGGTAGAACTCTTCTAAGAATATTTCAGCCAAAGCACCTCCTAATTCGGGGTCACTACCTGTCCCGAACTCATCTATCAAAAACAAGGTGCGGTGATTGCACTTTTTGAGGAAGTAATTCATATTTTTGAGTCGGTAGCTGTATGTGCTAAGGTGGTTTTCAATAGATTGGTTATCACCGATATCGGTAAGAATGCGTTCAAACAAACACATTTTAGAACGATGATGCACCGGAACCAGCATTCCACTTTGTAACATTAATTGCAATAAGCCAATGGTTTTAAGTGTAATACTTTTTCCGCCCGCATTAGGTCCCGAGATGACGATAATACGATTTTCATCATTCAGTTCTATGGTTTGAGGGAAGGTAGTAACACCTTTTTTGGCATTGCTCAGGTACAGCAAAGGGTGATATGCTTCACGGAGAAATAGTTCGCGCTCCTGAGTGATTTCTGGCAAAAGTGCGTTCATTTGGTGAGCGTACTTGGCTTTGGCGCAAATAATATCAACGGCTGTGATGTATCGCTGATAGTCTTTCAGCAGGTCGGCAAACTGACTGATGAAGGCGGTAAGTTCTCTTAATATACGCTGGATTTCCTCTTTTTCGTCATAAAGCAAATTGGAGAGTTCGCGAGAGTAGATTTCGGTTTGTCGCGGTTCTATATACACTATGCTGCCTGTTTTTGAGCTCCCCCATACGGTACCCTGTACTTTTCGGCGGTACATTGCTTTCACTGCCAATACGCGGCGGTTTTCTACTACAGTTTCGCGGATATCATCGAGATAGTCGGCAGTGTTATACTCGGCGAGAGCACGGTTGAAACTTTCGTTGAGTTTTCCTTTCAAGGCGCTCAGCTCGCGACGTATATTGCCAAGCGTAGGAGAGGCTTCGTTTTTTATCTCGCCGTACTTGTCTAACACTTTATCGATAGCGTTCAGCAGTTCGGTAGTATACTCGATACTATCAGCGGTTTCGAAAAGGGTAGGGTATAGTGTTTTGAACTTCTTAAAGAAGAGAATTTGAGTGTTTACAACCTCGCTGATACGATGAATCTTCCTAATACTCGACACTTCTAACAAAGCGTTTTCAATAGATAGGAGTTTAATTTCGGAAGTGATAGATTCGCAATAGTGTGAAGGGATTGTGTTGTTATTATCAAAAGACGATAGGTATTCATTGGTTTGATTCAGTGCCAATAACAGGCTCTCCTGATTGTCGAAAGGCTTGATACGTAAGGCGTATTTCTTGCCGAGTTCAGTAAGGCAAAGGTCAGACAAATGAGAGAGTACCATAGGGAACTCTAAGTCTTCAAGTGTTTTTGTATTCATTTAGTTTTTAGGAAATATCTTTTTGTGATATAAAATCATCAGCCCCACTGCTATACATATTGCAGAGTCAGCCACATTGAACACGGGCTCGAAGAAACGAAAGCGTTCGCCTCCCCAAAAGGGTACCCAGCTGGGAAGTGTAGTATCGATAATAGGGAAGTAGAACATATCCACCACTTTGCCGTGCAAGAGGGTTCCGTAAGGATTTTCGGCAAATAGGGTAGCAATGTTACCATAACTATGGTCGAAAATTATGCCGTAAAACACCGAATCGATGATATTGCCCAGTGCTCCTGCCAATATCAAAGAAATGCAAATGATAAGTATCTTAGGATGTTGCTTTCTCACTGCCGATACCAGCCAATAACCGATACCTATTACCGCTATAATGCGGAAGAGGGTAAGAATGAGTTTGCCGTATTCGCCAGGGATTTTAGTACCCCAAGCTGCACCTTCGTTTTCTACAAAATATATTTGAAACCAACTGAAAACGGTTACGGCTTCGTTGAGGATAAAGTGTGTTTTGATGTATATTTTGCTCCATTGGTCAATGATAAGTACCAACAGAATAATAAGGAATGCGTGTTTTAATTTCATAAGTTTTTTCTTAACGATATTCTTTTACAGCTTCTACAAAGGCAATAGCGTTTCCAACGGGGACATTAGGCAGGATGCCGTGTCCTAAGTTGGCGATGTAGTGGTCTTTACCAAAAGCATCGATCATTTCTTTTACTTTTTTCTTAATTTGAACAGGAGGAGCGAGCAATTGTGAAGGGTCGAAGTTGCCTTGTAATACCTTTTTGCCACAAGTGAGTTCACGTGCTATTTCGGGGGCACAAGTCCAATCTACTCCTAAGGCAGCAGCTTTGGAAGTAGCCATTTCGGGGAGGGCATACCAACAACCCTTAGCAAAAACTATCACTTTGGTAAGAGGTGCTAAAGCCTCTACTATTTGATTGAGGTATTGCCAAGAAAAAGTGCGATAGTCGTCAGGAGATAAAACGCCTCCCCAGCTATCGAAGAATTGTACTGCATCTACGCCAGCTTTTACTTTTTCTTTGAGGTAGAGAATGGTAGTATCAGTAATTTTTTGCAATAGTTGATGAGCTAACTCAGGTTGAGTGAAGCAAAATTCTTTAGCAGTAGCATAGTCGCGTGAACCAGCCCCTTCGACGGCATAGCAGAGTATCGTCCAAGGAGAGCCAGCAAATCCAATAAGAGGCACACGGTTGTTGAGCATTTGTTTGGTAAGTTTGATAGCCTCCATCACATAACCCAAACGCTCTTGGATATTAGGAATTGTTACTTGCGCTACATCCTTAGCAGTACGAATAGGGTTAGGCAACCAAGGTCCGACACCTTTTTTCATTTCAAAAGGTATGTTCATCGCTTGAGGTACTACCAATATATCGGAAAATAAGATAGCGGCATCTACACCTACTATATCAACAGGTTGTACGGTAATTTCGGCTGCCAACTCAGGGGTTTGGCAACGCGTGAAGAAGTCGTATTTGTCGCGTAAAGCTCTAAATTCAGGTAGATATCTGCCTGCTTGTCGCATCATCCAAACAGGAGGACGCTGGGTAGTTTCACCGTTGAGTACTCTAAGGAATAAGTCGTTTTGTAACATTTTTTAGATTGAAAGCAGTAAACTTTGTCAAAGTCCCAGAGAACTTTGACAAAGTTTGTGTATTAACAATAACAATTAAATACTTTTGATGATAGTAACAAAATCATCGGCTTTGAGGGCAGCGCCTCCGATGAGACCGCCATCAACGTCTTCTTTAGCGAAGATTTCTTTAGCATTATCAGGTTTTACGCTACCACCATACAAGATAGATACTTTATCAGCTACTTCTTTACCATATTTATCGGCGATAGTTTTGCGGATGAAGTGGTGGATTTCTTGCGCTTGTTCTGGGGTTGCAGTTTCGCCTGTACCAATTGCCCATACGGGTTCATAAGCCAATACGATGTGTTGCCAAGCCTCAGTAGGCAAGTGGAACAAGCCGTTTTTGATTTGGCTACCTACAACGTCGAAGTGTTTGTTAGCTTTACGTTCGGCTAATTCTTCACCAATACAGAACACTACACGCATATTGTGTTTGAGGGCAGTGTCTACTTTTTTAGCCAAACTTTCATCGGTTTCGTTGAAGTAAGCACGGCGTTCAGAATGACCTAAAATAGTGGTTTTTACGCCAATACTATTCAACATTTCAGCTGAAATCTCACCAGTATAAGCACCATTTTCGGCAAAGTGCATATTTTGGGCAATCACTTCGATTTTGCTACCTTTAGCAGCTTCTACTGCTGGAATAAGGTTTACAAAGGTAGGGGCAATCATTACCTCAGCATCAGTTTGAGGTACTTTTTTCAATAGGTCGGAAATGAGAGCTAACGATTTGTTGAGGTCGTTATTCATTTTCCAGTTACCTGCTACAATTTTTTTTCTCATATAATGAAATATTTATAATTAGCAATTTTGGTTATACGTTGAAGCGGAAATGCATAATATCACCGTCTTTTACAATATATTCTTTACCTTCAACACGCATTTTTCCTGCTTCTTTTACTTTGGCTTCGCTGCCATAGGTGATAAAATCGTCGTAGGCAATTACTTCGGCTCGAATAAATCCTTTTTCGAAATCAGTATGGATAACACCAGCAGCTTGAGGAGCCGTATCTCCTTTATGAATTGTCCAAGCTCGTACTTCTTTTACCCCTGCGGTGAAATAAGTTTGCAAGTTTAGCAAGTGGTAAGCAGCACGAATTAATTTAGAAGCACCAGGCTCGTCCAATCCTATATCTTCCAAGAACATTTGGCGTTCTTCATAGCTTTCTAATTCGGTGATATCAGCTTCAGTAGCTACAGCTAAAACGATGATTTCGGCTTCTTCATTTTTCACCACTTCTTTTACACGTTCTACATAAGCATTACCATTTTTAGCTGATTTTTCATCGACATTACACACGTATAACACAGGTTTAGCAGTGAGCAATTGAAAGCTCTCTAATAATTCTTTTTCATCGTCGGCTACTTGTACAGCGCGGGCAGAAACGCCAGTGAGCAAAGCGTCTTTCACACGATTGAGCAAGTCCATTTCCTTAGCGGCTTTTTTATCGCCAGCTTTGGCAGCACGGGTTACTTTTTCGAGGCGTTTTTCGACAGTTTCGAGGTCTTTTAGTTGTAGTTCTATATCAATAGTTTCTTTATCTCGGATGGGGTCTACACTGCCATCGACGTGTACGATATTGTCGTTTTCAAAGCAGCGCAACACGTGAATAATAGCATTACACTCACGTATATTTCCTAAAAATTGGTTGCCTAAACCTTCACCTTTGCTCGCACCTTTTACAAGACCTGCGATGTCTACAATTTCTACGGTTGCAGGTAATACACGTTCAGGTTTTACAAGAGTTTCGAGTTTTTCTAAACGGGGATCGGGTACATTTACTACCCCTAAATTAGGTTCTATAGTGCAAAACGGGAAGTTAGCACTTTGAGCTTTAGCATTTGATAAACAATTAAATAGAGTAGACTTTCCCACGTTGGGCAGTCCAACAATTCCTGCTTTCATATTCGTTTTTTAAATTAAAGAGCGTGCAAAGGTAATAATAATTTGTCAATTAGGCAATTTGTTAATTAGGTAATTTATGGCGGTTGACGATGAGTCGCAAGCTGATATGGTTGAACCTATACAAGAGGGATATAGCAGCAGCAGTGAGTCCTGTGAGTAATCCTATCCAAATACCCATAGTACCTAAAGAAGTGTGAAGTCCTAAAAAACAAAGAATAGGGAAGGCAATGAGCCAATAGGCTATAAAGGTAATGACCATAGGAATTTTGGCATCTTGGACTCCACGCAATGCCCCAAGAGCTGTAACTTGTAATCCATCGGAGATTTGGAAAATAGCAGCAATCAACAATAGATTGGCTGCTTCGCTTATTACAGCTGCATTGGTAGCTGCTTTTTCGATATTGTCCATCTCTAAATACAATGAGGGTAACCAATCGCGTAATAAGGCTAAGAGTCCTGCAAAAAAGACTTGGGTACACAACACTAATAAGAATACAGAAAAGGCTACCCGACGTAGGTTGGCATAGTTTCTAGCTCCTAACTGGTTGCCTACACGTATCATAGCTGTAATACCTAATCCGTTGGCTACCATAAAGGTCATACTTGCTAGGTTGAGAGCTATTTGGTTAGCTGAGAGTTGGTTTTCACCCAATACACCGCTTATCCATATAGCAGCAGAGAAAATACCTGTTTCAAAAATCATTTGTAACCCTGTAGGTAGCCCGATGTTACTTATTTTTCTTATCATTGGTTTAGTGATGTTTTTGAAACTTATATTGGTAACGTATTCTTTAGTTTTAGGTAAATACTTGAGCATATAATAGAGCATTATAGGCATTGCTATACGCGAAATGAGCGTTCCTACTCCAGCACCTAATACTCCTAATTTTGGGCAACCCCAATTGCCATAGATGAAGAGATAATTACCAAATATATTGATAAGGTTTGCCAATAGGGTAACATACATTGCATATTTAGTCATAGAGAGACCATCGGCGAATTGTTTGAAAGTGTTGAATACGCCTAAAGGTATCAATGAAAAGGCAACCAAATGAGTATAGGGGACTGCCAAAGCGATTACGTTTTCACTTTGCCCTGTGATTCTCATCACGGGTTCGACAAAGAACATCAGCAAGAAAAGTACCGTGCTGAGTATGATATTGAGCAGCATACTGTGGTTGAGGATGGATTGTACGGCTTGTTTATCGCCTGCTTCGTCGTTCATAGCTACTAAAGAAGTAGTAGCCACCGAAAAACCTATAGCGAAAGACATTGCGATAAAGATAGCTGTATTTCCGAGAGCTGCAGCTCCAAGTTCGGTAATACCTACTTTGCCTACCATTACGTTATCGACAAAGCCTACAAAGGTATGCCCTAACATTCCTAAAATGACGGGGTAAGCAATCTTGAAGTTGTATTTAAATTCTTTTGTATAGTTTGATAAGTTAGGCATAAGGGATCAGGTATCAGGTGTCAGGGGATAGGGTAATTCCTATCCTCTAACTTCTGATTTCTAATTTCTACTCTTTATTGTACAGTTTCAATTTCGTTGATGATGTTTTTAGCATTGGCATAAATATCAATTACCCAAAGTACGTAGCGAATATCGACATTGATGGTGCGCTGTAGTTGTTTATCAAAAATCACATCACCTGCCATTGCTTCGATATTACCATCGAAAGCGAGACCTATGAGTTCTCCTTTGCCATTCATCACGGGTGATCCAGAGTTACCGCCAGTAATGTCGTTGTTGGTAAGAAAGTTTACGTGCATAGAGCCGTCTTTGTCTATATATCTACCAAACTCTTTCTTTTTATAAAGGTCGAGCATACGTTGAGACATATCGAACTCAGGGTCGCCTTTTTTGTATTTAGCCATTAAAGATTTGAAAGTGGTATAGTAGTTCTTTTTTACATCGGGGTTGCGTTTATCAGCAGCCAATGGACTTACTGTACCATAGGTAAGGCGCAAGGTGGAATTAGCATCAGGATACAAGATTGTGCTAATTTTAGAATCGCGCATTCCTTTTACGAATTTACGGTAGGCTTTGGCATAGCTATCTTCTAAGTCTATAATCTCTTGAGAAGGTGAACGGAAGTCTTCGACAAGGGCTTCAGCGAGTTGCAACAAAGGGTCTTTTAAGAGTTCTTCTACATCGCGTTGTGTATTAGCTTGTAAGGCTTCTTTACTGCGGTAAATGCTACCTGCTAAGAGTTCATTGACATACTTGAGGAAGTTACCTTTGTATTTTGTTTTAACATCTTTTAGCAAAGCAGGTACATTATTCCCCTTGTTGGCATAGAGTTGCAACATATCAGCAAGGATTTCTTTTTCGACATTAGCGTTTATCTTATCGTAATTAGCAAGGATGTTGTCAATTCTGTTTTGCAAGTCGGTTTCCGGCATACCACCGCGTTGGGCGGCAGCAATAGTGTTGATGTATAGGGAAGGCATTTTGATAAAGAAAGAAGCGCGGGACAAGATACTCACATAGTTCTCATCGGCAGAGCGCAAGTTTGTCTTCTCAAAATATTTAGCCAAAGTGTTGAGCACTTCGCCATATTCTGCTATATTTTCGGTTTTGTTAGCCCATTTTCCAAAAATAGCTTCGGTTTTGCGTTTTTCAGCGGCTGTTTTATGGGTTGTAAGGGCATCAATCATACCTTGGCGGTTTTTCCAATAGTTAGCTAATTGAGAGTACAAAGAGGCATATTGCAAGCGCACAGCATCGTCCTTATCCATATAACGCTTCATTGCATCCATTGCTGTTTTGGAGGCTTCAACCCAAGCAGGATAAGCATATTTCACCTTTTGATCTACCCAATAAGAACTTTCCCAACGGTTAGTACGCCCAGGGTAGCCCATAATCATCGCAAAGTCTTTATCTTGTACGCCTTTGAGGCTCACTTTAAGGTAACGTTTGGCTTTAAGAGGTATGTTGTTAGGAGAATAGTCGGCTGCATTTCCATCTTTATCAGTGTATACGCGGAAGAGAGAGAAGTCGCCAGTTTGACGAGGCCATTCCCAGTTGTCGGTGTCACCACCGAATTTTCCAATGTTTTCAGGAGGTGTACCTACGAGGCGTACATCTTTGAAGTCTTGATATACAAAGTAATAATATTCATTGCCTTGGAAGAATGAACGCACAGAAACTACATATTTACCACCTTCGCTGTTTTCTTTTTGTATTTTAGACATTTCTTGGTTGAGAGCGGCTTCGCGTTCTTTTTCGCTCATAGAGGGGGTAACAGCAGCCAACATACGATTGGTTACGTTGTCCATACGGACGAAGAAACGGACGAATGACTGTTTAGGGGAGAGTTCCTCGGCGTGAGAGCGCGCCCAAAATCCGTTCTTTAAGTGGTTGCTTTCGGGGGTAGAAAGCTGAGCAATATTGCTATAGCCACAATGATGGTTTGTGAGTACTAAGCCATCTTTGGAGATGATGCTCGCAGTACAACCTCCATTAAATTGTACGATAGCATCTTTGAGGCTGTTGTTATTGATGCTATAAATTTCTTGTGCAGTGAGTTGTAATCCTAACTTCTGCATATCTCTTTGGTTGAGACGTTCAATGAACATCAAGAACCACATTCCTTCATCAGCTCTTGCTACGGGAGTGAGCAACAAGAAAGCCAATAACATAAGACTTATTTTCTTCATAAAAAAGTGATATAATGATTTATTAGGGGGCAAAGGTACAAAATAATTAACAATTAACAATTAACAAATGACAAATGATATGGGAGCGGTGGGATAGCCCTCGATCCCCCAAAGGGGGACAATCCGGAAAAGAGAGTGGTGGGAGGAGCGAGCCGCACGGGCAGGAGGTGGGAGTGGTGGGAGGAATTAAAATATATTTAGAAATAATTTGTTAGAATAAAGAAATATTGTACTTTTGAGCCCAAAATAAAATGAAATGTCAGTAACAGTTAATCAATTAACAAAGATATATGGACAGCAAACGGCTGTGAATTCTATCAGTTTCAAGCTCAGAAAGGGGGAGATTACCGGTTTTTTAGGTCCTAATGGGGCGGGGAAATCAACAACGATGAAGATGATTACGGGGGCATTGATGCCAACCAGTGGTTCGGTTACTATTAACGGGATTGATATGCTTCAGCATCCTATTGAGGCACAGAAGACTATTGGCTATTTGCCTGAACATAACCCTTTGTATACCGAAATGTATGTGAGAGAGTATTTGCGTTTCACTTCAGATTTATATCCGAATGTACCTAAGAGTAGGGTAGAGGAGGTGATTGCCCTTACAGGGCTTACACCAGAGAGCAATAAGAAGATAGAAGCACTCTCTAAAGGGTATCGCCAGCGCGTGGGACTTGCCTCGGCTCTAATTCACGACCCTGAGATACTCATTCTCGATGAGCCAACTACGGGGCTTGATCCCAATCAGTTGATAGAGATACGTCATATCATTAAAGAGCTTGGCAAAGAGAAGACGGTTTTGCTTTCGTCGCATATTATGCAGGAAATTCAGGCGGTTGCCGATAGAGTAATCGTACTGCATAAAGGCAATATAGTGCTTGATAAAAAGATGAGCGAGCTGCAAGGCAAGGAACAGGTGATAGAAGTAGCATTCGATTTTCGTGTAGAGGAACGCCTTTTGTGTGCTTTGCCTAATGTGTCGGCAGCACAAAATGTATACGATTTCTTATATCAAATCACCTTTGACACCGAAGAGGATATGCGCCCTGTTGTGTTTGACTTTGCTAAGGAGAACGGATTAAAAATCCTCCAAATCAACCATAAACATAGAGACTTGGAGGAAACGTTTATTCAGGTAACAGGTAACAAGTAATAGATGTCAGGTGTCAGGGGACAGGTGTCAGGGGTTAGTACTCGGATGTGAAGTGTAGCTTCAGGTTCGGGTATTTTTGTTTTACCATCTCAATAGAGAATGCGGAGTCGGCGAGGAAGACTAATTGGTTCTGTTTGTCGCGTGCTAAGAACTTCTGTTTTACACGTAGGAAATCAAGATATTCGGGGTCTTTAGGGTTTTCGGGCGCTTCTACCCAGCAGGCTTTGTAGATAGGGAAGTTTTCATAACTACACTTCGCTCCGTATTCGTGTTCCAATCGGTATTGAATGACCTCATATTGAAGTGCTCCTACCGTTCCGATGACCTTGCGACCATTGAAATCTAATTTGAATAGCTGCGCGACCCCTTCGTCCATTAGCTGGTCGATGCCCTTTTCTAATTGTTTGGATTTCAGTGGATCGGCGTTATTGATGTAACGGAAATGTTCAGGAGAGAAACTCGGTATTCCCTTGAAGTGTAGCATTTCGCCTTCGGTGAGTGTATCTCCGATTTTAAAATTCCCTGTGTCGTGCAAGCCTACAATATCCCCTGCATAAGATATATCCACTACTTCTTTTTTTTCGGCAAAGAAAGCATTCGGGCTGGAGAACTTCAGCTTCTTGCCAAGGCGTGTATGCAAATAGGGCTTGTTGCGTTCAAAAGTGCCTGAAACAATCTTCACGAATGCTAAACGATCGCGGTGGTTAGGGTCCATATTGGCGTGAATCTTGAAGACGAAACCTGTGAAGGAAGGTTCATCGGGGTTTACGATGCGCTCTTCGCTGGCTTTGGGACGTGGTGAAGGGGCGATTTCGACAAAGCAATCGAGTAACTCACGTACGCCAAAATTGTTGAGTGCCGAGCCAAAGAAAACGGGTTGCTGTTCTCCATTGAGGTAGGCTTCACGGTCGAATTTTGGGTATACTTCATATACTAATTCCAAGTCGGAACGGAGGTTTGCCGCAGAACGTTCGGATATTATCCTCTCTAATTCAGGGCTATTGATGTCGTTGAAGGCGATAGTTTCTTCTATATTCTTTCGGCTGTCGCCAGAAAATAGGTTGATATTCTTCTCCCAAATGTTATAAATCCCTTTGAAATCATAGCCTATTCCGATGGGGAAACTCAGTGGTGTTACCTTTAAGCCGAGTTTTTGCTCTACTTCGTCCAACAGGTCGAAGGCATCTTTCCCTTCACGGTCTAACTTATTGATGAAGACAATCATAGGGATATTACGCATACGGCATACTTCGACGAGCTTTCCGGTTTGCTCTTCTACCCCTTTGGCGACATCGATGACTACGATGACACTATCGACGGCGGTGAGAGTGCGGAAGGTGTCTTCGGCGAAATCCTTGTGACCGGGGGTATCTAAGATGTTTATTTTATGTTCTTTATAATTGAAAGCGAGTACTGAAGTAGCAACGGAAATGCCGCGTTGTCGCTCAATCTCCATAAAGTCGGAGGTGGCTCCTTTTTTTATTTTATTTGATTTCACTGCGCCTGCTTCTTGTATAGCCCCTCCAAAGAGTAGGAGTTTTTCGGTAAGGGTTGTCTTTCCGGCGTCGGGGTGGGATATTATCCCGAAGGTACGGCGCTTTTGTATTTCTTGTTTTAAAGACATAGTGTTTATTTGTTGATTAGCTGATTTGTAAATTGGGGGCAAAGGTACGAAATATTTATAAATAGAAAATAAGAAAAAGAGTGAATTTATTGATAATTTAGGGGTAAAATTTTGTAATTGAAGATTTTATTATATTTTTCTGCACTTTTTTAAGTAATAAGTTACATTATGAATAAGGTAAAGATTCTATTATTACTATGTATTGGAGGTCTTTTTGGTTGTCAATGGTTTGGTAGTCAGGAAGCTAAGAAAGGTGTGCCTGCTATTGATTCACTTGTTGTGAAAGATACTTCGGCTCATATCAGTTTAGAAGAAGCTGAGGATAGAGTGCTTGCTTTGCCTTTGGCTAAACGAGTGGCTAAGTATATAGAGACGATTTCGGAGGGGAAGAGGGGTATTAGTTATTTTTCGGATGCTGCTACTATTGACGGTGAAGAGTTTTATGAGATAAGGATAGGGTATGATAGTTCTATTCGGTTTGAAACGTATTATATTCTTTATGTAAACAGGAACAATGGCGATGATATTCGGATTATAGAGCCTGTTTCGGGAGATATTATTCCTATTTCAGCCTTTAAGGACGATAAGAAATATGATGAAGTACCTAAAGAACATAGAGCTTTATAGGAAGAATCACACTTTGGATGGTTGATTGATATTAGATAGAGTTCAAAAGAGTAATACTTGCTTTTTAGATTGTTTTTAGTATCTTTGCGCTTTAAAGTATATAAAAATCACAATATAAAATATGATAGAAGTAACGCAACAGAAGATTGAAGAGCTTGCCCCCAATGCTGAGGCGGCTAAAAAAGGACGTGAGTTGGTGAAGAAAAACAAATTCAGCAACTTAAAAATCAACTCAGAAAAGAACCTTATATGGGGTGAATGTGCAGGGAGTGGGAAGAATCCTTACTACTGCTCTGCCGATTATATAGACCCTAATAACCCTGTATTCCGCTGTAACTGCCCGAGTCGTCAGTTTCCGTGTAAACACTCCGTGGGTTTGCTTTACTGTTTTGAGGCGAATGCTGGTCAGTTTACCGAAGGAGAAGTACCTGAGGACATTCTCTCTAAGCGTGAGAAGATAGAGAAGAAACAAGAGAAGAAAGCTCAAGAAAAGGAATCTATCAAGGAGAAAGCCGAGAAACCTAAGAAGGTAAATAAGGCGGCTTTCACTAAGAAGGTTGATGCCCAGCTCACTGGTATCGAAACTGCCCAAAAGCTGTTGCGAGATATGGTGAATACAGGACTCTCATCAGTGGATGCTAAAATGCGTGCGACCCTCAAAACACAGATAAAAGACTTAGGAAACTACTACATAGGCGGTATTCAAACGGCTTTCAACAATCTATTGCTTTCTATTGAGGAGGTAAAGAATGAGGAATATACTGCGGTGGTAGACAACTTAAACTATCTTTCGGCTTTGCTTAAAAAAGCTACTGACTACCTCAAGGCGCGCAAGGAAGACCCTGAAGGAACGCCTGAACTGTCTTCAACAATTGAAGAGCAAATAGGCTATGTGTGGAAACTCGTTGAGTTGATGCAGTATGGGCAATATGAAGAGAATGCTTCTTTGGTGCAATTGTCATTCAACAGTTATGACAACGAGGCACGCAAAGAGTATGTAGATGAGGGTGTATGGCTCAATCTCAAAACGGGTAAAATCTATAAAACATTGAACTATCGTCCTTATAAAGCTGCGAAGTATATTAAAGAAGACAACAGTGTGTTCAGTGTGTTGCAACTAAAAGACCTTTACATCTATCCTGGAGATACCAATCCGCGTATTCGTTGGGAGGCTGATGGAGCTTCAGAGCGTCCGCTATCACAAGCTGACCTTGCAGCAGTGAAAGGTTTTGCTTCGGGGCAATTTGCCGAGACGATAAAGGCTGTAAAGAACACTATTAAGAATCCGCTAATGGATAAACACCCAGTAGTGCTTTTGGCGTTGCATAAGGCTTATAGAGTAGGGGAGGACTTGGTAGTAGAAGATGCTAATGGTTTTGCTATCACTCTAAGAGATATTGAGGAAGGCGCTGTATCACCAACGGGCAATCTGAAGTCGTTTTTGCCAGCAAATGCCGAGGGGCTTTCCCTTGTGGTAATGATGCACAACGATGTAGCCAGCGGATTGCTATCAGCGCAACCACTTTCACTTATCACAGCAGAGAAAGTAATTAGACTACTCTACTAATACTAAATTATACAATAGCTAAAAAGCCCCCGTTTCCCCAAAAGGGGACAATCCGCAAAAGCAAGAATTTATTAGCAAATAATTATTTTAATGCGGACTTTGGGTTAATTGTTAATTATCAATTGTCAATTATTATGAAGCCTTTATACGATTTACAACAAGAACTGAACCGCTTGTTTATAGCGGGAAGTAAGTTTGCTAAGAACGACCCACGCCTACAGAAGCACGTTCCTATACTGAAAAAGTTAGGTGAAAAAGCTCCTGTATTCAATAAATTAGCCCAAGAAGTAGAAGCTTTGCTACAAGTAGAGAGCACACAAGCTGCCGAAAAACTATTGGGTGTTTCTACTTTGCTCTATTCAGTGCTCTATACTCAAGGCGTTACTGTAGAGGCAGAGGCTACAAAAGAAAGCCAAATCCCTACAATACAATTGGCGAATGTGAATACTACCTATTCCTATTTACAGCTGAAACCTGTACTACAAGCCCTTACCCAAAGCAACTCAGGACGTTTGGAAATATTGCAAGATGCCTTTGAACGCAAGGTATTTGACGATTCACGCACTTATGGGTACTTGAGTTATGCTTTAGCTGACAAGTATTCAGAGCTCACTTATTACGTTGAAAACACTATCATTCCAGCTTGTGGAAAAGCGATGCTCCCTTTCCTCATTGCCGACTTCCGTTTAGAAGACAAAAATGAGAATGTACGCCGATTGCGCTTGTTACACCAATTAGGATATGCAGAAATAGGTACCTTAGTAGACAAAATATTTAGTGAAAATCTCCCCAATCTGCAAGCAGAAGCTATTAATATTATAGCAGACAAGAAGGATGAACAAACCGAAGCATTTATCATCAGTTTGACGGGTGATAAGAACAAAGCCGTACGAGGGGCAGCATATAGTGCCTTAGCAAAACTTGGTACGCAACGCAGTATTGATAAGCTCTACGAATTGTACAACACCAATAAGCAGAAAGGCAATGCAGAGCTCTTGGCAGAAGCTATCGCCAAAGTAGCTGCTCCTGAGTATTTCCTGCCATTTGTGGAGAAAATACAAGAGCGTTATCAGCAGTTATTAACCATAGATGATTCAGATGAGAAAGCGCTTAGCGCAGCTTTTGAACGCTTTGTTATTGATATAGATATTTTGGCAAATAAGGATTGTGAAGAAGTATATACACTCTTCGCGGAGATGTTGCAGAACAAAGAGTTTAATGCACGACGCAAGAAAGTGTTCAAGAATACGTATGACCCTACCGCTAACAATATGATGGGGGTATTAAATACTTTGAACAGTGATAAAGTGCTCGCCTTTTATGATACCCATAAGCAACTTCTCACCTATACCAATGGCTATAGCGATATGTGGATTAACTATTTCTGTAGTGCTTTCGAGAATGAGAACTACAGCAAAGAAAAGCTCTTTGAGGTATTCAGTTCTCAATTGGGAAAATCAGCTGCTACGGATAATATTTTAGAGGCTTTTAGCGGTATTGCAGGAGCTTATGCTTATAATGCTCGCAAAGAATCAGAAGTGAGAGTAGATAGGTTAGATCCTCGCTGGGTAGACACTTTCTATTCTTTCATCAATAGTCTTAAGAAGCTCAACAACAATTATACCTATAGAGCACTCTTTGTACTTGATGCTTTAGAAGGAGCCAGTCAAAGATTAGATGATTTACTCTTGAAAGCTCTGTCTCAATCGTATTCAGATGATATGATATGGTTGTTTCACTTGGTATTAAAACGCAATTTGCCTAGTAAGTTTGAGCTGATTTATCATACCTTAGAGAGAGTAAAATCAGGTAATTCTTATTACTATCTTTACTATCTTTCTAATGCAGATTTCTGGAATCAGTTTCCTAAGGAATATGTAGAGAAGTTTAGAGCTTTGGCAAAGAAGAATAGGCTAAATGTATTTGAAGACATAGCAGACGAAATTGAGAAATCAGTTAAATAGCAGATTAAAATGAAACCCTTATACGATTTACAACAAGAACTGAATCGCTTGTTTATAGCGGGAAGTAAGTTTGCGAAGAATGATCCACGCTTGCAGAAGCACGTTCCTATACTGAAAAAGTTAGGTGAAAAAGCTCCTGTATTCAATAAGTTAGCCCAAGAAGTAGAATCTTTGCTACAAGTAGAAAGCACACAAGCTGCCGAAGAGTTATTGAATGTTGCTACTTTGCTCTATTCAGTACTCTACACACAAGGTGTTACTATAGAGGCTGAAGCCGAAAAGAGCGAGCAGGTTCCCACTATCGCTTTGGCAGATGTGAATACTACTTATTCTTATTTACAGCTGAAACCCGTGTTACAAGCTCTTACTGAGAGCAAATCGGGACGATTAGAGGTGCTTAAAGATGCTTTTGAACGCAAACTGTTTGACGATTCGCGGACTTATGGTTACTTGAGTTATGCTTTAGCAGATAAATACACCGAACTTGCCGATTATGTAGAGGAAACTATTATCCCTACTTGTGGGAAAGCAATGCTCCCCTTTCTTTTATCAGACTTTAGTTTGGAGGACAAAACAGAACACGTACGCCGATTGCGTTTGCTACACCAATTAGGTTATGAAGGAATAGATGCTTTGGTAGATAAAATATTTGCCGAAAACTTGCCTAATTTACAAGCTGAAGCAGTCATTATACTTTCAGACAAGAAAGATGAAAAGACAGAAGACTTTATCATCAGTTTGACAAGTGATAAGAATAAAGTGGTACGAGGAGCAGCTTATAAAGCGTTAGCCAAACTCGGTACGCAACGCAGTATTGACAAACTTTACGAATTGTACAGCAATAACAAACAGAAAGGAAATGCGGAACTCTTAGCAAATGCTATTGCTACAGTTCCGCTACCCTCGCACTATCAGTCGTTTGTTCAAAAAGTGCGTGAATACTTTGAAGCGTTACTTGCAATGGATGACTCTGACGAGAAAGCAGTAGTAGCAGCTTTTGAACGTTTGCCTATAGAGTTGGAAGTGTTGAAATACAAAGATTACCCTGAGACTTATGCACTTTTGGGAGAAATGTTTGGTAATAAACTCTTCAATGTGATGGCTAAGAAGCGTTCACTTACTAATTATCATATTATACCACGCCTTGTAGATGTATTAGATACATTTAAACAAGAGAAAATCATATCTTTTTATGAACAATACACTGATACATTAGTACATAGTGATTGGGCATATCCTCTTTTTACTGATTATTTTTATCGTATTCTTAACGGAGAAGCCGAATATAGCAAAGAGAAAATCTATGAGATTTTTGCTCCTCAATTTGGAAAGGTACTTGCTCATTATGATGCTATAGAAGGATTAGCAGGGACTAAAGGGGGATATGCCGTAGGTTTTTTCTATAAAAAATTACGTCCTATTACACCTGATAAAATAGACTCACGTTGGGCTGATTTATTCTATAATTATCTGTTAAGCCTTAAGAAATGCGATGATAATTACAGTTTAGAAGCTCTTAAAGTTCTTTCTAATTTAGAAGAAAATAGTTCTCGTCTTAACAAACTTATTTTGGAAATACTTCCTAAAGCATCTATTTATAAGAAAGAAATTCTTTACTACCTTATTGCGAAAAGCAATATACCTAACAAGTTTGAAGTGCTATATGAGTCGATAGCAAAGATACCTAAAGGATACCACTATTATTATAATAACATAATAGAAGATGAAAACTTTTGGAAGTCTTTTCCTAAAGAATACGCTAAGAAGTTCCGCGAATTATACGAAAAAACAAAGAACAATTTGTTTGAAAATATAGCGGATCAAATAGAAAAATCTTTATAAAGAAGAGGCGTGCTGTTAAAGCACGCCCTTTTTATTTTAGGTACTCGGCAGTGAAACTATTCTTGTTTTTAGCCACTTCTTCAGGAGTACCAAAAGCTATTACTTCGCCACCTGCTTTACCCCCATCGTGCCCTATATCTATGATATAATCTACTTTTCTGATAACATCGAGGTTGTGCTCTATCACCAGAACAGTATTGCCCTTATCTACTAAACGGTCGAGTACTTCGAGGAGTACTTTCACATCTTCGAAATGGAGTCCTGTGGTGGGTTCATCTAATATATAAAAAGTATTGCCCGTGTCTATTTTAGAAAGCTCTGTGGCTAACTTCACCCGTTGGGCTTCTCCTCCTGAAAGGGTAGTAGATTGTTGCCCTAAAGTGATGTAGCCTAAACCTACCTCTTCAATAGTTTTTAGTTTGCGGTATATTTTAGGGATAGGTTCAAAGAATTTTACTGCCTCACTTATGGTCATATCCAGCACATCGGCAATAGATTTCCCTTTGTATCGCACTTCAAGGGTCTCGCGGTTGAAGCGTTTGCCTTTACAAGTTTCGCAAGGCACATAGACATCAGGGAGGAAGTTCATTTCAATCACCTTTAAGCCTGAGCCTTCGCAGGTTTCACATCTACCGCCTTTCACGTTGAAACTAAATCTACCTGGTTTGTAGCCACGTATTTGCGCTTCGGGTACTTGGGTGAAAAGGTTACGTATCTCACTGAAAACACCTGTATAGGTAGCAGGATTTGAACGTGGTGTGCGCCCAATAGGTGATTGGTCAATATCGATTACCTTATCAATATGTTCTAAGCCTTCAATACTTTTGTAAGGCATCGGTTTTTTTACGCCATTAAAGAAGTGAGCGTTTAAGATAGGATACAGAGTCTCGTTAATAAGCGTTGATTTGCCACTTCCTGATACACCTGTTACCCCTATCATTACTCCTAATGGGAATTTTACGGTTACGTTCTTTAGATTGTTACCTGTACAGCCTTTTAGGATAATTTCCTTGCCATTGCCTTTGCGTCTTTGGGTAGGTATTTCAATTCGTTTTCTCCCACTCATATAGTCGGCGGTGATGGTATTTGCTTTTAGCAACTCTTTAGGCGTTCCTTGAAAGATAATATCCCCTCCATTTACGCCTGCTTTAGGTCCTATATCCACTACATAATCGGCTTCTTGTATCATTTCTTCATCGTGTTCTACCACAATTACTGAGTTGCCAATATCTCTGAGCGATTTCAGCGAGTTGATAAGCCTTTTGTTATCTCGCTGATGCAAACCAATGCTAGGTTCATCGAGTATATAGAGTACCCCTGTGAGTTGAGAGCCTATCTGCGTTGCCAGTCTGATACGTTGAGCTTCTCCTCCAGACAACGATTTAGAACTTCTGTTAAGAGCTAAATAAGTAAGCCCTACATCTATGAGGAATTGGAGTCGGGTGGTGATCTCTTTGATAATTTCTTCTGCAATTTTGCGCTGTTTGGTAGAGAGATGCTCAGGTAGAGATTTGAACCACGCCAATAAATCTGTAATATCTAAGGCAGATAGTTCAGCTATATTTTTATCAGCTATTTTAAAGTAAAGTGCCTCTTTACGCAAGCGAGTGCCGTGACATTCCTCGCAAGGAATAGTATCCATAAACTCTTCAGCCCAGCGCTTGATAGCTGCCATATCGGCATTTTCGTGCTGGCTTTTGATGAAGTTGATGATACCTTCGAAATCAATTTCAAAATTGCGCGTAATGCCTAATACATCCGATTTGATAGCGTATTTATCTTTACCACCATAGAGAATAATATCCATCGCTTCTTTAGGAAGTGTTTCAATAGGGTCGGAGAGTTTATGACCGAACTTTTGTACAATGAGCTCTAATTGTTTGAATATCCAAGTGTTCTTTTGCTCTCCTACCGCTGTAATCCCGCCGTTCTTGATAGAGATAGAAGAGTCGGGGATAATTTTGGAGAGGTTGATTTCTTGCACTTCACCCAACCCATTGCAGTGCGGACACATTCCTTTAGGAGAATTGAAAGAGAAGGTATTAGGTTCAGGAAGAGGATATGAGATGCCCGAAGAAGGACACATCAAATGTCGGCTGAAATAGTGAGCTTTTTTTTGGTCGTGTTCTAAAACCATTAGCACATCGTCGCCGTAGTTCATTGCAATTTTGATACTTTCTTGTAGGCGTTTTTGGGTGTCGTCAGTATCATCAATTAGCATACGGTCGATCACAATTTCAATATCGTGTGTTTTGTAACGGTCGAGTTTCATACCCTTTTCGATATCACGGATTTCGCCATCGGTACGCACCTTTACAAAGCCTTGTTTGGCAATCTGTTCAAAGAGCTCGCGGTAATGTCCTTTTCTCGATTGAACCACGGGCGCTAATAGGTTAATGCGTTTGCCTTTGTATTCTTTGGTAATGAGTTCCTGAATTTGGCTATCGGTATAACTTACCATTTTTTCGCCTGTAGCATAGCTATAAGCATCGGAAGCACGGGCAAAAAGCAGGCGCAAGAAGTCGTAGATTTCGGTGATAGTACCCACTGTAGAGCGCGGTGATTTGGAGGTAGTTTTCTGTTCTATAGCAATCACAGGCGATAGTCCGTCGATTTTATCTACATCGGGGCGCTCTAATCCCCCGAGAAACTGGCGAGCATAAGCCGAGAAAGTCTCGATATAACGGCGTTGTCCTTCGGCATAAATAGTATCAAAAGCCAATGAGGACTTGCCACTACCAGAAAGCCCAGTGAAGACAACAAGTTTTTCGCGGGGAATGGAAAGGTCTATATTTTTGAGGTTATGCACCCTTGCGCCTTGAACATCAAGGTTTTCTACAGGGGTGATATTTGTAGTTTTCTTCTTCATTTTGAAATGATGATATTATCGAGGGGCAAAAGTACGGAAAAAATTGGTATAATAACGTGAGTTCGACGTAAGAAAAGTTATTTTTTATTTGCAAAAAAGGGATAGT
>NZ_CALGWU010000042.1 GCF_937936315.1 uncultured Capnocytophaga sp. | reverse complement strand
CATATTTGCGTTCGCGTTCGGTGATGTATTCCTTATAAATAGGGATACGAAGCTCGGTTTGTTTTTTGCAAAAATCTTCCCAAGAGAGGGTTTTCTTTTTCTCCACTTCTTCTTCATCCACTCTGTTGGCTTCTGTTTCCCAGTCGTACATCGCTTGCAAGAAAGCAGTGAAGCGCTGGCGTAGAGTTTGTTCTGTTTCTGTCATTTTGGATTATAATTTTAAATTGTCATTTTCGTCAAACTCCCAAAAAGGATTATAAGCAACTTCAAAGAGGTAGCCGTCCAAGTCCTTGAAATAGCCGCTATATCCACCCCAAAATACTTTTTGAGCTGGCTTGACAATAGTAGCTCCTAATTCACTGACCTTAGATAAAACAGCATCTACTTCTGCTTCCGATTTGGCATTATAACTAATTGTTATTCCTGCAAATGTACTTGACTGATAAGGTAGCGTAGTATCTTCGGAGAGTTCTTGTAAAGGATATAATCCTAATACAATTCCTCCCAAAGGGAAAAGAGCATACTCCTCCATACTTTTGTCCGACTTCTGCCAGCCTAAGTTCTCATAAAAGGCAAGAGCTTTCTTAAAGTCGCGGACACCTAAAGTGATAAGTGTAAATTTCTGCCTCATTTTATTTATGGTTTAAAATTTCTCTCTCTTTCTTGGGGACTTTGGCAAGTACTTGGTCGTAAGAGTGCTGTATCATCTCCTTGATAAGGGTAGGGGGTAAGCCTTCTAAAAGTACAGTATTCCAATGTTTTTTGTTGAGGTGGTAGCCTGCCACAATCTTGTTAGGAAACTCCTCGCGGAGTTCTATCGCACGCTCGGGGTCGCATTTGAGACTCACCCGCAAAGGTACTGATTCTAAACTTGTAAGCACAAAAATACGATTACAAATCCGAAATACTAAAATATCCTCGCCAAAAGGCATATCCTCAGTAACGTGGGGCAAGGAAAGGCAATAATCTCTAAGTTCTTCTAAGTTCATATTATTCCAGTGATTTTAAAATCTGTTTTTGCCGTTCTATTTCTTTAGCGAGTTCTTCCTCTGTGGGCAAATATGACATATATTTGGTGGCAAAAAGATGTTTGTTTTCAGCTAAAACAGAATACTTTGCAATCGTTTGGTCTGTTTGAGTACAAAGTAGAATGCCAATAGTAGGGTTATCCATTTCTGATTTTTCTAAATCATCAAACATTCTGACATACATATCCAATTGTCCTATATCTTGGTGGGTAATTTTGTCTGTTTTGAGTTCAATGATTACAAAACATTTCAATATATAATTGTAAAAAACAAGATCTATGAAAAAATCTTGTGTTTCAGTACGAATGTGTTTTTGCCTTGCTACAAAAGCGAATCCTTTGCCTAATTCTAATAAGAATTGCTGTAGGTTGTTGATTAGATTTTTTTCCAAATCATTTTCATTATAAGCATAGTGGGTAGGGATATTTAGGAACTCTAATACAGTAGGGTTTTTAATAAACTCATAAGGGTCTTGCTGAAATTCTGCTGTTTTTTGTTGCATTTCTTCTACAACAATGTCTTTTCTTTGTGAAGCTAACAAGCGCTGATAATAAAGTGTGTTGATATTGCGCTCTAAGGTGCGAACTGACCAATGTTGCTCGGCAGTTTCCTGTAAATAATAATTTCTTGCTTGAGTATTTTCAACTCTCATTATCAGTCGGATATGAGACCACGTTAATTGTGCACACGTGTGTGCAGAATCTTTGATGTTAGGAAAGGTAAGATAAAACTTTTTATAATCCCAAAGAGTTCGCTTGCTAAATCCTTTGCCTAATTCTTTTGAGAGTTGAGCTATAATCTGCTCTCCATAGTTAGCACGCACATTGCCTTGTTGCTCTTCTTTTACAATACGTTCACCAATAAGCCAAAAACCTTCAATCATAGCAAAGGCTGTTGCTTGATAAGCCTTTTGTCGTGCTTCAAGTAGTATTTGTTTGATGTCAATAATACATTTTTGTAGTGTTTCCATACTATTTTTGTTAAAGATGTTTGTTTTTAGACATCGCTATATTCAAATTGTTTTTCTTCTTTCGGAATGGGAATAAACTTGTTACACAAAGTATCAAACTCTTCTCGCGAAAGTAATCCTATATATTTTTCGGTGTATTCCCTATCATTAAATGTATAGACGTAGGTAGAAGCAAAAGTTTTTCTTTTATAAATATCTTCTACTATTTTTGCTTGCTCCTCACTTAAATAAGGACGGTGCGTACGGAACATATTGGCTATTTCGGTATAAAAAGAATCGTCATCAGCAAGTAGTTCATCTATACATAATACGCATTCTAACAATCCATAGAAGATAAAGTTTTGAAAGTTATCAGCTAAGACATCTACATTAATCCAATCGTGAGCAAATAGTACCACCCAAGGTTCAGGGAGAGGGTTTTCTTTATTGTAAAATAAACAATAATAGTCGCCTGCTCCATTCTTTCCAAAAGGAATGAAGAGGTACTCAGGTTTAATTTTATAAAAACTTTCAGTACCGTGTAAGAATTCTATTTCTTCTGATATTTCAGAGAGTTCTAAAATTTCAAAATCCATACGCCCTTCTAAAAGTAATGGTGGATTATCTTTGATTTTAGGGTACTCAAGTTCACGCCAACGAGGACCAAATTCTCCCCAATTGAGCATACCATCCTCATAAAGCTGGTGATATAGCTTGGGGTACTGAAAGTTATAGGTTTGTTCTATTTGTTGTAATAGGTTCATATTGGATGTTTTTTTTATTCATAATACCTTCCCAAGTCTAACAGATGTCCTAAGAAATACCAGTCGTTAGGGATGATTTCATCTTCCCCTATATAATCACATAAGCCTCGTGCGCCACACTCCAAGAGGTCTAAAGGATTGAAATTGTACCAATCATAGCCCGTTTCGGAGGTGATGCCAAAGGAACGCATTTCGTTATGAAGTTCTTTGTCTTTCATACGGTGGAGTTCAGCTATCTGAAAGAGAATAACTGCTTGGGTATAAGCAAAGGCGGAAAGATGTTCAGTCTCTTCGGGCATTGAGCGAATGCTTGTCCACTGTTCCTCATAAGTAGCAGTCTTTGCACTGAATGCCTCCTTAAGCAGTTCAAGGCAAAGAGTAGGGGAGAAGGGGGTGTTTTCGTGTGGAGTTACAATCCTATATAAAGCCAAGAGATAGGCTTCTAAATCTCTGTTGGTTAATTTTTTAGGAAGCTGTTCTATACAATTGTAAAATTCGTCGTAGGTCATAGAGATAATTAGCAAAAGGGTGTTTCTTATTCATTAGCGTATTCAATGGTTCGTTCTACAATCAGGTTGGTATAACGTTTAGAGTATTCGATGCGTTTCTCTATCCAATTGCCGTGATTATCATAGCGATAGGTGTATTTGCGAGTATAGACTTCGCCTTCTTTGTTGCTAATTCGCTCGAAAATTTCGTTGTTATGCTCATCAAAAGTGGTTTCAGTTATTGAATAAGGTTTGGGGTCGCCTATATCCTGATGGGCAACATAAATTACATTGCCTTTTTCATCAAAACGAGTTATGGTAAACATAAAAGGCTTTCCGCTTTCTGAAAAACTGGTATTGACTTTTTCGGTATCACTATGAAATTCAGTAGAGTGATGAAAAATCTTTTCTCCCGTAGTTATATTTGTATAATGATTATCTATACATCTGCCTTTGGCATCATATTCGAGTTGGAACAAGTATTGGTAGTCAGCAGTGCGAGTGAGCTGACTTATGTTATTACCGTGTGCATCGTATTCGAAAGTAACAGTTTCTTTCCATTTGCCATTTTCATAAGTAATACATTCTACCTTTTGTTGTAGGTCGTTATAGCGGTATTGTTTTTCCTCCCAACAGTCAGTTAGTTCTTCATCTTCTGGGTCATAGAGTCGAGAGTTCACACAGTTACCATAAGCATCATAGGTAAAGAGAAAGTGGTATTCCTCGCCATAACAAGCATCTACAAGTTTACCTTGCTCATTGTAAATGAGGGTTTCAGTATAGTCTTCTAAGAAGTATTCTTCACCTTTTTGCCACTGACCATCTTCGGTGATGACAGCAGCATAACAATGCGATTCATCTCGTTTTATCTTCATTTTTTAAGGGTTATTTTAATGTTTTTAAAAATTCTTTGCCTTTATCAGTAAGGTAGTATTGTTGCTTGCTACTTGTGGGTTTATCAGGAATGGTAAGCGCTACAAAACCTTGTTCTATGGCAGGATTGAGATAGTTTTTTCTGAAATAATCTCTATTTTTCAAGCCTAATTTTTCTTGAATTTCTTCTCTATAAGATACTTCTTCCAATATATTTAATAAATCTTTGACTTGCATGGTAACTTGCATGGTACTTGCATGGTACTTGCATGGTACTTGCATGGTACTTGGGGGGTACTTGGGGGTAACTTGCATGGTATCTTGCGCTTCTTCTTTCATAAGTGCTTGTAAATCTTCATCTATAGGAAAGATTACTCGCAAGGTGTTTTCCATAAACTTAAAAGATTCTTTAGGATAACTCTGCAAAATACGAGGAATACCAGAACCTAAATGTTCTACTAACTCTACATCGCGGAAGATGCGCATCAACTCTTTGTTGCGAGGTATAGAAGTGCCTGAGAAGAATTCTTCTTGTGAAATACCATAGGGAAGTCCGCCACAAGAGGTAATGACCAATCGGTCTTTAAAAATCTCGAACTTAGGGGCTACTTCATAGGTATAATCGTTGTGTACAAAGGCATTAATCACAGCCTCACGAAGGGCAACAGGATTCCAAAGGCGACGTTCTATACGCTGTTTGTAGGTTATCTTGGTGAAAGTGCGGTTCTCAAGATTGAGTTTGTCTAATACCTGCTGAGTTGCTTTGATAAGAGATTCGTGTCCGTACTCTTCATTCTGTACCAAATCAACTTGGTTAGTACCTGCATAGCGTGCCACTCTTACCGATATATTATTGATATCGTTCATTAAGTAAGCTACATAGTTGTAATCGCCATCTTCATTCAAAAGTTCTAAATTTCTTGCAAATTGCTCGTTGAGGGTTTTACCCATCGATTGGTAATAGATTTGCAACTGCTGGAAGCGTAAATCTTTCTTTGGAGACTTTATCTTACCTATTGAATAACGCGTACGCTTGGTAAACAACTCTTCTATTTGTCGGGAAGGCATAGGTTCTGAAGCACTGCCTATACGGATGAAAGCTCCTTTTTCTGAAAGCCCATATTTCTTGATGTAATAAGGCTTTTCATATCCTCCTGCTACAATGATTTTAACAATATTCTTATCGTCGCGTTTTTCCAAAAGAATATCAAATAACCCCATACACGAGGGGAGAATATTATTTTTAAAGCGGTCTTTGAGTTCTAATTGTACAGCATCGGGGTTAGGAACACCAATGGTTTTCCCTGTTTTATCAATGCCGATATAGATAAAACCACCTTCATTTGTATTGAGAAAAGCAACGACTTCCTTTTCCAATTCAGGGGTAACTTGTCGCTTGTATTCTATGTTTTTGGATTCAATCATTGTAAAATGAGGTTTTTATAGGGCAAAGATAGTGATAATTAGCTAATTTAGCAATAAGCTAATTAGTTAATTGCCGAATTACTTTTCATCATCTTGTATTTTTTTCTATCTCCCTTTACAGTGGCTACTACTTTAAAACCAAGTTTTGTATAAAGACCTTTAGCTATGAGGTTGTCATCAAATACATTTAAGCTAATAGAATGAACTCTTTTATTCTCAAAAAGCATTGTGATAAATAACTGCATTGCTGAGGTGCCTAATCCTTTTCCTGTAAGCGAAGGATTGATAAGAAATCTACCAATATGTACGTTGCTCCCTTCTACTCTTATTTGCTGAATCATCCCTATAAAACTACCCTCTACCTCAATACGAAAACAATGAGACAAAGCATTGAGCGCTTCCATTGTAAGAGGATAGGGCAAAGCATCTCCTGCCCATTGTTGCAAGAAATCAGCGCCTTTGCTATTTGTCCAATGTATAATAGCTTGCTTATCTTTAGTTGATAATCCTTCAGTTATTCTCATTTTATCAAACAAACTTACTTGCTTTTTAATATTATCTAATCAGATGGTTATCTCTACCATATTGTCATCGGGGTCGAGTATCACGCTTTCGTAATACCCATCACCTGTGGTACGAGGAGCACTAAAACACTCGTAACCTTCATTTACGATTTTCTGAGTAAGCACGTCAACCGCTTCTTTACTCCCTACACTAAAAGCAAAGTGTATAAGTCCTTCACTCGTCACCTTGTCCAAAGGTTCACCGAGGTTGGGTCTCCACATTATTTCCAAACGAGCGCCACTATCAAAACTTAGAAAGTAGGTGCGTAATCCTGTTTTAGGATTATGGTACAACTCGTTTGATTTTGCGCCGAAGAAAGTCTCATAAAAGGCTTTAGATACTTCCAAATTTTTTACATATAAAGCGATGTGGTCTATTTTCATAGTGATAATCTGCTAATTATCTATTACTTGTTACCTGTTATCTTCAACTAATACCGACATACCTGGTCTTAAATCCTTTACTTTTTGGGTAGGATAGGCTTTGATAGCGAAAGTTTTCTTGTCGAAATCACCTTTGCTTTTGGTAGCTGTCCAAGTGGCGAAATCAGCTTGTACGGCTATGTGTTTTACTTCCATTTCTATCTCCTGATTGCCAAGGGCGGGCACAATACCTTTGAATTTAGTACCTATTTTGAAGTCTGCCATTTTATCTTCGCGTATGTTGAACACTACCCACTCGTCCTGAGTATCGATGAGGTTCATCACAGGGTAACCCGCATTTACGATTTCGCCTTCGTTGGGGATAATGGTTTGTATCTCGGCATCGGCAGGAGCGAACACTTTAGCTCCATCTTTATAAGCATTTACCTCAGTAATCACGCCTTGTGCCTGAGCTACAAGCGCTTGGGCAGCGGTTTTATCTTCTACACGAGCGCCGTTTTTTGCCATTTCGTATTGTGATTTGGCAGCTTCGGCTTGTTTTTGTAGGGCAACCATTTGGGTATAAGCCTCATCTTTCTTTTGGGCAGGCAATACCTTTTCGTTATAGAGGTTGCTCACACGCTGATAGGTTTTTTCAGCGAGTTCAGCGGCAGCTTGTGCTTGTTGCCATACGTTATAAGCTCCTTGAATTTGTTCGCTACGAGCACCGCGTTGTGCTTTGTCAGACTGCGCTTGTGCAGCCAAACGAGCTGCTTCGGCTTGAGAGAGTTTGGCATCGAGTTCGGTGCTTTCAAGTTCCAAAAGGAGGTCGCCTTTGTGCACTTGGTCGCCTTCCTGCTTGTAGATAGCTTTCACCCTACCAGGTACTTTGGGTGCAACATTGATTTGTTTAGCTTCTACCTGACCTTGCAAATATACAGGTTCGCGGTTGCTAAAAAAGTAAATAGAAAGAATGAGTACTACCGCAAATACAGCGATAGTGATAATAAGTCCGGTGATGTTTTTCTTTTTCATTGTTTATTTAGTTAAGAGATAAGAGTTAAGAGATAAGAGTATTTGTGTCGCGCTACCTTACTTGTTCGCTGAATTTATCACTCATTCCGCAGGTTTCGAGGAGCTGGGCGAGGGTTTTGTCCATTTCAAAAAGGGCTTGATAGCGTTTGATTTTGATAGACGCCAAATAAAGGTTGGCATCGGCTACATCGGTGGAGGTGGAGAGACCTTCGGCAAAAGCTTTGTCACGGGCACGTACGAGTTCTTCTGCAAAACGCAAACTTTCTTCTAAGCTGAGGTATTGTTCGCGTTGCTTTTCAATCTCGGTGTACTGTTTTTTCACTAAGGTTTGTACATCTTTTTCGGCTTGTGCAGTGATGAGTTCCACACTCTCACGCATTGCTTTGGCTTGGGCTATCTTGTTTTTGTCCTGCAAACCGTTGAAGAGATTCCACTGTAACCCTACACCCACTACCCAGTTATCGGGTTCGGTTAAAGGTAGATTTTCACTCCACAAGTACTTTTTGCCAACTACGGCTACATCGGGTAGATAAGCGGCTTGTTGCGCTTTTACGCTTTGGGTAGCCATTTGGGCTTTCAGCTTGGCTTGCACAATCATAGGGTAGTGCTCTTTGGCTTGCTGTTGGTAGTATTCAAGCGATTGGAGAGGGGCTACCTCAAAGAGTTCGGTGGAGAGGGTAGAGAGCGGTTGCTCGGTAGTACCCATTACACCATAGAGCGCTGTTTGCGCTAATTGTATATCCTTTTCAGCCGCCATTACTTCACGCTGGGCATCGGTAACGGCTTTTTTAGCTTGCAACACCTCTACTGAAGCAATCATCCCGTTCTTTTCGAGCTTTTGAGCGTTCTCGTAGTGATGTTGTGATGTTTCAAACGATTGTTTTCTTACTTCCAACGCTTTTTGGGCTAACTGTACTTGAAAATAACGTTCCGCCAACTCACTGATGAGCGCATTTTCGGTTTTTTTGGTTTCTACAGTAGCTATTTCGGTGTTGAGTGCACTCACACGATTTCCTACGCGCACCTTTCCGCCAGCAAATAACACCCATTTAGCATCGGCACTCACTTTCCAGATGTCCTGCTCTTGGAACTTATAACGCCAATCTTGGGCAAAGAGAGGTTGCACCCTGCCGAGTAGCGGGGCAAATAGCGGACGCATAGGCGCGGGTACTTGGGTAGCAAAGCCTTGCAAACCGTTTTGTATGGGTGTTTTATAGTCGTTGAAGTTGAGGTAGAGAGGGTCGGCGAGGTGCATATAGCTCGCATTGACACTCAATTGGGGCAAGTATAGCCCGCGGAACGACTTGCGGTTATAATCGGCAGCTTCAGTTTGTTTTTCGATGCCTTTGAGTTTTTGGTTACCTGAACGCATCTGGCTAAGGGCTTCATCAAATGAGAGCGATTGTGCTTGTAATGAAGCTGTTAGCCCTATAACGAAGAGACATAATAAAGTGTATTTTTTCATAAAAGAAAATATTTTATTTTGATGGGGCAAAATTACAGCGTTTTTCTGAGGTAGAAGAATAAATAAAGTAGAATGTTTTTAAGATAGATTAAAAAAGGTGTTAGGGCAGGGGCTAACAACTAACTTCAAAGCCTTTTTAGTAGCTTCAGTAATTTTAAAGCGATCGTCCAAACGCTTGCCTACAACCCATACAATGTCTTCCTCACTGCACAATAACCATTGGTTTTCACGTGCTACTTGGCTGTATTTTTCATCAATAAAAAACTTGCTGAGTTTCTTCTTTGTTCCTAAACCTATGGGATAGAAAAAGTCACCTGTTTGTTTTTGTCGTAGGGTGAGAGGTGCGGTGAGTTTATCGGCATCGATAAAAGCAATATTTGGGTCACCTTTAGTGAGGTTGAATGGGGGAGTGAGTTCCTCATAAGTAAGTATAGGGGGAAGACTTTCAGCAGTGAGTTCTTTTAGCCAAGCACCTTTACTATCTTTCACAAGAGAGTGAGTAGCCGAAAGGAGTTGTTTGCCCGCTTCGGCATTGAAGAGGAGATTTTTTAGGTCTTTTACATTGCCAAAACCATAAGGATAGAAGAGTTTGTGAAGCACCAAATCTATTTCGGGGGCAGATTGTAGTTTTTCGGTATTTACAAATATGGGTTGAGTACCTTCAAAACAAGATTTTCTCCATTCTTCTATGTGAAAATCAATAAATCGTGCTGATTGATGCAAATATTCCTGCGTTTGGTTGAAATTTTCTAAATAATTAGGGTGTAAAACTGCCATCTGAGGGATTATCTCGTGCCGAATGACATTCCGCACATATTTATTGCTTGCATTACTGCTGTCCTCACGCCATTGTAGTTGGTGAGCCTTAGCATAATCGTATATCTGTTGGCGTGACCATTGCAGTAGCGGACGCACAATTTTATCGGTTTGCTGTGGGATACCTAACAACCCGTCTAAGCCACTGCCTCGCGAAAGGTTTATCAAAAAAGTTTCGAGGTTATCGTTGGCGTGATGTGCCGTAGCAAGGACATCGTAGTGATGTGTTTCCAAAAGTTCATAAAACCACTCATAGCGCAACTCACGGGCAGCCAGTTGAGTGTTGAGTTGGTGTGCTTTTGCATACTCTTTAGTATCAAAACACTTTACTTCCAGCGGGATGCCGAGCGTTTTAGCAAAGTCGCGCACAAAAGCCTCATCACCATCGCTTTCCTCTCCACGCAGTTGGAAATTGCAGTGGGCTAACAATATTTTAGTACCGTGAGAATGTAATAAATGCGTGAGTACTACGCTATCAATACCGCCACTAATGGCAAGGAGTATTTTTTTATTTTTTAGTTGATTTAGGGTGTTCATAGGGCAGTTTTATCAACATTAGTATCTTTCTTACCTCTTAACTAATCCCAAACCTCGCACTAGTATTGAGTTTTCCTATCAAACTTTTTGCTACCTCACAAGGGTATGCTTTTTTTCTATATTGGCGAATAGGCTGTATCCCCACTATGCTATTCGTAAAGAAAAGTTCATCGGCTTTTTGGAGTTCAAAAGGCGAAATAGAAGTCTCTACTACCTCGTAATCTTTGGTTTTACCAAGGGTTTTGATAAGCATCTTTCGGGTGATACCATTCAGAGCCCCATCGGTGAGAGAAGGAGTTTTGAGGGTATTGCCATTTACTACAAACAAATTGCCGTCGAGCATTCCTGCAATACTCTTGTTGCTGTTGAGCATAATACAATTCTGATAGTCGTTTTCATCAGCAAAAATGCGCCCTAATACATTTGCGTTGCGGTTGAGGTGATTTACATTAGCAAGTAGGTCGGGTTGTACAAAGAAATCTTTGAAGAGTTCTACCTCGTAGGGTTCTTCATTGAGTGTGTAGAAAGGGTTTTCAATAACTTTGGTTTCGATGAGATAGTCAATTTCATTAGAAGTCCCCTCTTTGCGGAAGATACTCAATCGCACTTTGGCAGGTTTGGCTTCTATACCATTAGCTTTGATGAGGTTGAGAATTTCTTCTTCAAGGTATTCCATAGAGAAGCTCATCGGGATATTCATACGCAAGATGCGCATACCAGCCATTAGGCGGAGGTAGTGTTCTTCCCAAAAGATGAGTTTTTGGTAGCTGTATTTGCAAAGGTCGAACACGCCATCACCATAGCGGAAGGCGCGGTTGTGGATGGTGAGAAAAGAGTCATTCTCACTGATAATATTGCCATTATAATTAATCTTCATTATTACTTTTTAAAGTCTAACACCTGAAACCTAACACCTAATTTGCACCTATTTTAGCTTTGAGGTCAGCTATTTGCAGTATCCATAATTGCTTAGCTTCTTCAATTTCATCGGAGGGGGCAAAATCGGTGATAGCAAGAGAAACCTCTTGAGTGAGGTCATTCACTCTAATTCTAATTTCAAAATAAGTTGTAGCCTCTTCATCTTCTTTCCAATGAAAACGAATGTGTTCGTCTAATTTTTGTCGTAGTAGTTGGGCAGTTTCTTCAATGCCATTCCACACAAAAGTATAGGTATCCTCATCTGCACGTACATCATCGGCGTACCACGAAGCAAGTCCTGCTGGGGTAGAAATATACTGGTAAATCAGTTGAGGTGAGGCATTTACAGTAACTTCCAATTGATATTTTTCTTTTGTTTGCATAGGTGATAGCAGTTTATTGGGCGCAAAGTACAACATTTTTTCGAAATAGCAAAATTTAGGGGCGTTTATAGAGAAGAAGGTTAGTAGGTGTTTTTTCTTTTTACAAAACGTAGAAAAAAATACCCGTTACTTGTGTATTGATAATTTATTCGTATTTTTACCTTTTCAAATTTGTCAAAATTCAGTATAAAAGTAAAAATGGTAAGAATTGATCAATGTTTTTTCAAATGGGTAAGCATTTTTTTGCTCTTATTTTCGGGTAGTGTGATCGCACAAGTGGCAGTGAGTGCCACGGCCGAAAACCCTGTGCACTTCGCTAATACTGACGACTTTTCGGCAGGTATGCTAACTATTACCTTTAATATGCCTGCTGGAAAAACTTCTGCCGAAGTAGAGGTTACGCTCGCTGACGGAATTCAGTATGTAGCAGCTTCTGAAACTATTACTGGTGGTTCTGTTACTCTCAAGGCTAGCTCAACTAACACAAAAACCGTGTTTACAATCTCCTCTTCCTCTACAGGGGGTGGCTTGTAACCTTGAAAATCAAACGAAAGGTTACCAAAGCTGCAATGGTTAAATTGAGTGCTGGTGATAACTTCTCCGATGTGGTGAAACTTACTATAGATGGTAGTACCGCTACTGATAATAACAACCCCTATAAGTTGCCTATACCTGTATTTACTGTACAAGTACCCTCAAGCCACAATAATGCTTTGGGTACCAGTACTCAAACCTTTACTATCCTCAATGGGGGAGAAGGAAAGGTAAAAGAAATTTATTTTTCTATTGAGTACCCCGCTAATGTTACAGGTAATAGAGTTGTCTACAATGGGGTTACCCTCACGCAGGTAGGTACAGTCCCTGCAGGTTTGCCTAATGCAGGCAAACCTCTCTACAAAGCTACCATACCTGCTGGTCTGCCTAAGAATGGTACTATTACCATTTCCGAAAATTACACCGTAGCTAAATGCGACCCTAACCGACAAATAAAATACATAGCCTATTGGGGTGCCGATAAAGACAACCTATTTGCCAGTGCCAATAACGCAAGGGCTATTAATATCAATATGGGTACACCTAATATAGTATTAGAAACCTGACTCCAAGTGTATTGGATAATGACCAAATAGGTACTAGGATAGGGCTTACA